>NZ_BAAGXO010000001.1:0-865349 GCF_054779795.1 Lysobacter rhizosphaerae
GTCATTGCTGAGCATTTATCCGAAGCCCCGGTCCAAAAGACCGGGGCTTCTTCTTTGTGCGTGGGAAAACCGAGAGGCCACCCCTGGCCGTCGCCGGATGGAAAGTCTGACTTACTAACCGCAGTAAGTACCCCGGGCAGACACCCCGACGCGGCGATCGCCGCAGGCAACCCTGCGCTTGAAATAACCGAAAGCGCTCAAGCCCGCCACGAGCCGGACATCGCTCGCGGCAAGGCGATGGCCGGGCTTCGCCGGCTTTGCGTATCAGGGTCGCGGAGCTCGCTCAGCCGTTGCGGCGCAGGGTGACTACCAGCACGTCGCGATGCGAGGGCAAGGCGGGGTCGAGTGGTGTGACCGGCGTGACGCCATGGAAGACGCGCGCATCGTCGACAAGTGCAGCATCCAATGCATGGGTCAGGGTGAAGCTGCCGAGCAGCGTGCCGTCGGCGGCGTGAATCGTGGTTGTGCCGCTGGCTATGTTCTGGCGATCGACCAGCAGGACCAGGACGTAATCGACGCCATCGCGATGCACACCCTCGGGCGTGGGTTCACCGGGCTCGCCAGGTTTCGCTTCGATGCGGAACTGGTGGACTTCGATGTGCCAGTGGCGTGTGTCCGGCGCAAGCTTCGTGAACAGGTCGCGGCTGAACTTGAGGACGGTCTGCAGGGAGAAGCAATCGCCGACCTCGTCCGCGATCGGAGCGAACCAGCGTTCGATATCGCCCTGAAGGCTGTTGTAGTTGCTCGACTGGTAATGGGGCTGGTGCGATTCCCTGACAATCGGGCCCGCCTGATCAGCCGAATAGACAGCGTAGCGCCTACGGCGATGGCGGCCGACCCGTGCCAGGTAGGCATCGGGTTCCAATGCATCCCAGCTCGCGGCGAACATTTCCCAGTCCGGCAAGCCGCCGGCCTGCTGCAGTCGCTCCCGCATCCATGAGGCTTCTGCGAACTCGAAGCCGGCGTCACGCAGGCGGCCAGATATCGGATCGGGTGACGAAGATGCGGACATGGGACCGGTCAGAAGACCAGGGGCGGCTCACCACCGACGATCACCACATCCGCGGGGCGCCGTGCAAACAGGCCGACCGACACCACGCCTGGAATCTGGTTGAGCGCCATTTCCAAGGCGACCGGATCAGTGATGGAAAGATTGTGCACATCCAGGATCACGTTGCCGTTGTCGGTCACCACGCCATCACGCCATACCGGCTGGCCACCGGTCCTGGCCACGATCTGGCGCGCGACCAGGCTGCGCGCCATGGGAACCACCTCGATCGGGAGCGGGAAGCGGCCCAGGACATCCACGCGTTTGGCCGGATCGATGATGCAGACAAACTTGTCGCTCGCTTCGGCAATGATCTTCTCGCGCGTGAGGGCGGCGCCGCCGCCCTTGATGAGGCGCTTGTGCGGGTCGCATTCGTCGGCGCCATCGACATACAGGGACAATGGCCCGGTGCTGTTGAGGTCAAGCACCTCGATGCCATGCATCTGCAGGCGCCGGGTGCTCTGTTCCGAACTGGACACCGTGCCGCGGATGCGGTCCTTGATACGGGCCAGTGCATCGATGAAGAAGGCAACGGTCGAACCGGTGCCGACGCCGACAATCATTCCGTCTTCGACGTAGTCGATGGCCCGTTCGCCGGCCAGGCGCTTGGCTTCAGTCACGTGATCATTCCAGGGAAAGAAGAAGTTTCCATTGCGAGGCGGTAACGGGCAGGACCGACAGGCGCGAGCCGCGCTGCGTGAGCGCGAAGCCTTCGCCAAGCTCGTCTGCGTGCTGGCGGATTTCTTCCAGCGCGATGGTGCGCGTGAGCTTCCGCTCGAAGGTGACGTCGACGAGCTCCCAGCGCGGCTGCTCCCGCGTTGCCTTGGCATCGTAATAGTCGGACTTGCTGTCGAACTGGGTCGGGTCGGGGTAGGGAGGCGTCGCCACCGTCGCAACACCGACAATGCCGGGCAGGTCGCAGCTGGAATGGTAGAAGAGCACGCCGTCCCCCACCTGCATCGCGCGCATGTTGTTGCGTGCCTGGTAGTTGCGGACGCCCGTCCACGGCTCCGTACCGATGCGCTGAAGGTCATCGATCGAGAACGCATCGGGTTCGGACTTCATCAGCCAATAGCGGCGGCGTGCGGTCATGCGGTTGCTCGTGCGGACGTCAGGCGACGGAGGACGTGAAATCGAAATGCCCGGCTTCGGTACATACCGCATCCAGGCGCACGTCCCAAGGCTCTGCGGCCAACGGCGGGACCTGCTGCAATGCAAACGCGGCGCCGACGAGATGGGGTGGGGCGCTGTGTTCGTGACGGAACGCGAAGCTGCGATCGTACCAGCCGCCGCCCATGCCAAGCCGGTTGCCATGTTCGTCGAAACCCACGAGCGGCAGGACCACCAGCGACAGGGATTCCGAGTCCAGCAGTGACGACGCCGACACGTCCGGCTCGGGAATGCCATGCCGGTTGCTGACCAGCGCGTCGCCGGGCCGCCATGGCGCAAAGCGCAGGCGCTGGTCATCGCATAGCACGGGCAGGCAGTAAACGCATTCCGGCGGCAGGCGCAGCTGCCAGCTGTGCAGCGCGATCTCGCTGTCCACGGCCCAGTAACCGGCCACGTAGCCCGAACGCGGTGCGAACGGCAATGCGAGCAGGTGCCCGGCGAGAGCTTCGGCGGCGGTGATGCGATGTGCCGCGGGCAATGCGCGACGACGCGCCCGCAGATCCGTTCGAAGCTGGCGGCGCTGGGCTACGCGAGTGTCATCATTCATGCGATGAACCATCGGGTGACGCGCTCATCCGGGAAGTGCGTGCGCGCAAGGACGGATGTCGAATACGACAACGCGGCGCCGAAGC
The DNA here is from genome assembly GCF_054779795.1 of Lysobacter rhizosphaerae. Taxonomy (NCBI): domain Bacteria; kingdom Pseudomonadati; phylum Pseudomonadota; class Gammaproteobacteria; order Lysobacterales; family Lysobacteraceae; genus Lysobacter; species Lysobacter rhizosphaerae. Next base: position 2,851 of record NZ_BAAGXO010000001.1, read on the forward strand.
GCCGCGCAGAAAGGGAAAAGTCCTCCACCGGTGTGCGATGCCTGCGGAAACGACCTTGAACCCGGGGTTCAAGTGGGAACGCTTGGATGCCTTCGGGCTTTCCGCTGCAAGGCGGACATGCACTCCAGGCTTCCGCTGCGCCCCCGTGGTCGTCATTAAGGGACAAGGCGAATGTTTGCGCAGGCTGTCGCGCACAGCAGAGGACGTGCGCGAATTATAGCGCGGCAACCTCGGGTGGCTAGTCCGCTCGTCGGCGCGGTGGTTGTTGCGATTCGGACAAAGTCGGAATGACGCCTGACTCGCATGTCAGCGTGGCGTGACGTCGAACAAACCGTCCAGCTTGCGGTGCAGGTCGTCGAGCGTGCGAACGAGCTCGCGATCGCGGCCATCGCCTTCGCTGCGCAGTTGTTGCAGCTCGTGCGCGAGATTCAATGCAGCCAGCACGGCAACGCGATCGAGCGCGGCCATGCGGTTGTTGCCGCGGATCTCGCGCATCTTGTTGTCGAGCAGCTTCGCGGCGGCCATCAGGCTGTCGCGTTCGTCGGGCTCGCAGCCGATGGTGTATTCGCGATCGAGCAGGCGGATGCTGACCGGTTCGCTGGCCTTCGAGCTCACGTGTGCTGCTCCAGCGATTTGAGCCGCGCGATCATCGCCTCGACCCGGGTACGCGCCTGCTCGTTCTTGGCCAACAGCGTGGATCGCTCGTTGGCCAGTTGCTCCTGCTGCATGCGCAGGCTGCGGTTTTCGTCGCTGAGACGGCGCGCCTGCGCACCCAGCTCATCGAGGCGGGCAGACAGGTTCTGCAGTTCGGCGATCAGTTGGGCGCGGTCCATGGGCGGATGATGGGGAGCGGCCGGGGGCGGGTCAAGGACGTTGCCGGTTAGCCCGGCACCGCCTGGCAGTCGGTTTCGACGGTGGCGGTCGCCCAGCTGTGCAGGAAGGCCAGGCATTCGTCCGCGTGCAGCGGGCGTGCCAGCCAGTAGCCCTGGATTTCGTCACAGCCGTGGTCGTGCAGGAACTTGACCTGGGCTTCGGTCTCCACGCCCTCGGCAACCACGGTCAGCCCGAGCGAATGCGCCATTGCGATCACCGCACCGGTGATGGCTTCGTCGTCGGCATCGTGGGTCAGATCGCCGATGAACTCCTTGTCGATCTTGAGGGTGGTGAGGGGCAGGCGCTTGAGGTAGGAGAGCGACGAGTAGCCGGTGCCGAAATCGTCGATCGCCAGCCCGACCCCGAGATCGCGAATCGCCTGCAGCATCGTGGCGTTCTGTCCCGCATTCGCCATGATCACGGTCTCGGTCAATTCGACTTGCAGGCGATCCGGTGGGATGCCGCGCCCCGAGAGTGCGCGCGCCACGACGTCCGCCAGGTGACCGCGCGCGAGCTGGAGCGCGGAAACGTTCACGGCCATCGAGACGTCTTGCAGTCCCTGTTCGCGCCACCGCTGCAGGGTGGAACAGGCCTCCTGCATGGCCCATTCGCCGATTTCCAGGATGAGCCCGCTTTCCTCCGCCAGCGGGATGAAGCGGTCGGGCGGAATGTCTCCGTATTCGGGGCTGTGCCAGCGCAGCAGGGCCTCCACGCCGGTGATGCGCATGTGTGTCAACGACAGCTTGGGTTGGAACACCAGGCGCAGTTCGTTGCGATCCAGCACCTTGCGCAACGCCGCCGAAATGGTGGCGCGCTGGCGGATCTCCACGTCCATCGCGTCGGTGTAGCGCATGAACGTACGACGGCCGGCAGCCTTCGCCTGGTACATCGCGGTGTCGGCGTGCTTGAGCAGGTCGGTGGGAATCTGGGCGTGGTCGGGGTACAGGCTGATGCCGATCGAGGGCGAGATCGATACGTCGTGGCGGTCGTCGATGTCCAGCGGTTGGCCGAAGGCATCGATGATCATGCGCGCGACCTGTTCCGCCTGCTCGACGATATCGACGTCCTCCAGGACGACAGTGAATTCATCGCCGCCCAGGCGCGCCACGGTGTGCTGCGGGCCCACCGTGTTCTGCAGGCGCGCGGCGGCCGCGCGCAGGATGCGATCGCCGGCGGCATGGCCGAGCGAGTCGTTGATGTCCTTGAAGCGGTCGAGGTCGAGGAACAGGACGGCGATGCGCTTGCCCTGCCTCCGCGCACGCACGATGGCGCGCGACAGCCGTTCCGACAGCAGCGTGCGGTTGGGCAGGCTGGTCAGGGTGTCGTAGTTGGCGAGGTAGCGAAGCTCCTGCTCTGCGCGCTTCTGGTCCGTGATGTCGCCGAGTACGCCCACGTAATGGCTGCGCTGGCCGGTGGCGTCCAGGACCACGCTGGCCTGCACCGAGCAAAGGAATTCCTGGCCGTCCTTGCGCTGTTGCCACAGCTCGCCGGACCAGCGGCCGTCGCGCTCCAGGCGGAAGCGCATCTGCCGATAGAACTCCGGATCATGCTGTGTACTGTTGAGCAGGCTGGTATCGCGACCGAGAACTTCGACATCGCTATAACCGGTCATGCGCGTAAAGGCGGGGTTGACCGAAACGAAGGCGAAGTCGCGATCGAACACGCATACGGCCTCGCCCATGCTGCGCAGTACCTCGCTCGCGATGCGACGCTCGCGCTCGGCATTGCGGGTCGTGGTGACATCCCGGGCGGTGCCGGCGATGCGCAATGCGCGGCCGCTGGCATCGCGGTCGACCACGCGGCCGCGGGCAAGCATCCACGCCCAGTAGCCGTCCGGCATTCGCACGCGGTGCTCGGACAGCAATAGCGGGCTTTCACCGCGCACGTGCTGGCGCAGGAGGTCGCGCAGGCGCGGCAGGTCGTCTGGGTGGACCTCGTGCTGGTCGACGATTTCCATCTGGACGGCCTTGTCGGCATCCACGATGACATGCTCGTCGATGCGCATGGCGTGCATCTCGCCGCGGCGCAGGTCGTAATCCCAGAAGATCTCGCCCGAGCCCCACAACGCGAGCTTGAGACGCTGCTCGCGTTCGCGGATGGCTTCGAACAGGCCGCGTTCGCGCCGCACCTGCTGGTGGTGGCGCCACGCCATCGCCAGCGCCAGTGCCAGCAACGCAAGCGCGCCGGTCGCGACCACCCGCGGGTGCCGCCACCACGGCGGCATGACTCGGATCGGGACGCTCAGCTCCTGCGAATTCCACGCCCCGTCGCGATTGGTGGCCTGTACGCGCAGGACGTACTCGCCCGCCGGCAGTTTTGTGTAGGTGATGTCCTGCTGATGGCCGTTGTCTATCCAGCCAGGATCGAAGCCATCGAGGCGGTAGCGGTACTGGATGTCGGCGGACGGCGCGTAATCAAGCGCGCCCACGCGCAGTCGCAGGAGCTCGGCGCCGTCCGGTATCGATAGCGATCGTGGTTGCCACAGGACGCCGTCGTTGAGGGGCGCCTCCGCCCCGATGCGCGCGGAGAGCAGGCGCAGCGGAGGCACGTAACCGGAGCCGGGCACGCGGCGCGGATCGAACAGGTTCAGGCCGCGCACGCCACCGAAGGCCAGGCGCCCGTCTCCCAGCCTCGTCACCGCGGCACCGTTGAACTCCAGGTCCTGCAGCCCGTCGGCAAGGCCGTAGGTGCGGTAATGGTCGTTCGCCGTATCGAAGCGGGTGATGCCGTTGTCGGTGCCGAGCCACAACGTCCCCGCCGGCGCTTCCGCGATCGAAAACACCACCGGCACGGGGCGATCGCGCAGGGCATCGGCAAGGGGGTGCGCAAAGGCGATGCCGCCGTCCGGGGCCTCGATCACGCGGCTCAACCCGGCATGCGTGCCGACCCAGATCCTCCCATCCGTCGCCTGCAACAGCGCGCGCACCAGGTTGCCCGGCAGGCTGCCCGGCGCGTTGATGCCGTGGCGGTAGTGGCGCAGTTGGCCGGTGGCGGGATCCAGCAGGTCCAGTCCGTCGCCCGTGCCCAGCCAGATGCGGCCGCGACGGTCTTCCAGCATGGCGTGCACGGCGGGATGCGACAGCTGGTGGCGGTCGCCATCGCGATAGCCGTAGTGCAGCACCTCGCCATCATCCGGCGAATAGCGCAGGGCGCCGCTATCCGCCGTGCCCATCCACAATGCGCCGTTGCGCGCGAGCATCAGGCTGCGGATCGCGACATTCGTATAGCTTCCCAGCGGTACCTGCTCGATCGAGCCGCTCCGCGGATCGATCCGCATCAGGCCGTGTTCCGTCGCCGCCCAGAGGCTCCCGTCGCGGTCGCGGACCATGGCCATGACGCGTGGCGCCACCGGCAGGGTGGGTAGCGGGAGGCGCGGCGTGTAGTCCTCGAAGCGGTCGCCGACAATGTCGTAGCGGAGCAGCCGCGCGTTGTCGGTTCCGATCCACAGGGCACCGCTCGTGTCCTGGGCAACGGTGCGGACGCTGTCGTCGGTCGCCGCGTTGTGGCCGGGGCCGGTCTCGAGGTCGAGTACGTAGTTGAATCGCGTCCCGCGTGGATCGGCCACGGTGACGCCGCGGAACTGCCCGCCCAGCCAAAGCATGCCGCCGCGGTCGATCATCAGCGCATTGAAGCTGTCTTCCGCCAGGCCCGAGGTGACACCGGACTGCTCGCGCAATTGCAGGCTGCGACCCGTGGCGGGATCGAAGCGCAGCACGCCCTGTGCAGACAGCGACAGCCACAGCCGATGGTCGGGCGCCTCCACTATCGCGGCCACCTCGATTTCCGGCGCGCCTTCGGCAGGCCATACGCGCAGCAACGAGCGGCCGTCCGATGCCAGCCGGTACAGCCCCTGGGTCGCGCCGATCCACAACTGGCCGCGATGGTCGTAGGCGAGGGCGCGCACCGACAGCGCCGGCCGCATCCGTTCTACGCCGCCACGTGCGCCAATCCGGTACAGGCCGGTCTGCGTGCCGTACCAGACCTCGCCTTCGCGTCCGGCCACCAGGGCCTGTCGCGGCGACCTGCGCAGCGCCCTGGGGTCCAGCGTGATCACGCGGTCGCGAGTGCCCGTCGCGGGATCCAGTCTTTCCAGGCCGGCGAAGGTGCCGACCCACACTTTGCCGGCGTGCGGCAGCAGCGCGGCCACGTGCCGCTGGGCCTGTTCATCCCCCGACACCTCGAACCGCTGGATCTTGCCGGAAGTCAGGTCGAGCCGGGAGACGTACTGGGAGTACGAGCCCACCCACAACGATTTGCCGGCATCGATCGCCAGCGCGGTGACATAGCTGTCTGGGAGGCTCGCAGGATCGCGCGGGTCATGCCGGTACTGGACGTAGCGCTGGCCGTCGTAGCGGTGCAGGCCGCCCTGGGTGGCGACCCAGACGAAGCCCTGCGCGTCCTGCGCCAGGGCGTTGACGGTGTTCTGACCCAGGCCGCGGGCGCTGCCAATGCGCTCGAAGTAATACTCGCGCGTGAGCGCCCCGGCATCGCGCGCAATGCCCGCGCCGAGCAGGCCTGCAATCAATGCCATCAGGCAAGCGGTGTAGGACGGAAAGTTACGCACGGACCCCGACCGTTGAGCGTATGCGGCAGTGTAAGCCACCCCGCGCCTGCCGCCAGCCACGCGTCTGCCGCTAAACTCCGGTATCCCCCCAACGCCTCGACATCGTGTCCGCACCCGACCTGCCCGCCGCCGCCGCCCTCGACGCCGAAATCCGCGCCCTGGCCCTGTCCGTCACCTCATGGGAGCTGCATGGCGGCCTTTGTGGCTGGCTCGCTGGCGGGGGGGCGTCCAATCGGGAGTGGCTGGCGAAGGTCATGGCCGATCCCCAATTGCCGGCGGTCGCAGAAGGCAGCGCGCTGGACGACATGCGCCTGGCCAGCGCGGCACAACTGGCCGATCGCAGCTTCGAATTCGAGCTGCTGCTGCCGGACGCCGACGCTTCGTTGTCCGAGCGCAGTGGAGCCTTGTTCGACTGGTGCCGCGGCTTCCTCGGCGGCTTCGGCCTCGCCGCGGGCGCGGCGCCATCGTTGTCCGAGGACAGCCGCGAAGCGCTGGCCGATATCGCCAAACTCGCCGCGGCGCAGCCGCAGGACGATGGCGACGAAGAGGACGAGGAAGCGCTGGTGGAGCTGGAGGAATTCGTCCGCGTCGCCGCACTGCTGCTGCACGGCGATTGCGTGCTGGCCGCCCAGCACCGCCAACGGTTCAATTGACGTCCCGTCCGCGCGCACCGCTCCATAGGGGCGGCCGTCCAGCATCAGTTGCCTGCGAATGACCAGACCGCTCAGCACCCCCGCACGTAGCCATACCCGTCGCCGCAAGCAACTCATGCGCATGGCGGGCGACCAGGCGATCCTGATCCTGCCCGCGGCGAAGGAAATGGTGCGCAGCCGCGATACCCATTACCCGTATCGCCAGGATTCGGACTTCTGGTACCTGACCGGGTTCGCCGAACCCGACGCGGTACTGGTGCTGGTGCCGGGCCGCAAGCACGGTGAAACGCTGCTGTTCTGCCGCGAGCGCGACGCGGAACGCGAAGCCTGGGACGGCCCGCGTGTTGGCCCGGAAGGTGCGGTGGAAACCTTCGGCATGGACGACGCCTATCCGATCGGCGACCTCGACGACATCCTTCCGGGGCTGCTCGAAGGGCGCACGCGGGTGTACTACCACTTCGGTCGCGACCAGGAGTTCGACCTGAAGCTGATCGGCTGGCTCAACCGCGTGCGTGCGGAAGTGCGGCACGGCGCGCAGCCGCCGCACGAATTCCTGGAGCTGGGCCACCTGCTCGACGAAATGCGGCTGTTCAAGGATCGCGACGAACTCAAGCTCATGCAGCGTGCCGCGGACATCAGCGTGCTTGCGCACCAGGCGGCGATGCGCGCGGTGCGCGGTGGCATGCGCGAATACGAACTGCAGGCCGAGATCGAACGCGTCTTCCGCCAGCACGATGCCGAGTCCGCGTACGGCAGCATCGTCGGCGCGGGCAGCAACGCGTGCGTGCTGCATTACCGGGCCAACAATGCGCCGATGAGCGAGGGCGATCTGGTGCTGATCGATGCCGGCGCCGAATACCGCGGCTACGCCGCCGACATCACCCGCACGTTTCCGGTGAGCGGCCGCTTCACCAGGGAGCAGCGCGCATTGCACGACCTCGTCGACGCCGCGCAGGCCGCCGCGCTGGCGCAGGCGCGGCCCGGCGTGCCTTATGAAGCCGGTCACGTCGCCGCGGTCGCCACCTTGACCGAGGGCCTGCTCCAACTGGGCCTGCTCAAGGGCAAGCTGGAAAAGAACATCGCCGACGGCCTCTATCGCCGCTTCTATCGGCACAAGACGGGGCACTGGCTTGGCCTCGATGTCCACGATGTCGGTGAATACCGCATCGATGGCGAATCGCGCCTGCTCGAACCGGGCATGGTCTTCACCATCGAGCCCGGCCTGTACATCGCCCCCGACGACACCACCGTCGCCGCGAAATGGCGTGGCATCGGCATCCGCACCGAGGACGACGTGCTGGTGACCGCCGCAGGGCACGAGGTGCTGACTCGCGGCCTTGCGCGCAGTGCCGACGAGATCGAGGCGTTCATGGCCAGCGCCTGAAGTCCCCAGGCCGCGTTTTTTTTGTCGCGAGGCGCTCTTGCGCGCCTCAAGCGAGCGCCGGGTAAACCATCCGCACATGGCGCTAACGCGGGACGGCCCTAGACTGTGTGAATGACCACGCGCCGCACCACGGCCTGCCTGGGGATATTGCTGACACTGGCATTGAGTGCTGCGCCGGTGCAGGCACGGACTGTGTATCGCTGTGTTCGCGACGGCACCGTCAGCCTTGCGACGGCGCCGGAGCCGGGTTCGCGTTGCGCCGCCAGGCAATTCGCCGATGACGCCGTGAAGTTGCCGAACCTGTGGGGCTCGCTGGGCGTCGTCAGCGGCACGCTGTACGAGCGCGAGCAGGATGGCCGCACCGTCTACAGCACGCGCCGGCTGCCGGGTTCGACGCCGGTGCTGGCGTTCACCGTCGCCACGCCCCCGGGCGAGCCCGCGCATGCGGGTCTGGGCGCCATCGGCAAGCCGCAGCTCGATCGCTACCCGAACCAGTTCCGCGCGGCCGCGAAGGAGCACGGCATCGACGATGCCTGGTTGCGCGCGATCGCGCATGCCGAGAGCGGCTTCGATGCCAGGGCCGTGTCGCCCAAGGGCGCGCAGGGCGTGATGCAGCTGATGCCGGACACCGCGCGCGAATACGGCGTGACCGATGTGTATTCGCCGGTGCAGTCGATCGATGCCGGCGCGCGGCACCTGCATGCCTTGCTGCGTCGCTACCAGGGCGACTTCACTCTCGCCACGGCGGCGTACAACGCCGGCATTGGCGCGGTAACGCGCTTCGGTGGCGTGCCGCCGTACCGCGAGACCCGGGACTACATCGCCAAGGTCCAGGCCCTGCACGCGAGTTATCGCCGCGCCCTCGGCCCCGGCGCGCCACTGGCTGCAGGCCGTGCCATGCCGTGAGGCGCCGCGCGAAGCAGGCGGCATCAGCGGCATTCGTGACACAACAAGGGCGCCGAGCAGGCGCCCCCAATACCTGTCCGTGACCCCTCAGCGGATGAGCGCGGTCGGAGTCTCGAAAGGCAGCGATAACGCGCCGGCGCGTGTCACCGCGGTTTCCACCGCCGGCAGGATTTCCGCCGCACCATCGACCAGGACGAGGATGCGCCCCGCCTTGATCTCGCCTTCGAATTTCTGGCGGACCGGGTCGGGTAGCGAAGAGCCGACCAGAGCGGACGCGAACGCGCCAACCAGCACACCGGCCAAGGCCACCAGGCCCGCGCCGGCCCAGCTCATGCCCACCGACGGAAACGCGATCACTGCGATCGCGCCGGCAAGCAGGCCGGCGAGGCCGCCGAAGAGCGCGCCGCGCATGGCGGCGGGAACGAAGTCGCTGTCGGCCTCCTGGCGCCGGTTGGGGATATGGCCTTCGATGTCCGACCGTGCGACCAGCGAAATGTCTTCGTCATGGATGCCGACGTCGCGCGCGGCCTGGATGGCGGCTTTGGCCGTGATCAGGTCGGGGGTACTGAAAACACGTCGGGTTTTCATCGCGCGCTCCTAGGGATCGACCGCGAACGGACGGTGGCAGCGCGCCGCACGGCTCCCCAGCGCGTGTCGCCAGCTTTGCTCCGCAATGGTTAGCGAGGCGTGACGGCATGCCGGCATCCGTCGGCGCTACGCTGGCACGGTTGCCATCGAGGAGGTCGCCCATGTTGCCCACGATCACGGTGCCTTGCCCCTATTGCGGTGAGCGCGTCGAGTTGATGATCGACGAATCCGCGGACCTGCAACGCTACGTCGAGGATTGCCCGGTGTGCTGCAGGCCGATGGAGATCTCCGTTGCCTTCGGCGCCGGCGGAGAGGTGTTGGCGAACGCCACGCGCGACAGCGATGCCTGAACCTGCATCGCGTTCTGGAATGACGGTCGGAAATTTCGTAAAGGTTGTGTTGCGTTCAGCGACGTGGAGGCCGTGCTTTACGACGTCGATCACGATTCAAACGGATTCAGGCCGGCTGCCATAAACGCGTTTGGCGTTCTTGTGGTTAACGCCGTGTGCACGGCGCGGCGCGCCGCGATGTTCGCGTTCATCCAGAGGTGGGCAAGGTACGACTCGTGCGGGGCATATCCCCCGAGTCGCATACCCGCCACGCACACCCTTACCTGGAGAGAAACTGATGAACCTGTCCCGCAAGTCCATGCTCGGTACCATCGCCCTCGCCGCCACCCTTGCCACCCCGCTGGCCTTCGCCCAGGCGCAGACCGACACCTCGGCGACTGACGCTTCGATGCAGTCAAGCACTCCGACCGACCCTGCAATGCAGTCCCCGACTCCACCCGCCACCTACAACGACGCGGCCGCGGCCACCAGTCCGGTCAAGAAGAGCTGGGCCGACGTCGATCTGAACAAGGACGGTAACCTCACCAAGGCCGAAGCCTCCGCCGTACCGGCGCTGGGCCAGGCGTTCGACAAGGCCGACAGCAATGCCGATGGCTCGCTGACTCCTGAGGAGTACAAGGCCTACACCAAGGTGAAGGGCAAGAAGTAAGGCGCGCCCGCAACCGGTTTGTCCGGTTTGCCGGTACGTGTGCCGGCGCGGCGGGGCGCGGGATTCGCGCCCCGCCGGTTTACGCCGGATCCATTCCTTGCCAAACAAAGGCGGCCTGCGGGCCGCCTTTCGTTTGTGCACGAAGGCACGCCGCGCGGCACTGGCATACTTGCGCGCATGACATCCCACGACAACGCAATCCGCCTCGTCGGCTTCGACGGTGACGACACTCTGTGGCGCAGCGAGGACTACTTCCACGCCGCGCAGGGCGACTTCGAACGCATCCTGCAGCCCTATGTGGACCTGCTCGACGCCCGCACGCTCGAGCGCCTGTACGCGGTGGAGATGCGCAATCTCGCGCTGTTCGGCTATGGCGTGAAAAGCATGACCCTGTCGATGGTGGAGGCCGCGGTCGAGATCACCGAGGCGCGCATCAGTGCCGCTGACGTGCACCGTATCGTCGCCCTGGGCAAGGAATTGCTGCAGCACCCGGTGGAGCTGCTGCCCGGAATACGCGAGGCGGTGGAAGCCATCGCCGCCGAGCACGAGATCGTGCTGATCACCAAGGGCGATCTGTTCCACCAGGAAAACAAGGTGAAGCAATCGGGCCTGGCCGATCTCTTCCATCGCATCGAGATCGTCAGCGAGAAGGACGCCTCCACCTATGCGCGCGTGCTCTCGGAATTCGACCTGCCCCCATCCCGGTTCGCCATGATCGGCAATTCGCTGCGATCCGATATCGCGCCCGTGCTCGAATTGGGCGGGTGGGGCGTGTACATGCCTTATCACGTGACGTGGGCGCACGAGACCGAGGCCCAGGTGGCCGACGATGCGCCGCGCCTGCGCCGCGTGACCACGCCGTCGGAACTGCCGGCCGCGGTGCGGCAATTGGCGATGCCCGGCGGTGAGTTGCTAACTGGCGCCTGAGCGATACCTGCGGTTCACGCAAAAATTACAAATCGGTTCACCGTCCCCCTCGCATCGTCTGCCCATGCCCGCCGTGGTGGCGGGCGAGAGAGGAGGACGCTATGGCCATCGTGACCCGCTGGTTGGCTTCGACCGCTTTGGCCGCCGGTATCGGCATGGCGGCGCTGGCTGCCCCGGCGCCGGCGCATGCGCAGAATGGCGACGACTTCGCCCGGGTGATCGTCGACGTTGCCGACGTCATGATCCGCGGCGGCTACCCGTATTACCGTTACGGCAACTATGGCTACGACGATCGCCTGCTCGTCGAGCACGATCGCTATGGCCGGCCCATCTACTACCGCAACGTGCGCAGCGGACCGCCGTACGGCAACGCCTATGGCTATTGGAAGAAGCATCCGCAGGACCGCATGACCTGCGATCGCAAGGGCCGCTGCGTGACCCGCTATTACGATCCGCGCTACGACCGTCGCTACGACTCGCACTACGACGACGCGCACTACGACAACCGCTACTACTACGGCTACCAGGACCGCGATGGCCGCTATTGGGACGGTCGCCACTGGCGCGATGACGACGATCGCGATTGAGATTTGTGCGGGATTGCGTGTTGGATGATTGCGCAGAGGCGGCACCGCAAGGTGCCGCCTTTTTTGCGTTGGGCACGACCGCGCCGTGATCGGCATCGCGGTGCAATGGTAGCCTTTGCCTATCGCGATCCCTGAGCCTTGGAATGAAACCCCGTCTGTCTGCACTGACCTGCACCGTCCTGTTGGCCGTAGCCTCGACGCCCGCCTTCGCCAGTGGACCGATCACTTGCACCTTGTCCTTCGACCTCGCGGGATGGTCGGTCTTCTACGAGACTGCGACCGGCTCAGGCCTGGTGAGCTGCGACGATGGCCAGACGCTTCCAGTGCATATCCGGGCGAAGGGCGGCGGGCTGACGGTCGGCAAGTCGCGGATCGAAGGTGGCCACGGCGAGTTCTCCGGCGTGTACACCATCAAGGACGTGCTGGGCACCTACGCCAGCAGCGAAGTGCATGCGGGCGCCTCCAGGTCCGCCAAGGCCATGGCCATGACCAAGGGCAGCGTCTCGATGACGTTGGCTGGAAAGGGCAAAGGCTGGGACCTGGGTGTGGCCTTCGGAAAGTTCGTGATCGAGCCCTGAGTCGATACGAGGAATCTCCATGCACGGGCTCTCCCGGATGCACATGAAGTGGAAGCACGGCGTGCTCGCGCTGGTCCTGGTGCTCATCGGCGCCAACGCTGCCGCGCAGGATGCCAACGGCGACTGGGATCCACGCAGCGGCGATGCCTGGGTCGATACCTGGCTTGGCGACATGAATCACTACGGCGCGCGCTATCCCGAGCCTTTCATCGACGAGATGGTGCGTTACCACAACGCGCCGCGTCCGCTGGTGGTCGAGTTGCTGCAGACGCGCCATTGGGCGCCGGGTGACGTGTACTACGCCTGCGCCATGGCATCGGTGCTGGGGCGTCCATGCCGCTACGTCGCCGACCAGTACGAAGCCGATCGGGGCCAGGGCTGGGGCGCGCTGGCGCAGCGCCTGGGCATCAAGCCGGGGTCCCCGGAATTCCACGCATTGAAGAAGGGATTCGTGCCGACCTACGACCGCTGGGCGCGACCGATCGATATCGACGACGATCTGCGGCGTGAATATCCCGAGCGCAGCAGGAACCACTCCGGCAAGCCGGCGGGTGGCGCTCCCGCGACCCACGGCCATGGCAAGCCGGCGAAATCCGGCCATGAGCCGGCCGCGCGAGGCAAGGGCAAGGCAGGCAAAACGGACGCGGGCAAGCCGGGTGGCAAGACCCCGGGCCAGGGCAGCAGGAAAGGCAAGGGCAACGGCAAGGAGTGAGTCGTAAACTGGCGTGCATGAACACGTCCGATTCGCTGGTGACGCATCGCGGTGGCTGCCATTGCCGGCGCGTGCGTTTTGAAGTCGATGCTCCCGCACGACTTGAGGTGCTCGACTGCAACTGCTCGATCTGCCGCATGAGCGGCTTCCTGCACCTGATCGTTCCCGCCGCGCGCTTTCGCCTGGTCGCAGGCGCGGATGAGCTGAGCGAATACACCTTCAACACCGGCGCCGCACGGCATCTGTTCTGCCGGCACTGCGGCATCAAGAGTTTCTATGTTCCGCGCAGCCACCCCGACGGCTTCGACATCAACGCGCGCTGCCTCGACGACGGTACGGTGACGGGCATGACGATCGCGGCCTTCGACGACAACAACCGCGAAGCCGCCACCGCGGCCATCGCCCATCTTTCCGAGGCGCCACCCGCAACGTAGCGTTGCAGGTGGCGCTGGAGACCTGCCGGGCGCGTGGCTATGATCCGGGCATGGCCAATACGACCGACCTCCGCATCGTCGATTTCGATCCGCGCTGGCGCGAGGATTTCGCCCGCCTCAACATCGCCTGGCTTGAGCGCTGGTTCATGGTCGAACCGATCGATCGCGAAGTGCTCGGCAACCCCGAAGCCCACATCCTTGCCGGGGGCGGCCGCGTGCTGTTTGCCCTGTTGCGCGCCGGCGACGGCAGCGAGCGCGCCGTCGGTACGGTGGCGCTCAAGCACGAGGGCGAGGGCGTCTTCGAACTGACCAAGATGGCGGTGGAAGAAGGACATCGCGGCGCAGGCATCGGCCGCCGCCTGATGGAGGGCGCGCTGGAGGCGTACCGCGCCTCGGGCGGTCACGAGTTGTTCCTTGAATCCAGCCACAAGCTGGGCCCGGCGCTGGCGCTGTACGAGAGCGTCGGCTTCCGCCATTACCCGGCGCCGCGGCCCGGCTCGCATTACGACCGCGCCGACGTCTACATGCGCTGGGAACCCGATCGCACGGCCTGAATGCCGCGCGCCCGCTACTGGACCACGAAGGTCGCGAACGCCTGTGTCGACTGCCCGCTGCTGGTGGCGGTCGCCGTCAGCTGGTAAACGCCGATCGAGCTCGAGCCGGTGCCGGACACGAACGACACGCTGGCATTGCCGTTGCTGTCCGTATTCGCGCTCATCGTGACGTGGTTGATGAGATTCGGTTTGAGCGCGTCGAAACTGACCTTGGCGCCCGCAACCGGCGCGCCGTTGCGCACTACGTGGGCCGTCATCGTCACGGTTTCGCCGCGTATGTAGGTGGGCTTGCTGGTGCCGGCCGTCGCCGAAAACACGGGCACGTCGTTGTTGGTGATCGTGCAGGTCGCGCTGCCGCCCGCGGACAGGACCAGGCCGCTGCAATTGGAGAAGCTCGCGACATAGTTGGCCACGGCGGGTTCGGTGATGGTGTAGGTGCCGGCAGGGACGTTTATCGTGTTGCTGCCGTCCGCTTCGAAGGCCACCGGCGCCGCGCCATTGACCGAGAACCCGAAGTCCGATGCGACCTTGGTGCCGCCGTCGTTGTTCACCACCACCTTGTTGACCGTAAGCGTTGCCAGCGGCAGGTCGTTGTTGGTGATGGTGCAGGTCGCATTGTCGCCAGCGGCGAGCTCGATGTTGCTGCAATTCGAGAACGAGGCGGCATAGCCGGGCGAGGGCGGCTCGGTGATCGTGTAGATTCCCGCGGCCACGCTGACGTTGTTGTCGCCATCGGCCTCGAACGCCACCGGCGCGGTTCCGTTGATCGAGAAGCTGAAGTCCGACGCGGTCTTGATGCCGCCATCGTCGTTCACAACGACCTTGATCACCGTCAGCGTTGCATTGGGCGGCGGCGGGGTGTGGTCGCTATTGGTGATCGTGCAGGTAGCGCTGTCGCCGACTCCCAGCACGATGCTGGTGCAGTTGGAGAAAGTGGCGGTGTAGCCGGGTGATGGCGGTTCGGTGACGGTGTAGGTCCCCGCGGCCACCGTGAGCACGTTGCTGCCATCGGCCTCGAATGCCAGCGGCGCCGCGCCATTGACCGAGAAGCTGAAGTCGGAAGCATCCTTGGTGCCGCCGTTCTCGTTCACCATCACCTTGTTCACGGTCAGCGTCGCGGTCGCGGCGAACTGGACCACGAAAGTGGCCTCGGTCGTCGCCGTCAGGCCGCTGCTGGTCGCGGTGGTGGTCAGCTGGTAGGTGCCGATCGAGCTCGAGCCGGTGCCCGAGACGAACGACACGCTGGCATTGCCGTTGACGTCCGTATTCGCAGTCAGATTGACGTGGTTGATGAGATTCGGCTTGAGCGCATCGAACGTGACCTTTGCGCCCGAAACGGGCACGCCGTTGCGGAGCACGTGGGCCGTCATCGTCACGGTCTCGCCACGCACGTAGACGGGCTTGCTCGTGCCGGTGCTCGCCACGAGCGCGCCGGCGATGTCGTTGTTGGTGATCGTGCAGGTGGCGCTATCGCCGTCGCCCAGGACGAGGCCGCTGCAGTTGGACAGACTGGCGGCATAGCCGGTCGTCGCCGGTTCGGTGACGGTGTAGGTGCCGGCGGGCACGTTGAGCGTATTGCTGCCGTCGGCGTCGAAATCCACCGGCGCCGCGCCATTGACCGAGAAGCTGAAGTCCGAGGCGGCCTTGTTGCCGCCGTTGTCGTTCACCACGACCTTGTTGATGGTCAGGCGTGCCGGTGGGCGCACGTTGATGCGCACCATCGCGGCTTCCGACGGCACGCCCTGGTTGTTGTGGATGAACAGCAGGTAGAAGCCCGGCGGCGTTTCGAACGGATTCGTGGGAAGCGTGGCCTGCAGTTCGTTCCCGGCCACGGTGAATGGCAGCTCGAGGAAACGCTGGTCCATGTTGAAGGAGTGCGTGACCGAGCCGGCCTTGACCAGCGTCACGCGGGAAATGCTGGATGCATCGGGCGTTCCGAGCGTGATCGTCTGGCCGGGATCGATCGTCATCGGTGCCGACGAGATGATCGGCCGCGCAGCGGGCGTGCCATCGGTGTTGAACAGATACGGCGGGTAATAGATCTCGGCATTGAGGTTGAGTTCCGGGCCGATCGCGCCGCCTCCCAGGGTCAGCACCGTGGCGTCGGGCAACAGCAGCGCCGTCGAGTGGTACAGACGCATCCGCTGCGCCGTGGCGCCCGCCGTCCAGGTGTTCGCAACCGGGTCGTAGAGTTCGCTGGTGTAATCCACGCCATTGACGGGATCGTTGTCGGCCACGCTGCCGCCGGATACGAACACGCGGCCGTCCGCCAGCATCGTGCTGTTGGCCCAGTGGCGACGATAGAGCGGTGATGCCACCTGCTGGACGACCGGGGCGGGACCGTTGATGTTGATCACATGGGCCAGCGGACTGGCGAAGTTCGCGTCGTAGCCGCCACCGAGCTGCAGGATCCTGCCCGGGCGGAACATCACCGCGGTCGAACTCGCGCCCAGGTTGCTGCCGGGAAAGTTCGCCAGTCGCGTGAGGGCGCCAACGCCGGCGGGATCCACCCGGTACATGTAGCCATAGCGCGTGCCGAAGATGTTGCCGTCCGGGGCAACGAAGTTGCGCGGATACAGGGCGCCGAGATAGGTCGTCGATGCGCCCGTCAGCAGGCGGAAGTTGCCGGTGCTCGTGCGGACTTCGGGGAAGTCGTCGCCACCGGTGCCGCCCTGGATGTAGACCTCGCCGCTGGGCATGGTCGTGGCGGTCGCGTACCAGCGCTTGCGGAACATCTTGCCCGTGCGCACCAGGCTGTTGTTCAGCGGCGTGAAGAGATTGGAGTCATCATTGGGCTGGAGCGAGGCCTTGCCCGTGTTCGCGTTGAGCACGTCGCCGCCCCACATCTCGATGTTGCCATCGGGCAGGAGGAGCTGGGCGTTGCAGAACAGGTCGACCGCGGTCTGGTTGGGTAGCACGGTATGCGACGCGCCCTCCAGGCCCAGCTGCGGGTCCCACACGTCGTAGGTGAAGTACCCGGTGCGGACGCCGGTCGCAGTGGTGCCATAGCTGAGCACGCGACCATCGGGCGTCAGTACCGCGTGGATGCCCACCAGCGGCCAGTTTATGACTGGGGAAAAGACGCCCTTGACCGGATCTCCCGACGCGGGCAGCGCGGTCAGTGCACCGACCGGGACGGTGGTTGCGAACGCCGCCACCGCCTTGGCGTCACCCTGCCTCACGCGGTTCTGGTTCGCCCGTGTCTGCAGCGCTGCCAGGATGAGGGGATCGTTGCGGGCGGCGGCCACCGCGGCGGACAGGTCGCGCTCCCGGACGCCGCCCGTCGTGCGCTCGCTCGAAACCCGGATGGCCGCCCAGGTCGCGACCGCGACCAGGACCAGCACTGCTCCGATCATGAATCCACGGCGCGCAGGCCCCGGTAAAACGTCGCTCATTTCGCCCTGCCTCGATGCGCGGATTGATGACGGTTCAATTCCGCGTGTTACGACCCTCTTCTCGGGTAGTAACGTGACGGGACTCCGCGGAAGGACACGCGCCTGCCTGTCGGACCCATTGGACCAACAGCCGATGCCGGCCTCTGCGCTGCGCTCGCGTCATTCCCCGTCACTGCGGTCGGCATCGCATCGCGGCCGGGCCGATGTCCGTGGCTCCGCACGATCACACCGCACTAACGCACGCAGGCCCTGCTACTGGACCACGAAGGTCGCGAACGCCTGTGTGGTCTGCCCGTTGCTGGATGCAGTCGCCGTCAACTGGTAGGTGCCGATCGAGCTGGAACCGGTGCCGGACACGAACGACACGGCGGCATTGCCGTTGCCATCCGTGGTTGCGCTGCCGCGTACATGGTTCAGCAGGTTCGGCTTGAGTGCATCGAAGGAGACGAGCGCGCCCGCCACCGGCACGCCGTCGCGGAGCACGCGCGCCGTCATCGTCACCGTTTCACCACGCACGTACGTGGGCTTGCTGCTGCCGGCCGTCGCCGCCAGTCCTGTCGACCCGGGCAAGGAGTGGTCGCTGTTGGTGATCGTGCAGGTCGCGCTGTCGCCCACTCCCAGCACGATGTTGCTGCAGTTGGAATAAGTAGGCGTATAGCCGAGGGGGGACGGTTCGATGACGTTGTAGGTCCCCGCCGCTACCGAGAGCACGTTGCTGCCGTCGTTCTGGAACGCCACCGGGGCGCCGCCATTGACCGAGAAGCTGAAATCGGACGCCTGCCTGGTGCCGCCGTTCTCGTTCACCATGATCTTGTTGACGGTCAGCGTCGCGGTCGCGGCGGACTGGACCACGAAGCTGGCATTGGCGGTGCCCGTGAGGCCGCCACTGGTCACGGTGGTGGTCAGCAGATACGTGCCGATAGAACTCGAACCGGTGCCTGAGACGAACGACGCGCTGGCATTGCCATTGACGTCCGTGATTGCAGTGCCCCGCGAGTGGTTCACGAGATTCGGCTTGAGCGCATCGAAGCTGACGCTTGCGCCAGCGACCGGCTGGCCATTGCGCACCACATGGGCCGTCATGGTCACGGTTTCGCCGCGCACATAGATCGGCTTGCTGGTGCCGGTGCTCGCAATGAGGGCGCCGGCGATGTCGTTGTTGGTGATCGTGCAGGTCGCATTGCTGTTGTCGGACAGCACGATGCCGCTGCAGTTGGACAGGCTGGCGGCATAGCCGGAGGTGGCAGGCTCGGTGACGGTGTAGGTCCCGGCGGGCAGGTTGAGCGTGTTGCTGCCGTCGGCCTCGAAGGCCACCGCCGCGGCGCCGTTGACCGAGAAGCTGAAGTCCGAGGCGACCTTGTTGCCGCCGTTGTCGTTCACCACCACCTTGCGGACCGTGAGGCGCGCCGGTGACCGGATGTTGATGCGCAGCATGGCGGCTTCGGACGGGACCTTGCCGTTGAAGATGAAGACCATGTAGAAGCCGGGCGGTGTTTCGAACGGATTGCTGGGAAGCGTGGCCCGCAGTTGATTCCCGACCACCGTGAACGGCAGTTCGAGGAAACGCTGGTCCATGTTGAAGGAGTGCGTGACCGAGCCGGCCTTGACCAGCGTCACGCGGGTGATGCTGGATGGGCTGGGCGTCCCGATCGTGATCGCCTGGCCCGGGTCGATGGTCATCGGCGCCGACGAAATGATCGGCCGTGTGGCAGGCGCGCCGCTGCTGTTGAACAGATACGGCGGGTAATAGATTTCGCCATTGAGGTTGAGTTCGGGCCCGATCGCGCCGCCTCCCAGGGTCAATACCGTGGCATCGGGCAGCAACAATGCGGTCGAGTGGTACAGGCGCATCCGCTGCGCCGTGGCGCCCGCCTTCCAGGTGTTCGCGACCGGGTCGTAGAGTTCGCTGATGTAGTCCACGCCATTGATCGGATCGTTGTCGGCGACGCTGCCACCGGACAGGAACACGCGGCCGTCAGGGAGGATCGTGCTCGTGGCCCAGTGGCGAGCATAGAGCGGTGATGCCACCTGCTGGACGACCGGAGTGGCGCCGTTGATGTTGATCACATGGGCCAACGGGCTGGCAGCGTTCGTGTCGTATCCGCCCCCCGTCTGCAGGATCTTGCCCGGCCGGAACATCACCGCGGTCGAACTCGCGCCCAGGTTGGTGCCGGGAAAGTTCGCCAGTCGCGTGATCGCGCCAACTCCGGCCGGATCCACCCGGTACATGTATTCGTAGCGCGTGCCGAAGACCTTGCCGTCCGGCGCGACGAAATTACGCGGATACAGGGCGCCAAGAAACGTCGTCGATGCGCCCGTCAGCAAGCGGAAGTTGCCGGTGCTCATGCGGACTTCGGGGAAGTCCTCGCCACCGGTACCGCCCTGGATATAGACCTCGCCATTGGGCAGGGTGGTGGCGGTTGCGTACCAGCGCTTGCGGAACATCTTGCCCGTGCGCACCAGGCTGTTGTTCAGCGGCGTGAAGAGATTGGAATCATCATTGGGCTGGAGCAGTGCCTTGCCCGTGGTCGCGTTGAACACGTCGCCGCCCCACATCTCGATGTTGCCATCGGGCAGGAGGAGCTGGGCATTGCAGAACAGGTCGACCGCGGTCTGGTTGGGCAGCACCGCATGTGAGTTGCTGCCCAGGCCGAGCTGCGGGTCCCACACGTCGTAGATGAAGTATCCGGTGCGGGCGCCGGTCGCCGAGGTGCCGTAGCTGAGCACGCGACCATCGGGGGTCAGTACCGCGTGGATTCCGACCAGTGGCCAGTTGAAGACTGGGGAAAACGTACCCTTTACCGAATCACCGGATGAGGGCAACGCGCTCAGGGCGCCGATCGGTTGCGTGGTTGCGAACTCGCTGACCGCAGCTTCGTCGCCGCCCACGACACGGTCCTGGTTGGCCCGGGTTTTCAACGCCGCGAGAATGAGGGGGTCGTTGCTCGCCGCGGTGATGGCCGCTGAAAAATCCCGTTCAGGAGCGCGCTCGACGCGCGTGTTCGGATGGATGGCTGCCCACGTGGCCAGCATGGCCAGGACCAGCATTGCTCCAATGATGTAACTGCGACGCACCAGCCGATCACGAAGCACGTTCTCTTCCGCCTTGCCTGCTTTACGTGGAAATGATGTCGTGTCATTCCACGTTATTCGACCCCCTGCTTAGGTACGTAACGTCACTAATGCGTGCTTGCGGACATGCACTTTTTGTCGTGCGAAAGAAGAATTCGAATGCATAATTTATGCCTGTACATCGCATAAACGACGACATTGAGAATTCACGTCGTGCGCATTTCTTCCTTTGTATTGCGGTGTTGCGGCGGCAGCGAGCAGAGCGGTTGGCATGCGAATTGGCGCACGTGTTGGCACGCATGTTGGCCGGCAGGCGCATTAAGCAAAGTCAAGGGAATGTCTCGCAAAGGAAGGCAGTACATCGGTGTTTCGCTTGTCGAACTTGGGGAAACGGCGAAGCCTGTTTTCAGCACTGTGGGTGACCCGGGTTGCCCAAAGCATCTGTTGGCATCTGGTACCTGGGCCCCTCATCCGTGCAACTCGTCCGGCAGGCAGTACTGCCCGATTCGATGGCAGGGCTTCCGGTCGATCACCCCTGTGTTGGATGACACGCTGGGCGTTGCGACCAAAGGCGACGTCGCCCCGCACGGTGCCGGACACCGGACGCCGATCGTTTCGTAGCCGAGCGTCCTCAACCCGATGCCGCCACGTTGGACATGGCACAACCTGTGCCGTGTGCCGTTCTCTTGCTGCTGGATTCGCGCATCGAAGATCTGCATCACACTTCTCCTGAGAGATGCGTTGGCATCTGACAAAATTTCGTCAGTTATTGCCGTGTTGTGTACACGTTCTGCAATGACGATCTCACTGCGCCGGATTTGGCCGCTGATCTAATGCGCCCACTTTCCACCGGCTGAATAGGGACAAGAGCAGGGCAATCGAAAAGGTTGCGCGCTCACGAAGTCGCCGGGGTTGAGGGGAACAAAAAGCTCCACAAAAAGCGGGATCGCCGCAGCCTGCGCCTTGCAGGTTGCAAGGTGATGCGCAGCCGTGGCCAGGGAACTGTGAGGCGGATCGCATGAAGAAGGTTTTTTCGTGGGCAGTCGTACCGCTCCTGCTGATGGGGATCTGCGCGCAGGCGTGGGCGCAGGACGGCTATCGCGAGCAGATGAAGGGCCTGGACGAGCAGGTGCAGGGGGTCAAGTCCGACGTCCTGTCCATCGCCGCCGAGCTCAACCAGCTTGAAGAGAAGCTGCTGTATCCGTCCGACACTCACCTGGCGGTGTTCGTGCAACTCGCCAAGGGCGATACGCTGCGCCTGGATTCCGTGGACGTGCAGGTCGATGAGCAACCTGCAACGCACTACATCTACAGCTTCAAGGAGCTCGAAGCCCTGCAGAAGGGGGGTGTGCAGCGCCTGTATACCGGCAACATCGCCAGCGGGGCGCACCAGATCCAGGTAACGGTGAACGGCAAGCTCGCCAACGGCCAGGAGTACACCCGTAGCGAGACGGCCGCGTTCACCAAGGCGATCAAGCCCACGCTTCTCGGCGTGACCGTGTCCGGCGATTCCGTCAGCGTCGCGAACTGGTAAGACCTGATGCGGCGCGCGTCCACCCTCTCGTTGGGACTTGCACTGGCCGTGCTGCCTGGGATTCGTCCCTGTGCGGCCGCCGATGCGAATCCGGCTGCGGTACAGGACCTGTACTTCGGCGAGGCCTTGTACAACGCCTATCAAGGTCGCTGGTTCGAAGCCTTGCAGCGTCTCGATACCGAGTTGGCGCAGCACAAACGCGTGGACGAAAAGACCCTGGACTCCCTGTATCCGTTGATCGGACAGGCAGAGTTCTCGGTCGGCGACTTCGAACTGAACTACCGCATGCATAGCCGCGCCGGGCGCGCGATCAAGGCGGTGCTGGAAGCGGATGTGCCTGACGAAGTACGCAATGAGGCGGCTTTCCGCCTGGCGCGCATCCACTTCCAGAAGGGCCAGCCGCAGGACGCGATGCAGGCGCTGGAACGAATTCACGGAGACGTGCCCGAGGAAATCCGCGACGAGATCGAGTTCCTGCGCGCCAATACCTACCTTGCCATGGGCCAGCCCGCCGAAGCGGCGGCCGTGTTGAAGCCGTTGCAGGACGCGAAGGGCCTCGCGGGCTTCTCCGAGTACAACTACGGCATCGCGCTGCTGCAGGACGGCAAGACGAACGACGGCCTCCAGCAGTTGGCGAAGGCCGGCGAACCACGACACGACGATCCGAAGGAGGTCGTCGCGATCCGCGACAAGGCCAACATGGTGATCGGGCGTCTGATGCTCGAGTCCAACGACTTCGCCAACGCCCAGCGCTACTTCGATCGCGTCAGCCTCGAGGGGCCGTATTCCAACCAGGCGCTGCTCAGTGCCGGCTGGGCCGATGCCCAGGCTGGAAACTTCCAACGTGCGCTGGTGCCGTGGAAGATTCTTGCCGCGCGCGACTCGACCGACAGCGCCGTGCAGGAAGCGAAGTTGGCCCTGCCTTATGCCTACGGCAAATTGAACCTGCATGGCCGCGCCGCGGTGCTGTACGACGAGGCATTGACCTCCTTCGGTGCGGAGCTGCAGAAGCTGGACGCATCCACTCGGAGCGTGCGCGAGGGCGCTTTCCTCAAGGCGCTGGTGCGGGAGGAAATCCACCAGGACGCGCTGTGGGTGGTGAAACTCCGCGAGTTGCCGGACACGCCCGATACCTTCTACCTGACCGCGCTGATGGCGTCGCACGACTTCCAGACGGCGCTGCAGAATTACCTCGACCTCGATGACCTGCACCGCAAACTGGAATCCTGGCAGTCGAGCTTCGACGCCTTCGATGACCTGATCGCCCAGCGCCGCGATTATTACGAGCCGCTGTTGCCCGGCATCGACAAGCAGTTCCGCGAACTGGATTCGCAATACAAGTTGCGGCTGGAGCAGCGCGACAACCTAGCACGGCGCCTCAACGATCAGCTCACGAAGCCGAGGCCGGAACTGCTCGCCAAGGCCGACGAACGCATCCTGCTGGAACGCATCCGCGCCACGGAGACAGCGCTCGCGCGTCTTCCGCAAGAACAGCGCGGCGAACTCGCGGAGCGCACCGAACGCCTGCGTGGTGTGATCAGCTGGAAGCTCCGCACCGAGTACCCAGATCGCCTGACCGAGGCGTACGAGCACCTGGCGCTGCTGGACACGGACCTTGAAGCCTTGCAGGTCCGCTACCAGTCCTTCGTGCGTGCGCGGCAGGCGAGTGTCCACGCCTATACCGGTTACGACGACGGCATCCTGGACCTGCGCAACCGCGTGCGCGATGCGTTGGAGCGCGTGAATCAATTGCAGAAGCAGCAGGGCTCGCTGATCGAGGCCGTGGCCATCACCGAGCTGACGGCACGCACCGAGCGCCTGAAGGGCTATCAGGTCCAGGCGCGCTATGCCGTTGCGGACAGCTATGACCGCGCCAACCAGGCGCAGGGCGCGACAGCGCCACCGAGCGCACCGGCAGCACCGGCGGCACCTGCCGAGGGGGGCAAATGAGGTTTCGCCTTCGCCACAGCGTGATCGCGGTGCAGCTCGTGCTGCTGGCTGCCTGCGCGCATACCGAGCGCGCCGGCACGCTGGCCTCCTTGCGCCGGATGGAGCCTGACACCACCGATGTGCGTGTCGACCAGGGTCTCGAGAAGGCCATGGTGGGCTATCGCCAATTCCTGCAGGAAACACCGGCCGGCGAGCGTACGCCGGAGGCGATGCGTCGCCTTGCCGACTTGCAGCTGGAAAAGGAGTACGGAGTACGCGGCACCACCGAAATCGTGGTTGACCGCGCTCAGCCGGCTGCAGGTGTCGCAGCGACCGCGCGCACCGCGGATGCGAAGCCCGTGCAGTTGGCCGCGCCCGAAGCGGTCACGAAGATCGCGGCGGCTTCCCATGCCACCGGCAAGGCCACCGCCGGCGCCGCTGCGCCTGCCGACATCGAGCGGCAGGCCGAGCAGCGCGCGGCGACGGGGCAGGACATCGCTACCACGGCCACTTCCGGTGTTGCAGCAACGGAGGCGGGCCCGCTCGAAGCGATCCAGCTGTACGACAAGCTCCTCGCCGAATTCCCCAACTACGCCTACCGCGACCAGGTGCTCTACCAGAAGGCCCGCGCCTACGACGAACTCGGTCGTGTCGACGAGGCGATGGCGGTCATGGAGCAGCTGGTCAAGGGCGACCCCAACTCCGCGCTCGCCGATGAAGTGCAATTCCGTCGCGGCGAGCGGTTCTTCGTTCTGCGCAAGTACCGCGATGCCGAGAACGCCTACCAGAGCGTCGTGGCGAAGGGTCCGGTCTCGGAGTACTTCGAGCTTTCGCTGTTCAAGCTGGGCTGGTCGTTCTACAAGCAGGATGCGTTCGAGGAAGCGCTGCACCGCTACTTCGCGTTGCTCGACAACAAGGTGTCCAAGGGCTTCGATTTCGATGCGAAGCACACGCCAGCCGAAGACAGCCGCGTCGAGGACACCTTCCAGGTCACCGCGCTGTCCTTCTCCAATCTCGGCGGGCCTGAGGTCATCGGCGAGTATTTCGGCGAGTTCGGCCACCGCCCCTATGAGGACCGCGCGTATCGCTACCTGGCCGAGTTCTACCTCTCCAAGCAGCGCTACCAGGATGCCGCCAAGGTCCTGACGGACTTCGTCGGGCTCTACCCGTTCCACGCGTCGTCGCCGGATTTCAGCCTGCGCACCATCGGCATTTACGAGACGGGCGGCTTCCCGCTGCTCGTGGTCGAGGCCAAGCGCGGCTTCGCGGCCAGCTACGGGCTGAAGTCCGAGTACTGGAAGCACCAGTCCATCGGCAAGCGGCCGGATGTAGTGGCTGCGCTCAAGTCCAATCTGATGGACCTGGCGAACTACTACCACGCGCGTTACCAGGATCCGAAACAGGCTGCGGAAAAGGCGCAGAGCTTCACCGAAGCCTCGCGCTGGTACGGCGAATTCCTCGATTCGTTCCACGACGACCCGGCGGCGCCGGGTGCGAACTACCAGTTTGCGGACCTGCTGCGCGAGAACGGCAACTTCCGTTTGGCGGCGGCGCAGTACGAGCGTACTGCCTACGACTATCCGGCTCACGAGAAGGCCGCAGCCGCGGGTTACGCTGCGATCTTCGCGCACCGCGAGAACCTCAAGGTGGTGGCCGCGTCCGAGCAGGAGGAGAGCAGGCGCGCGACCGTGGCCAGCTCGCTGCGTTTTGCCGACACCTTCCCGCAGCATGAGCAGGCACCCACCGTGCTGGTTGCCGCCGCGCAGGACCTGTTCGATCTGAAGGACCATGCCGCCGCGCGCAATGCCGGGCGCAAGCTGCTGGAGAAATTCCCGGCCGCGACGCAGGAGTTGAAGCGCACAGCCTGGACGGTGGTGGCGCATTCGTCGTTCGAGCTGGCGGACTACCCGGTGGCGGAGCAGGCCTACGTGCAGGTCCTGGCAATGACGCCTGCAAGCGACGCGTCGCGGGCCGACCTGGTCGAGAACCTCGCGGCCTCGATCTACAAGCAGGGCGAGGCGGCCAACACCGCCGGCGATTACCGCGCCGCTGCCAACCACTTCCTGCGCATCAAGGATGCGGCGCCGACCTCGAAGATCCGTGCCGGCGCCCAATACGACGCGGGCGCGGCGCTGGTGCGCTTGCAGGACTGGAAGGGTGCCGCCACGGTGCTGGACGAGTTCCGTCGCGACAACCCCACGCACGCGCTGGTGAAGGAAGCGACGCAGCAGATCGCCAATGCCTTGCGCCAGGCCGGCGATCTGGCGAGCGCGGCGGGCGAATACGAGCGCGTCGCCGACGGCGCCACCGATCCGAAGCTGCGCGCCGAGGCCCTGCTGACGGCCGGCCAGTTGCACGAAGACGCGAAGGACTTCGATCGTGCGCTCGCGGTTTACACCCGCTACGTCGGCGAGTTCCCGAATCCGGTCGAGGATGCGGTGGAAACACGCAACCGCATGGCGGAGATCCACAAGACGCGCGGCGACGACGCCCGCTACCGCGCCGAACTGCAGAAGATCGTGCAGGCGGATGCCAGCGCGGGCACCGGGCGCAGCAATCGCACGCGCACGCTCGCCGGTCGCGCCGCATTGGTGCTGACCGAACCGCTGTACGCCGGCTTCGCGGCGATCGAGCTCAAGCAGCCGTTCGAGAAGAGCATGGCCGCCAAACAGAAGGCCATGTCGGCGGCCATCAAGGGCTTCAACGCCCTGGTGCCTTACGAGACTCCCGATGTCACCGCCGCCGCCACGTTCTACATGGCCGAGGTGTACGCCGGTTTCAGCCAGTCGCTCAACCAGTCCGAACGACCGGCCGGCCTCAAGGGCGCGGAACTGCAGGACTACAACGACCAGCTGGACGAGATGGCATTCCCCTTCGAGGAGAAGGCCATCGACCTGCACAAGAAGAACCTCGAGCTGATGCAGGCCGGCGTCCACGCTCCGTGGATCGAGAAGAGCCTGACGCGCCTGGCGCAATTGTCTCCGGCCCGCTATGCGCGCACCGAAGTGAGCAGCGGTTTCGTCGCTTCGCCGGAAAAATACGAATACATCCAGCCGGCCCCGCCGCCCCCCACCGAAACCAAGCCCACCCAGTCAGTTGAAGCCAGCGACGTCGGAAGCGCTGCCGCGCCCGCCGCTCCAGCCGGCAATGGAGATGCCGATGCGCATTGATCCGACGTACCGGCGCGCAGCCCGCCATGCCGCGCGCCTGGCCGCGATATCGCTGGTCTATTTTGCTGCCACGGCCATGGCGGCACGCAAGGAAGGCCCCGGCGTGCACGCCACCGCCACCGGCTTCACCATCGTGGAGTCGGCCAAGGTCGATGGCGCGACGCGGGCGGACTACGCGCGCGCGGCCGGCCTGCTTGCGCAGGAGCGCTACGCAGAGGGCATCGCCTTGATGCAGGCGGTCGTGGCGAAGCAGCCCAAACTCACCGCCGCGCACATTGACCTTGGCATCGCCTACGCGAAAACCGACGAGCTGGACAAGGCCGAAGCGAGCCTGAAACAGGCGGTCGAACTGCAACCGCAGCATCCGGTCGCCTGGAACGAGCTGGGTCTGGTGCAGCGCCGCCTCGGCAAGTTGAGTGACGCGCGCACTTCCTACGAGAAATCGCTCGCCGCCGCGCCGGGTTTCCATTTCGCGAGGCTCAACCTCGCCGTGCTCTGCGACATGTACCTCGCGGACCCGTCCTGCGCACTGGAGAACTACCTCATCTACCAGCAGGTCGTGCCTGGCGACAAGCAGGTGGCGGGCTGGATCGCCAACGCCCGTTCGCGGGTCGAAAAGGGAGCGAAGTGATGCTGCGCGCGACTCTGTGCATGTGCCTGTTGCTGCCAATGGCGGCGTTCGCCGCCGAACCGGCGCCGCAGGATGCGAAGGCCGAAGCCAAACCCGCCAAACCCGCCAAGCCCGGCGCAACGAAACAGTCGGGCAAGGCGAGCGACAGCATGGTGCTGTCCGGCATGTCCATCGTCGGCAACGACGAGGCGCCGAAGGAACTCGTCATCGTGCCGTGGAAGAGCTCGCAGCTGGGCGATGCGCCCGGAATCTCGCGCCTTCTCGACGATGCCACGCAGCCTGTCGACAAAGACGTGTTCATGCGCGAGCTCGCGTACTACGGGCTCAAGTCCGCCGAACCGGGCGACAAGTGAGCTAGCGCTTCAACAACCTTTTCTACCGATCTTCAACGACTCCAGTGAGGGCAGTGCCATGGGTTTGATTCAATCAGTAGCGCATTTCTTCGAGGCCGGCGGCAAGATGATGTTGCCGATCCTGCTCGTCGGCCTGGTGGGCCTGGCGATCGCGATCGAACGCTTTGTCACCATCGCCCGCGCGCAGGCGCAGACCAAGCGCATGTGG
The DNA here is from genome assembly GCF_054779795.1 of Lysobacter rhizosphaerae. Lineage (NCBI taxonomy): Bacteria > Pseudomonadati > Pseudomonadota > Gammaproteobacteria > Lysobacterales > Lysobacteraceae > Lysobacter > Lysobacter rhizosphaerae. Next base: position 30,902 of record NZ_BAAGXO010000001.1, read on the forward strand.
GCGCAGGTTGAGCCATCGCTCGGCGAAGGCGACTTCGACAAGGCCCGCAAGATCGTCGATGAAGACAAGGACAACACGCCGCTTGGGCGCCTGCTCGGCGCCGGCCTGGCCATGCAGGGCGCGGTGCGCCGCCGCGACGATGTCGAGAAGGCGATGCAGGAAGGCATCATGGAAATCGTGCCGCGCCTTGAAAAGCGCACGCATTACCTCGGCACCTTCGCGAACCTCGCGACCCTGGTCGGCCTGCTCGGCACCGTCTCCGGCCTCATCAGCGCGTTCAGCGCGGTGGCGATGGCCAACCCGGCGGAGAAGGCCAACATGCTGTCGGCCAGCATCTCCGAAGCGATGAACTGCACGGCGTTCGGCCTCGGCACCGCGGTTCCGCTGCTGTTCCTGCACGCGTTCCTGACGTCACGGACCCAGCACCTGGTCGAGAGCCTGGAAATGGCCGCGATCAAGTACCTGAACGTCCTGACGCTGCGCACCAATCGCATCGCGCAGCAGGGCCCCGTCCAGAACATCCGGGCCGCCTGAAGGCAGGAACAGGAGAGACGACGCCATGGCCCTGATGCCCCGCCGCAAGCCACCGGCCAAACCGGTCGAGCTGATGCTCGTGCCGATGATCGACATCTTCACCGTGATGGTCACGTTCCTGCTGATGACGGCGGTGTTCTCGCGCATTTCGATCATCCAGCTCGACCTGCCGAGTGCGTCCTCCGCCGCGCCCACCGAACCGGCCTTCCGTCTCGAAGTGATGGTGCGCAAGGAAGGGCTGGAGCTGACCAACGGTCGCGACACGATCGCCGTGTTGCCCGTGGAGAACGGGGTTTATCCGCTCGAGAAGTTGTCGCTCCTCGCCGCCGACCTCAAGGGCCAGCACGTGGAAGTCGACACGGCTTCGGTGCTGATGGCCCCGGACGTGGCCTACGACCATCTGGTGCAGGTGATGGACGCGGTCCGCAGCACGGACCTCGCAACCGCCAACAGCCATGGCTTCACCGGCACGCCCGATGAGCGCGGCCGCATTTCAATGTTCCCGAAGGTCGCCGTGGGAGACGCACCATGAGGATGTCGCTGAACCCGTTTCGTGGCGCACGCAGGAAGCACGAGGATGTCGAGCTCAACCTGATCCCCATGATCGACATCATGTCGGTGATGGTGGCGTTCCTGCTGATCTACTCGACCGAAGTAGAGGTGGTCCAGAACGCCAAGGGCGTGGAGGTTCCTATCTCCACCGCCGAGGCCAAGCCCGCCGAGACCGTGGTGGTGACGATCACCCAGGACATGCTGCTCGTGCAGGGCGAAGTGATCGCCACGATGGACCAGGTCCGCGATCCGAAGACCGCGCTGATCGAGCCGCTGCGCGAGTACCTGTCGCGCCCATTGACCACCAGGAGCGGCGCCGCGCAACAGGCCGCGCTCGCCCACCGCGAAATCACCGTGCTGGCCGACAAGAGCCTGCCTTACGAGGTGATCCGCAAGGTGATGACGACCTGCACGGCGGCCGCCTACGACAAGTTGTCGCTCGCCGTGCTCGAGAAGGGCGGCAGCAGCGCCCCGGCCGGCGGTTGAGTCAGAACAAGTGACCGATACCAAGACCATGGAACTCGAAACCATCCAGGATGCCGCGGCCCAGAGCCCGCTCGACGAACGGATCGCGCACGCACGTGCGCGACTCGCCGAACTTGCGTGCGACCTCGCCGCGGTCGATGACGAGCTCGAATCCTTCGCCGGGGTGCGCTCCCAGCATCAGGTGCTGGAGCAGGCGTGCCGTGCGCTGGAGGAGCTGGACCAGGCTGGCGCTGCGGCCCTGTTCTGGGAAGGGCTCTCCGCGCAGGACGAATGGCCCGGGCACATCGCGCGTGCGCGTCGCCGTACCGAGTCCGTGCGCGCTCGCATCGCCGATATCGATGCGCGTCGCTGCGGCCTGGTGGAGCGGATCGGCGAGGAGAACGAGCAGCTCTACCTGCTCGAGGACGAAGCCTTCGAGTACCAGGAAGAGCTCGATCGCCTGCGCAACGAATGGATCGTCGAGCGCGAGCTGCAGACGGAGCGTGCGCGCCCGCACCTCATGCTGTGGACGCGTGGCGAAGAGGACCGGCGTTCGCGCAAGGGCCTGGCTATCGCGCTGTGCGTCTGGCTGGTGATGGTGATCGTGTTCCCCTTCATCCACGTTCCGCAGAAGATCGTCCCCGCGGCCGAGAAATTGCCGGAACGCGTGGTCACCGTGATCCCCGAGACCAAGAAGCTGGAGGAGGCCCCGCCGCCGCCGCCGGAACTCACCAAGCCGGTGGTGAAAAAGGTCGAGCCCAAGCCGATGAGGCCGACCGCGAAGGTCGAACCGCAGCCCGTTCCGAAGCAGCCGCAGGCGTCGAAGCCGCAGGGCATCCTGGCGTTCAAGGACAGCCTGGCAGCGGTGGACGACCTGCCTGCCGTGGCCGAGCTCGGCAAGTCCGCGAAGCTCAGTGCCGACACCGGCGCGGCGCGTCCGGAACGCGCCATGCTGGCCAGCAATGCGCCGGGAAGCAGTGGTGGCATCAACCTGTCCTCGCAGAGCCGCAGCTTCGGCAGTGGCGGTGGCGAGCGCGGAGCCATCAAGGGCGCGGCGCTGACCAGGGCCTCGAGTGGAATCAACGCGATCGCGTCCGCGGACAACAACAAGTCGGTTGGTGCCAGCGGCAAGGGAGGACGTTCCGGCGAGGAGATCCAGATCGTCTTCGACCGCTACAAGGCTGCGCTGTACCGGCTGTACCAGCGCGAGCTTCGTCGTGATTCCACGTTGCAGGGCAAGGTCATCCTGCGCCTGACCATCCAGCCGGACGGCAGTGTTTCGATGGTCCAGGTGCAGTCGTCGGAAATGGATGCGCCGGACCTGACCTCCGGCATCGTGGAGCGCGTCAAGGGCTTCAACTTCGGCGCGAAGGACGTGCCTGCGGTAACGATCGTGTACCCGATGAATTTCCTGCCGTCTGGTTGAGACGACGCGTCGAAACGCGCGTTTCAAAGCAAAAAAACGCAATACGACAAAGGCAAAACCACCGAAAGGTGGCGACGCAAAGTCACCGGCCTGTCGGGCGCGCAAAGCGCCCCATGGCAGCGGGACCGCCGGAACCTGCGCCCGAAGCGCAGGCATTCCCTTGGTCCGTCGGTGGCTTGCGTCGCACGCGAACGGAGTGAGGGTGTATGGATCTGGGGCTCGCACGCAAAGCAGGAACAGGCAAGAGCTGGATTCGCATCCAGCTGTGCGCCTTGTTGGTGCTGCTCGGCACGACGTTTGGCGCATATGCGGCGGACTGCGTTGCCGATTACGGCGGCGTGATCGACGGCAACGTGGTCAACCCCGCCCCCAGCCAGTTGACCATCGACGGCAACTGCGTCATCCGGAACTTCCAGCAGCCGAACCCGCTCAATACCAACATCAGTTTCTATACGTCGCCAGGTCAGAACGACGACCGGTGGCTGGTGGTGTTCGACAACGTCGACTTCACCATGGGCAACATCGCGTGCGACGCCGTGCACCAGCACCACATCTGGTTCGTCAACGGCTCGCTGCAGCGTGTGCGGCCGAACTGCCAGAACTTCCTGGTCCCGGTGGAGTCGATCAACAAATCCGCGCCGTCGTACGCGGCCGTGGGCGTGCCGTTCACCTACCGGCTACTGATTCCCGTCCTGATCGATCCGTCCAGCGGCACGGTGGTGCTCAACGGTGCCTCACAGAACGATCTGCACGGCATCACCTTGTACGACAACATCGGCTTTGATCCGGTCACCGTGTACCTCAACGGGCTGGATGACGGCGACCCAAGCACGCCGCCGGCGCAGCTGCCCACCGTGATTCCCGGCACGGGCGTCGACATGAGCCTGGTCGGCACGCCCAGCGTGCGCTGGTGCACGGACCTGTCCTGCACGACGCTGGGCGCGCCCATCAATCCGAACATCGTCGCCAATGCGAATGGCCTGATCGAATTCCACTTCCCGCCGGGCTTCATCCTGCCCAAGGGCGGGCGGCTGGCGATCGACATCACCACCGTGCTCAACGACAACCCGAGTGTCAATGTCCTCGGGAAGTCCTTCGTAAACACGGCCATCTGGCAGTTCGGTCGCCTCATCGACAGCACGTTCTATACCCCGCTGCCCGGCGAGAACGGCATCTCCAATCCGACGCAGATCGCCGGGCCGAACCTGGTCGTCAACAAGACCGGTAGCGCGGCGCTCGGTAGTGGCGGACTGAACCTCGGCCAATGGGGCGACTTCACCGTCGACGCGGTGAACACGGGCCAGTTCGACGCATGGAATGTCACGCTGCTCGACCGCCTGCCCGACGGCCCGAACGGCGGCATGTGCGACATGACGCCGCAGATCACGAGTGTCCAGCTCGGCGGCACGGCGTTGACCGAAGGCGTGCATTACACGCGCTCCTATACCGCGGCGCCCACCTGCGAGCTGAGCCTGAAGTTCCTCGACGCCGCGGGCCCGATCGCCCCCGGGCAGCACCTGGTGGTGCAGTACCGCACCAAGCTGGACGCCAACAGCCAGAACGGCGTCACCCTCACCAACGTCGCCGGTGCGACGAGCTGGTTCAACGACCGCAGCAGCAATCCCGCGCGCGTCGAGGTGACCCGCACGCTCACCAACGGCACGGTCGGCATCGACGACCACGAGGACGCGCACTCGCTCGCGGTCCTGCTGTCGGGCTACTTCTACGAGAAGACGGTGCGCGACCTCACCAGCGGCGACGATCCGGCGAGGACCGCCACGCCCGGTGACGTGCTGCATTACACCCTGCGCCTGCAGGCGACGAAGTCCGGGTTTACCGACGCCCTCTTCCGCGACCAGCTGCCGCCGGACTTCGTGCCCGGCTCGCTGGTGTTCACCTCGGTGCCGGCCGGTACGGTCAACAACAGCAATCCGGCCACGGGCCTGATCGATATCCGCGGCATCGACGTGGCGGCGGGCAATGAAGCGCGCGTCGAATTCAACGTGACGCTGCTCCCGACGCTGGCCAACCGCCACTTGGTCGTGAACCAGGCGCAGTTGCTCAGCAGCACAGGGACGTTCCTGGCGGACAGCGACGACCCGACCGTCAACGGCCAGGCGGATCCCGATCCTGCGGTGGACGACGAAGATCCCACCGTGGTGCGCATCGGCGCGCCGCCGGTCCCGCCCACCAAGGCGCTGCTGTCGCCGGCCAACGGCGAAGCCACCATTGGCGAGGAGCTGGTCTATCGCATCGCCGTGCCCGGCCAGGCGCGTAATTCGCCGATGTACGACGTGCAGGTCACGGACGTGCTCAGCGCCGATCTCGAGTACGTCAGCGCGACCGTATCCGTGGGCGGTGTCGTCAATGGCGCGGGCGTGGTGAATTCGAGCACCGCCTCGCAGCTGGACATCGCGATCGACCAGATTCCGACGGGCCAGCAGGCCTTCGTCGACGTGCGCGTGCGGGTGCGCAACGTGCTCGGCGCGCAGGAAGGCGTCGACGTCAGCAATACGGCTTCGGTCACCTACGCGGAAAGCGACAGTGGTCCGCGCGAACCCGCGCTCACGACCAATGCCGTGGTCTTCAACATCGTCGAACCGACGGTGAGGATCGCCAAGGTCGCCGATCGCGCCATCGCGGCCGTCAACGACGTCATCCGTTACACCGTCACGCTGACGGCGGCGAGTGGCGTTGATGCCTCTGGCGCATTCGATGTGTCGCTCACCGATACGCTCGGCGCGGGCCTGCAGTACGCCGGCAATCCGACGGTCACCGGCACCGGCAACACGATCGGTGCTCCCGTCGTCACCGGCACTGGCAGTGCCGCCGCACCGCAGACGCTGGTGTGGAGTCTGGCCGACGGCAATGCCGACATCGACATCGCCGAGGGCGCGTCGATCCAGGTTTCCTACGACGTGCGCGTGCTGAACTCCGTGCTCGCCGACCAGGACCTGATCAATACCGCCGTGGCGCGTTGGACCGGTATCGACGGTGCAACGGTCGTGGAACGTACGGGCGCCGATGGCCCCGGACAACTCAATGACTACGTGACGTCCCCGGCCTCGAGCACGGTGACCACGCCTGGTGCGCGTCCGTCCAAGGTCGTCACGTCCCCGGCATCGGGCCTGGCGACGATTGGCGAAGACGTCGTCTACACCATCACGGTGCCCAGTGCGCCGAGCAGCAGCGCGCTGTTCGATGTCGCCGTCGCCGATACGCTGGACGCGAACCTCGAATTTGTCGGGGCGACCGTGACCGGCGTAGCGGGCGCCAACACCGGCGGCAGTACGCCGACGCAGATGAGCGTCGTCATTCCGCAGATCCCCGCGGGCCAGCAGGCGACCATCGAGTTGCGCACCCGCGTGCGCAACCTCCTGTCCGCCCAGCAGGGCGTGCAGGTCAACAACACCGTTTCCTATACCTACGCGACCAGCCCGGGCGGCACCGCGAAGGCACCGCTGCTCAGCGCCCCCGCGACGTTCACGATCGTCGAACCGACCCTGAGCGTGACCGAGACCGGCGACAAGACCACCGCCGGCGGTGGTGATGTCGTGCGCTACACCGTGACCCTGGCGGCGGCCGGCGATGCGAATGCGTCGGACGCCTTCGACCTGCATCTGGTCGATACCCTTGCGGTAGGCCTCCAGTACGCCGGCAATCCGATCGTTACCGGTACCGGCAACACCCTGGGCGCGCCGGTGATCACGGGCAACGGCACGGCGGGCAATCCGTACGTGCTCAGCTGGAGCACGGCCGCCGGCAACGCCGACATCAACGTGGCGAAGGGCACGTCCGTGCAGGTCAGCTACGACGTGCGCGTGGCGAACAATATTGCCGCCCTGACGTCCCTGGCCAACAGCGTGGTCGTGGACTGGACCGGCCTCGATGGCAACAGCACCTTCGAGCGCCACGGCGCCGGTTGCCCGAACTGGACGGCGCCCAACGACTATTGCATCGGGCCGGCATCGTACGCGGTGCTCACCGATCCGCCGCGACTCGACTTCACCAAGACCGTGGTCAGCCCCATGCCCGCGCATCCGGGCGACGTGGTGCGGTACCGCGTGCAACTGAGCAACCTCAGCGACGTCAGCGCCGCCGGCATCTCGCTGGTCGACGAACTCGATGCGCTCAACAATCCGGCGAAGTTCGTGCCGGGCACGCTGGCGCTGGTCGGCGCGCTGCCGGCGGGCGCGGTGAACAACACCAATGCCAATGGCGGTGCGAAGGGCACCGGCTTGATCGACATCGGCAATCTCACGCTGGGCGCAGTGGGGTCGGGTTCGGAAACCGTGACCGTCGAATACACCGTGCAACTCGTGCCGGTGATCGCCAACGGCAGCGTCGTGCTCAACCAGGCCCGCGCGCAGTTCGGCACCCTGCTGCTGCAGCTCAGCGACGACCCGAGCGTCAACGGTCCGGCCAACCCGGACGTCTCCGGCGACGAGGATCCGACCCGCCTGCCGATCGAATCCGCGCCGCAGCTGGTGATCGAGAAGGTACCGACCTACCTGGGCGCGAATCCGAACGTGCTGATGGCAGGCGATTCGCTGCGCTACACCATCACCGTGCGCAATACCGGTACCGATCATGCGCATGGCGTGGTCCTGCGCGACCTCGTGCCGGCCAACACCACGTACGTGGCGGGCACCGCGACGCTCAACGGTCTGACCCTGGCCGATGGCCCCAACGGCTCGCCGCTGATCAACGGCATCGGTATCAACTCGCCGGTCGAGACGACCGTGGGTGTGGTCCGTGCCGACAACCCGGCCAATGCCGCCGACAACGTCGTCACCATCACCTTCAACGTCACCGTCGACGCGGGCGCGGTGGACGGCACCATCATTGCCAACCAGGCCTTCGCCACGGGCACCGACGTCATCGGTGAAGTGCCCTCGGACGATCCGCGCACGCCGGTCGTCAACGACCCGACCCGCGACGTGGTCGGCAACTCGCCGCTGATGTATGCCGAGAAGCTGGTGGCGCTGCGCATCGACAACGGCGCGCCGGGCGTGGTGGAACCGCTCGACACGCTGCGCTACACCATCCGCATCTACAACAACGGCAAGGCGCCCGCCACGCAGGTGATGCTGCGCGACAACGTGCCGCAGTACACGAGCTGGGTCGCCAACTCGCTCACCCTGAACGGCCAGCCCGTCGGCGTGCCCGATGGCGGTGTGTCGCCGCTGATTGCCGGCATCAACGTCGGCACGCTCAATCCGGGCCAGGTTGCGGTCGTGCAGTTCGACCTGCAGGTCAACGCTGGCACCGCCAATGGCACGGTGATCTCGAACCAGGCCACGGTAGCCAGCGTCGAAGTACCGCGCCTGCTGACCGATGGCGACGGCAATCCGGCGACCGGCCCCGAACCGACCGTCGTGGTCGTCGGCGGCACGCAGATGCTGACCATCAGCAAGCAGGTCGCGGTGGTGGGCGGCGGCATGGCCCTGCCGGGTGCCGAAGTCGAATACGTCGTCACCGTGCGCAACATCGCGCCGATGCCGGCCACGCTGGTGCAGGTCGTGGACGACCTCAACGCCTCCGCGCCGGGCCAGCTCATCTACGTCAACGGCTCGGCCGCCCTCGATGGCAGCACCGCTGGCATCACGGTGGTGGGCTCGGCGATCACGGCCGATTACGCCGGCAGCCACGGTGATCTCGCACCGGGCGCATCGGCCACGCTGCGCTTCCGCGCCACCATCGCGTCCGGCCTCGCAGCCGGAACGCGCGTGACCAACACGGGCGTGGTGAGCTGGAACAACCCGACCCAGACCGCGAGCGCGAGCGTCTCGTTCGATGTCGGCGGCCGGATCGGCGTCGGCGTGCTTAGCGGCAAGGCCTGGCACGACGCCAACTTCAACAAGACGGCGGATGCGGGCGAACGCGTCCTCGCAGGCTGGAACGTGCAGCTGTATCGCAACAACCGCCTCGAACGCAGCACCTCCACCGATGCCAATGGCGCCTGGCAGATCGCCGGCGTGGCGCCGAACGACACGTCGTCTGAGGCGATGGAAGTGCGCTTCACCGCGCCGGGTGCCACTGCGACCACGGCCAAGCTCGGCTACGCGGATTCGGTGTTCAGCAACGACCTGCAGCGCATCCATGCGATGACCGTGCAGCCCGGCAGCAACCTGTTGAACCTCAACCTGCCGATCGAACCCAACGGCGTGGTCTACGAGTCCATGAACCGTGGCGCGATCCCGGGTGCGCGTCTGCGCATGCTCGATGCCTCGGGTGCCGCGCTGCCGGCCAGCTGCTTCGCCGATCCGGCGCAGCAGGGTCAGGTCACGCAGCAGGGCGGCTTCTACCGCTTCGACATGAACTTCGCCGATCCGGCGTGTCCGTCCGGTGCCAGCTACGTGTTCGAAGTCGCGCCGCCGTCGTCGAACTTCATCGCCGGTGCCTCGGCGCTGATTCCGCCGACCTCGGATGCGAGCACCGCGGCGTTCTCCGTGCCGAGCTGCCCGGCCGGCGTGAGCGATGCCATCCCCGGTACCACGCAGCGCTGCGAAGCGCAGCCGTCCGAATTCGCTCCGGCCACTTCGGTGCCGGCGCGTTCGGCAGGCACCGCCTACTACCTGCACCTGCGCCTGGACAACACGTTCGTGCCGGGCAGCAGCCAGATATTCAACAACCACATCCCGCTCGATCTCGACCTGAGCGGTGCGCTGTCGATCAGCAAGACCACGCCGATGAAGAATGTCGTGCGCGGCCAGCTGGTGCCGTACACCATCACGCTGCGCAACCTCTCGGGCTTGCAGTTGCGCGATGTGCGCGCGGTCGACTCCTACCCGGCGGGCTTCCGCTACGTGCCGGGTTCGGCGCGCATCGACAACGTGCCGACCGAGCCGGTGCAGAACGGGCGCGAGCTGACGTGGAGTGGTGTCGCGTTTGGTACCAGCGACGAACACACGATCACCCTGCTGTTGGCCGTCGGCGCCGGCGTGGGCGAGGGCGAGTTCGTGAACCACGCGCGCGTCTGGAACGGGCTCACCAACCGTCCGCTTTCCGGTGACGCCACCGCCACCGTGCGCGTGGTGCCGGATCCGACCTTCGACTGCACCGACGTCATCGGCAAGGTGTTCGACGACGCCAACCGCAATGGCCACCAGGACCAGGGCGAAGGCGGCTTGGGTGGCGTGCGCGTGGTGAGCGCGCGCGGCTTGGCGGCTACGACTGACGCGCACGGCCGTTATCACCTGACCTGCGCGGTAGTGCCGAACGAAGACCGCGGCAGCAACTTCGTGCTGAAGCTGGACGACCGCACCCTGCCCAGCGGCTACCGCCTCTCCACCCGCCAGACCGTGATCGCGCGCGCCACGCGCGGCAAGGCGCTGAGCATCGACTACGGTGCATCGGTCTTCCGCGTGGTGAGCCTGGACCTCAGCGACGAAGTGTTCGAACACGACGGCACGCAGCTGCGCCGTCAGTGGCAGCCGCGCATGCAGACGCTGATCGATGAACTGGTGAAGGAGCGCGCGGTACTGCGCCTGTCCTACCTGGCCGATCTCGAGAATCCGGATCTGGTCGAAGCGCGCCTGGCCGCGGTCAAGGCGAAGGTCACCGAGGCCTGGCCGACCGCCGGCGCCGACTACGAGCTCACGGTGGAACAACAGACGTTCTGGCGCCTCGGCGCGCCAGTGCAACGCCCGACGGGCAACCAGGGGGCGCGCAAGTGAACACCATGCCGAAGAAGAACATGTTGATGAAAAGCATGCGATTGCCGCTGCTCGCCTTGAGCCTGGTGACCGCCACGGCGTTGGCACAGGCGACCGGGGACCAGACCGCCAGCGACCAGATCCAGGACACGCCGATCCGCGAATCCGTCGAACGCCATCTGCCCGGTGATCAGGCGTTTCGCCCGGAGGTTCGCGACCCGAGCGTGCTGCAGACCGAACGCGGCGATCACGTCGAGAAGCAGCAGGTCGATGGCCAGGTGATGGAAACGGTGAAGCTGGGCGGCATCATCGCGCCGCTGCAGTTCGATTCGGGTGCGATCACCCTCCGCGCCAAGGACGTCGAGAAGATCCGGCGCGCGATGGAATCGGTGCAGGGCAAGGCCAACGTGCGCCTGCACCTGATCGGCCATGCCGACAACCAGCGTCTGTCGCCGGAACTGACCGCGCGCTATGGCGACAACCAGGGCCTGTCGCGTGAACGCGCCGGCGAAGTGGCCGAGTTGCTGCAACGCGCACTCACGCTGCCACCGGAAGCGATCGCGTTCGAAGGCATGGGCGATACCAAACCGGTGGCGAGCAACGCAACGGACGCGGGCCGCGCCCGCAACCGCCGCGTGGAAGTGGAAGTCTGGTACGACGAACCCAAGGCCGCGACGAAGGAACAAGAGGTCGTCGTCAAGGAAGAGCTCCGCCAGATCAAGGTCTGCCGCGTGCAGGAACTCTGCGTGATGCGTTTCCAGGAAGGGCAGGCGCGCCGCACGCGGGTGAACAACCTGGTCTCCGCGCTGCATTACGGCGAAGAAGGCGTGGACGTCACGCCGGCGTTCATCGAGCAGGTGCGCAAGGGCTTCGCCAACCTGGAAGGCAAGCAGAACGTGGTAGCCAAGTTCGTCGGCTATACCGATGACATGGCCCTGTCGGACCGAAACGCGCGCATCTACGGCGATGCGACCGCGCTGTCCAAGGCGCGCGCGCAGCGTGCCGCGCTCGCGGTGCAGCAGGCATTGAACTTGCCGGCCGCAGCCGTGCTCAGTGATGGCCGCGGCGCCACGGCGTTCGTTGGTGCCAACGACACGCCGCAGGGCCGCGAGCTCAACCGCCGCATCGAAGTGCAGTTCTGGTACGACGATCCGCTGCGGGAACTGCCCGAAGAGCCGCAGATGTGCCCGGCGGAAGCGGACAAGGAGATCGTCACCCGCGTCCACCAGCCCTCGGGTGGTCCGCTCCCGGTGCTGACGATGGACGGTAGCGACATCGTCACTCCGCCCGGCCTCACCGACCGCCTGCGCGATGCCATGGCCGAGGTCAAGGATCGCGACAACGTGCGCCTACGCTTCATCGGCTACACCGGCAACGAGCGCCTGGATCGCCGCACTGCCTCCGTGTACGAGGATGACATCGGCCTGTCTGCGGCGCGCGCGCGCCGCGCGATGGACACCATCCGCAGCCTGATGGAGCTCAGTCCGGAACAGGTCGAGCACGAGGGCCACGGCTTCGTGCAGGCCAAGGACGTGCCGAACGAGGGTTTCGTCCAGGGCGCGGATTCCTACATCGAAGTGCAGGTGGTGTACGACGAGCCTGTGCTGCGCGACGACTACGAAGGCGTGGACATCACCCGCCTGACCCGCGAACTGACGCCGCGCAATGCCTTCGGCCTCAACCCGATGCACATCTCGGTGAACGGCCAGCCCATCGACGATCCGGGCCGCAGCTCCGCCGACGTGCAGCGCTGCACCGACGTCGCGCTGGACGATGCGGGCATCCGTTTCCAGTTCGACGACCTCAAGGCCGCGCCGCGCCTGTCGGTGTCCGCTTCGCCGCAGGTGGCGTTGGTCGACGAGCCGGTGCGCTTCCGGATGTACTCGAACTACGGCAGCTTCATCCAGCGCGCCGAGGTGCGCATCCAGGAGAAGGGACAGTCCGTGCAGGGCACGCCGCTGGCCGCGGTGACGCTGGACGCGAACGGCGAAGCCGAGTGGCAGCCGGCTGTTGTGGAAGTTCCGTCTGCCGGGCGTGAATTGCAGTACGTGCTGCGCGTGTACGACGAGCAGGGCAGGTTCGACGAGACCAGTCCGCGTCCGTTGTGGCTGGTCAATGCCCAGGGCGATGGCAACGTTGCGGATATTCCGGCGCCGGCAACGGCTGAAGGCGCGGCGCCGCCGTTGGCTGGCTACGGCGAGAGCAACATTGCGAAGCGCAACATCCGCATCGGTGGCAACACCATCGCGGTGCGTGGCGGCGGCATCCCGGAGGGACACACGGTATGGGTGGCCGGCCGGCCGGTGCCGGTGGACGCCAAGGGCGATTTCATCGCCGAGGAGATCCTGCCCGAAGGCCTGCACACCGTGGAGGTGGCGGTGCTCGATGCGGAAGGCAACGGCAATCTCTACCTGCGCGACCTGGAGATGCGCGAGCGTGACCGCTTCTTCGTCGGCGTCGCCGACCTGACCGCGTCGACGAACAGCACCAGCGGGCCTGCCGACCTGCTGCAGGGCGAGAACACGGCCTTCGAGCGCAGCTCTTCGTTCGACGGGCGACTGGCGTTCTTCGGCACCGAGAAGTTCGGCAACGGCTGGCGCGTGACCGGCAGTGCCGACACGCGCGAGGGGCCGGTGGGGGACATCTTCGGCAACTTCCTCGACAAGGCCCCCGACGCGCTGTTCCGCCGCATCGACCCGGACTACCACTATCCGACCTTCGGCGATGACGGCACCGTCGAGGAGATGGCGCCCACCCTGGGCAAGTTCTACCTGCGCGCCGAGCATGGCGACGACTACGCGATGTGGGGCAACTTCAAGACCGACTACGCGAGCAACGAACTGGCCCAGGTCGACCGCGGGCTCTACGGCGGCAATGCGGAGTGGAAGGCGGATGCGACCACGGCGTTCGGCGAACGCCGCGCGGTCGTGAGCGGCTTCGCCGCCGAGCCGGGCACGATTGCCGGTCGCGAGGAATTCCGCGGCACCGGCGGTTCGCTGTTCTACCTGCGCAACCAGGACATCCTTACCGGCTCGGAGCGCCTGCGCATCGAGATGCGCGACAAGGACTCGCAGCTGGTCACGGGTACGGTCGAGTTGCGCCCCGGCCTGGACTACGACATCGACTACCTGCAGGGTCGCGTCCTGCTCTCCGAGCCGCTGTCGTCCACGGGCGGCGACAACATGCTCGTGCACAACGGAGGTCTCTCGGGAGACGAGGCCTGGCTGGTGGCGCGCTACGAGTACACGCCCGGCTTCGACGAGATCGACACGCTCACCACCGGTGGACAGGCGCATGTGTGGGTCAACGACCATGTCGGCATCGGCCTCACCGGCAGCCGCAGCAGTGACGATGCAGAAGACAGCAGCGTGCTCGGCGTGGACCTCACGCTGCGCAGGACCACCGATACCTGGCTGAAATTGCAGAGCGGCCGCACCACGGGCCTGGCGTCGCATTCGCTGTTCTCGTATGACGGCGGCTTCGGCTTCACCGGTACCGATCCGGCGGCGTTCGACGGCGCGGAGGCGAGTGGCTATCGCGCCGACGCCAGCCTCGGCATCGGCGACGTGTTCAAGAACGGCAAGGGCAGGGTGACCCTGTACACGCAGGCGCAGGATGCCGGTTACTCGGCGCCCGGCCTGGGGACGCTGTCCGACCGCACGTACTACGGCGGCACGCTCGACCTGCCGATCGGCGAAAAGCTCAGCGTCGTCGGCAAGGCGGATCACCGCGAGCAGGGCGCGGGCCTCACGCTCGAAGCCGCCGAGGTGAACGTCAAGTACCAGTTGAACGATCGCTGGAACGTGGCCACCGGCGTGCGCAACGACAAGCGCGAAGACCAGCGCGCGGTGGTGCCGCTGACCCAGGAGCAGGGCCAGCGCACCGATGCGGTGGTGCACGTGGGTTACGACTCCGCCAGCATCTGGAATGCGTGGGGTTTCGTCCAGGGCACCGTTTCGAAGGATGGCGACCGCCAGGACAACGGCCGACTGGGTGCCGGCGCCGCGCTGCGTGGCAACAAGTTCCGTCTCGAGGCCGAAGTCTCGGCCGGCGACCTGGGTCCGGGCGGGCGTGTGGGCACCAGCTACATGGTGTCCGACAAGACCACCCTGTACCTCAACTACGCGCTGGAAAACGAGCATGGCGACGTTGTCGACGGCACCAACCTGGGCGGCCAGCGCGGCAGCCTGGTCGGCGGCATGAAGCACCGACTGGCGGACAGCAGCAGCGTCTATGCCGAAGAGCGCTACCAGGACGCCAACGAGGCCCGCGGCCTGACGCATGCCGCCGGCTTGTCGCTGAACCTCGACGACCACTGGACCGTGGGCGCGAACGCCGAGCTGGGCACCCTGCAGAACAGCGAGACGGCGGCCGAGACCGACCGCCGTGCGAGCGGCGTGCGTGTGGCCTACAGCAATGGCCCGACCCAGGTCTCCAGCGGTGTCGAGTATCGCAACGACGACGCCGAGCAGGCCGACGCCACGCACGTGGAACGCACCACCTGGTTGTTCCGCAACAACTTCAAGTACCAGATGTCCGACGACTGGCGCCTGGTCGGCAAGCTCGACCACTCGATGAGCGAGAGCTCGCAGGGCCAGTTCTACGACGGCAAGTTCACCGAGGGCGTGGTCGGCTTCGGCTACCGCCCGGTGCTCAGCAACCGTTTGAACGCGCTCGCCAAGTACACGTACTTCTACAACGTGCCGACCACGGACCAGGTGGCGCTCAACGGCACGGCGGCGCAATTCATCCAGAAGAGCCACATCGCCTCGGTGGACGCCAACTACGAGCTGACCCCGTCGTGGTCGGTGGGCGGCAAGTACGCCTACCGCCTGGGGTCGGTGAGCCTGGATCGCGAGAATCCGCAGTTCTTCGACAACCGCGCGCAACTCGTCATCATGCGCACCGACGTGCGGTTGTTCGACCAGTGGGAGGGGCTGCTGGAGGCCCGCAGGCTGGAACTGCCGGACCTCGATGAATCCCGCAGCGGCATGCTGGTGGGCGTGTATCGCTACTTCGGCGAGCACGTGAAGGCCGGCGTGGGATACAACTTCACCGACTTCTCGGAGAACCTCACCGACCTGAGCTACCGCCACCGTGGCGTGTTCCTGAACGTCGTCGGCGCGTTGTAGCGCGGTAAACGCGGGGAGCCGCGGGTCGGTGCGGCTCCCTTCGAGACTCGGAATGGAGCCATTCCGATGGAGGTCGATACGCGCGGTGTAACCTATCAAGCCGTCCCTCCCACGGCTGACGATAGTTCCCGATGACCGAAATCGCGCGCAATGGAGCTCAGGACAAATCCCCGAGTGGTGGGGATCTGTCGCGCTATTCGGCCTCATTGCGCCTGTCCGTCGCCCCGATGATGGACTGGACCGACACGCATTGCCGCGCCTTCCACCGCGTGCTTGCACCGAATGCGCGGCTTTACACGGAAATGGTGCACGCGAATGCGGTGATCCACGGCGATCGCCATAAATTGCTCGCCTTGCATGCCAGCGAACATCCGGTCGCGCTGCAGCTGGGCGGCAGCGAGCCGGCGCTCCTGGCACAGGCTGCGCGCATCGGCGCCGAGGCCGGCTTCGATGAAGTCAACCTCAACTGCGGCTGTCCGTCGGATCGTGTCCAGGCGGGCCGCTTCGGCGCGTGCCTGATGCGCGAGCCCGCGCTGGTCGGAGACAGCGTCGCCGCGATGATCGCCGCGTGCGATATCCCGGTGACGGTGAAATGCCGTCTCGGCGTCGATGACGACCATGAATGGGACCGTTTCGCCCACTTCGTCGACAGCGTCGCGGCCGCGGGGTGCAAGATGTTCGTCATCCACGCGCGCAACGCCTGGCTGCAGGGCCTGTCTCCAAAGGAAAACCGCGAGGTTCCGCCGCTGCGCTACGACTGGGCCTATCGGTTGAAGCGGGAACGGCCGCACCTGCAGATCATCGTCAACGGTGGCATCGCGACGATGGACGAAGCCACCCAGCACCTCGACCACGCCGATGGCGCGATGCTCGGCCGCGCGGCCTATCACGACCCCTATCTGCTGCACCGCCTCGATGTGGCGTGGTTCGGTGGCACGCTGCGCACGCGCGGCGACCTGCTGCGCGCTTACCGGCCGTATGTCGAGGCGGAGCTTGCGCGTGGCGCGTTCCTCAAGCACATCACGCGCCACATACTCGGCCTGTTTGCCGGCGAACGCGGTGGACGCGCCTTCCGGCAGGTGCTCAGCGAGGGCGCGCACAAGCCGGGTGCGGACTGGTCGCTGGTCGAGCAGGCGCTTGCGTTGACCGAGTCCTTCGCCACCGCGGAAGCCTCTGCATGATCACTCGCGACACAAACGCCTTCCTCGATTTCGCCCGTGGTTGTGCAACCGATTTCGGCCCGGCCACCGCGCGCGCGGCCTTCCTGGTCGCGCCCGATGGCTTCGCCCTGGCCGAGCAGTCGGCGCAGGACAACCGCTACATGGCGCAGGCCGCGGCGTTCGACCCGGCGAGCGCGTCCTTGCAGCATCGCGAACTGCACCGCGCGTTTTCCGGGGTCCTCCCCACCGTCTGTTTCGCCGGAAGCCCGGACACGCCGGACGCACTGTTCCCCAACAACGTGTTCGGAACGGCGGCGGGGCGCTACGTGGTCGGGCGCATGCGCCACCCGGTGCGCCAGCGCGAAGCCGCGCGCGACGACATCCGCGGCTTCTTCGCCGGCGTGCTCGATTACGCCGAGGTCGATCTGTCGACGCAGGCACATCCCTGCGAACTCACCGGCGCGCTGGTGATCGATCGCGCGCGCGGGCTGGGCTTCTGTGGCCTGTCCGAACGCTGCGACGAAGAGGGCGCGCACCTGATGCATGAGGCATTCGGCCTGCGTGCGACGCTGCTGTTCGATCTCGCGCCGGGCGAGTACCACACCAACGTGGTGCTGGCCGTACTGGCTGGGCGGGCGGCGATCGTCTGCCCGCGGGGATTCGCCGATGCGGCCGTGGTCGAGGCCATCGCTTCCCTGTATGCGCCCCATGTCGTGTCGTGTTCGCCTGCCGAGCACGCGGCCTTCGTCGGCAACGCAATCTCGCTGTCCGCGGACACGGTATGGATGAGCGCGCGCGCGGGCCGCACGCTGACCGAGGCCAACCGCGAGCGCTTGCGCGTCGCCGGCTTCACGGTGGCCACGGTCGAAATGGATGCCATCGAGGCGGGCGGCGGCTCGTTGCGCTGCTGTGTGGGCGAGATCTACTGATGCAGCGTCCTGGTGCTGCTTGCGCGCGCCGTGCCGTGCGCTGAACGCGACCGTGCCGTGAAGGAAAAGTTCAGACCGGATTCACTGCGCCGTTCCAAGAATGCACACTCGTCGTTCTGCCTGCGTCCCAGCACTCCCGAGCCCATGCCCCTTCCCGTTTCCCGACTCGCTTCCCTGGCCCTGGTCGCCGTGCTCGTGGTGCCGATGGGCCACGCAACGGCCCAGAGTCTTGGGGCGTTGCTGGATCCTGGTCAGGGCCGCGGCGCTACTGACCATGCAGACCGGGGGCAGCGGGAGGATCGCTCGCAGGGCATGGACGAGCGCCACGATCGCGGCGAAGACCATCGGGCCCTCTCCGATGCCGTGCGTCGGGTCGAGCGCCGCACCGGCGGCCAGGTGCTCAGCGCCGAACGCGTGCCCTTCGATGGGCGCAACGTCAATCGCGTGAAGGTCATCGATTCCAGCGGCCGCGTCCGGGTGTACATGGACGATCCGCAGCCCCAGGGCCAGGATCGCCGCCAGCCGGAACCTCGCGACGACGATTGAGCCGCACCGCCGGTCCTGGTTCCCTGTGAATCCGGACGGGGCGCGATCTGGTTGCAGCCTCATTCACTAAGCTGAACAAAACAGGGGTCGCTGCTTGCTGTACACGCGCCGGCGACAACCTGAACGACTAACCTGAATGCACCCGGCCAAGACGGCCGCCTGCTGAAGGAGTCCCCCATGCGCATACTTCTGGTCGAGGACGAAGCTCCCCTCCGCGAAACCCTGGCCGCCCGCCTCAAACGCGAAGGCTTTGCGGTCGACGCCGCGCAGGACGGCGAAGAAGGCCTGTACATGGGCCGCGAGGTGCCTTTCGACCTCGGCATCATCGACCTGGGCCTGCCCAAGATGTCCGGCATGGACCTGATCAAGGCCCTGCGCGAGGAAGGCAAGAAATTCCCGGTGCTGATCCTGACTGCGCGCTCAAGCTGGCAGGACAAGGTCGAAGGCCTCAAGCAGGGCGCCGACGACTACCTGGTCAAGCCCTTCCACGTGGAGGAACTGCTGGCGCGCATCAACGCGCTGGTCCGCCGCGCGGCCGGCTGGAGCAAGCCGTCGCTGGAATGCGGCCCGGTCGTGCTCGACCTGGCGGCCCAGACGGTCAGCGTCGCCGGCAGCAACGTCGACCTGACCAGCTACGAGTACAAGGTGCTGGAGTACCTGATGATGCATGCCGGCGAACTGGTGTCGAAGGCCGACCTCACCGAGCACATCTACCAGCAGGACTTCGACCGCGACTCCAACGTGCTGGAGGTGTTCATCGGCCGCCTGCGCAAGAAGCTCGACCCGGATGGTTCGCTCAAGCCGATCGAGACCGTGCGTGGCCGTGGTTATCGCTTCGCGATTCCGCGCAGCGGCGACTGAGGCCTGGATTGGCGACCGCGTCGGATTTCGCACGGCTGCTGATCGCGCGCGGCGTTCGGGCTTTGTACGCTGGCGGCACATGAATCGCATGTCCGCCAGCGCGCGCTCCCATAGAGCGTTTCCCCCCAGCGCGTCCTCCCCAGGCAACGAGGCGACGCCGTGAGCTGGCGCCAGCCGCGGTCGCTGCAGGTCCGCCAGTTGCTGGCGGCCAGCCTGGGCCTGATCGCATTCCTCGCGCTCGCCGGCTATGCGCTCGATCGCGCCTTCCTGCAGACGGCGAAGGACAACCTGCACCAGCGCCTCGAGAACTATGCGCTGGCCTACGCCGACAAGAGCGAGTTCGCGCGCAACGGCGAATTCATCCAGCCCTATGATCCGATCGACCCGCGCTTCGAGCGTCCGGGCAGCGGCTTGTACGCGGAAGTCGTGTTGCCCAACGCGCACTGGGATTCGCATTCCGCGCAGGGACCGACGCTGCCTGGATCGCAGATGCTGCGGCCGAACGAGGAACGCTTCGAAGGTCCGCTGCCGCTGACCCAGATCAAGGGCACGCCGGGCGAGGTATACCGCTATGGGCGCGGCTTCATCTGGAGCGCGGAAGACGATGCCAAGGCGGAATTCCCGTACACCATCTACATCCTCGAGGACACGACCGCGCTGAGCCAGCAGGTCGCGGTGTTCCGCGCGGCCTTGTGGCGCTACCTGGGCGGTGCCGGGCTGATCCTGATGTTGTTGCAGACGGTGATCCTGCGTTGGAGCCTGCGGCCGCTGCGCAATGTCATCAACGAACTCAAGCGCGTGCAGCGCGGCACCGCCTCGCGCATGAGCGAACTGCATCCGCGCGAACTGGAGCCGCTCACCGAGAGCATCAACGCCTTCATCGAGAGCGAGCGGGAGAACCTCGATCGCCAGCGCAACACGCTTGCCGACCTCGCCCATAGCCTGAAGACGCCGCTCGCCGTGCTGCGCGCGCGCCTGGACCATCCCGGCCCCGAGGCGGAACTGCGCGGGGACGTCGACGTGCAGTTGCGGCGCATGAACGACCTGGTGTCGTACCAGCTCGCGCGCGCGGCGCGGTCCGGTCACCAGCTGTTCGCTGCCCCGATCGCGATCGAGCCCCATGCCGAGGAAATCGTGAAAGGGCTCGAAAAGGTCTACTCGCGCAAGGGCGTGCTGTGCGAGTTCGAAATCGCGCCGGGCGTGCAGTTCCATGGCGAGCCCGGCGACCTGCAGGAGTTGTTGGGCAACCTGCTGGAAAACGCCTTCAAGTGGGCGCGTTCGCGCGTGCTGCTGACCGTGCAGCACGGCGAGACGGCGCCCAATCGCCGCCCGGGCCTGCTGGTGGCGGTCGACGACGACGGTCCCGGCATTCCGCCGGAAAAGGTCGCGCTGATCCTGCAGCGCGGCGTGCGCGGCGACGAGCGCGTGCAGGGACACGGCATCGGCTTGGCGATCGTGCAGGACATGGTGCGCAGCTATCGCGGGACGCTGGACGTACTCGCTTCGCAGGAACTGGGCGGTGCGCGTTTCGAGGCGAGGTTGCCGCCGGGACTGTGACTCAAGGCTTCAGGCGAACGGCGGCTAGCGAACGGCGGCTTCAAGCGAACGGCGAAGGCCCGTAAAAGCGTTCCAGGTGCGCTGCCACCCTGGGCATCGCCGCGCGCAGCAGGCGCGGGTCGCTGAAGTGATATTCGCTGGCGACGGCGAAGAACTCCTCGGGCGCTTCGGCGGCATAGGGGTCGATGGCCGTTTGGCGTCCGGCTTCGACTTCCTCGACGAAGGCGTCGTACGCGGCCTGGAAATCGCGCGCCCACCCACGCTGCCAGGGTCCTGGCAGGGGCGGGGTGCCGTCGAGTTCGCCATCGAGCACGTCGATCTTGTGCGCCATCTCATGCACCGCCACGCAGAAACCCGCGTGCGGATCGTCGCAGTCGGCGAGCACATCGGCCCACGACAGGATCAGCGGGCCGGTGTCCCAGGACTCACCGATCAGTTCGTCCTCCCATTGGTGCAGCACGCCGGCGGCATCGACGTGGGTGCGGTTCACGCGGAAGGCTTCGGGATAGACGATCAACTGCGACCAGCCACGCAGGCCGGCTGCGCCGAACTCAAGCAGGGGCAGGCAGCACGCCGCGGCGAGCCGACCGCGGTCGCGGTCGTCGAGGACGAGTTCGCCGACAGGCGTGATGACTTTTTCGTGCAGGAAGCGCGCTGTGAGTTGCGCCAGGCGTGCGTCCCGTTCCGGGTCGAGCGCGGCCACCCACGGCAATGCGGCGCGGATGTCACGCCACAGATCGGGAGCTATCGGTTGCGGGGTTCGCCCGAGCAGCCAGCGGAACAAGCGGGGTGCTTAGCGGAACATGCTTAGCGGAACATGCCTGGCAGGAAGCGGTGCCAACGCGGCGACTGCAGGCGGACGTCATCGCCTCCACCCCCGCTGCTGCTGGGCAGGCTCGGCTTGGCTTTCTTCACCGGCAGAGCCATCGAGGAGGGATCACGATCCGGCGAACGCGTGACGGCAGTCTGCGTCCGGGTCGGGCAGCTGCCACCGTCGGCGTCGCTGAGCTTGCTTTCGCGCGCGGCAACGCTCGCGCTCGAGAGAATGATCAGCAGGCATACGGCGATGCGGCGCATGGGTAGTCCACTCCCGGAGTTGGGATCACGCGAACTATATCGCACCCGGTGGCCGCCGGAGTTGCATTCGACGGGCGGATTGTGGTGCACCGCAACAGGCCGGCCTGTCGCCGGTCCTGCCCCGCATAATTGCCGGATGGACGATCGCGCACTGCTCGAACACCTGATCCGTGGCCCTGCCAGCGGCGACGCCCTCGCCAAGGCGGCGGGCCAGACCCGGGCCGCCGTATGGAAGCGGATCGAGCACCTCCGCGAGGCTGGCGTCGCCATCACGGCCCAGTCCGGCCGCGGCTACGCCCTGGCCCAGCCGGTGAAGCTGCTGGACCCCGCGGCCATCCGCGCGGTGTTGCCTGAACAGGCCTCCAGGAGACTCGTCAACCTCGAGGTGGCCTGGTCCATCGATTCCACCAACAGCGAACTGCTGCGTCGCCGCGCCCCCGACGGGGCTGGAGTCGATGTCCTGCTGGCCGAGCGCCAGACCGGCGGCCGCGGACGCCGCGGGCGCGTCTGGGCCTCGCCGTTGGCGGCCCACCTCTATCTCTCGCTTGCACGCGGTTTCGGTGGCGGGCTGGCCCGGCTGGGCGGTTTGAGCCTGGTGGCTGGCGTGGCCGTGGCCGAGGCCTTGCACCAGCTGGGCTTCGGCGAGGTCCGCCTGAAATGGCCCAACGACGTGGTGGTCGCGGGCCCCGAGGGGCTGCGCAAACTCGGGGGCCTGCTGATCGAGGGCAGTGGCGAACACGCCGGACCCGCGCGCGCGGTCATCGGGTTGGGCCTCAACGTGCGCATGCCCGACGCGGTTGCGCGCGCGATCGACCAGCCCTGGTGCGATCTCGCCGGCCTGGCGTCGCATGGCTTGCCCGATCGCAACCTCGTGGTGGCCATGGTGCTGGCGCACCTGCTGCCCGCGCTGGACGTGTTCGATGCCGAAGGCCTCGCGCCGTTCCTGCGGCGCTACGCCGCATTCGACGCGCTGGCCGGCCAGGCGGTCACCCTGCATTCGGCCACCGCCACGCAATCCGGCATCGCCCTGGGCATTGCCGAAGACGGCGCCCTGCGACTGCGCCTCGATGATGGCCGCGAGCAGAACGTCCATGCCGGCGAAGTCAGCGTGCGCAGGACCGTGGCCGCGTGAGCGCGTGGGTATTCGATCTCGGCAACACGCGGCTCAAGTGTGCGCCGTTGCGTGCCGACGGCGTGGGCGACGTGATCGCACTGCCGCATCGCGAAGCCGATCTCGCTGCTGCCCTCGCGGCCGCCCTGCCACCGCGCATCGACGTCGCCTATGTCGCCAGCGTCGCCAACGATGCGCTGCGGGTCGCGCTCCTGCAGGCGCTGGCGGCGCGAACATGCCGCATTTCGCTGGCACGCACGCAGGCCGTGTTCGGCGACTTCCGGATCGCCTATGCGCAGCCGAACAAGCTTGGCGTCGACCGTTTCCTGGCCATGCTCGCGGCGCACCGCCGCCATCAAGGCGAAGCCGTGCTGGTGTGCGGCGTCGGCACCGCGCTGACGATCGATCTGGTGGACGCAGGGGGACGACATGTCGGCGGTCGCATCGCCCCGTCGCCCACCCTGAT
The DNA here is from genome assembly GCF_054779795.1 of Lysobacter rhizosphaerae. NCBI lineage: Bacteria > Pseudomonadati > Pseudomonadota > Gammaproteobacteria > Lysobacterales > Lysobacteraceae > Lysobacter > Lysobacter rhizosphaerae. The sequence goes on from NZ_BAAGXO010000001.1 coordinate 54,376, forward strand.
GCGCGAGGTCCTGCACGAACGCGCCCCGCAACTACCGGTGCAGGGCGGGGATTACGCCGACTTCGCCAGCGATACCGAAGACGCCCTGGCCTCCGGCTGCGACGGCGCGGCGCTAGCGCTGGTCGAGTCCAGCGCCGAGGCCGCGCGACGGACGCTGGGCCAGCGTCCGCGCGTGCTGATCCACGGCGGCGGCGCGGAGCTGCTGGCAGCGCGGCTACCGGAAGCTGTGCAATCCGCCTCGCTGGTGCTTGAAGGCCTGGCGATCTGGGCCGCGGTCGATTCCATCGCCTAGAAGCTTCCCCCTAGAATCGACGCATGCTCGTTCGCGCACTCATCGTCCTGCTTGCCATGCTCAACCTCGGGGCCGCCGCCTGGTGGATCGCCCGCGATCCGCTGCCGCCGCCCGCGCCCGTGCAACTGCCACCGGGCGTCGCACGCCTGCAGCTGGTGGATGAAGGGGCCCGGGCACCGGCGCCTCCGCCCGCGCCGTCCGCCGGGATCGCTGCAGCGCCGTCGCCGTCCACCACGGCCGTTGCCAGCGACGTTGCCCCGCCTGCGCCGCCGGCGCCGCAATGCTTCAGCTTCGGTCCCTTCGCATCGAAGGGCGCCGGCAGCGCCGCCGCCGCGAAGCTGGCGCCGCTGGTGCAGCATGTCGCCACGCGCGAACAAGCTGCGCCGGCCTCGGGGCACGGCTGGCGCGTATACCTGCCGCCGTTGCCGTCGGCGGAGCAGGCGCAGGGCGTCGCGCAGCGCATCGCTGCGGCCGGGTTCAACGATTTCTTCATCGTGCGCGAAGGGGCAGAAGCCAATTCGATTGCCTTGGGCCGCTACGGCGGCGAGGCGGCTGCGAGGAAGCGCGCCGAAGCGCTCAACGCCGCCGGTATCGCCGCGCAGGTCGAAGCCCTGGGCGCGCCGGATGCCGCAAGCACGGTGTGGCTGGATGTGACCGCGGACACCGGGTTCGACCCGCGCCACGCGCAGGCCACGATCGCCGCGGCGCAATACCGCAAGGCCGATTGCGCGCTGCGCTGACCGGCGTGCAGCCACCGCAGGCTAGAATGCGCAGCGCGGCCCCCGGGCCGCATTTCCCACGCCGGCTTAGCTCAGTTGGTAGAGCAACCGCCTTGTAAGCGGTAGGTCGTCAGTTCGATTCTGACAGCCGGCACCATCTCCCCGCGAATCGGCAACTCGATGTGCATGTCGTTGCCGGATGCGATCATCGCAAAACAGGCGAGGCCGCACTCGGCGGCCTCGACTGTATAACGCGTTTAAGGGCGAATGCCCGATCACGGCAAGATTAATCCCTATTTGTAGCGGGCCTTCATGCCTTCGGTCCTGATCTGATGCTCCAGAACTCGTCCACAGAAAGTGGTAACGGCAAGAACCGCTTCACCAAAAATCATGAGGAAGACTGTGGCAAAAAACAGCTGCCCTCTTTCGATATAGCCAAATGAAAACAGCATGAGTCCGAACAACGCTGCAATGCAAAATACGGCTGCGTGGACTCGCACAAAGTATCGCGCGTGACCCATTGCGCTTTCCTCCAGAAATAGTTCCAAGCAGCATCTGATGCTTGGTGCGGCTCAATCGCTTGCCACCTTGATCGCGATGGCGGATGAAGCCATCGAGGCACCCCAGACAACCAATGCCGTGCTAGCGCCCATTGTCGGCACTGCGATCAGAGCGCCCACGCATGCAACTGCTACGGCAATCGCGGCGCCATAGGTGGCATCACTACTAACGCTACCGCCGTCTACCATGGCAACTTCGTCAAAAGTCAGCTCGCGCATCATCATCTCCTTATGGTCGATATGAGGTAGAAACACACGGTGAGGTCATTCCTCCGCCATGGCTGTCGTTCTACCAGCGCTTCGCCGCCTCGCACTTCAACAATTGGCGAACACGATGTTCTCCGATTACGAACGGGAAAATTCGTTGGCCGTTCTGAGCTACTCACCCTAATTCAGACCCGCTAGAACAGCGGCCGTCCCAGCCCGCTGAAACCCACGTTCCCCGCGCGCTCCTGGCAGGCCGAGGCAGCGGCTGGGATGACTTCTGAGGCTGGTCAGCACCGATCGGTAGGGTCTGGGTTCGGGTGGGTTGGCAGGCCGGAACGAGCCACAGAGCCCGGCAGGCCGGCCGGATGGCAGCCTCAGGAGTCGGTCGACCTCGGCTGCTCCCGGCGGTGCCGAGCCAACGTCCAGCCCGTTAAACTGCGGGTTTCCACTTAACCGTGTCGGCTACAAGCCCGCCGCCTTCTAAGCGGTAGGGTCCCCGGTTCGATTCCGGGAGCCGCACCAAACGGATCCGGTGCATGAGCCGCAGCTTTCCTCCTGTTTCCCTGATCGGCGCGCCCACCGACATCGGCGCCGGACACCTGGGTGCACGCCTTGGGCCGGAGGCGCTGCGCATCGCGGGATTGCCGCAGGCGCTGGTCTCGCGCGGCATCGACGTCGCCGATCGCGGCAACCTCGATGGTCCGCGCAATCCCTGGCAACCGCCGACCGGGGGTTACCGGCACCTGCCGGAAGTCGTTGCCTGGAACCGCGCGGTGATGGACGCCGTGCTCGCCGAGCTGCGGGGTGGCCGCATGCCGATCCTGCTCGGTGGCGACCACTGCCTCGGCCTGGGCTCGATCACCGCCGTCGCCCAGCATTGCCGCGAAACCGGCAAGAAGCTCCGCGTGCTCTGGCTCGACGCGCATGCCGACTTCAATACCAGCGACGTGACTCCGTCCGGCAACATCCATGGCATGCCGGTCGCGTGCCTGTGCGGACTGGGGCCGCGTGAACTCACGCACCTGGGCGGTGCCGCCCCCGCGCTGCGCGCCGATGAGATCCGCCAAATCGGTATCCGTTCCGTCGACGAGGGCGAGAAGCGCCTGGTCAAGGAACACGGTCTGGATGTCTACGACATGCGCTACATCGACGAAGTCGGCATGAAGCGGGCGATGGAAGAGGCGCTGGACGGCGTCGACGAGAACACGCACCTGCACGTCAGCTTCGACGTCGACTTCCTCGATCCGGCGATCGCGCCCGGCGTGGGGACCACCGTGCCCGGTGGCCCGGGCTACCGCGAGGCGCAGCTGGTGATGGAGATGATCGCCGACAGTGGCCGCATGGCGTCGCTCGACATCATGGAGCTCAACCCGGTGATCGATACCCGCAACCTGACCGCCGAAGTCGCGGTCGACCTGGTCGAGAGCCTGTTCGGCAAGTCGACCCTGATGCGCGACTAGCGGGTACCTGAATCGAATTCCGGGCTGTGACGTCGTTCCCTTGCACCGCTCAGCCGGGCACCACACCATGCGCCCGCGCGGCACACCGCCCCTTTCGAAACCCGTACCGGAGAATCCAATGAAGCGTCTGATGGCCGTGGCTATGCTGGCCCTGTTCTCGATCGCGACCCTGTCGGCCTGCAACACCATGGAAGGCCTCGGCAAGGACGTGAAGAAGCTCGGCGAGAAGGTCGAAGACAAAGCCAGCAGCTGACCCTGGCTGCATGGACCGCCACAGAGGCCGGAGCAATCCGGCCTTTGTGCTTTCTGCCGCCTGGAAAACCACGGCGCGGCCTCCCGCTCAAAACTGAATGGGAGGTCAGGTTATGCGCACCCGTCTCCACAGAAAGTTCATGCGGGTCCGAGTTAGATGCGCGAGGACGAAGCCAACGCCCAGTCCGGACCGGCGTACCACCCGACACACCCGTAAGGAGAAAGGTATGAAGCGTCTGATTTTCCTGCTGCTGCTGGTTGCGTTCTCGTCCAGTTTCATCACTGCCTGCAACACCATGGCGGGCGCGGGCAAGGACGTGCAGAAGGCCGGCGAAAAAGTCGAAAAGGAAGCCTGCAAGGGCGAGCATTGCTGATCCACGCAGGTAACGCACCGTCTGCAAAGAGGCCGGGATTCCCGGCCTTTTTGTTGCGGATGTCGTTGTTCAATGGTTGCATCACCTGAACCGAGGCGGCGCGACTGCAACTGTCGACGCGGAAGCAACGAACGGGCCGTTCCGGCCCGTTCTTCATGACCAGGATCGATCGCGAGAGTCAGCGCGGCGGATCGGCGACGAAGCCGGCCGGGAACGCCTCGGGTTCCGCGTGCTGCCAGCGGTATCCGGGCTGCCGTGGCAATACGCCGCGTGCGACCAGCGCGCGGTAGTCGTCATAGCGCAACTGACTCACCTGCGCGGGTGATCGCGTGGCGCGCACGAAGCCGGTGCGGGACACCGGTGCCCATTCGCGTTCGCCATGACCGGTGCCCAGGCCCTGGGCCGCGGCTTCGTCACGCTGCCTGTCGCCGCGCGCCTCGGCCGCCGGCGCTGCCGCCTTCGCGGCGTCGGCACTGTCGCGGGCAACGGGTGCTTCGCGGCGCCAGATCGGCGCCGGCGGGTAATAGAGCGGCCGCGCCTCCTCGAACACGGCGATGCCGATCACACCCACGTTGTCGGGCCGGCCCGTGCGCGCGGCGTAGCTGTCGGGCAAGTCGGTGAACACGAACTGGGCGACGTCATCGAGCGACTTCCGCCAACCGTTGATCTCGGTGCTTTCCCACGGTTCGAGCACATAGCCGGCCTGCGACGGATGCGCGGTCTGCCCGGTGACCGCATTGATGCCGTCGACCGACAGCACCACGAGCACGCGGCCGCCGCTGGTGTTGGTCAGGCGCACCGAATAGCGATGGCCGGGTTCGCCTTCGATCCAGTCCTGGCCGCGATGATGGATCTGGCCGAGCCAGCCTCCGTCGGGTGCGTAGCCACGGTCACGATCGACCACGCCCACATCGACCAGGGGACGTGCCTGCACGGAAGTGCAGGCGGCAAGGGCAGCGCAGAGCGCGAGGGTGGCGAAGCGGCGGAACATGGCGCGGACTCCCGGTGGGTTATCCGGGCAAACGCGCCTGCACCGGGAATGGGGTTTCGCGAGGGCCGCGGGCGGGGCGGGGACGAACCAGCGGTTAAACTGCCCGACCGCGTCCTGAACCTCGAGTCCGCTTCGCATGTCCCGCACCCGCGTCCTCACCGGCATCACCACTTCGGGCACGCCGCACCTCGGCAACTACGTCGGCGCCGTGCGTCCGGCCATCGCCGCCAGCCGCGATCCGAACGTGGAGAGCTACTACTTCCTCGCCGACTACCATGCCCTGATCAAGGTCAGCGATCCGGCACGCGTGCAGCGCTCGACCCTGGAAATCGCCGCGACCTGGCTCGCCTGCGGCCTCGACCCGGCGTCGGTGTGGTTCTACCGCCAGAGCGACATCCCCGAGATCCCGGAGCTCACCTGGTTCCTCAGCTGCGTCGCCGGCAAGGGCATCCTCAACCGCGCGCATGCCTACAAGGCATCCGTCGACAAGAACCGCGCCGAAGCACTCGACGACGATGCCGCGATTACCGCGGGCCTCTTCATGTACCCGGTGCTGATGGCCGCGGACATCCTGCTGTTCAACGCGCACAAGGTGCCGGTCGGCCGCGACCAGGTGCAGCACATCGAGATGGCGCGCGACTTCGGCCAGCGCTTCAACCATCTCTATGGCGAACACTTCACATTGCCGGAGGCGGCGATCGAGGAGCACGTGGCGACGTTGCCCGGCCTCGACGGCCGCAAGATGAGCAAGAGCTACGACAACACCATTCCGCTGTTCGCGCCGCGGGAGCAGCTGAAGAAACTGATCGCCGGCATCGTCACCGATTCGCGCGCGCCCGGCGAACCCAAGGATGCGGACAATTCCAACGTGTTCCAGCTGTACCAGGCGTTCGCCTCGACGGAAGAAACCGCGGCGATGCGCCAGGCCTACGCCGATGGCATCGGCTGGGGCGATGCCAAGCAGACGCTGTTCGAACGCATCGACGCGGAAGTGGCGCCGCTGCGCGAGAAATACGAAGCGCTGATGGCAAGGCCCGCGGAGATCGAAGCGATCCTGCGCGACGGCGCCGCGCGCCTGCGCGCGCGGCATGCGACGCCACTGCTGGCGCGCCTGCGCGAGGCGGTGGGCCTGCGCGACCTGTCGAACGTGGCGTCGTCGGCCACGGCGAAGAAGGAAAAGTCCGCGCTGCCGATGTTCAAGCAATACCGCGAGGCCGATGGCCGTTTCTACTTCAAGTTCGTCGACGGTGAACGCGTGCTCGTGCAGAGCATCGGTTTTGCCTCGCCCAAGGACGCGGGCCAGCTGATCGCCCGCCTGAAGCGCGAAGGCGCCTCCGCGCTGCGCCATGCGGACGCCGACGCGCTGCACCTGGGTGAAGAACTGATCGGCCACCTGCATGACGCGGCCGAGCTGGCCGACGTTGCGGAAGCCCTGGCGCAGCTCGCGGAAGGGGAGTGAGCGCGGTTTATCCGGGGAGGCCGGATGAGAGGCCACTCCCGGATTACTTGACTCCGCCCGGTCGCGGCGCAATCGTGACGTGCCATGTCCCGCGTGCCCGCGCAGACGATCGACAGTGAAGCCGCCCGGCAGGCGGCCCTGGACACCTATGCGATCGTCGACAGCGGCCCCGAGCAGGCGTTCGACGACATCGTCCGCCTGGCGGTGATGCTCTGCGGCGTGTATGCCGCCTCGATTTCCCTCATCGATCGCGACCGCGTCTGGTTCAAGGCGCAGATCGGCGTCGACCAGCCGCAGGTGTCGCGCGAACTGTCGCTGTGCAACCACGCCATCGACCAGCCCGGGCGCACGCTGGTGATCGACGACCTGGACATCGACCCGATTCCCGCGGCCAAGCGCCGCCGACTCGGTGGCCTGCCACCGCGCTTCTACGCGGGCGTGCCGCTGCTCAGTCCCGACGGCTATCCGCTGGGCACCCTGAGCGTCGCCGACACGGTGCCACGCCACCTGGTGGCAGCGCAGGTCGAAGGGTTGGAACTGTTGGCGAGGCAGACACAGCATCTGCTGGAACTGCGCCGCCTGATGCTGGAGCAGGGACACCTGCTCAATGCACGCGAAGCGGCGGCGCAGCGCGCCGAGCAGGCGCGTGCCGAGTTGCAGCGCCGGCACGAGGAACTGCAACAGTCGGCGACGCGCGATCCGCTCACCGGCCTGCTCAATCGCGCGGCGATGGAGGAAGTGCTCGCGGACACGCTCAAGCGCGATCCGTCCGAGCGACCGCCCTATACCCTGCTGCTGCTCGATATCGACCACTTCAAGATGGTCAACGACGCGCACGGCCATCTTGCCGGCGACCAGGCCCTGCGCGCGGTGGCGCAGGCGGTGCTGACCTCGATACGCAAGAGCGACATCGCGGTGCGCTTCGGCGGCGAGGAAATCGTGGTCTACCTGCCGGGCACCGCGCTCGACGGCGCCACCGAGGTCGCACAACGGATACGCGAGCAGGTCGCCCGCGCGCCGCTGCCATTCCCGATCACGGTGTCGGTGGGCATCGCCGCTGGCGATCCCACGCGCGACCGGCCCGAACAGACCTTCGACCGTGCCGACCAGGCGCTCTATCGCGCCAAGGCGGGAGGACGCGATCGCGTGGTGGTGGACGACACGCCGCTGTTCACCAGCATCAACCCGGATTAGCGAAACCCGGACCGGTGGGTCACGCCTGCAGCGGCGCGTGGCCGCTCACGGCCATTCGGCAGGGGGCGCGCCACGCTCGGGGTGGTGCATTTTCACCACGCAGAAGCGCTGGCCGGTCGGTGCTTCCATCACCCACCAGCGTTTGATGAATCCGATCTTCCTGGCGCCCAGCGCTTCCAGGCGCGCGGCTTCGGCGTCGACGTCGTCCGCTTCGATGTCCAGGTGCACGCGCGACGGGTGCTCGACCTTCTGCACCTCGATGCACAGGTCGGCCGGCGTACCGCCGAACAGCTGGTACTCCGCGGTGTCGTCGCCCGCATCGCGGTCGGCGATGGTCAGGCCCAACGCCTGGCTCCAGAAATCCGCCGCCGCGTCGAGATTGTCCGTGTTGCAGTCGATGATGAAACCGGCAAGGCGGCTGCGATGGGCCATCGTCATTCTCCGAAGGCGGGGCCGCGGACCCCGCACATTGGTTCCGGCGCGCTACGGCATCAATTCGGCAGAGACATGTCGTCCAGGAGAGCCTTCAGGAAACGCGCCGCCTCGCCGCCGGTGCAGGCGCGATGGTCGAAGGTCAGCGAGATCGGCATGCGACGGTGCACTTCGATGCCACCCATCACCGCCACCACGTCGTGCGAGAGCTTGCCGGCGCCGATGATCGCCACGCACGGCGGCACCACCACCGGAGTGGCGTAGCGGCCGGCGAACATGCCGAAGTTCGACAGCGAGATCGTGTAGCCGCTGAGTTCACTTGACGGAATCGTGCGGTCCTCGACCTGTGCGCGCAGGCGCTGGATCGCGGTGCGGATGCTGCCGCCATCGAGCATGTCGGCGTTGCGCAGCGCGGGCACGAACAGGCCATCGTCGGTGTCGACCGCGATGCCGACGTCGACGTGCGGATGCAGGGTGCGGGTCAGGTTGTCGCCGTCGAACCATGCGTTGAGCGCGGGCACCGTCTTGCAGGCGGTCACCATCGCGCGCACCAGGCGCGCGGTGATGTCCTGCTTGCCGATCCAGGCATGCAGGTCGGCATCGTCGACCAGCGTGGTGGGCACGACCTTGCTGTGCGCGTCGGCCATCACCCGCGCCATGTTGCGGCGCACGCCCTTGAGCTGCTCGGGCTGGCCGCTGGCGGTGACGCCCGGCGGCTGCGTGCGCATCGGCTTGCCGGACTGCGAGAGCGTGCTGCGCGAGGCCGGTGCCGCGGCTGGCGCGGCGGGAGCGGAAGGGGCCATGCGGGCCGCCGGAGCAGCCGCACCGACCTTGGCGCTGCCTTCGGCGGCGGCGCGCTTGACGTCGTCCATGGTCACCACGCCGTCGGCGCCGGTGGCGCGCACGCGGGCGATGTCCACGCCGAGCTTGCGCGCCTGCGCACGCACCGCCGGCATTGCCTTGACGCCGCCGACCGCGACCGCGCTTTCGCTGCGCACCGCGTCCGAACTCTGCATCGCGCCGACCACGGTGCCGCTGTCCTCGCGTGCCGCCTCGGTCTTCGCCTCGGGCGCCGCCGGCTTCGCGGGAGCCGCCGGGGCGTGGTCGCCGCCACCGTGGTGGTGGCCGGTGTCCTGGCCCTCGGCGCGCTGCGGCAACGAGGCATCGAGTTCGAACTCCGCCAGCATCTTGCCGGTGACGATCACGTCACCCGGGCCGCCGGCCAGCTTGAGCACCTTGCCCGAGACCGGCGACGGCACCTCGACCACGGCCTTCGCGGTTTCCATCGACACCAGCGGCGCGTCGAGCAGGATCGTGTCGCCGGGCTTGACCATCCATTCGACGATGGTGGCATCCGGCAGGCCTTCGCCGAGGTCGGGGAGCAGGAAGGTCTTGTGTTCGGCCATGGGTGGTTTCTCGATCGGTAATGTTGCCGGGACGTTGTCGTGTGTGGAGCGCAGGCGTCAGCCCGCGGCGAGCGCGCGCTTGGCCGCGGTAATGATGCGGTCCACGCTCGGCAGGTACTTCATCTCCAGGCGGAACAGCGGGATGTGCGTGTCGTAACCGGTGACGCGCTCGACCGGCGCGAGCAGGTCGAACATCGACTCCTCGGCCAGGCGCGCGGCGATCTCGGCGCCAAACCCGGCGGTCTTGGGCGCCTCGTGCACGATCACGCAGCGACCGGTGCGGCTGACCGATTCGGCGATGGTGGCGAAGTCGAGCGGACGCAGCGTGGCGACGTCGATGACCTCGGCACTGATGCCGTCGGCGGCCAGCTTCTCGGCGGCTTCCAGCGTTTCCTTCACCTGCGCGCCCCAGGTCACGAGGGTGACGTCGGTGCCGTCGCGCAGCACGTAGCAGACATCCAGCGGCAATGCTTCGCCGTCGTCGGGAACGAGTTCCTTGTACTGGCGATAGATGCGCTTGGGCTCCATGAAGATCACCGGATCCGGATCGCGGATCGCGGCGAGCAGCAGGCCATAGGCGCGCGCCGGCGAGGAAGGCAGCACCACGCGCAGGCCCGGCACGTTGGTGAAGATGGCTTCGTTCGCCTCGGAATGGTGTTCCGGCGCGCGAATGCCGCCGCCCCACGGCACGCGCAGCACCATCGGGCAATGCAGGCGGCCGCGAGTGCGGTAGCGCATGCGCGCGGCATGGCAGACGATGAAGTCGACCATCGGGTACATGAAGCCGTCGAACTGGGCTTCGGCGACCGGCTTCATGCCCTGCGAGGCCATGCCGACGGTCAGGCCGGCGATGGTGGTCTCGTCCAGCGGCGTGTCGAGCACGCGCTCGGCGCCGAAGGTCTGCTGCAGGCCGGCGGTGGCGCGGAACACGCCGCCGTTGACGCCGACGTCCTCGCCGAGCACGACGACCGCGTCGTCATGGCGCATCTCATAGGCCAGCGCCTGCGTGATCGCTTCGATCAGCGTGATGGCGGTGGGCGTGGCAGTGGCGGCTTCAGTCTTGGACATGGTCTCGGCCTTGTTCACGAGCGGCCCTCCAGCGCGAGCGCGGCGGCGCGTTGTTCGAGCAGGTCCGGCGGTGGATCGGCGTACAGGTAGTCGAACATGGCCTCGACCGGCTGCACCGGCGTGTTGAGGTAGGCGTTGATCTCCTCGTCTACGCGCTTGCCGCACTCGTCGGCCCAGGCCTTCTCCTCGGCCTCGGTCCACAGGCCCTGCGCCATGAGGTAGGTGCGCAGGCGCGGGATCGGATCGCGCGCCCAGGCGGCCTTCACTTCCTCGTCGGCGCGGTAGCGGCGCGCGTCGTCGGCGGTGGTGTGGTCGTGCAGGCGGTAGGTGAGGAACTCGATCACGCTGCCGCCACCGCCGTTGCGCGCGCGCTCGGTGGCGCGGCGCATGCCTTCCATGACCGCGAACAGGTCGTTGCCGTCGACCTGCAGGCAGTCCAGGCCGCCGGCGAGACCCTTCTGCGCCAGCGTGGTGGCGCCGGTCTGGGCCGAACGCGGCACCGAGATCGCCCAGCCGTTGTTGATCACGCACAGCACCAGTGGCGCGGTGTAGGCGCCGGCGGAATTCAGCGCGGCGTAGAAGTCGGTCTTGGACGATCCGCCATCGCCGCAGCAGGCCACGGCGATGCGGTCCTGCTTGCGCAACTTGAACGACAGCGCCGCGCCGGCCGCCATCAGGCATTGCGTGGAGATCGGCACGCACCATGGGTAGTCGTGTTTCGGACCGGCGAAATCGTTGCCGCGCTCGTCGCCGCCCCAGTACATCAGCACGTCGCGCGGCTGCACGCCGCGCATGAACTGCGCGCCGTACTCGCGGTAACTGGGGGCGAACACGTCCTCGGGCCTCATCGAGGCGCCGATGCCGATGTGGGTGGCCTCGTGGCCGAGGCAGGAGGCATAGGTGCCGAGCTTGCCGGTCCGCTGCAGCGCGATCGCCTTGGTGTCGAACACGCGCACGAACAGCATCTGCTTGAACAGCGGCAGCAGGGCCCTGGCGTCGCGGAAGGCGGGCGGCAGTTCGGCGACGAGCTTGCCGTCGGGACCCAGGTATTGCAGGTATTCGATCTCGTAGGTCGCCACGACTTTCCTGGCAGGCACGTCGGTCATCGCTAGTCCTTCACTGGCTTTCGTCAACCGGCAGATGATACCCGCCGGGCGTAAACAGCCCGTTGCGCATTGCGGCAAGACGGGGGCGCACGCAAACAGAAAGCGCGGCCGGAGCCGCGCTTTCTGCACTTGCCTTGGCCGGGCGTGCGGGTTACGGCACGCCGACGATGCGGTTGCTGTAGCGGCCGGCGTCGTTGGCTGGCGCGGTCTCGATCGAGGCCGAACCCGCCGTTGCGGTCAGGGTCAGGAACTGTGTGCTATCCGGGCGCGCCGGTACGTCCACCACCACGGAGAAGTGCTGGTTCACGTTGACCGCCAGCAGCGCCGCGGCCTTGCACGTGGCCACGAAGCTGCCGCTGCCGTCCGGCGAGACGGTGCAGTCCCAGCCCGCCGGCGCACCGATCGACACGTTGGCCGCGGGGGCGTCGCCGCGCAGCGTCATCGTCGCCTGCTTCGCGGTGTACGGACCGGCATTGCGCAGGTCGATCGCGAACGGCGCGAGGTCGCCGTAGTGCAGCTTCTTCACCGGGCCGGCGATGCGTGCCGACAGATCGACGCGCGCGACGACGTCAAGCGAAGCGGTGGCCTGGTCGTTGCCGGGCTCCCGGTCGAGCGACAGTGCATCGACCGCCGCGGCCAGCGACACCGTGGCATGCGCGGTTTCCGGCGTGGCGGCCGCGGTGATGGCGAAGCGGGCGTCGGCATCCCTGGCCAGCGTTGCCGCATGGCACGCCACCGAGGTGCGACCGCCATCGACCTGCGCGGTATCGCAGTTCCAGCCGGCCGGTGCGGTGACGGCCATGGTCGGGAGGACCGCATCGAGGGCGAAACCGACACCGACCGACTCGGCCGCTTCCGGGCCGTTGTTGTGCACCGTGGCAGTGAAGGCGATCGTGCCGTCCACCGGCACCGAGGCGGTGTCCGCGGATGCGGTGACGGCGAGGTCGGCGACCGGACGCGGGTCGAAGTACGCGATCACCGGATCGTGGTCGGCCGTGCGCGTCGGCGTGGTGGCGTCGGCGCGGTTGGTTTCGCTGAAGTCGGCGTTGATGCGCGCATGGTCGATCGCGGCCGCGCGCGTGGTGACGACGAGTTCCTCGTTCACCAGCACGTGGTCCAGCGTCTGCGCATTGCCGTCGAACACGAACGAATAGCGCTCGGAGGGCGGCGCGAGTTCGCCGAGGTTGACCAGGTCCGGATCGACCAGGTCGATACCGTCGCCCGGCACCACGGTCTGCTCATCCGGCGTCGGCGTGCCGCCGACGACGTTCATCGTGTCGCCGAGGCCATCGTTGAAGGCGAACGCGTTGAAATCGCCCAACGTGACGATGCGCGTCGCGGGTGCGTCGGCCTGGCGCTGCTGGATGTAGGCGGCGAGGAATTCGGCCTGCGCCTGGCGCTTCCTGCGCACGCGATCGCCACCGGCGGTGTCCTCTTCCGCGCTGATCAGCGAACGCTGGTGCACGCCGATCACGGTGATCGGGAAGCTGCGGGCATCGGCGTAATGCACGACGGCGTCGAGCACCAGCGGCGGACGGTCGTTGAGGATGCCCGGCGTGCCGTCCGGCTGGATCCACGTCGTGTCCTTGCCGACCTGCGTCACCGCAACCACTTCCACGCGCGGCACATCGTTGCCGACGGTGGCGCTCTTCACCAGGAAGCCGGTGTCGATGCCACCGATGTCGTTGCCTTCCTCGAGGTAGGCGACGTACTGCGGATCCAGCTGGTCGGCAGCCACGGCATCGGCATTGATGCGCGCGGCGAGGGCCTGTAGCACCGCCAGGTTCTCGATCTCGACCGCGGCGAGCACATCCGGCGCATGCAGGTAATCGCGGATCGCCAGCGACGCCTTCTGCAGGCGCTTCTGGTAGGCCGCCGCGGTGGCGACGCTGTCGTCGACGCCCGGATCGTTGACGTTGTCGAAGAAGCGTTCGAGGTTGGCTGCGGCGACGGTGAACTCGTTCGCAGCCGGGGCGCGCGCCGCGCGCGGGCCGGGGCCCGGGATGACGTTGATGGCCACCGCCGGATCGCGGTGCAGCGTGTAGCGGCGGAAGCCGTAATCGAGCGGACCGGTGAGGCCCTCGATCACGCTGCCCGCCGGCAGGTTGAGCAGGTAGGCCGGCCCGCCCAGCGTGTCGCTGTCGATGGTGAGGATTTCCGGATTGCCGTCCCAGCGCGGGATCGGCTGCGCGCCGGCGCCGCCCGGTACCGGGTCGCGCGCATCGAAGCCCGCTTCGCGGAACGGACGCGGCACGCCGGTCAGCACCGCCTGGAGGATGCCGTTGACGCTGCCGGTGGCGTTGTAGGGCGTGGCGCTGCCCTCGGTCGCGGCGATGGTGGTCAGGCTGGCGGCGGAAACGCGCATGCCCTCCAGCCCTTCGAGCTGGTCGAAGCCGCCATCCGGCCGGGTCATCCCGGCGGTGATCGCCACTGGTGCGGGCAGGGCATTGCCGGTCGAGAGCAGCGCGACCGTCGGGCTGCCACCGATTTCGGTCAGCGGCCGCTGGCCCGGATCGGACGGCGGTACGAACTCGAACACGGTGCCTCGCACGCGCACACGGTTGCCGATCGCGACGGCGGCCGGCGGTGCGCTGCCGGTGAATACGTAGACGCCCTCGGAGGTCAGCGCGTCCGTGTCGGCGTCCGCATCGCTGGCCTGCACGAAGAAGCCGTTGCCCTTGCGGCCGGTGACGATGCCGGTGAGCGTGACGAACTGGCCCACCAGCGGCGAGGTCGCGCCGGCTCCCTGGATGTCGTGGATCGCGGTGACCACGAAATCGTCGTTGCGGATGGTGGCGATGCCCTGGCCGTCGCCGATGTCGGCGCCGGTGGCGCCGACGATGTCGAGGCTGAAGGTTTCGTCGGCTTCCTGCGCCGTGTCGCCCAGCGCGTCGACCGAGACGATGACCGAGGTCTCGCCGGCCGGGATGGTGACGGTCGCGGTCGACGCGGTGTAGTCGCTGCCCGCTGCGGCGCTGCCGTCATGGGTCGCGTATTCGATGACCACGCCATCGGCGCCGGCAGGCTTGTCGAGGCTGAAGCTGAAGAACAGCGGCGTGTTGCCCGCGTCGCCTTCATCCGCGCTCGTGTCGCTCACCGCCAGTACCGGAGCGGTGGTGCTCGGGCCGGGGAGGGTGAGGGTGAAGTCGTCGATGGCGAGGCCGTCATCGGAGCTGGCGACGTCGAAGTCGGTCCAGCGGATCCAGATCGTGCCGCCGGCGGGAATCGACAGCGACTCCAGCGTGGCGCTGAGCGCCGTGCGGTTGGCCGCAGCGTTGCCGTCGCGCAGGCCGACAGTCCCGCTCAGGTAGAGCGCGCTGAAATCGAGCGCGTCCACGTCGATCCACGTGCCGTCGGCCAGGCTGCTGGCGTTGAGGCTGTACTGGAAGTCGAGGCGGTCCGGCACGGTGCGGCCGGTCGCGCCGAGGCGCCACTGCTCGCCGGTGTAGGCGATGTCCAACGCCGCGATCGCCGCGCCGGTGTTGTTGGTGAAGCAGGCGCCCCAGCTCGGCACCAGGCTGCCGCTGCGCAGCGCGCCCAGTGCGCGGTCGGTGCTGGCGGCGGCGCCGAAGCTGTAGGTGTCGCCAGCGGTGCTACTGCCGGTGCCGGCGGCGTAGATGCCATTGGCGTTGGTGCCGGTTTCCCGGATCGCCCAGCCGGCGGGCAGCGCCGTGGAGGTGCCGGTCGACGCCAACGTATTGAAGTCCTCTCCTGAGGCCGGGCCGGCACTGGTGATGCTGATGCAATCCGCGTGCGCCATGCCCGCAAAGGCCAGCGCCAGCAACGCGGCAATGCCGCGAGCAGGTCGTTTCATTTCGTTTCCCCTAACCAGATGAAGCGCCCGGTCGGCCCAGGACTGGCGCGTTGATTGCCCGCTGGAGGCGCAATGTGCCGCCATTATCCATGCCCGCGTTTCACTGGCGTGACGCACCGCCGCATGTACAGGAGTGGGCGGGGCGATGCGGTACTCTTTGCGCCCCACGCAGGCCCCGCTCATGACCGTCGACAAGAACCAACGCGACCTGGAAACCGGCATCCTCACCGACCTGTCCGGCCGGATGACCTACGGCGGCTACCTGCAGCTGGACCGCCTGCTGTCGGCGCAGCATCCACTGTCGAGCCCGGCGCACCACGACGAGCTGCTCTTCATCGTCCAGCACCAGGTGTCCGAGCTGTGGATGAAGCTGATGATCCACGAGCTGCGCGCCGCCACGGTCTACCTGCGCGGCGACCACGTCTGGCAATGCCGCAAGGTGCTGGCGCGCTGCAAGCAGGTGATGCGCCAGCTGACCGAGATGTGGTCGGTGCTGGAGACGCTGACGCCGTCGGAATACATGGAGTTCCGCGACGTGCTCGGCCCGTCCTCCGGTTTCCAGTCGCTGCAGTACCGCACGATCGAATTCCTGCTCGGCAACAAGAACGAGCAGATGCTCAAGGTGTTCGCCCACGACGAAGCCGGCCACGCCGCGCTGAAGGACGTGCTGGAGTCGCCGAGCCTGTACGACGAGTTCCTCATCTATCTCGCGCGCTGGGGCCACGCCGTTCCCGCCTCGCAGCGCGAGCGCGACTGGTCGAAGCCGCATGTGTCCGACAGCGCGCTGGTACCGGTGTTCGAACGCATCTACGAGGACACCGCCACGCATTGGCGCGAATACGCGCTGTGCGAGGACCTGGTCGATGTGGAGACGCAGTTCCAGTTGTGGCGCTTCCGCCACATGCGCACGGTGCTGCGCATCATCGGCTTCAAGCGCGGCACCGGTGGATCGTCGGGCGTGGGCTTCCTCAAGCAGGCGCTCGAGCTGACCTTCTTCCCCGAACTGTTCGAAGTGCGTACGTCGATCGGTCCCGGCGCGAGCTACGGACCGCCGCCGGACGTGCCGGCGGTCTGAGTTTCCGGGTGGGCGAGGGCGTATGTCCGTCGCGGCCTTCCATGATTGCGTCGGGGCGCTCCTGGTGCGGGACGGTGAAGTCCTGCTCGGGCGGCGCGCCGCCGATTGTGCGTGGCTGGCCGGAGCGTGGGACATGTTCGGCGGCCATATCGAGGCCGGCGAAAGCGAGGAAGCCGCGCTGCGGCGCGAACTCGGCGAAGAGCTGGGCATCGACCCGCTCGAGCTGCGGCGCCTGGGAACCATTGGCGGCGATCACCCCGAGCCATGGCGGCTGCATGTGCATGTAGTGACATCGTGGCGGGGCGATCCGCAGAATCTGCAGCTGCACGAGCACGCGGAAATCCACTGGTGTTCGCCAGATGAGGCAAAGCAGCGGCTTGGACCCGCGCACGCGGACCTGCCATCCCTGATCGAGCGGGCCCTGGCCACCACACGCCCCAGCACGGGCTTTGGCTGAACAGGCGGTTGCTGCATTGCAGCAGCAACGACGGTTTGACGCCCCCCGCTACCGTCGGTAATCCTCGCCCGTCCCGCGCGCCGCGCCGGGCTTTTTTGTATTGAATCAATTGACAGGGGAAAAACCGCATGAGCGGTGCCGCAAGCACGACAACACCGGGTGCACCGATCCCGGAATTCAAGCAGGTGATGGGCCATCCGCGTCCGTTGTGGATGCTGTTCATGACCGAATTCTGGGAACGGTTCGCCTTCTACGGCATTCGCTGGGCGCTGGTGCTCTACATCGTGGCGCAGTTCCATGGCGGCGACCCGTCGGGCGAGGAGCCGGCAAGCAAGATCTACGGCGCCTACCTGGCGCTGGTGTATGCAGCGGCCATCTTCGGTGGCTACGTGGCCGACCGCGTGCTGGGGTACCAGCGCTCGATCCTGCTCGGCGCGGTGATCATGGGCGCGGGCTTGTTCATGATCGCAGTCCCGAACGAACAGATTTTCAAGCTCGGCCTGGCCACGGTGATCTGCGGCAACGGCCTGTTCAAGCCCAACATCTCGACCATGGTCGGCAAGCTGTACTCGGTGACGGACCAGCGCCGTGACTCGGGCTTCACCATCTTCTACATGGGCATCAACCTCGGCGCGATGATTGCGCCGTTCGTGACCCAGTACCTGGCCAAGAAGGTGTTCGGCATCGAGTCCATGCCGGCCTACAAGGTGGTCTTCATGGCTGCCGGCGTGGGCATGATCCTGAGCCTGGTGTGGTTCTGGTTTGGTCGCCGCCAGCTCGGGGGTATCGGTCGTCCGCCGGAAGGCGATGGCGGCAAGCGCAAGGTGCTGTACGTGTTCGCGGGCGCACTGGCCTCGATCCCGGTGGCTTACTTCCTGCTCGAGATGGGCGCCAATGCTCTGCAGTGGTTCGTGCTGACGCCGATGTTCCTGGTGCTGTGCGCGTTCCTGATGGTCGAGGCCTTCCGCGAGGGCGCCGTGCAGCGCGACCGCTGCATCGCCATGCTGATCATCTTCACCTTCAACATCCTGTTCTGGATGTTCTTCGAACAGGCGGGCAGCTCCTTCACCTTCCTCGCCGACAAGATCGTCGACCGCGACATCTTCAGCGAAGGCCTGAAGGGCACGATCCTGGCCCTGAGCGGCGAGACCGTGTTCCCGAACGCCTGGTTCCAGTCGGTCAACTCGGTCGCGATCATCGTGCTGGCACCCCTCATCGCCTGGATCTGGGTGAAGCTGGGCAAGTTCAACCCGTCCATCCCGCGCAAGTTCGGCCTCGGCCTGATCTTCAACGGCCTGGCCTTCCTGTTGTTGATGTTCGCGCTGTCCAAGCTGGTCTCGGCTGCTGGCCTGATCCCGTTCTGGACGCTGTTCGCGGTGTACTGGATCCAGTCCATCGGCGAGCTGTGCCTGTCGCCGATCGGCCTGTCGATGGTGACCAAGCTGGCGCCGCTGCGCCTGGTCGGCTTCGGCATGGGTGGCTGGTTCCTGTCCACCGGCATCGGCAACAACCTGTCGGGCATCTTCGCCGGCAGCGTCAGCGGCGAAGGCGGCATGAACACCGCGTCGGCGTTGTCGGGCTACACCATGGGCTTCTGGATCCTGGTCGGTGGCGGCGTATTGCTGTTCCTGATCGCGCCGCTGATCCAGCGCCTGATGCACGGCGTGAAGTAAGCGCATCCGCGGTTGCTGCGAGGCAACTGGCAAGACAAAAACGGCGGCCATTGGCCGCCGTTTTTTTGTGTGCGTTATTCCTGCAATGGGTCGTCCGCGCCATGGCGCTGGTTGAATTCGCTCAGCGCGGTAATCACCCCCGACAACGCCTCGCGCTCGGTCGCACTGAGTGCCGGATGCCAGATGTCGAAGATCAGCACCGCGCGCAGGTGGGGGCTGTCGTTCCAGGCTTCGTGGATGAAGCTGTCGTCGAAGACCAGGCACTGGCCTTCTTCCCAGGGACGCGCTTCTTCTCCCGCGCGCAGCGCGCCGCACCGTGGAGGCACCACCAGCGGCAGGTGCACGGTCAGGCGTCCGTTGATCACGCCGGTGTGGGGCGGAATCCGTGTCCGCGGCGCGAGCAGGGAGAACATCGCTTCGGGCGCGTGCCCGGGGATGCGCATCAGCGGCAGCGCCGCCAGCGCTGCCGCAGTGCGCGGGCAACGCGCCAGGTGTGCCGCGACGGGCATGCCGTGCCGGTGGAAGTGGAAGGCGCGCCAGCGCGGCGAATGATTGAGTTCCTGCCACAGCCGCGCGGCGGGTGCACGTTGCGGCATGTCGACGTATGGCTCCATGCCGGTCTCATCGTCAAGCAGGGCCAGCAGTTCCGCGCGGATCGCTTCCGTTTCGCGTTCAATCGCGGCAAGGAAGGGAAACTGCGCGCGCTCGAACCAGGGTTGTGGCGGCAGATCGGGCAGGCACAGCAAGGTCGGTTGCTGCAGCGGATGCGAGGTCGCGCGCGCGCGACGGCCCAGGAGCGCGTCCGTGGCGGCGCGCACGCGCGCTGCCGCAGAGAACGGGGCCAACGCCGCATCCAGTTCCGCGCCACGCGCGCGCTGCACGGCGACGAAGGCCCGTTGCAGGCGGGCCTGCATCACCTGTGGCATCGGCGTCTGTGGCAGCAGGGCGCCATCGCGCTCTGCGCGGGACAGGGCCTGCACGCGTGCCGTGAGCGCCGGGGTCGCTTCGCCCAGGCGCTCGAGGTTGTCGGCCAGCAGCAGCGGCGCCACCCAGTCGTCCGCGTCCGCGGCTGCGGCCGCGGTGTAGGCGGTGCGGGCGGCCTCGAGGTCGCCGAGTTGTTCGCAGGCCTGCCCCAGCATCAACTGCAGATCGCGGTTGCCACCGCTGGCCTGCACCCCGCGCAGAGCGAGGGCGCGGGCCTGTTCCGCATCTCCCTTCCGGGCCAGGTGCGGGAGCAGGAAATGGGCCGCGGCAAGGTCGGCCGGATCTGCCTCCAGGCGCGCGCGGCACAAGGCTTCGGCTTCATCGAAACGGCGTGCACGCAACAGATCGGGCAGCGGATCGCGCAGCGTATTGGGAGTGGACATCGGGTGCACCGGTCAGTCCTTGGATTCCGCCAGGCCAGCCAGTCCGGTGGAAAGCTTCACCAGTAGCCGGTCCAGTTGCGCGCGCTCATCCGCATCCAGTGGCTCCAGCAGGCGCCGCTCGTAATCCAGCGCCACCGGCACGACTTCGTCGTAGATCCCGTAACCGTCCGGGCTCAATTCCAGCACCGAACGGCGACGATCGTCGTCGTGGGTGTCGCGCTGGAGCAGGCCGCGTTCGAGCAGCCGTGCGACGGTGCGGCTCACCGCCACCTTGTCCATCGCCGTGCGCGCCGCGACGCCGTTCGCCGACAGCCCGGGGTAACGACCGAGTACCGCGATCACCCGCCATTCGGTCACGCCCAGGCCGAAACGCCGCGCATACGCGCTGGCAATGGTCTGGCTGACACGATTGGACAGGACGCTGAGGCGGTAGGGCAGGAACCGGTCGAGTTCCCATTGGGCGTGTTCCGCACTGGTCTGGGCAGACGAAGGGTCGCCCGGCCCCGGCGCAGCGGTGCTATCGTGGCTTGTTGTTGGTTTCATATGAAACTATAGTTTTACCCCTGCCCGCGGTTGCGGGCAATGGTGCGCCCCACGTTAACAGGAGTCTCCGCATGAACGCCCAGACCACGTCCGGCCCGAACCTGGGCATGCAGGTCACCACTTTCGAGAATCCGCTCGGCATCAACGGCTTCGAATTCGTCGAATTCGCCGCGCCCGCCGGCCAGGGCGAACTGCTGCACGACTACCTGCGCAAGATGGGCTTCACCGCGGTGATGCACCACAAGTCGCGGCCGATCACGGTGTACCGCCAGGGCGGCGTCAACTTCCTCGTCAACGAGGATCCCGACAGCTTCGCTGCCGACTTCGCCGCCAAGCACGGGCCCAGCGCCTGCGGCTTCGCGATCCGTTTCCAGAAGCCGGCCGGCGTCGTGTTCGACACCGTCGTCAACAACGGTGGCGAAGCCATCACCGACAAGGCCGCCAGCAAGGCCGTCGACGCCCCGGTGGTGAAGGGCATTGGCGACTGCATGCTGTACCTGATCGATCGCTACGGCGACAAGGGCAATATGTATGAAGAGGACTACCTGCCGGTGCAGGGCGCCGAGCAGGATCCGAAGGGCTTCGGCCTGACCTTCATCGACCACCTGACCCACAACCTCTACTTCGGCAACATGCAGAAGTGGTCGGATTACTACGAGCGTCTCTTCAACTTCCGCGAGATCCGCTACTTCGACATCAAGGGTGCCAAGACCGGCCTGGTATCGAAGGCGATGACCGCACCGGACGGCGTCGTGCGCATCCCGCTCAACGAATCCAGCGATCCGAAGTCGCAGATCAACGAATATCTCGATGCCTACAAGGGCGAGGGCATCCAGCACATCGCCTGCTTCACCGACGACATCTACGCGACGGTGGAAGCGATGCGCGCGCAGGGCGTCGAGTTCCTCGATACGCCGGATACCTACTTCGAGGTGATCGACCAGCGCGTGCCCAACCATGGCGAGGACGTCGCGCGCCTGGCGAAGAACAAGATCCTGATCGACGCGGACGCCGAGACCAAGCAGCGCAAGCTGCTGCAGATCTTCACCCAGAACGCGATCGGGCCGATCTTCTTCGAGATCATCCAGCGCAAGGGCAATGAAGGCTTCGGCGAAGGCAACTTCCAGGCGCTGTTCGAGAGCATCGAACGCGACCAGATGAAGCGCGGCGTGCTGTAACCCCAATCCTCGGCGACAAGGACCAGCGGCGATGACGATCGCAGGCAACGGCTACCAATCCGGTTTTGGCAACGAATTCGCGACCGAGGCGGTCGCCGGCACGCTGCCGGTCGGACGCAATTCGCCGCAGCGCGTCGCGCATGGGCTGTACGCGGAGCAGGTGAGCGGCACCGCGTTCACCGCGCCGCGCCATGCCAACCATCGCAGCTGGCTGTACCGCATCCGCCCGGCGGCGATGCATGGCGCGTTCGCGCCGTACCTGCATTCGCACTTCCACAACGACTTCGGCCACGGTCCGGTCACGCCCGACCAGCTGCGCTGGAGCCCGTTGCCGCTGCCGCGGGCGCCGGTCGATTTCGTCGATGGGCTGTTCACCATGGCCGGCAACGGCTCGCCCGGTGCGCAGAGCGGCGTCGGCATCCACCTGTACGCGGCGAACAAGTCGATGCAGGACCGCTTCTTCTACGACGCCGACGGCGAACTGCTGATCGTGCCGCAGCAGGGCCGCCTGCATATCGCCACCGAACTCGGCGTGCTCGATGTCGAGCCGAACGAAATCGCGGTGATCCCGCGCGGCATCCGCTTCCGCGTCGAACTGCCCGATGGAGAGGCACGCGGCTACGTGTGCGAGAACTTCGGCGCGATCCTGCGCCTGCCCGACCTGGGCCCGATCGGCTCCAATGGCCTGGCCAACCCGCGCGACTTCCTCACGCCGAACGCGGCGTACGAGGAAGCGGAAGGCGAGTTCGAACTGATCGCCAAGTTCCAGGGCCACCTGTGGCGTGCGCCGATCAACCATTCGCCGCTCGACGTGGTCGGGTGGCACGGCAACTACGCGCCGTACAAGTACGACCTGCGCCACTTCAACACGATCGGCTCGATCAGCTTCGACCATCCCGATCCGTCGATCTTCCTGGTGCTGCATTCGCCCAGCGACACGCCGGGCACCAGCAACATGGACTTCGTGATCTTCCCGCCGCGCTGGCTGGTGGCGCAGGACACGTTCCGGCCGCCGTGGTTCCACCGCAACATCGCCAGCGAGTTCATGGGCCTCATCCACGGCGTGTACGACGCCAAGGCCGAGGGCTTCGCTCCCGGCGGCTGTTCGCTGCACAACTCGATGACCGGCCACGGACCCGACGCGGCGACGTTCGAGAAGGCGAGTGCGGCCGACCTGTCCGGGCCCGACGTCATCCGCGACACGATGGCCTTCATGTTCGAGACGCGCGCGGTGATCCGTCCGACGCAGCAGGCCATCGAAGCAGCGCATCGGCAGCGCGACTACCAGGCCTGCTGGGCAGGGTTGCAGAAGCACTTCGCATCCACGTAACCGTCACGCCCGCGGGGCGGGCTTCGCATCCGGTTAACGGACGCTGGCGACACTGCCGCGCATCTGCGCTGTGCGAACGAGGACGACGATGACGCAAACCCCCATGTGGCCCATGTTGCTGGTGATCGCGCTGGCGCTTGCCGCCTGCTCCTCCGATAGGACGGAGCGCCCGCATGACGCCGCCGCCGCGAAACCGGCGGTGCCGCCGGCCACGGACTCCGCTCCGCCGCCGCAACCGCAACCAATGCCAGCACCCGCCGCGACATCGGGGCCGATGCCCGCCAGTGGCGCGATCGGCTACAGCGGATTCGGTCCGGCCAAGTTCGGTGCGACGGCCGAGGAAGTGCGCATGGCCTGGGGCAAGGACATGGCCGGAGGCCCCGGTGATCCCCAGGGTTGCTACTACCTGTATCCCGAGCCGCAGCAGAAGGGCAGCCACCGCATCGGCTTCATGATCGAGAACCAGCGCTTCTCGCGCCTAGACGTGGCTGTCGCCGACATCGTCGCGCCGGGCGGCGGACGGGTGGGCATGAGCGCCGCCGAGATCGGCCAGCACTACACCGACCTGGTCGAGCAACCGCACAAGTACGTCGAAGGCGCGAAGTACCTGCGCCACACCGACGCCGCGAGCGGCGCGGTGCTGGTGTTCGAAACCGACGCGTCGGGCAAGGTCATCGCGTGGAGGCTGGGCACGCCACCGCAGGTCGACTACGTGGAAGGCTGTGGCTGAGCGCGCACCGGCGCGATGACCTGCTCACGCCAAAGCCCGTAAGATCGCCGCAACCTTTCGGGAGGCAAGGCAATGCTGACAGCCATCGGCTTGTTCTTATTAGGTCTGGTGCTGTTGGCGCTGGGCGGCGATTCGATCGTCAAGGGCGCCGCGGGACTGGCGCAGCGGTTGGGACTCACGCCGTTCACCACCGGCCTGGTGCTGGTTGCCTTCGCCACCTCGCTGCCGGAGCTGGCGGTGAACCTCGTGGCGATCCACCACGGCCAGGGCGAACTCGCGCTGGGCAATGCCGTCGGCAGCAATGTCGCCAACATCGGTCTCACCCTCGGTGCCGCCGCGCTCGCGGCCCCGCTGCTGGTGCGCTGGCGCGCGCTGCGCCCGCTGCAGCTGGTGCTGGTGCTGGGCACGATCGCGGTACTCGCACTGGGCGCGGATGGCACCTTGTCGCGGGTCGAAGGCTGCCTGCTGCTGTTGGCCTTCGTCGCGGTGTTTTTCTTCGCCCTGGCGCGCACCCGCCAGGAAGCGGCGAACGTGCGCGAAGAGATCAGCGAGTTCGGGCAGACCAGCACCATGCTCGGCCAGAACCTGGTGCGCTTCGTCCTGGGCACCGCCCTGGTGTGGATCGGGTCGAAACTGATCGTCGGCGGCGCCGGCATGAAGCTGTTCGGTTTGGACCTGTCCGACTCCGGCGCCGCCGTGATCGGCCAGGGCCTTGGCCTGTCGCCGGTGTTGACCGGCCTGCTGCCGGTGGCGATCGGTACCGCACTGCCGGAAGTGGCGGCGGCGATCGCCGCGGCACGGCGCGGCCACGGCAACATGGTCATGGGCCATGTGATCGGCGCCAGTGTCTTCAACATCCTCGTGGTGGTCGGCGGCATGGCCGCCTTCGGGGCGCTGGCGTTGCCGATGACGGTAATGGCGCCGGGCCATTTCGCCCTGCCGCTGGGCTACGAGCTGCTGGCCGCGCTGGCGTTCGCACTGATGCTGTACCCGGTGCTCAGCGGCGAAATGCGCGTATCCAGGGGCGAGGGCGCGATGCTGCTGGTCGCGTATGGGGTATGGATCGCGTTCGAGTTGTTGCTGGCAGGCAAGTCGGGCTAGGCAATGAGTCGCCCGGATTCCGCCACCGCGCGTCGTCTGCCGCGCGCCCTGCTTGCGCTGGTCGAATTCTTCCGCCTGGAAGCGGCGGGCGGCATCACCCTGATCGCCGCGGCGGCGCTCGCGCTGGTCGCGGCGAATTCGCCGCTGCAAGACAGCTATGAAGCGTTCCGCAGCTTCAATCTCAAGGTGGGTTTCGGCGATGCGGCCATCGCCAAGCCGTTACTGCTGTGGATCAACGATGGCCTGATGGCCGTGTTCTTCCTGCTGGTGGCGCTGGAAATCAAACGCGAAAGTCTCACTGGCCAGCTGGCGGGGCGGGAGCAGCTGATCCTGCCGCTGGTCTGCGCCACTGCCGGCGTGCTCGTGCCCTCGCTGTTGTTCACCGCGCTCAACCACGGCGACGCGCCGGCCATGCGCGGTTGGGCGGTGCCGGCGGCGACGGACATCGCCTTCGCATTGGGCGTGCTGGCGCTGCTGGGTTCGCGCGTGCCGGTCGGCATGAAGCTGCTGCTTTCGACGATTGCAGTCGTCGACGACCTGATCGCGATCCTGATCATCGCCGTGTTCTATTCGCACGGAATGTCGTTTGCCGCCCTCGGGCTCGCGGCCCTGGTGCTGGTGGCGATGACGCTGCTCAACCGCTTCAAGGTCACCGCGCTGTGGCCTTACCTGCTGCTGGGCGCGGTGCTGTGGGTGTGCGTGCTGAAGTCGGGCGTGCACGCGACGCTCGCGGGCGTGGCGACCGGGTTGATGATTCCGCATGTCGACAAGCGCAACGCGATTCCGGATGAGGTCGAGCATTCGCCGCTGGAGACGCTGGAATACGCGCTGCATCCGTGGGTGGCCTACGCGATCCTGCCGGTCTTCGCCTTTGCCAACGCCGGCCTCGTGCTGGGCGGATTGCAGGTGAAGGACGCGCTGGCGGCGTTGCCGCTGGGCATCGCACTGGGCCTGGTGCTGGGCAAGCCGATCGGCATCGTCGGCGCCGCGCTGTTGATGCGCACGATGGGTTGGGCACGGTTTCCCAAGGGCATGGACCTGCGCGCGATGCTCGGCCTGGGTGCGCTGTGCGGCATCGGTTTCACCATGAGCCTGTTCATCGCCTCGCTGGCCTACAACGACCGCCTGCGTTACGACGAGTCGGTGCTGGGCATCCTGGGGGCGTCGGTATTGGCGGCGGTGCTGGGGTTCGCGTGGTTGCGCGCGGTGCTGCCAGAACGAGTGGGAGATCAATGAAGCACGCGCTGGTGTTCGGAGGCAGCGGCCAGATCGGGCGGCCGTTGTTGCGCAGGTTGCTGCGCGAGGGTTGGCGCATCACCGCGCTGTCGCGGCAGCCGCAGCACGAGCGCGCGGGGCTGGCGTGGTTGCGCGGGGATCTCAGCGCGCTGCCGGCATTGCCGGCGCGGGTGGACGCGATCGTCAGCTGCGGACCGCTTGATGCCTTTGCCCAGTGGTATGGCGCCGCCAGCATCGAATGCGATCGCATCGTCGCCTTCGGCTCCACCAGCGTGGACGTGAAGCGCGGCTCGGCCGATCCGCGCGAGCGCGATGTCGCCCAGCGCCTGCGCGCGGGCGAAGAAGGCGTGCTGGCCGCGGCCGCATTGCGTTCGGCGCAGGCGACGCTGTTGCGGCCGACCCTGATCTACGGCGCCGGGCGCGATGCCACGCTGTCGCGCATCGCGCGCCTGGCGCAGCGCTGGGGACGCTTTCCGTTGCCCCGCAATGCCACCGGACGCCGCCAGCCGGTGCACGTCGATGACCTGGCCGCCGCGGCATTCGCGGTGCTCGGCACCGCCGCGGCGCACGGGCAGACCTATGCGTTGCCCGGGGGCGAGACCTTGCCGTATCGCGAGATGGTGCAACGCGTGCTCGCCGTGCTCGAACCGCCGCCGTCGCTGGTGGAACTGCCGTCGCCGCTGTTCAATCTCGCCCTGGCGGCCGCGAAACTCGCCGGCGGCACCGGATTGGGCGAAGCCGCGGTGCGGCGCATGCGCACGGACCTGGTATTCGACGACACGCCGGCACGTCGCGACTTCGGCTACGCACCGCGCGCGTTCCGGCCTACGGCGCGGATGTTCGAGGCGCGCGAGGAGATCGAGGAAATCGTCTGAGCGCGGTTACGGGGTCTCGCTGGCCGGAATCACGCGTGATTTCGCGATCGCCCGCAGCGCGATGATCAGCACGCCGCCCAGCACCATCGCGCCGCCCAGCCACAGCCGCGGTCCCGGGCGGTCGCCCCAGAACGCGATGCCCAGCGCCACCGCGAGCACCGGTACCAGCAACAGCCACGGCGTCACCTGCGCCACCGGATGCCGCTGCACCAGCACGTAATAGAGGCCGTGGCCGAGCAGTGAGGAAACAAACGCGGCGTAGAGCGCACCTGTCCACGCGACCCAACTCACTTGCGGCAATTGCGCCAGCGCGCCGGGTTCGACCGCCACGCTGATCGCCAGCAGGGGCAGCACGCTGAAAAGGGCCATCCAGCCTTGCTGGCTGAAGACATCCAGTCCGCGCAGGCCCTTCATCAGCACCGTGCCGATGGCGAGGAACGCGGCCGAGACCAGCATCAACAGCAGGGACATCGGCTGGTCCAGCACCAGCGGGTCGAAGCCGAGCACCAGCACGCCGGCGAAGCTCACCGCGATCGCCACGCCGGTGCGCCAGGCGAAGCGCTCGCCGAGCACCCACCACGCCAGCAGCGCGGTCATCGGCACGTAGCTCTGCATCACGATCGCCGGCGACGACAGGTCACCGGCGAGCTTGAGCGCGCTGAAGCTCAGGCCGAAATGCACAACGCCCACGCACAGCGCGACCGCGACCAGCCGCGGCCATTGACCTGGTGCCGGGCGCTTGAGGAAAAACGCCAGCGGCAATGCCAGCAGGGCGAAGCGCACCGCGGTGAACAGGAACGGCGGGATCTCGCGCAGCGCCAGCGCGGAGATCAGGAAATTGAGGGCCCAGGCGACGCAGACCAGCAGGATGAGGGCGATGTCGCGGGCGGGCATGGCCGGCGAGGGCGAAGGCGCGTACGACAACCTCAATAACGCCAGCCGAGCTTGCGGTACAGCTTCGCCAGCACCCACGCGGGCCCGATCAGCAGGTAGGTGAGGTCGGTGAGGAAGCTGGGCTTCTTGCCCTCGATCTTGTGTCCGATGAACTGGCCGATCCAGGCGACGATGAAGACCACAATCGCCACGCGCAGCAGACCGATCTGGCCGAGGTTGTCGTACAGCCAGCGGGTGAAAAAACCCATCAGCACGAACGTGGCCAGCATGCCGAAGCCCAGCGGGCGCGATGCGCGGTAATAGAACATCCAGGCCGCGAACATCGCGAGTACTGCCCACGCGCCCGGCACGAACAGACCGGTCGGCACGGGCAGGCACCACAGCAGCGCGACCACGCTCCACAGGATCGCGGGGACGCACACCACGTGGATGAGCTGGTTGGTTTCGTTGCGGTGGTCGCCGGAGTAGCTGGCGAACCAGCGGTCGATCGGGCGGTCGGTGGTCGCGTTCATTGAAAAGTCCCCTGTGGATGCGAACGACTGTACGCCGGGGGATGTGCGCTGTCAGCCGGCCGCATCACGCGGCCGCGCGCGGCGAGGCCGGACCGTTTGGTCCGGCTCGCATCGATCAGTCGACGGCGGCTTCAATCGACCGAAATTCCCGCCAGCTTCTGCAGCGCCTCGGCATAGCGCGCGCGCGTGCGGTCGATCACTTCCTGCGGCAGCTTCGGACCTGGCGGGCGCTTGTCCCAGTCCAGTGTCTCCAGGTAGTCGCGCACGATCTGCTTGTCGTAGCTCGGCGGGCTGGTGCCGACCTGGTATTCGTCGGCCGGCCAGTAGCGCGAGGAATCCGGCGTCAGCATCTCGTCCATCACGTACAGGCGGCCGTCGGCATCGGTGCCGAACTCGAACTTGGTATCGGCCAGCAGGATGCCGCGCTGCGCGGCGTAGTTGCGCGCGAAGGTGTACAGGCGCAGCGTCGCGTCGCGCACCTGTTCGGCGAGCGCGGCGCCGATCGTGTGCACGACCGTGTCGAAATCGATGTTCTCGTCGTGGTCGCCGACCGCAGCCTTGGTCGACGGGGTGAAGATCGGTTCGGCCAATTGCTCGGCCTGGCGCAGGCCGTCGGGCAGGGCGATGCCGCTGATGCGGCCGGTGCGCTGGTAGTCCTTCCAGCCGCTGCCGATCACGAAGCCGCGCGCGATGCATTCCACCGGCACCGGCTTCAGTCGCTTGGTCACCACCGAGCGCTTCGCGTACAGCGAAGCGTCCACGCCTGGCGGCAACACGGATTCCACCGCGATGCCGGTGAGATGGTTGGGCAGGATGTGTTCGGTCTGGCCGAACCAGAAATTGCTGATCTGGCAGAGCATCTCGCCCTTGCCCGGAATCGGGTCGGGCAGCACCACGTCGAACGCACTGAGGCGGTCGGTCGCGACCATCAGCAGGTGATCGCCGGGGTGGCCGGCCGGCAGGCGGTCACCGGGCAGGTCGAACACGTCGCGGACCTTGCCGCGGTGGCGCAGCGTCAGGCCGGGCAGATCCGATTCCAGCAGGAAGGGACGGGACACAGTCGTGGGCAAGGCAGACATCCTCAGCAAAGCAGCCGCAATGGCTCATGCCTGCCTGCGCATCGCGCGGGCGGGCGCGACAGGGCCGGGAAGTGTACGCCGGTCGGGCGGGGCTTGCAGGGTGAGCCCAGGCCGCTTGCACGGCATGCCGCGCGGCCTGACGAACGCCCGGCGCGCTGCGCCGGGCCGGGCTGCGACCGCCGGACAAGTTGGGTGTGCCGTAAACTGCCAGCCCCTTTCAAACGGCGCTCCCGTCGCCGCACGCGCCCCGATGAAACGCTGGTACGGCAAATTGCTGGGTTTCATCGCCGGTGCCGAGCTGCTGCGGTTCAACCCGCTGCTGGGGGCCCTGATCGGCCTGTTGATCGGGCATGCCTTCGACACCGACTGGTTCAGGCTGCGCCGCGACAACCCCTACGCCGTGCTCGGCCTGACCGACGAGGCCAGCGATGCCGAAATCGACCTGGCCTACCGCCGCCTGATCTCGCAGTACCACCCCGACCGCATGGCCGGCGCCGCGGAAGAGCTGCGCCGCCAGGCCGAGGCCAAGGCCCGCGAGATCAACGCCGCCTACGACCGCATCCAGACCCTGCGCAGGAAGTAAGCACGCCATGCAATCGACCGTGATCGCCCCGTCCATCCTCTCCGCCAACTTCGCCAGACTCGGCGAAGAGGTCGACCACGTGCTCAAGGCCGGCGCCGACTGGGTGCACTTCGACGTGATGGACAACCACTACGTGCCCAACCTCACCATCGGCCCGATGGTGTGCGAGGCGCTGCGCAAACACGGCGTGACCGCGCCGATCGACGTGCACCTGATGGTGCAGCCGGTCGACCGCATCGTTCCCGACTTCGCCAAGGCCGGCGCCTCGCTGATCAGCTTCCATCCCGAAGCCAGCGCGCACGTGCATCGCACGGTGCAGCTGATCAAGGCGTCGGGTTGCCAGGCGGGCCTGGTGCTGAACCCGGCAACGCCGGTGGAAGTGCTCGATTACGTGCTCGAGGAGCTCGACCTGGTCCTGCTGATGTCGGTGAACCCGGGTTTCGGCGGCCAGTCCTTCATTCCCTCGGCGTTGGACAAGCTGCGCCGCGTGCGCGCGATGATCGACCGCAGCGGCAAGCCAATCCGGCTCGAGATCGATGGCGGCGTGAAGGCGGACAACATCGCCGAGATCGCGGCCGCAGGCGCGGACACCTTCGTCGCCGGATCGGCGATCTTCAACGCACCCGACTACGCCGACGTGATCGGCCGGATGAAGGCAGCGGTCGCCGGCGTGCGCTGAGCGCGCAACTCCGTGAATGAAAACGGCAGGCCGTTGCCGGCCTGCCGTTGAAGATTGGAGGCAATCCCGCCTCCGCCCGTCGTCCCTGGGAATGGCCTCCTATTTTCCCGGCGGAAGATGACATCCATGTGATGAATTCTTCTATGCCTGGGGCACTCGCGCCGGTCGGGGGCCTGCACCGCAGGTGGCATACTGCCCCGCCGCCTTCCGCGCGATCCGCGTTTGCCCCGCATGCAGCTTGACGCCGACCAGTTCCGCCAGCTCGCCGATGCCGGCCATACCCGCATTCCCGTCGTGCGCGAGGTCTTCTCCGATCTCGACACACCGCTGTCGGTGTACCTGAAGCTCGCCGACGGTCCGCATACCTATCTGTTCGAATCCGTCGAAGGCGGCGAGCGCTTCGGCCGCTACTCGATAATCGGCCTGCCGGCGCGCCGCGTATATGCCTTCGCCGGCCACACTCTGTTCGTGACCGAAGACGGTGAGCTGGTCGAAAGCCGTGTCGTCGAGGATCCGTTCACCGAAGTCGAGCGCCTGCGCACCGCGCATTCGGTGCCGAAGATCGAAGGCCTGCCGGGCTTCACCGGCGGCCTGGTCGGCTGGTTCGGTTTCGAGTGCGTGCAGTACATCGAGCCGCGCCTGGCCGCGCCGCAGCGGGACGGATCGCACAAGCTCGACGAACTGGGTACGCCCGACATCCTGCTGATGCTCAGCGAGGAACTGGCGGTATTCGACAATCTCAAGGGCCGTCTCTACCTGATCGTCCACGCCGACCCGCGCGAGGAACGTGCCTTCGCGCGTGCGCAGCGCCGGCTCGATGAATTGACCCACCGCCTGCGCCAGGGCGGCCAGGGTTATCCGGAAACACGCGATCCCAACGGCCTGGAGGAAGAGGATTTCGTCTCCGGCTTCACCCGCGAAGGCTTCATCGATGCGGTGGAGAAATCGAAGGAGCTGATCCGCGCCGGCGACATCTTCCAGGTCGTGCTGAGCCAGCGCCTGAGCGTGCCGTTCAAGGCGCGTCCGGTCGATGTCTATCGCGCGCTGCGGGCGTTGAATCCTTCGCCGTACATGTACTTCCTCGATGTGGGCGGCACCCAGGTCGTCGGTTCTTCGCCGGAAATCCTCGTGCGCCTGGTGGGCGACGAGATCACCGTGCGTCCGATCGCCGGCACGCGCCCGCGTGGCACCACGGTCGAACAGGACCAGGCGCTGGAAGCCGAACTGCTGGCCGATCCGAAGGAACGCGCCGAGCACCTGATGCTGATCGACCTGGGCCGCAACGATGTCGGCCGCGTCAGCGAGCCGGGCACGGTGGAAGTGGGCGAGCAGTTCGTGATCGAGCGCTACAGCCACGTCATGCATATCGTCAGCGAAGTCACCGGCACGCTGAAGGCGGGCCTGAGCTACGCCGACGTGCTGCGCGCGACATTCCCCGCCGGCACCGTCAGTGGCGCACCCAAGATCCGCGCGCTGGAAGTGATCCGCGAGCTTGAACCGATCCGCCGCAACGTCTATTCCGGAGCGGTCGGCTACATCGGCTGGCACGGCGATGCCGACACCGCGATCGCGATCCGCACGGCCGTCATCCAGGACGGCCGCCTGCACGTGCAGGCCGGCGCCGGGATCGTCTACGACTCCGACCCGGCGAAGGAGTGGGAGGAGACCATGAGCAAGGGCCGCGCCCTGTTCCGCGCCGTCGCCGAGGCCGCGCGCGGGCTCTGACGGCCCCCGACAGGCCGCGCGCCTGTCATGTCGCCCCCTGCCGTTCGTCCGTTTGTCGTCCTGTCCGGCCGGTCCGCGCATGCCTCAACGTTTTGTTCACAAGAGGAACGATTCACTGCGCGAGCAGGGGAACATCCGGTCGAAATAACGCCCATGCCAAATTGCGTGACTTGAGGGAGTGCGCCATGCATCAGATTCCCGACACCAGCGTCCAGGCCCGGTTTGCCAACGGTTTTGCCCGCGCGATCGAACTGATCTGCCCGGGCTGCAATACAAAGGCGATGTTCGAGGCGCGGCCCTGGCAGGAACATGGCGGCCAGATCGTGGCCACGGAAATGACCTGCACCCGCTGCGGACGCCCGGTCCTGCTGGTGCAGCTGATCGACGACTACAACAACTGCAAACCGGAAACGCTCTTCACCTATCCGGCGCCGGGTGGACGCGATTGCATGACGGGCACGCAGCATCTGCACGCCTTGTCCGGACCGCTGGCACGCACCTACGACTCGGCCGTGAAGCTCTACAACCACGCCGAATGGGGCCCCACCGCGCTGACGGTGCGACACCTGCTCGAAGGCCTGTGCGCGCGCCTGCTGCCCGCGGAGAAGCGCGACCTGCCGCTGCCACGCCAGCTCGAGACCCTGCCGCGCGATATCGACCTGACCCGGCCGTTGCAGGACATCTCGCATCTGATGGCGCCCGATGGCGCGTTCGGCCGGCAGTTCGAGGACGAAGCCGCGATCGACAAGGTCACCGCCGAAAACCTGCTCGAACTCGCCGAGCAACTGATCCATTACCTGGTGGTGCTGCCGGGCGAACTGGCGGAGCTCAAGAGCCGCATCGCCACGGCGCCGGTGCCACTGCGCCGAGGCGGCAGCGTGGGCTAGGGCGACCGCGTTACGCGCCGGCGCGGCGGCTACGTCCAATCCGCTCCCGGAACGACCACCAGCTGCATCTACTGCACCGTGTTCCCGCAATCGGTCGACGCCCTGTTCGAGGAGGCGGAGCGCCTGGGCATGCGCATCGCCGCCGGCAAGGTGCTGATGAACCGCAATGCGCCCGACTATCTGCTCGATACCACCCAGTCCGGTTACGACGACAGCAAGGCGCTGATCCGGAAATGGCACGGCCGCGGACGCCTGATGTACTGCATCACGCCGCGCTTCGCGCCGACCAGCACCCCGGACCAGCTGCAGTCGGCGGGCGACCTGTGGGACGAGTTCCCGGATTGCCACATGCAGACCCACGTGTCGGAGAACGTGGACGAAGTCGCCTGGGTAAAGAGCCTGTTCCCCGACCGCAAGGGGTATCTCGACGTCTACGACCACCACAAGCTGTGCCGGCCGCGTGCGGTGTTCGGCCACGGCATCCACTTGACCGACGACGAGATGCACACGATGCACCGCACCGGCTCGGCGATCTCGCATTGCCCGACGTCCAACTTCTTCCTCGGCAGCGGCTACCTCGACGTGTTCCGCGCGGCCGACAAGGCGCGGCCGGTGCGCGTGGGCCTGGGCACCGACCTTGGCGCGGGCACATCGTTCTCGATCCTGCTCACGTTGAACGAGGCCTACAAGGCCGCGCAGCTCAACGGCAAGAAGCTCACCGCGGGCCATGCCTACTACCTGGCCACGCGCGGCACCGCGCATGCAATGTACATCGAGGACAAGGTCGGGAGCATCGCGCCCGGCATGGAGGCGGACATCGTCGTGTTGAACATGAAATCCACGCCGATCATCGAGTACCGGATGCAATTCGCCGAGGACATCCACGAGGCCCTGTTCATCCAGATGACGCTCGGCGACGACCGTGCCGTGCAGGCGACCTACGTTGCCGGCCAGCTGCGCCACGAGAGAACCCACTGAGAGCCCACTGAAAACCCACTGAAGCGCGGCCGGGTCGCGGCCCACCGTTCATCGAGGAGTTTCGCCATGTCTGCCAAACAACCTGCATCAACCCCGACCAGCGTTGTGCTCGGCGGTCATATGGCGTGGTGGGTGTGGATCCTCGCCGTGACCTTCGTGGTGTTTCTTTTCAGCTTCCAGACCGGCTATTCGATCGTCAACCCGAACGTGCAGAAGGACACCGGGATCACGATCGCCCAGGTCGGCACCATCGCGGCGGTCTACACCTGGGCATTCGCCATCTGCCAGTTCTTCGGCGGCGCGCTGCTCGACCGCCTCGGATCGCGCAAGGTGCTGCCGATCTCCATTGCCCTGGTGACCATCGGCATCTTCATGTTCGCCAACGCCAGCAGCTACGGCATGCTGCTGCTGTCGCAGGTCATCGTGGCCATGGGCTCGTGCACGGGCTTCGTCGGCGCCGGCTACATCGGCGGCCAGTGGTTCGGCATGGCGAAGTTCAGCTTCATGTTCGGCCTGGTGCAGGTGGGGGCCGCGCTGACCTCAGCCTTCTCGGTCAACCTGATCGGCCTGGCCCTGGACGGGATGACATGGCGAGCGCTGTTCAACTGGACCGCGGCCTTCGGCATCGTCCTGTTCGTGCTGGGGCTGATGTACATCCGGAATCCCACTCCCGTGGAAAGCCACCCGGGCTCGGGCAACTTCTTCTCTGCGGTGATCAAGAGCATGGTCGAGGTGGCCAGGATTCCCCATGTCTGGGTCGCCTCGATCGGTGGCGCATTGTCCTTCGGCGTGATGCTGTCGTTGGGCGTGGTATGGGCGCCCAAGCTGCTGATGGTGCACGGCCTCCCCGAGCGCGCCGCCGGGCTGGGCGCGTCGCTGCTGTGGCTGGGCCTGGCCGCGGGCAGCGCGGTGGTGCCGCTGTGGTCCGACATGATCCACCGCCGCAAGGTGCCGATCATCCTCGGCGCCGCGGTCCAGCTCGCGGCAATACTGGGGCTGTTCTACATTTCCAGCCTGGGCACGGCGCTCGCGATGATCCTGTGCTTCGTATTCGGCTTCGCCAATTCCGCACACATGCTGGCCTTCAGTACCGCCGCCGACGTGGTGGAGCCGCGGCAGATCGGTACCTCGGCCGCGGTCGTCAACGGCCTGATGTTCATCATGGGCGGCATCCTGATCAGCCGCCCGGGCGTGCGCATCGGCATGGCCATCGAGGCCGGGCTGGAACCGAAGTCGCTGCCGCTCGCGCAGTACGCAGGCCTGCCGTTGATCATCGCCTGCGTGCTGGC
Source organism: Lysobacter rhizosphaerae (assembly GCF_054779795.1). NCBI lineage: Bacteria > Pseudomonadati > Pseudomonadota > Gammaproteobacteria > Lysobacterales > Lysobacteraceae > Lysobacter > Lysobacter rhizosphaerae. Next base: position 89,901 of record NZ_BAAGXO010000001.1, read on the forward strand.
GCTGGTGATCGCGCTGGTCATGAAGGAAACCTATCCGCGCGCCAACGTTGGCCGATAGCGGCGTCGCCATGGCCGCCACGCCTCGCAGCGAACCGGTACTGGGCGGCGCGCAGGCGTGGCGCGTCTGGCTGATCGCGGTCACGTTCGTCATCTACTACTTCAGCTTCCAGACCGGCTATTCGATCGTCAACGCGAACGTACAACGCGATGTCGGCCTGTCCATCGCGCAGGTCGGCATCATCGCCGCGTCGTACACCTGGATGTTCGCGATATGCCAGTTCCTCAGCGGACCGCTGCTGGACCGGCTCGGCGCGCGCAAGGTCCTGCTACCCGCGATCGTGTTCGTCACCGTGGGCATCATCGTCTTCGCGACCGCGCGCAACTTCGGGATGCTGATGCTGTCGCAGCTGATCATTGCGCTGGGTGCCTGCACGGGCTTCGTCGGTGCCGGTTATGTCGGCGGAACCTGGTTCGGATGGGCGAAGTTCAGTTTCATGTTCGGACTGGTGCAGTTCGCCGCGTCGCTCTTTTCCGCCTTCAACCAGAACCTGCTGAGCTTCGCGCTCTCGTCTGTCGAGTGGCGAGTGCTCTTCGGGTGCGCGGGCGCGTTTGGCGTACTCCTGCTGCTCGTCGCCTTCCTGTGGCTGCGCGACCCGGCGCCACCCCCGGCGTCGGGGTCGGAGCCGTTCCTCGTGAACGTGCTGCGTTCGTTGTCAGCGGTCGCCAGGATTCCGCACATCTGGATCGCGGCGATTTTCGGGGCGCTGTGCTTCGGCGTCATGTTGGCGCTGGGCGTCGTATGGGCACCCAAGATCCTGATCGTGCGCGGAGCGGAGAGCGGCACCGCCAACCTGGGCGCGTCGATGCTGTGGCTGGGACTGGCCGCGGGTTGCTTCGTCGCCCCCTGGATCTCGGACAGGTTGCGGCGGCGCAAGCTTCCGAGCCTGGTCGGCATCGCGATCCAGATCGGCGCGCTCGCCCTGCTGATGTATGGGCCGGCGATGGGCGCCGCCTTCGATTTCTTCCTCTGCTTCGCGTTCGGGTTCGGAAACTCGGCCCACATGCTGGCCTTCAGCACGGCGTCCGACGTCGTAGAGCCGAAGTACATCGGCACATCCGCCGCCGTCGTCAACGGCCTGATGTTCATCGTGGGCGGCCTGATGATCAGCCGTCCGGGAATGCGCATCGGCATCGGCCTGGAAGCCGGCATTCCCCCCGCGTCCGCGGCGATGGTGCAGTTTGCAGGCAGGCCACTCCTCCTGGGCGTGTGCATCGCATTCGTCGTTGCGCTGCTGATGCGCGAAACCTATCCCCGCACCGCCGCCGGATAGCGCCACTCCCGTGACCGCCGCGGGGCGGCGGCCGGGAGGCGCGACCGCATTCCGGGCATCGCATGCAGTGCGCGGCGGAAACATTACGGATCGTTCATGACGCGGAAAGGCGCCGGTGAAGCCCCGGCGCGCAACCTGTCGCTGCGATGGGGATACGCCCCACCGGCAATCCGACCTTCATCCAGGAGCCACCATGAACAACTCCCGCAAGATCCTGTTCGCCGCCGCTCTCAGCGCCCTCGCGGGCACGGCCCTTGCCGCACCGCCCGGCACCACGCCTGCTTCCTCGACCACGCCGGCCAACTCCACCGCGCCAGCCAAGACCACGGTCACCAAGCACAAGCACATGGCCAAGGCCAAGAAGGACGTGAAGTCCGATAAGGCGCCCGCAGCCAGCGACGCCAAGAAGAGCTGATCGAAGAGCTGATACGGTCCCCGACGCCCGTAAGTGGATGCGGGCGGGATACCCCGTCGAAGGTTTTCGGCGGGGTATCCTTTTTCATCCGGGAGGTGACATGCGCGTCCTGCTGGTCGAAGACGATCCCCACACCGCGGCCTTCATAGGCAAGGGCCTGCGCGAGGACGGCCATGTGCTCGACCATGCCGAGGACGGCAAGCAGGGCCTGTTCCTGGCCACCACCGAAACCTACGACGCGATCGTGCTCGATCGCATGCTGCCGGGCCTCGATGGCCTGGTCGTGCTGCAGACCCTGCGCGGCGCAGGCAATCGCACGCCGCTGGTGCTGCTGACGGCGCTGGGGGAAGTGGACCACCGCGTCGAGGGCCTGCGTGCCGGCGCCGACGACTACCTGGCCAAACCGTTTGCCTATTCCGAGCTGAGCGCGCGCCTCGACAGCATCGTGCGCCGCAGCCGCGCGGGCGACGAGCGCGAGCCGACCCGCCTACGCGTGGGCGACCTCGAACTCGACCTGCTCAGCCGCGAGGCGCGCCGCGGCGATCGGCGCATCGAACTGCAGCCACGCGAGTTCCGCCTGCTCGAATACCTCATGCGCCAGGCCGATCGCGTGGTCACGCGCACCATGCTGCTCGAGGCGGTGTGGGACTACCACTTCGATCCGCAGACCAACGTCATCGACGTGCACATCAGCCGGCTGCGGCAGAAGATCGACCACGGCTTCGCGCGGCCATTGCTGCATACCGTGCGCGGCGCCGGTTACCGGCTGGGCGAATGACCCCGGGCAACAACCATGCGCTTTCCACCAGCACGCGACTTGCGCTGGTGGTGATGGCCGCCTTCCTGCTCGCGTTCGTATTGCTCGGGGCCGGTGTCTACTACGCCGTTTCGACCCTGCTGCTGCAGGACGCGCGCGAACTGGTGCGCAACGATGCGGCGGGCCTGCTCGACGTGTATCGCGAAGACGGGCGCAAGACGCTGCTCGACGAATTGCAGCGCCGCCTGGCGGAGCCGGAAGACCCCGATGCCGTGTACGCACTGGTGTCGCCGCGCGGCAAGCTGCTCATGGGCAGCTTCACCACGTTGCCGCATTACCGGCGGGGCGCGCGCTGGGTCGAGTTCGACGAACGACTGCTTTCTCAGGATGGCGACGATGCCCCGCTGCACGTGGTCGCCTACCTGCAGCCGCTGGCCGGCGGCGATATGTTGTTGGCTGGGTTGCGATTGCGCTCGCAGGACCGCTTCCTCTCCTTGATGCAGCGCACGGCGCTGGTCGCGCTGGTGTTCGCCGCCACGCTCGGTGCATTGATCGGCTGGCTCACGTCGCGGTGGGTGTCCCGTCGCCTGCGCAGCCTCGACGCCACGGCCGAGCGCGTGGGCGGCGGCGAGCTCGCGCTGCGGGTCCCGCTAGATCACAGCGGCGACGCCTTCGACCGGCTCGCGCGCCGCTTCAACGGCATGCTCGACCGCATCGAGGAACTGCTCGGCGGGGTGCGCCATGCCACCGACCACATCGCCCACGACCTGCGCACGCCCCTGACCCGGCTGCGCAATCGCCTGGAAGGTCTCCGCCAGCAGCCCGATGGCACCGCCCAGGGAGCCGCGCTCGATGGCGCGATCGCCGAAACCGACCAGTTGCTGCAGTCGTTCGGTGCGTTGCTGCGGCTGGCCCGCATCGAAGCACAGGCCCCCGCGAAGGATGATCCGTTGCTCGACCTGTCCGCGCTGGTTGCCGACGCGATGGAGCTGTACACACCCAGCGCCGGCGAACGCGGAATCCGGCTGCTTTCCGACCTGCGTCCCGCATGGGTACACGGCGACCGCGACCAGCTCTTCCAGGCATCGGTCAACCTGCTCGACAACGCCGTGAAATATGCACCGGCCGGGAGCGATGTCGCGGTGTCGTCGCATGCCACGACCGAAGGCGTGGTGCTGCAGGTCGATGATCGTGGTCCCGGGATCCCGGAAGGCGATCGCGAGCGCGTCTTCGACCGTTTCCAGCGCCTGGAAGGCCATCGGGGTTCGCCCGGCAGTGGGCTGGGCCTGAGCCTGGTGCGCGCGATCGTGCAACGGCATGGCGGCCGCGTGGTGCTGCTGGATCACGAGCCGGGATTGCGGGTGCGCGTGATCCTGCCGTCGGCCGCATCGGCGGCCCCGCAAAGCGAAGTTTCATAAGGCCGTCCACCGGCACCGGGCAGGTGCATGCGATATCCTGCCGGCCCGTCCGCGCCCCCGCCGCGGCACCGGAAGCAGGCCGTTCCATGCTGTTGATGATCGACAACTACGACAGTTTCACCTTCAACCTCGTGCAGTACCTGCAGACGCTGGGCGCCGAGGTGAAGGTGGTGCGCAACGACGAGCTGTCGGTGGCGCAGATCGAGGCACTGGCGCCCGAGCGCATCGTGATTTCCCCCGGTCCCTGCACGCCGAACGAGGCGGGCGTTTCCGTGGATGTCATCAGGCAACTCGGCGCACGCGTGCCCATCCTCGGGGTCTGCCTCGGCCACCAGAGCATCGGCCAGGCCTACGGTGGCGACGTGGTCCGCGCCAAGACCATCATGCACGGCAAGACCTCGCGCATCCGCCACGGCGGGCAGGGCGTATTCGCCGGATTGCCGGATGCCTATGAAGCCACGCGGTACCACTCGCTGGTGGTCGCGCGCGACACCTTGCCCGACAGCCTCGAGGTCACCGCGTGGACCGACAATGACGACGGTTCGTTCGACGAGATCATGGGCCTGCGCCATCGCGAGCATCCGGTCGAGGGCGTGCAATTCCATCCCGAGTCGATCCTGACCGAGCATGGGCATGCGCTGCTGAAGAACTTCCTCGAACGATAGAACCGCACTCCGGCGGCGAAGGGTATTCCACCCGCAAACCCGGCACCGCAATCCAGTTGCAGACAGAAGCCGCAATGCCCATCACCCCGCAAGAAGCCCTGCAGCGCACCATCGAGCACCGCGAGATCTTCCATGACGAGATGGTCGATCTGATGCGGCAGATCATGCGCGGCGAGGTGTCGCCGACGATGACCGCGGCGATCCTCACCGGCCTGCGGGTAAAGAAGGAAACCGTAGGCGAGATCGCCGGCGCCGCCACCGTGCTGCGCGAATTCGCGCGTCCCGTCCAGGTGGCCGATCGCACCCACCTCGTCGACATCGTCGGCACCGGCGGCGACGGCGCGCACACATTCAACATTTCCACCGCGTCGATGTTCGTGGCCGCGGCCGCGGGCGCCCGGGTGGCCAAGCACGGCAATCGCAGCGTTTCGTCGAAGTCGGGTGCGGCCGACGTGCTGGAAGCCCTCGGCGCAAGCATCGAGCTGCAGCCCGAGCAGGTGGCGCAATGCATCGAGCGTTGCGGCATCGGCTTCATGTTCGCGCCGGTGCATCATCCGGCGATGAAGGCCGTCGCCCCGGTGCGCGGCGAGATGGGCGTGCGCACCATCTTCAACATCCTGGGTCCGCTGACCAACCCGGCCAATGCGCCGAGCATCCTGATGGGCGTATTCCATCCCGACCTCGTCGGCATCCAGGTGCGCGTCCTGCAGGAGCTGGGCGCGCAACGCGCACTGGTGGTGTGGGGCCGCGACGGCATGGACGAGATGTCGCTGGGCGCGGCCACGCTCGTGGGCGAGCTGCGCGACGGCGTCGTGCGCGAATACGAAGTGCATCCGGAAGATTTCGGCATCGCCATGGCCGCCTCGCGCAACCTGCGCGTGGCCAATGCGGTCGAATCGAAGGCGATGCTGCTGGATGCGCTCGGCAACAAGCCGGGGCTGCCGCTGGAGATCGTTGCGCTCAACGCGGGCGCGGCGCTGTATGCGGCGGGCGTGGCCGATTCGATCGGCGACGGCATCGCCAGGGCGCGCGACGCCATCGCATCCGGTGCCGCCCGCGCGAAACTGGAACAATTCATCGCCACCACGCGGGAACTCGCCGAGGACAAGGCATGAACGGTTTCGCCAAACTCCCCGAGCCACCGTACTTCGCGGTGATCTTCTCCTCGCAGCGCAACGGCGACGACGAGGCCGGTTATGCGGCGGCCGCCGAACGCATGCTGGAACTGGCCGCGCAGCAGCCGGGCTTCCTCGGCGCGGAATCGGTACGCGGCGCCGACGGCTTTGGCATCACCGTGTCCTACTGGGAAAGCGAAGCGGCGATCGTTGCCTGGAAATACCAGGCCGAGCACGCCGCCACCCGCGCGCACGGCCGCAAGCACTGGTACGAACATTTCGAGCTGCGCGTGGCCAAGGTCGCGCGCGCGTATGGGAAGCCGGCCGGCCCGCGATAGAAACCGGCTACCGAATCGATGAATGCCGCGCCGGCGGCTGACGATGGCAAACCACAGCGCCTTGTTCCAAAGCCCCCAGGCCGGCGCCGCAAAGAAACTACAATTTCCCCCATGAGCGACATCCTCACCACCATCCTCGCCCGCAAAGCCGAGGAGATCGAACAGCGCAGCCGCATACGTCCGTTGTCGGAACTGCGCGCGCGCGCGCTGAACCAGCCGGCCACGCGCGGCTTCGTCAGGGCGATCCGCAACAAACTGGATGCCGGCGACGCCGCCGTGATCGCGGAAGTGAAGAAGGCCAGCCCCTCCAAGGGCGTGATCCGTGCCGACTTCCGGCCGGCAGAGATCGCGCGCAGCTATGAAGCGGGTGGCGCGGCCTGCCTGTCGGTGCTCACCGACGTCGATTTCTTCCAGGGCAGCAACCTGTATCTCAGCGAGGCGCGCAGCGCCTGCCGGCTGCCGGTGATCCGCAAGGACTTCATCGTCGATCCCTACCAGGTCTACGAGGCGCGCATGATCGGCGCCGACTGCATCCTGCTGATCGTCGCCGCGCTGGAAGACGCGCAGCTGGTCGAACTGGCCAATCTTGCCGGCGAGCTGGGCATGGACGTGCTGATCGAGGTCCACGACGTCGACGAGCTCGAGCGCGCGCTGCAGACCGATTGCGAATTGATCGGCGTGAACAACCGCAACCTGCGCACATTCGAGGTGTCGCTCGACACAACCTTGATGTTGCAGGATGCGGTGCCGCGCGATCGCATCCTCGTCACCGAAAGCGGCATCGCCTTGCGTGACGACGTGAAGAAGATGCGCGCCGCTGGCGTGAATGCCTTCCTCATCGGCGAGACGTTCATGCGTGAAGCCGATCCGGGTGCGGCGCTCAAGCGCCTGTTCGCCGCATGAGCATCAAGGGCAGGCAGTATCCGAGAGCGCAGGCCGGTGCCCCACTGGTCGTCTTCGACTTCGACCACACCCTGTACGACGGCGATTCCGGTAGTCACCTGTTCGCGTGGCTGATCCGGCGCAGCTGGTGGCGGCGACTGCTGGTTTTGCCGATGTTGCCGCTGTTCCTGCCGCTGGTGGCCTTCCTGCCGACGCGACGCTTCGGAGTCAGCGCATTCGTGTGGGCGGGAACCGTAGGCTTCCATCGCCCGCGCGAGCTCGACGCGCTCATCGACCGCTATGTCGCCACGCACGCCGTGAAGATCAGGGAGCGCCTGCTGCCCATCGGTATCGATGTCCTGCATCGTCATCGCGAAGCGGGCGACCGCGTGGTGGTCGCGACCGGAGCGCCGCCGGAACTGGCGCGCGCAATCCTGGCTTTCGTCGCCCACGAGGACGTGCCCGTGGTTGGCACGCAGGTGGGCCCGCGCCTGGGCGGCCTCGGCGCGAGGCGCCACTGCCACAACGAGATGAAGATGACGATGTTGCGCGAGGCGGGCTTCCGCGACGAGGTCGCCGTCGCCTATTCCGACAGCAGCGCCGACCTGCCGCTGCTGCGCGCCGCGCGCAAGCCGGTGGTGGTGAACCCGAAGCCCGGGCGCGTGGAGATGTTTCGCCGCGTGCTGCCCGCCGGTACGCCGATCCTCAACTGGGGCTGCCGCAAGCGCGGCGGGGAAGCGATTCCGGGCTAGCGCCGTCGTGCCCGCGCAGTGGCCGTCCGCGGCTCACTCGCGTTCGGGGGCCATCAGGTCATCGAAGAACTTGGCCAGGGAGTGGTCGGCGAAATCGCGGAACTCGCCCGCATCGTAGAAACGGCCGTAGCAGTGCTTGCAGCTCTCGAACCAGATGTGCGGCTGTTGCGCATCGACCATGCGGATCAGCTGCCAGTGCGCGCACCGGGGGCACTCGATGCGGTCGATGTGGTTGTACCGGGCGCCGACCTCGGCATCGCCGGTGTCGATCTCCGCGGCGGCATCCTTGAGGCGCTCGTGGTCGAGCGGCTCGAACCACAGGCCGGCGCATTGCGTGCACCGGTGCACGACGCAACCCGAGTGAATGACGGGGGCCATCACCGAGTGGCATTTCGGACACTGCATGGATCGCTTCCTGTCGGGCGGTGCTCAGTCGCCCAGTAACTTGATGAAATGCCTGGAACCTTCGCTGTAGCCGCACCCTAGGTAGAACGCATGGGCGGCTTCACGGCGGACATTGCTGGTGACCTCGATGCGGGCCACGTGCGCGCGGCGCGCGATGGCCTCGGCTTCGCGCAACAGCCGGCGGCCGATGCCCTGGCGGCTGCAATTGGCCGACACCACCAGCGCCGTGATGCGGCCGAGGTCGGCGCCACGGGTGATCGAGTAGCGGATGTCGAGCGACATCAACCCGCAAACCGCGCCCTCGATCTCGGCGACCACGAGGAACAGCCGTGGATCGTGCAGGACGCGCGAGATGCGCTCGGCGGCGTCCTCGCGCGTGCAGGGGTAGCCGAGTGCGTCGAGCAGGCCGGCGACGTCGTTGGCATCGCCGATCTGGGCTGGGCGGATGCGCACCGTCGTGGTGGACGAGCCGGCCAGCCTTCCCATTGCTAGTCGCGCGTGCCGTAGAGGACGACGGTCTTGCCGCGGGCGTGCAGCTTGCCGTCCGCCTGCAGCTTCTTCAGTACGCGGCCGGCCATCTCGCGCGAGCAGCCGACCAGGCGCGAAAGCTCCTGGCGCGACACCCGGATCTGCGTGCCCTGCGGGTGGCTCATCGCCTCCGGTTCGCGGGACAGGTCGTGCAGCGCCCGGACGATGCGGTCGGTGACGTCGAGGAAGGCCAGGCGACCGGCCTTGCGGCTGGTGTCGAGCAGGCGCTTCGAGATCTGCGCGCCGATCTGGTAGAGCAGCTTCGGGGCGTCCGTGGCCAGGCGGGTCAGCAGCAGGTCGTAGAAGCGTTCGTGGCCGATCTCGGCCAGCTCGCACGGGGTGCGGGTACGCAACACGACTTCGCGGCGCTCGCTCTCGACGAACAGGCCGAGTTCGCCAATGAACTCGCCCGGGCCGAGGTAGCCCAGGACCAGCTCACGGCCGTCGTCTTCCTCGGTGATGATGCTGACCGAGCCGGAGATCAGGTAGTAGATGGTGTTGGCCGGGTCGCCCGGGCGGAACACGTCGGTGCGGGAGGGATAGCGGCGGCGGTGGCAGTGTGCGAGGAAGCGCTCGATGGTGGCGCTGTCCGGCATCAACGGGCTGTTGGTCTTGCGCAGGGCTATCACGGATATCGACCAGTTGAATTGATTAGGAACCGGCGGAGCTTAGGGCCAAGCCGGGGCATGGGCAAATAGTGCCGGATATTGCCGCTGGTGGTCACCGGAATGACGACCGGGGTCTCAGTTCCGGTTCCCGGGACGGCCACGGCCGCCTTCCGGCGCCGCGCGCGTGGCTGGTTTGGCCCCCGTGTTCCGATTGCCGCATAATCGCGCCCTCGCAAGCGCGGCCCCCCGCCGCCCGACCTGGACAAGACATTGGTCAAGCCGCTGCCGCGCCTGAAGCTCCAAGGCTTCAACAACCTCACCAAGGCGCTCTCGTTCAACATCTACGACGTGTGCTTCGCCGCCTCCGAGGACGAGCGCAAGCGCTACATCGAGTACATCGACGAGGCCTACAACGCCGACCGCCTGACCCAGATCCTGACCGATGTGGCCGACATCATCGGCGCCAACATCCTCAACATCGCCCGCCAGGACTACGACCCGCAGGGCGCCTCGGTGACGATCCTGATCTCCGAGCAGCCGGTCATCGACAAGGCCGACGCCAAGGGCGTGATCTCGGAAGCCGTGGTCGCGCACATGGACAAGTCGCACATCACCGTGCACACCTATCCGGAGACCCACCCGGACAACGGCATCGCGACTTTCCGCGCCGACATCGACGTCGCCACCTGCGGCGTGATCTCGCCGCTGAAGGCCCTGAACTACCTGATCGAGAGCCTGGAGTCCGACATCGTGGTGATGGACTACCGCGTGCGCGGCTTCACCCGCGACATCAAGGGCAAGAAGCACTTCATCGACCACAAGATCAACTCGATCCAGGACTACCTGGCCAAGAACATCAAGTCGCGCTACGAGATGCTCGACGTGAACGTCTACCAGGAAAACATCTTCCACACGAAGATGCACCTGAAGGAATTCGACCTCGATACCTATCTGTTCGAGGAGAAGGCCAAGAACCTGTCGTTCAAGGAGCGCATGAAGATCGAAGCGCGCCTGAAGCGGGAGATCGAGGAGCTCTACCACGGCCGCAACCTGGTCGATTGACCGGAAGCGGAGATGTGTAGAAAAAGGCCGGCATTGCCGGCCTTTTCTTTGCGCCGTAGCCGACCACCCGCCCTTCGCTGCTCGTCATCCCGGCGAAAGCCGGGATCCATTGCCGGGCTTCTCTTTGCGCTTCCTTTACTCGTCATCCGGGCGAAAGCCGGGATCATTCCTTGCTCGTCATCCCGGCGAAAGCCGGGATCCATTTGCTGTTGCTCTTGTAGCTTGCTCTCGCGACCAGGGTGACCGCGTGCACTGTCGCTTGAGAGCGGGAAGCAACGGCAACGTCAAAGTCAAAATGGATCCCGGCTTTCGCCGGGATGACGAGCACAAAATGGATCTCGCTTTCGCCGGGATGACGAGCAAAAGCGGCAAACGGGAATTCAGATCCGGTAAGCGATCGTCTTCATCAGGTTCGATGCCATCGCCATCAGGGTGGGCACCGGCTGTGGCAAGGCACGCGCCCCCTGCGCCTTTGCTCGTCATCCCGGCGAAAGCCGGGATCCATTTGCTGTTGCTCTTGTAGCTTGCGACCGGGACCGAGGTGACCCGCGTGCACTGTCGCTTGAGAGCGGGAAGCACCGGCAACATCAAAGTCAAAATGGATCCCGGCTTTCGCCGGGATGACGAGCAAAAGCGGGAATCGGGAATTTCAGATCCGGTAGGCGATCGTCTTCATCAGGTTCGATGCCATCGCCATCAGGGTGGGCACCGGTTGTGGCAAGGCGCGCGCCCCCTGTGCCTTTGCTCGTCATCCCGGCGAAAGCCGGGATCCATTTGCTGTTGCTCTTGTAGCTTGCTCTCGCGACCAGGGTGACCGCGTGCACTGTCGCTTGAGAGCGGGAAGCAACGGCAACGTCAAAGTCAAAATGGATCCCGGCTTTCGCCGATGACGAGCACAAAATGGATCCCGGCTTTCGCCGGGATGACGAGCAAAAGCGGCAAACGGGAATTCAGATCCGGTAAGCGATCGTCTTCATCAGGTTCGACGCCATCGCCATCAAGGTGGGCACCGGCTGCGGCAAGGCACGCGCACCCTGTGCCTGGGCATTGTCGGCATGGCGGGCTTCGTCGGCCTTCATGACTTCCAGGATCGCGCGGCTGCGCCCGTCGGCCGGCGGCAACGTCTGCAGGTGCTCGTCGAGATGGGCCTCGACTTGGCGCTCGGTCTCGACCACGAACCCCAGGTTCCAGCCGTCGCCGCGCAGGCCGGCCAGCGCTCCGATCGCATAGCTGCCGGCATACCACACCGGGTTGAGCAGGCTGGGGCGGCTGTCCAGTTCATCCAGCCGTTGCGCGCACCAGGCGAGGTGGTCGGTTTCTTCCTGGGCCGCTTCTAGCAGGTGCGCGCGGGTGGCGTCATCCCGCGCCACTGCAGCCTGGCCGACATACAGCGCCTGTGCGCAGACTTCGCCGACATGGTTGATGCGCATCAGTCCGGCGGCGTGGCGGCGTTCGGCATCGTCGAGGACGACGTCGGGCTCGCCGATCGCCGGATTCGCGCGCTGCGCGGGCGGGGCACCGAAGATGGTGTCCAGCGCGTTCTGTGCATCGATCAGCAGGCGGTCGAACGGAGTAAAGGCGCGTGCATTCATGGGTCGCAGTTTAGCGCCCGGATCAGGCGAGGCATGCCGCGAGGAATTCCAGCGGGTGCTGGACCGGTTTCGCCGTCGCGTTCGCCAGGTGCAGGCGACAGCCGATGTTGGCACTGAGCAGGCGGGTGGCGCCGCTACGTTCGAATTGTTCGAGCAGCGGGGAGCGATAGGCGGCAGCGCGCTCGGGGTCCAACAGCATCTGCGTGCCGGCAGCGCCGCAGCAGCCGTAACCGGCGGTCAATTCGATGACCTCCAGTTCGGGGATGCGGGCGAGCAGGCCACGCAGCGCCGCCACCGACCTGACGACGTGGCGCTGGGTGCAGGGCAGGTGCAAGGCGATGCGTTCCCTGCATTCGGCGAACTGGATGGCGCCCGTGCGCTGGTGCAGGAACGCCAGGCCGTCCACGGTTGCGGCCACGCCGGACAGCGCCTGCGCAATCGCTTCATGGCATCCACTCGCCAGCGTGAGCACGGTGCCGCTGCCGGAAAACGCGGCGCGGTTGATCGCAACCAGGTGTTGGCTCGGCGAGCCCGCGTGCGCATGCAGCGCTCCGCAACAGGTCTGCGCTGCCGGAACGTGTGTTCGCGCACCCGCCGCGTCGAACAGGCGCACGGCGGCTTCGCGCACGGCGCTTTCATAAGGCCGCGCGATGCATCCGATAAACAGTGAGACAGGCTCGGCGGGCGGCATCGAAGGCGCGGGCGTTGCCGCCTTCCGGGCCACGCGGCCGGGACGCGGCAGTGGCCGCAGGAACTTCGGCAGCACCGGGAATAGCCGGCCGTACAGGCTGAGGAGCGCTCCGAGCAGCCGTGGGCGCGCCGCCAGCCATTCCATCGCCGCCTGTCGCCAGCCCGCGCCGCGCCTGGCGCGCTGGCGGGTGCGCGCCTCGACCAGCAGTTCCCCATACTCCACGCCGGCGGGGCATACCGCTTCACAGCTGCGGCAACCCAGGCAGTGGTCCAGGTGGCTGTCGGAAGTGTCGGTCGGCGGGATCGTGCCCAACGTCCAGGCCCGCGCCAGGGCGATGCGGCCGCGGGGCGATTCGGCTTCTTCACGCTCCAGGCCGTAGGTCGGGCAGGTCGGCAGGCACAGGCCGCACTGGACGCAGCGGTCGGCCAGCGCCAGCAGCCGGTCCGCAGGGGAGGCGGCAGTGACGGGACGGAGGGCCTCAGGCATGGCCGGATGCTAGCACCGGGTTCCCCGGGCTTGCGGTGGCCGGGCAGGGCCGTTATCATCCCGCTTCTTTTCGTTCCGCCCAAACGCGAGGCGAAGTTCCGCCGGTCGATCCACGGGATCCCGCGCTGAATCAGCCCGACCAGGTACCCCTTAAGTAGAGCAGTCATGAAGACTTTTACCGCCAAGAACGAGACCGTCCAGCGTGACTGGTACGTCGTCGACGCCGAAGGCAAGACCCTCGGCCGCCTCGCCTCCGAGCTCGCCCGCCGCCTGCGTGGCAAGCACAAGCCCGTCTATACCCCGCACGTCGACACCGGCGATTACCTCGTGGTGATCAACGCCGAGAAGATCGCCGTGACCGGCAACAAGCTGCAGGACAAGATGTACTACCGGTTCACCGGCTACATCGGCAACCTGAAGTCCGAGACCCTCGGCCAGGCGCTCGAGCGCCATCCGGAGCGCGTCATCGAGATCGCCGTGAAGGGCATGCTCCCCAAGAATCCGCTGGGCCGTGCGATGTACCGCAAGCTCAAGGTCTACAAGGGCGCCGAACACCCGCACACCGCACAGCAGCCGCAGCCGCTGGACTTCTAAGGTAACGACACATGGCACTCCAGCAGAATTACGGCACCGGCCGTCGCAAGTCCTCCACCGCCCGCGTGTTCCTGCGCAAGGGCGACGGCAAGATCACCATCAACCAGCGTCCGATCGACGAGTTCTTCGGCCGCGAAACCGCGCGCATGATCGTGCGCCAGCCGCTTGAGCTGACCAAGTCGGGCGACAAGTTCGACGTCACGATCACCGTCGCCGGCGGCGGCATCACCGGCCAGGCCGGTGCGATCCGCCTGGGCATCGCCCGCGCGCTGGTGGAGTACGATGAATCGCTGAAGTCCGAGCTGCGCAAGGCCGGCTTCATGACCCGCGACGCCCGCGAAGTCGAGCGTAAGAAGGTCGGTCTGCACAAGGCACGTCGTGCCACCCAGTTCTCGAAGCGCTAATATTCGGAACTGCAGATCCAGTTACATAGATCCAGCTTCATAGCCCCGTCGCCAAGCGGTAAGGCACCTGACTCTGACTCAGGCATTCGGTGGTTCGAATCCATCCGGGGCTGCCAAACACAAGGAACCCGCCGCAAGGCGGGTTTTTTGTTGGCTGCGATTTCGTCGCGGGTTTCGCGGCATGCGTTGCACGGCATAAGCTCACGCGCGACGCTGTTTCCGCCTAAGTTACAATTGCAACTATCGCGCTGCGGCGCAGAAATCCGGAGTCACAGATGAAGCTCGGTTCCCTCAAGGAAGGCGGCCGTGACGGCACCCTCATTGTCGTGTCGCGCGACCTCAAGCGTGCGGTCAAGGCTACCGGCATCGCCGACACCCTGCAGCGCGCGCTGGAGGACTGGTCCAATGCAGCGCCTCGCCTCAATGCGCTGTCCGATGCATTGAACGAAGGCAGCGCCCAGGGCGCCTTCGACCTCGACATGGCCGCGCTCGCGGCACCGCTGCCGCGTGCTTACGAATTCGTCGATGGCAGCGCCTATCTGCCCCACGTCGAGCGCGTGCGCCGCGCGCGTGGCGCGGAGGTGCCGGAAAGCTTCTACACCGATCCGCTGATGTACCAGGCCGTCAGCGCGGGCTTCTATGGCCCGCGCGATCCGGTGCGCGTCGTGAGCGAAGACTACGGCATCGATCTCGAAGCCGAAGTCGTGATCGTCACCGACGACGTGCCGATGGCAGTGACGCCGGAAGTCGCGGCCGCGCACATCCAGCTGGTGGGCCTGGTCAATGATGTGAGCCTGCGCAACCTGATTCCTGCCGAGCTCGGCAAGGGCTTCGGCTTCCTGCAGTCCAAGCCGCGTTCGGCGCTGTCGCCGGTCTTCGTCACGCCGGACGAGATTGGCGGTGCGTGGCAGGACTGCAAGGTGCATCTGCCGCTGCTCACCCACATCAACGGCGAATGGTTCGGTGCGCCCGAGGCGGGGGTCGACATGCAGTTCAATTTCGCCCAATTGGTGGCGCATGCGGCCAAGACGCGTCCGCTGTCGGCCGGCACGATCGTCGGTTCCGGCACGGTGGCCAATGAAGACACCAGCCTCGGGGCCTCGTGCTTCGCCGAGCGCCGGACCGTGGAAACGCTGGAAACGGGCAAGCCGATCACGCCCTTCATGAAGTTCGGCGATGTCGTGCGCATCGAAATGAAGGCGCGCGACGGCAGTGACGTGTTCGGGGCCATCGAGCAACGCATCGAGCGCCAGTCGGCCTGACCGGCGGCGCTGGCAGGCCGGCGGAAGGATGACTGCCGTCGGCCGCGCCCGCTAAGGTTGGTCATCCCGGCGACCCATCGGGCCGACGTACAGGGGAAGGGGACGTGGAAGACGCGCGCATCACCGATCAGTTGCGGCTGTATTCGTACTGGCGCTCCAGCGCCGCCTACCGCGTGCGGATCGGCTTGAACCTCAAAGGCCTGCCTTACGAGATCGTGCCCATCCACCTGCTGCGCGACGGCGGCGAACAGCGCACCGAGGAATACCGCCGGATCAACCCCCAGGGGCTCGTGCCGGTGCTGCAGCATGGCAGCCGTCAATTGCGGCAGTCGCTGGCCATCCTGGAATACCTCGATGAGACCTGGCCCATGCGTCCGCTGCTGCCGGTTACGGCGCGCTCGCGCCAGCGCGCTCGCGCGCTCGCACTGGCGATCGCCTGCGACATCCATCCGCTCAACAACCTGCGCGTGTTGCAGTATTTCGAGCACGAATGGAACGTGCCGCAGCCCGAACGCGATGTCTGGGTGCGCCATTGGATAAGCGAGGGCTTCGGGGCGATCGAGGCGATGCTCAACGACCACCTCTCGACCGGCCAGTACTGCGAGGGCGAAACGCCGACCATTGCCGACTGCTGCCTGATCCCGCAGGTCTACAACGCGCGTCGCTTCGGCGTCGACGTGGCGCAGTTCCCTACCATCGCGCGGATCGAGAAGGCCTGCCTGCAGCTGCCCGCATTCGACCTGGCGCGCCCGGAAATGCAGCCGGACAAACCCGTGTAGGCGACACCCGGATTTGCGGCCTTGCGAAGCTGTCGATCGAGGGGTGCCGGTTCCCATGCAGCGGGAGCGACGCTCCGCACTGCATATCCAGTTATCCGGCGGGAGTGAAGACTTCCGCGTAGGGGTCGTGCACGTCGCCGCCTTCGGACAGGCGGAACTTGAGGTCCAGGCCGTCGCGCGAATCGGCCGCGCGCAGCGCTTCCTCGCGCTCGATGCGGCCTTCCTTGTAGAGGCGGAACAGGCACTGGTCGAAACTCTCCATGCCTTCCTGCAACGAGCCTTCCATCGCCGGCTTGATCTCGTGCACCTGGCCGCGGCGCATGAGGTCGCGGATCATCGGCGTGTTGATCAGGACTTCGGTCGCCGGCAGGCGACGGCCGTCCTTGCCGACCACGAGTCGCTGCGAGATCACCGCGCGCAGGTTCAACGCAAGGTTCATCAGCACGTTCTTGTGCGCGGATTCGTGGAAGAAGTTGAGGATGCGTTCCAGCGTCTGGTCGGCGTTGTTGGAGTGCAGCGTCGCCAGGCACAAGTGGCCGGTTTCGGCGAACGCGATCGCCGCTTCCATCGTGGTGGCGTCCAGGATCTCGCCGATCAGGATGACGTCCGGTGCTTCACGCATCGCGTTCTTCAGCGCGTTGTGGAAGGCATGCGTGTCGAGGCCGACCTCACGCTGGTTGACGATCGACTTCTTGTGCTTGTGCAGGTATTCGATCGGGTCCTCGATGGTGAGGATGTGGCCCGAGGTGCTCGTGTTGCGATGATCGATCATCGCCGCGAGCGTGGTCGACTTGCCGGAACCGGTGGAGCCGACGATCAGCACCAGCCCACGCGGGGCCATGATGATGTCCTTCAGCACCTGCGGCAGCTGGAGTTCCTCGATCGACGGGATCACGCTGCGGATCGCGCGGATCACCATGCCGACTTCGCCGCGCTGCTTGAATACATTCACGCGGAACCGGCCGGCTTCCGCCAGTGCCAGCGCCATGTTCAGCTCGAGGTCACGCTCGAAGTTGGGAACTTGTCCCTCGTCCATGAGCGAGTAGGCAATCTTCTTGACCATGCCTGGGGGCAGGCCGGTATTGCCGAGTGGATACAACTTACCCTCGACCTTGATATACACAGGCGCGCCGGTGGTCAGGAACATGTCCGACGCGTTCTTTTCCGTCATCAGCTTGAGGAAGTAGCCGATGTCCATGTATCCGTCCCCTTAACTATCAATAGCGCCGTTGCAAGCACAGCGCGAGCTTCCGACAATGGCCGCGCCGAAGCCATACCCATCCCCGGCAGTCACGGCATCCCCAATGAGCCCAAGCTTCGCACAAATCCTGAAACTTTCGCTGGCACTGGTTCTCGCTTCGGCCCTGCCCGCGAGGGCCGCGCAGCCACCAGACGCAGAGCTGACGGCGGCGCAGCAGGCCGTCAGCCGTGCCGACAGCGCGGATGGCGACCAGTACGCGGCGCAGGAGCTGGCGACGGCACGCGACGAGCTGACACAGGCGCAACTGGCCATGACGGCCCGGAAGTACAAGGACGCCCTGGCCCTGTCCCTGGCGGCGGCCGCGGATGGCGACCTGGCCTACGCGCGCAGCCGGGCAGCGCAGACCCGCACCGAACTGGTCCAGCGCCGTTCCGAAATCGGCGACCTGCGCAGCCGGCTCCAGATCGACGAAGGCGGGATGCGCCCCAGCGCGCTCGACAGCGAGCCGCCCGCGACGGGCGACTACGCGATGCGCCTGCAGGCCCTGGCTGCCGATCCGCAACTGACCGCATTCGGGGCCTTCGAGCGCCTGCGGGCGCAGCAGGCGGTGGACGCGCTGGCGAAGGCCCCCCGCCGCAAGCATGAGGCCGCCGACTACCTCGCCCTGCGCCGGGTGGAGATCGCCGAACTCACCGCGCGCACCGAGTCGAGCCGTCGCGATATCGACCAGCTCGACCGCGAGCGTTCCGAGTTGCTGGTCGAAGCCAGCCGCCGCGATGCCGAGGCCGCCCGGGCCGAGGCCGAGCGCCTGCGCGTGCAGGCCCAGATCCAGGCCGAGGAGGCCGAACGGCTGCGCCAGCAGGCCGCGCAGAGCGACCTGGCGATGCAGGACGTGGAAGCCGCCATTGCCGGCGTCAGCGACGTGCAGGCCGCCAAGCTAAGGGCGGCGCGCGAGCGCGAAGCCAAGCTGGCGCGCGAGGAAGCCGAGCTCGTGGCAGGCGGCAAGCTGCCGTCTTCGCGCTGGGACGATCGTGGCGAGGTCTTTACCTTGGGCGGCGACACGTTCGCGGCCGGCAAGGCGACCCTGACCGACCGAGGCGCCTCCAGCGTGCGCACGCTCGCCGCCTACCTGCAGGCGACCAGTGGCAGCGCGGCGCGTATCGAGGGCATGGACCCGAAGGCCGCATTGGCCCAGCAACGCGCCGAAGCCGTGCGCGAGGCCCTGGTCAAGGCGGGGGCTTCGCGCCAGCAGGTACGCGCGGCCGTGGGCTCGACGTCCAAATCCAAGCCCCGTGTCGAAGTGGTCATTTCGACAAAATAGTGATGTATATCAAATATTTATTCGATTGACCGGGGCAGGGCGGGATGCGCCGCGCCATTCGTCCGCGGCCGCTTGCCGAGGCCGGTGGGGAGGAGTAGCGTCAATTATCCGAGCGGTTCCACAGCCGCTTGGTCGAGAGCCCGGTCCATGACGCAAGCACCTCTTTCGCAGGACACCGCCGCCACAAAAGAGGTCTCGGCGGGCCTGCGTGAAGCCGGTCCGCTGATCCGTCGTCCCCGGCTCCCGTTATCACCCGACGCAACGCCTCGGTCCCGCGACCGGGGCGTTTTTGCGTCCGGGGTCTCGACGCCACGTGCAACAGGCAATCGTTGAAGGAGGCACCATGTTCGAAGAACAACCGCAGCAGGAAATCGACGCGCTGATGCGTTCCAATCCCGAATTCAAGCAGCTGTATCAGCGCCATCGCGATCTCGACAAGAAGGTGATGGATGCCGAGCTCGGCGTGTTGCCGGTCGACGACGCAACGCTCGGTCAGATGAAACGCGAGAAACTTGCTGCCAAGGACCGCCTGGTCCGCATGTACGACGCGGGACACCACTGACGTCCCCGAATACCTGAAATATGGCCGGCGAGTCCACGAGGACATCGCCGGCGGTGCCGGCCGGCACAGGATCGGCCGCAACCATCGCCCCGGCTACTCAACGCGGGCGGCGGCGCCTTCCTCGTCGGACCGCCGTCGCCCGCGCTGGGCATCACGACAGCGCGGCCGCACCTGCGCCCCGGCGCGGGCGCCCGGTAGAATCCGGCGACTGCCGCCAGGTTGGCGGCTGCAGGATTCCCATGCCCATCCACGCCTCCGTACTCGAACTGATCGGCAACACGCCGATCGTGAAAGCCCGCCGCCTCGACACCGGCCCGTGCGAGCTCTATTTCAAACTCGAATCGCAGAACCCTGGCGGTTCGATCAAGGACCGCATCGGCAAGTCGATGATCGAAGCTGCGGAGAAGGCGGGGAAGATCAAGCCCGGCGACACCCTGGTCGAAGGCACCGCCGGCAATACCGGCATCGGGCTGGCACTCGTCGCGCAGCAGAAGGGCTACAAGCTGATCCTCGTGGTGCCCGACAAGATGAGCCGCGAGAAAATCTTCAATCTCAAGGCGATGGGCGCGCAGGTCGTGCTCACGCGTTCGGACGTGGCCAAGGGCCATCCCGACTACTACCAGGACATGGCGGAGCGCATCGCCCGTGAAACGCCGGGTGCGTACTTCATCAACCAGTTCGGCAATCCCGACAACCCGGCGGCGCACGAATTCGGCACCGGCCCGGAAATCCTGGAGCAGATGGCCCAGGTGGGCGGCCTCGACGCCATCGTCTTCGGCTGCGGCAGCTCGGGCACCATGACCGGCCTGTCGCGCTGCTTCGCCGAGAAGTCGCCGCACACCGAGCTGATCCTGGCCGATCCTGTCGGGTCGATCCTCGAGGAATACATCAATCGCGGCACGCTCAGCGACAAGTCCGCGAGCTGGATGGTGGAAGGCATCGGCGAGGATTTCCTGCCGCAGATCTCCGACTTCACCCGGGTGAAGAAGGCCTACGCGATCACCGACAAGGAGAGTTTCCTCACGGCGCGCGAATTGCTGGAAAAGGAGGGCATCCTCGGCGGCTCCTCCACCGGCACCCTGCTCGCCGCCGCACTGAAGTACTGCCGCGAGCAGACGACGCCGAAGAGAGTGGTGGTGCTGGTTCCGGATACCGGCAACAAGTACATCTCCAAGATGTACAACGACTACTGGATGCTGGACAACGGCTTCCTCGACCGCGAACCCACGGGCGACCTGCGCGACCTGATAACGCGCCCGTTCTCCAAGCGCGACACGATCGTGGTCGCCCCGACCGACCTGCTGGTCACGGCCTGGCAGCGCATGAAGCTCTACGACGTGAGCCAGTTGCCGGTCATGGAGGGCGACAACATCGTGGGCATCGTCGACGAGAGCGACGTCCTGTTGCATGTGTACGGCGACGAGTCGCGCTTCCGCGATCCGGTGGCGACGGCGATGGTGAGCAAGCTCGACAAGCTGGATGTCCGTTCCCCGATCGAAGCACTGCTGCCGGTCTTCGATCGCGGCCATGTCGCCATCGTGGTGGAAGGCGAGCGGTTCGTCGGCCTGATCACCCGCATCGACCTGCTCAATTACCTGCGCCGCCGGGTGCAGTGATGGCGGGCGCGCCACTCGAGCGCCTGCTGCCGGGCGATCGCGTACCCGATGTGCGGTTGCACGGCAGCGATGGCGGTCGGACATTGCACGCCGAATTCGCGGGCGCCCCGCTATGGCTGTTGAAGCCCTCGTCCGCAACGGTGGCGGCGTCCTTGCCGGAAGTGCCCGAGGGCATTACGGCATTGTGCGTTGGAGCGCAGGCGTTTCCCGGCACGGCCGCGGGATGGCTTTCGCTTGGCGCGGACGCCCGCTGGCTGGAATTGTTCGAAGACGACGTGCTGTGGTTGGCCGATGCCAACCTGCGCCTGCAGCAGGAGCAACGCCTGCCATCGTCCCATGCGCTGTTGCCTGCGAAGGTGGTCGAGGCGCTGGGTGCCGACTGCACGCTGCACGCGGCCCCCGTATTGCAGATCCCCGATGTGTTCGAGCGCGACCTGTGCCAGGAACTGATCCGTCATTTCGAAGTGGATTGCGCGGGTGGCGAAGTCTCGCGGGTCCTGGTGATGGAAGGCGGCGCGCAAACGCTGCAACTGGACCCGTCGATCAAGCAACGGCGCGAAAGCATGCCGCGCGATCCGGCACTCGAGGCGCGCATGCATGAGCGGGTGATGCGTCGCGCATTGCCGGAAATCGCCAGGGTCTTCAATTTCCAGGTGAACCGGCGCGATTCCTTCAAGCTGCTTTCGTACCAGGCAGGCGCGGGTTACTTTCGCGCCCATCGCGACAACGACACCCCCGATGTCGCCCACAGGCGGTTCGCGCTATCGGTCAACCTCAACCATGGCGACTACGCGGGGGGCGAATTCCGCTATCCCGAGTTCGGGCCGCACCGCTACTCGCCGGCGACGGGAACCGCGTTGGTGTTCTCATGCGGCCTGCTGCACGAAGTGCTCCCGGTCGACCGCGGTGTCCGCTACGCGGTGACGACATTCCTTTCCTGAGCGGCTAGTCCTGAGCGGCTAGGCAGCGGGCCGCAGCCTCGCTTCCAGTCCGGTCGCTTCCTGTCGCCTGAGTTCCCGGCCGGCCCACGCCAGGCCCTCGGCGATATCGGCCGCATGGCGCTCCGACGCCTGCCGCAACTCTTGCCGGCGCACGTGCTCGTCGAAGGGCTGGGAAGCATCCTTTGCATAGCGACCAAGAACGCCGGACGCCGCAATGCGTGCCTCCAGGTCTTCCGGAGCCACGAGCCCGAAATGTTCCGCGAGCGTGCGGGTGCCGGCAGCGGGGTCCTTCAGGAGTCCCGCGAAATCCAGGTCGAGCAGGCGTGGGGCGAACTCGCTGCGCTGCTTGAAGCGGGACCAGCGAAGCTGCTCCGCCAGCCACAAACGCGCCAGCCGTGCCCCCGGTCCGGAGGCCGGTTCGCTGGTGTCGATCCCGGCAAGACGCAGGTCTTCGGTCGCCAGCGTGCCCTGCACCAGATCCGTGTCCCTGAGCATGGTGGCGAGCCAGGTCTGCAGGTCCACCCATAGCAGGCAAGCCTGACCGGTGTCGGGGAGCAGCTGGTCGGCGAGGGTCGTGACCACGCTGGTCGGCTTGACGACCACCGCACGCGTCCCGGTGAAGCCGCGCGCGAGCAGGTGTCGGGTGGCCGACAACCATGGACCTGCCATGGGCTGGCCGCGTCCATGCGCAAGGGTCAGCAGCGGCAACGGTTCGCGCAGTCCCAGTGTCTCCGGGACCAGGTCAAGCAGCCTGCTGGCCAGCGTCGAACCGCAATGCCCGATGTGGAAGAGCCAATGCAGGCGCGCCAGCGAAGCCGCGGGTTGCAATGCGGCGGAAAGCTCCGCGCCGGAAACCGTCCAGCCGGAAATTTCCCGGTGCCGCAGCGCCCGCTGGTCGAGGAAGCTGGCGCGGGCATAGTCCTCGCGCTCGAAATGCAGTACCCACGCGCGGTCCTGCGCCGGATCGATCGCATACAGCGGATAGGCTGCACTCTCGCTGAAATCGGGCGGCAGTCGCCGGGAAGAATTCATGTCCGATGCTAGAATCAAGGACCGTTCATGCTAGCGGAACAGGAAGGCTGCAGATCCATGAGTGACCGACATTCGGAAGGTGGACACAAGCCCGGCCTGGGCACCCTGGCCATCCACGGCGGGCAGTCGCCCGACCCCAGTACCGGCGCCGTCATGCCGCCGATCTATGCCACCTCGACCTATGCCCAGAGCAGTCCGGGTGAGCACCAGGGGTTCGAGTATTCGCGCAGCCACAACCCGACCCGCTTCGCCTACGAGCGCTGCATCGCAGCCCTCGAGGGCGGCACGCGCGGGTACGCGTTCGCGTCCGGACTCGCCGCGACGTCCACCGTGCTGGAGATGTTCGACAGCGGCAGCCACGTCATCGCGATGGACGATGTTTACGGTGGCACTTACCGCCTGTTCGAACGCGTGCGCCGTCGTTCCGCAGGCATGGATTTCAGCTGGGTCGACCTGAGTGACGCCGCGGCCTTCGAAGCCGCGATCCGCCCCAACACCCGGCTGGTCTGGATCGAAACCCCGACCAACCCATTGCTGAAACTCGTCGACATCGAAAAGATCGCATCGATCGCCCGCAAACACGGGCTGATCGTCGCCGTCGACAACACCTTCAGCTCGCCGATCCTGCAGCGCCCGCTGGAACTGGGCGCGCATCTGGTCATGCACTCGGCCACCAAGTACCTCAACGGCCATTCCGACATGGTGGGCGGCATCGTCGTCGTCGGCGATGACGCGGAGATCGCGGAGCAGATGACCTTTCTTCAGAATGCCGTCGGTGGCGTGCAGGGGCCCTTCGACAGCTTCCTGGCATTGCGAGGCCTGAAGACTCTCCACCTGCGAATGAAGGCTCATTGTGAAAACGCGCAGCTGCTCGCGGAGTGGCTGCGCACTCACGCCGCGATCGAGAAGGTGATCTATCCCGGCCTGACATCGCACCCCCAGCACGACCTGGCTAGGAAGCAGATGGACGGGTTCGGCGGCATGGTGAGCATCTATCTGAAGGGGGGCATGGCTGCTGCGAAGCGGCTGTGCGAACGCACCGAGCTGTTCACCCTGGCCGAATCCTTGGGCGGGGTGGAAAGCCTCGTCAACCATCCGGCGGTAATGACCCACGCATCGATTCCGCCTGATCGCCGCGCTGCCCTGGGTATCAGCGATTCACTCGTGCGTCTGAGCGTCGGCATCGAAGCGGTATCCGATCTTCGCGACGACCTGGATGAGGCGCTTGGTGTCTAGTTTGGCGCGTTATTCACGATGAACATTTTTTCGGCCTTTCGGCAAAACAGATCGCTGGTTTTCGAGCTGACCCGACGCGAGATTCTTGGTCGTTATCGTGGCGCGAGCTTCGGTCTGCTGTGGTCGCTGATCAGTCCATTCCTGATGTTGCTGGTCTACACCCTGGCCTTCGGCTTCATCATGAAGAGCCGCTGGCCCGGCGCGACGGGTTCTACCGCGGGCTTTGCGCTCATCCTCTTCGTAGGACTGACGGTTCACGGCTTTTTTTCGGAGTGCATCAACAGGGCCCCTGTTCTCATCGTTGGAAATACCAACTATGTAAAACGGGTGGTCTTTCCGCTGGATGTGCTGGTGTGGAGCATGACCTTTTCCGCACTATTCCACTTCGCCATGAATACAGTGGTGCTGCTCCTGCTGCAGCTGTTTCAAAACGGCGAGATCCACGCCACGACGCTGCTGCTGCCTGTGGTGTTGTTGCCACTCATCATCCTCACGGTCGGGATCGGTTGGATTCTGTCTGCATTGGGCGTCTTTCTGAGAGACATCGGTCAGGTCGTCGGCGTGATCTCGGCGGCGATGTTGTTCCTGTCTTCGGCCATCGTTCCCATCGAGTCCGTGCCGGAACATTACCGCTGGCTCTTCATTGCCAATCCGCTCACTTTCATCATCAATCAGGCGCGCGAAGTGGTTATCTGGGGTCACGCTCCGGACTGGCGCGGACTGGTGATATACAGCGCCGTTGCCGTCGTAGTCGCGGTGGCGGGCCATGCGTTCTTCAAGAAATTGCACCGCGGTTTCGCCGATGTCCTCTGAACTCGATTCCTACACTGTTCTCTCCGCGGTTGCATCACCGGAAGCCGAGGCGGACGTGGTTATCTCAGTGCGCAACGTCGGCAAGTCGTACGCGATGTACAGCACCCCGGCGCACCGTCTGTGGCAAGGCCTGCTCGGCGGGCGCAAGAGGCTTTATCGCGAGTTCTGGGCTTTGCGCGGTGTCGACCTGGAGATTCGCCGCGGCGAAACCGTCGGCATCGTTGGGCGAAACGGGTCTGGCAAGTCGACGCTGTTGCAGATGATTGCAGGAACTCTCTCGCCTACCGAGGGTAGCGTGGAGGTTCGAGGGCGCGTGGCCGCGTTGCTCGAGCTTGGTAGCGGCTTCAATCAGGACTTCACGGGGCGCGAAAACGTCTATCTGAATGCAGCGATTCTCGGCCTGAAGCGCGACCAGATTGAGGCGCGGCTGCAGAGCATCCTGGACTTCGCCGACATCGGCGAGTTCATCGACCAGCCGGTGAGGAGCTACTCCAGCGGCATGGCGGTGAGGCTGGCATTCGCAGTGATCGCACACGTTGATGCGGACGTGCTCATTGTCGACGAGGCGCTGTCGGTCGGCGATGCGTTCTTTTCCCAAAAATGCATGCGATTCCTTCGGGACTTCCAGAAGCGCGGAACACTGTTGTTCGTCAGTCACGATGCGGCTGCAGTGACCAATCTGTGTGCCCGCGCGCTGTGGTTGCAGAACGGGACGCCCCAAATGCTCGGGAGCGCGCAGGAAGTCATTGAGTCCTACATGGCTCAGCAGCACGCCGCCAGCAGACATGATGCGACAGGCGAGTCCGTTGGCGTGATCGGTAGCAGCAAGCGTTCGCCCGCGAATGACGCAGAGCAGTCCCCCGGCACTCCCGATTTCCGGAAGGCGGATTGGAGCAAGACCGGAGTCGAAAACCGCATTCAGGTCTTCGAGTTCAATCCTGACGATGTGGGCATTCAATTCGGTGCGCGCAATGCCGTCATTACGGGTGTCGATCTTCGTTCCCAGGGGGAGGGCGTTCGACTGCTCCACGGCGGAGAGATTGTCGAGTTGCAGATTACCGTCCGCCTTCATGACGCGCTGGGCGAAGTGATCATCGGCTTCTACGTGAAGGATCGTCTGGGCCAACGGCTGTTTGGGGACAATACTTACTTCGCGTGTCGGAAGGCCCCGCCGGGTGGTGCATCCGGGGACACCCTGCGAGCGACCTTCCAGTTCCGGATGCCAGTACTCCCTGCAGGTTCCTACATGATCGACGCGGCGGTTGCGACAGGTAATCAGGAAAGCCATACCCAACAGCACTGGATTCATGATGCCCTTGAGTTCCGGGCCGTCGACGAAACGATGCGTTTTGGCCTGGTCGGCTTGCCGATGCTTCACATCGACGTAATCAACGAAGGAGCCGGTTGATGGAATTCACCGGCGAGCGTTTCGTCCCCACCGAAATGGGGGAGCTCAGTCTGGAGCACTGGCATCGCTATGCCTGGTGCGCTCCGGCGTTGAGTGGGTTGCGCGTGCTGGACGTCGCCTGCGGCGAAGGATACGGCTCGGCTCTTCTGGCGCGCCATGCATCGGAAGTTGTCGGGGCGGATATATCCGCCGAAGCGATCGTGCATGCCACAGCGACCTATGCATCCAGCACCAATATCGATTTCGTCCGGGCGAGCGCAGCCGCACTGCCGTTTCCCGAGGCAAGTTTCGATGCAGTCGTTTCCTTTGAAACGCTGGAACATCTGACTGCCCAGGAGGAAATGCTTTGCGAGCTTCGACGGGTCCTCAAGCCCGGCGGCTTCCTGGTCATTTCGTCGCCGAACAAGGCCATCTATTCGGACCGTCATCAGTTTGTAAACGAGTTCCACGTAAAGGAACTTTATTTCGACGAGCTCGACGCGCTGTTGCGGCGTCATTTCCAGGTCGTCAGCTATTTTGGGCAGCGAATGGCCACGGGGTCGATGCTTGTTCCGCTGGATGGCCATGATTCTTCCTACCAGGCCTACACGGGCACGACCCAGGGCGTCGAGGGCCGGACTGAAGGGGCGGGTGACAGCAAGTACTTCCTTGCCGTCTGCGCAGCCGAACGGGCTTGCATCCCGGTAATTCCGGCTTCCCTGTTCTCCGATGAACGCGTTGATCTGTACGAACGCCACGAGGAGATTGCGCGGTGGGCACAATCACTGGATACCGAAATCGATAGCGAGAGGCAGCGCTATCAGGCTCTTGCCACGGAATTCGACGAGCGGGCGGAATGGGCGCTAAGCCTGAACAAGGCGCTTGAACAGGCGTCTGAGACGCTAAGGGCCACGGACAAGGATCGCGAAGAAAAGACGCAGTGGGCACTAAGCCTGAATAAGGCGCTTGAGCAGGAGTCCGAGAGGCTAAGGGCTGCGGACAAGGATCGCGAAGAAAAGACGCAGTGGGCCCTCCGAACCCAGGAGGAGCTCGATCAGGAAAGGGCGCGGGTCCGAACCATCGAAGCCGAGCGAGACGAGCGCGCTGCGTCGGTCTTGAGTTTGAATTCACAATTGGAACAGCAACTGGAAATGACAAGGACCGTTCTGCAAGAGCGCGATGACCTGGAGCGCGAGCTGGCTGCTGCAAATGCGCGTCGGAAAGCCAAGAGATCGAGACTTGCCCATCTGACGGCGGCTTACCAGGCCGAACGTGGTGTGCGTGAAGTGTTGCAGCGGCAGGGCCTGGCTCAGCAGGGCCACGCGTCCGAATTGAGAGCCCTCCTCGAAGAGCAGATGCAGACACGCTCGTGGCGGCTGATGAGCTTCCTGCGGCGTATCGTGTCCCGCCTGCGCGGCAGGCACTACAGCGACCTGGTCATTCCGCAATCCCCCATCCGTATCGGCGCCACATCGACCGATGTGACGACCGCGGATCTCTTCTTCGAGGAAGTCGACAATCCTCGCGTCACCATAGTCATTCCCACCTACGGCAAGTTGGCCTACACGACTGCTTGCCTGCGCTCGATCCAGCTTGCTGGCGCGGAATGCTCCTTTGAAGTGCTGGTGTTGGAAGATCGTTCTGGCGACGCGGAAATCGCGCAGCTCCGAGAAGTGCCCGGGCTGAGGTATCACGAGAACGAGACCAATCTGGGCTTCCTTCTCTCCTGTAACCAGGCATTGGAGTTGGCGCGCGGCGAATACATCTGCTTCCTCAACAACGACACCGAAGTGACGCCAGGTTGGCTTGATGCCCTGGTTGAGGTCTTCGAGCGCCATCCCGATGCCGGCTTGGCTGGATCCAAACTGATCTATTCGGATGGCCGGCTGCAGGAAGCCGGCGGCATCATGTGGCGCGATGCGTCAGCATGGAACTATGGGCGACTGCAAAATCCCGCCGCGCCAGAATTCAATTACGTCCGACAAGTCGATTACTGTTCGGGCGCCAGTCTGCTGGTCAATGCCGGGCTTTTCCGCTCCCTGGGTGGGTTTGACCCGGCCTTTGTACCCGCCTATTGCGAGGATTCAGACCTCGCTTTCAGGGTTCGTGCGCAGGGTCTGAAGGTCTTTTACACTCCGTTTTCCGAGGTCATCCACCACGAAGGCGTTTCTCACGGAACAGATACGGCAAGCGGGATTAAGGCCTATCAGCCGATCAACCAGCAGAAGCTCGCCGATCGCTGGAGGAACGAGCTGGCCCAGCACTTCGAGAACGGTCAACGCGTCATGCGGGCACGCGACCGGGCTTTCGAAAAGCCGATCGTATTGGTAGTCGATCATTATGTGCCGCAGCCCGATCGCGATGCCGGATCGCGCACGATGATCGCGTTCATCACGCGTCTGATCGAAGCCGGCTGCGTGGTCAAATTCTGGCCGGACAATCTGCATTACGATCCGACTTATACCCCCGTCCTGCAAAAGCTTGGCGTCGAAGTGCTTTATGGCCCGAAGTGGGCCGGACGCTTCCGGGAATACATCGAGGAGAATGGACCGGAGTTCCATGCGGTCCTGCTTTCGCGCCCGCATATCAGCGAGAAGTACGTCGAAGAAATCAGGGCCGCGACATCCGCCCGGATCGCGTACTACGGGCATGACCTGCATTTCAGGAGAGTCGAGCTCGAGGGACGCATTCTTGGCGACGTGTCGGAGGGCGCGGAAGCGGCACGTGTGGAAAGACAGGAGCGCGATCTTTGGCGGAAGGTGGATATCGTGCTCTACCCATCGCAGGACGAGGTGGATGAAGTCCTGAGCCTTGAGCCGCAGGTGACCGCGCACGCGATTTCTCCCTACGCATTCGAATCCTTTGTGCGTCCGTCGGGAGTCGGCGGTCGCAGGAACCTGATTTTCGTGGCCGGATTCGCTCACACGCCCAATGTGGATGCGGCCAAGTGGCTGGTAGAAGAAATCATGCCGAAGGTTTGGCAACGGCTGCCCAGCGTCGAGCTGTCGCTTGTCGGGTCGCATCCAACTTCCGAAGTGCTTGCCCTGGCCGGCGATCGCGTGGAAGTGACCGGTTATGTGAGCGATGCTGAACTTGCCCGTCGCTATTCCGGCGCGCGAGTCGCGGTAGTGCCGCTGCGTTTTGGGGCTGGAATCAAGAGCAAGGTCGTGGAGGCCCTGCAGCAGGGCCTGCCCCTGGTGACGACCGGCATCGGTGCGCAGGGATTGCCTGCAGTGGACCGTGTCTGCGACGTTGCGAACCAGGCAGATTCGATCGCCGAGCGCATCGTGGAATTGATGCTCGATGACAAGCGCTGGCTGCATAACGCGCAGGCCGGGGCGGATTACGTGGCCAATATCTTCTCCAAGCAGGCGATGTCGCGCACGCTGCAAGACGCGCTGGGTCTTTCCTCTGGGGTGACTCCATGATCGTTCGTGCCCGTGCACCCCTTCGCCTTGGTCTGGCGGGCGGTGGCACTGATGTCTCGCCATTCTGCGACCAGCATGGCGGCTTCGTGATGAACGCCGCCATCGACAAGTACGCGTACGCAATGGTCGACGCATCGCCAACAGGCGTTGCTGTATTTGAGTCGCTCGATCACGCCTCCCAGTGGTCTCTGGGCGACATGCCCATCGACCAAGTGAACAGCTCGCTCAGGTTGCTGGTTGGCGCATACCAACGCATCAGCACGAACTTCCTCGATGGGAGACGCCCTGCGGTCCGTATCCGGACGTATTCGGACGCACCCCCCGGCTCTGGCCTGGGGTCATCTTCGACGATGGTTGTAGCGATCGTGACGGCGCTTACCGAGTACTTCTCCTTGCCCCTTGGCGAGTACGAGACCGCGCACTTGGCTTACCAGATCGAGCGTGAGGACCTTGCCTTGGCCGGTGGCAAGCAGGACCAGTATGCGGCTGCGTTTGGTGGCTTCAACTTCATGGAATTTCACGCTGAGGATCGGGTCATCGTCAACCCGCTGCGCATCAAGGATTGGGTGTTGGCCGAACTCGAAGCATCACTCCTGTTGTACTTCACGGGCGTATCGCGCGAGTCCGCAAATATCATCGATGAGCAGGTGCGGAACGCGACGGTGGGCGTACAGAAATCCGTCGATGCAATGCATGAATTGAAGGAGGAAGCCGTTCAGATGAAGGAAGCATTGCTCAAAGGCGACTTGACGTCCTTTTCGCGCATCTTCCAGCGTGGCTGGGAAGCGAAAAAGCGCATGGCCAGCAGCGTCAGCAATCCCATGATCGACGCACTTGAACAGGTGGCCGTGGCGCACGGCGCCCGCGCAACCAAGGTTTCGGGTGCAGGTGGTGGCGGCTTCATGATGTTCGTCTGCGATCCGACGGATCGTGTGCGGCTTTCCAACGCCTTGAAAGCGCAGGGTGGGAGCCTTCTTGATTTCCATTTCAACCCGCAAGGCGCAGTGGCGTGGAGGGGCGGCCGATGAAAGGTTTCATAACTTCCGAATTTTCCAAGGCGCTGGCCAACTTCCAGTGCATGGCTGGTGATGCGGCGCTCGCCGAGGACCTGGTCAAGGCGGTGTCGCTGTGCGCGGATGCCTTGAAGGCCGGAAATAAACTGCTGTTTGCGGGTAACGGCGGAAGCGCGGCGGACGCCCAGCACTGGGCGGGAGAGTTGGTCAGTAGGTTCTATTACGATCGTCCGGGACTAGCAGCCGTTGCTCTGACTACGGATACCAGCATCCTTACGGCGATTGGTAATGACTACGGGTACGACTACACCTTTGCACGTCAGATAGAGGCGTTAGGGCGGGCAGATGATGTTTTCATCGCCATTTCTACCTCCGGAAACTCGCCCAACATTCTGCGCGCGGCAGAGATCTGCCGTAAGCAAGGGCTCAGGGTGATCGGATTTACGGGTGAGACTGGCGGAAAGCTTGCAGGCGAATGCGATATCTGTTTCCGCGTTCCATCGACTGAAACGCCGCGCATCCAGGAAGGGCACGAGTTCATCGGCCACCTTCTGTGCGCGCTCATCGAAGCCGAGATGTTTCCGCGCCAATGAGGACCGAAGAAGCCATCATCCTTGTGGGTGGACTGGGGACGCGTTTGCGCAGCGTAGTCAGTGACGTTCCAAAGCCGCTCGCACCGGTGGCGGGAAGGCCGTTTCTTGCATGGGTGCTGGATCGACTTGCCAATGAAGGCATGCGTCATGTTGTCCTCGCGGCTGGTTATATGGCTGACAAAGTGCAACATGAGATTGGTGGGCAGTGGTCGAGCATGAGGATTAGTTACTCGATTGAAGCTTCTCCATTGGGTACTGGTGGTGGTGTGCGTCAGGCGTGTGGCCTTTTGCATGGGAGTAGTGCTCATGTTTTGAACGGTGACACCTTCCTGAGGTATCAGCCCGCAGCGTTGGCAGATGTCGTCAATAAGACCGGCGCAGAGATCGGCGTTGCGCTGGCCCCCGTGCCCGACGTGGCGCGATACGGTGCTGTGGAGTGCGTTGGTGAGCGCATTGTCGGCTTCCGTGAAAAGGGACAGGGTGGGGCGGGTTACATCAATGCAGGGTGCTATTACCTGACTGCCTCAGCGATTGCATCGTTGCCTACTGATACAAGCTATTCATTTGAGGAGGCAGTGCTGGCGCCAATGATTGCTGCTGGCCGAGTATGCGGCCTGTTGGATACCAGTGACTTCATCGACATTGGTGTGCCCGAGGACTACAGCCGCGCGCAGACCCTGTTCAGCGCGACATGAACGTGGTCGCAGCACACCCACCCTATCTGGATCCGGGGCTGCCGGTGCGGCTCGCCGCGTTGCCCACCCCGCGGCGAGCGCTGTTCCTCGACCGCGACGGCGTGATCAACGTAGATCATGGATACGTGCATACGCCAGCGCAGACCGAGTGGGTGCCAGGCATCTTTGAGTTGGTCGCAAAGGCCAATGCCTTCGGTTACTTGCCCGTTGTTGTGACCAATCAGGCCGGCATTGCGCGCGGATACTACGACGAGGCGGAGTTCTTGTCCTACACGGCATGGGTGCACGATGAGTTCCGTCGCCGCGGCGCATCATTGGCCGCCACCTTCTATTGCCCGCACCATCCCGACGCGGGGTTGGGTGTTTTGAAGTGCGATTGCGCCTTCCGCAAGCCTCGGCCAGGGATGTTGCTGGCAGCCGCGAGCGAGCTGGACATCGACGTCGCATCGTCGGCGCTCGTGGGCGACAAAGCCAGCGACATCGAAGCAGCGAAGCGCGCAGGCGTCGGAGTGGCATGCCTGCTGGATCGTGGCCGAATCGAGCCGAGCGATCATCTGCAGCTGTGGCGCGACTGACGGGGTGGGCTTGGTTGCAAAGCGTGGCGCACGGATCGGCACGGTCGCGGCATGTACTATCTATTTGATGACAACAGAGATGATTGATGATCAGCGTTGAGGTTGAGAATCGGTGGGCCAAGATGGCCTCGAATGCCGCAGCGCCGTGCGGGTTGTTCGGAGTGGCGCTACTCGTCTCCGCGGTGGTTCATCTGCTCGTGTTCCACCCGTTCTATTTCGGGGATGAGCTCTTCAACTTCGCTATGGCTGAATCGACTGGAAGGGACTTCCTGGCGACGTTCTCCAAGCTGAACTCCTACAAGCCGCGCATTTTCTTCAATGGATGGTGGGCGCTGATCGCCACGGCCCAATGGCCGCGGGTCGTGCCCATGTTGATCTCGTCGTTCTTCCTCGCGGGCACACTGGTTGCCGCATGCTTGTTGGTCGGTTTGAGAGACAAGAGGGCGATACTGCTGCAGATTCTCGTGGCCGCGGTGATCACCACGTGCCGCTTCTCGGCGATGCTGCCTTTCGACTATGTGGCGTCGATCATCGAATACTCGTCTCTTGCCTTCTTCTTGTTCGGGATCTACCTCCTCACGAAGAGTGAATTCCTGGAGTGTCCCGGGTTGAAGGTCGGGCTGGCCGTGCTGGCGCTCTTCGCCGCCGCCATCTTTTCGCATGAGCGGTACGTGGCCCCCGTGTTCGCCGTGGGCAGCATCATCGCCATCGGCGGACTGGTGCGTCGTCGACCGGTCGTGGTCGCGTGGGGCGCGATATTGGGCGGTGCTGCTCCATTGTCGTTCATCCTGTTTAGCAAGCTGATCTCCGTGGTCCCGCTTGCTACCGGTACCGCGGGACTGTCAGTGGCGATCGGCCACGATACGCTCGAGGCAGCGGGCATCTATCTAAGCAATCTGTTCGCCTCCACCAGTCTCGGCCACGAATGGTTCTTCGTGAAGCTCGCGCCAGGGATGACGTCGCACTTGCTGGTCGTCGTGTCCGTGCTGGCCCTGCTGGTGTGGTTGTTCGGGGTGTTCCGAATCCGGAACTGGTCGGAGGGCTCCCTGTATCTGCTAGCGTCCATGTTCGCGCTTCTGCTGATTGCCTGCCTTCCCGGCACGTCCAGGCAGGAAGCCAGGTGGCTGTTCCCGGTTTTCGTCGTGTTCGCAATTCTGGTTGCGACTCATGGCATCCAGTGGGCGCGAATGGGCATGTTGCTCGCGCTGCTGATGGGGAACCTGCTCTTCCTCTACAAGGGGGACCTGCAGATCTACAACGTGGTTGCCTCGAGCCAGGCTCGCGACCTGTCCATGGCCTTGAATCATGTCAAGGCGCCTGGCAAGGTCGGCTTGATCGTTGGCGCGAGGGAGCCGGATGTGAGCTGGATGCTAGGCGGTGGCGCCTTCGGCCCAGGGCTGTCTGCCACTCCCGGGGTACAGTTCAGTAAGTTGAATTTGCCAGCGGGCCTTCATGTGTACCGCTCGCCCTCCGACGCCATGGGGCAGGTCGGCAGGGCGCCGGACTTCGGCGTAATGCCGGTCGGCGCCGGTACCTATGCCTTGTTGACGCAGCGCGAACTGCAGTCCGCGATATCCGGCGAGGCTGTCCCGCTGGACCAGCTACGCAAGCTTGGCGGCGACGGCGCCTGGGACGCTTGGTCGCTCCGTGGACTGGTGCCTGACGGGGATGGCGCGCTGAATCTAAAGGGCAGCGGCGACGGGTTCCTGCGCGTCCCCGTGCAGGAGCTTGAGGGTCGCAGGGTTGTGTACAGAATGCGTACATCGACGAATACGCCTGTCCAGGCGCGCTTGCAGGTCAACTGGATGGAAGGCAGCGACAAGTTCCTGGCAGCCGCCATCCAAGTGGTCGATGTAACGGACCAGGCCAAAGACTATTCGATGTTCCTGACTGCGCCGCTCGAAGCGACGGACGGACTCGTATATGTGACTCTGGCCTCGCCGGGGCAGAATCCTGTGCATGTGGAGTTTGTCGGCGTCGAGCAATAGAGCGTGCTGTCGGCGGTGCCGCTGCCTGCGTGCCGTTGCTTGGGCTGGTTACTGGGATGCGCATGTCCGGTCCAGTGACGGGCATTGCGGCGAGTGGGGCAGATCTCCGATGATCGGCCGCCTGACGTTGTAAAAATTCGCTCGTTCACAGAAGCAGAGGCCGGCAATTGTGATTGCATTCTCGTTCTCGGAGTATGGTGAAAGGCGCGACGACGACTCGCTCCGCCAGTGCTGGCTTGAATCCGGCGGCCTGGTGGAGCGCCTGCAGACGGCATCGGGCTCCGCGGTGTTGTACTGCGACGTGTGCGATCGCTTCGGGCCCTTCGCCCATTTTTCCGATTGGCGCGAAGGGATCGCCTGCAAACGTTGCAAGTTTTCCGCACGCATGCGGGCATCTATCGGTTTCCTGCGGCGCTTCTGCAAGCCCGATGCACAGGTATACGTCACCGAGCAGGCCACGGCACTGTACGCATGGATGCAGAGCCAGTTTTCCAATGTGCAGGGCTCGGAGTTCGCCCACAGTCGGGAGCAGCGGAAAGCACTGGCGCAGTACCTGGGCCGCCTCGGTGGCCATGGCGATATCACGTTCCAAGACGTCACTCGGCTCACATGGGAAGACGCCTGCTTCGATGCTGTTTTGTCGGGCGATGTCCTGGAGCACGTGCCGGACTATCGGCAGGCGCTCTCGGAGTTTGGCCGCGTGCTGCGCCCGGATGGCGTGTTGGTGGCGACGTTCCCATTCACGGACGCCGAGCCTACGATCGTGCGAGCAAGACTCAACGCCTTGGGCGAAGTCGAGCATCTATTGCCGGCGGAATACCACGGCGACCCGATCAGCGGCGGCGTACTGTGTTTCTATCATTTTGGCTGGGACCTCCTTGAGGAGGTTCGCCTTGCCGGATTCCGAGAGGCTGAGATGGTGATGCCCTGGGCGCCGGATGCCGGCATCTACTATGGCAACTGGACATTGATCGCCAGACGCTGACCCTCCGCGCGCAACGGATGCGTTCAGCCCGGCCTGTGGATCAGCTTGCGCGTCAGCGCGAAGTTCAGCGGCAAGACCACCAAGGTCGCCACTATGGGGGCGACCGGTGTGGGGACGCCAAGTAGGCTGACCGCGACCCAGACGACCAGCAGCGAGGCGAGATAGTTGGCCAGATGGACCAACGGGAATGCCGCCAGGCGTCGCCAGCTCCATGTCATACGGAAGACGAACCAGGTGTTGATGGCGAAGCCGGACAGGATCGCCAGCGCGTAGCTGGCGGTATAGGCCCAGGCAAAGGGCATCCCCGGCAACAGCATCCAGTAGATCGCATAAGACAGCAGAGTATTGAGCCCGCCACCTATCAGGAAGCGGAGTCCTTGCCCGGCAAGAAGCTTGCGCATCGGGTGGTCCTAGGCCTTAGGCTGCCTGAGCATGACTTCGTTGTAGGAAACCGCGCAGTGCCGCCCAGAAGCGTCGAACAACTGGGCAACCACCAGGAAGATTCCCTTTTGGTCGTCGTGCTTCGGCGTCGAGATGCGCACCCGATACGGAAGGTCCGCGTATACGGGGGCGAAGAAATTGGCCGAATTGCGCAGAAAAATGGTGCCTGGGCCCGGGTGTTCGGTGCCGAGTAGCCGGGTCAGCCAGCCATTGAACAGCATGCCGTGCGAGATGCGCCGTTCGAAACCGTGACTGCGGGCGAACGCGTCGTCGAAGTGCAGAGGGTTGAGATCGCCGCTTTGCTGGCCATAGGTCTGGACGTCTTCCTCGGAGACCGAGAACTCGTGTTCGAACGCGGGTAGCACGCTTTGGCTGAGCGCGGGCAGGAGGCGCGCGGCCCATAGCGTGCCTTCGTGCCTAAAACCCGCGTCCATAAGCATGCGGAGCAGCGTGGTCTGGCCGAGCGGGATCTGGACGTCGTCGCCCTTGGCGCGCAGTCGCCGGGCGATTGCGCGCGTGCTGGCCTCGTCTTGCGGCTCGGCCGTCATCGTCCAGGCATTTGTATCGAGGCTGACCGGCCCTTCGCCGGGAGCGTTCGCCGCCTCGTCACCGCCGTCTCGCGGCGCGTGCAGCTGCAACAACGGTTCGGCAGTGGTCGACGGAAAGCCGAGTCTGTGGCAGCGCTCGATCCGTTCCAGCGAGAGCGAGGTCACCCTTACTTCGTCCAACCGCTGAGTAAGGATCGTCTTCACCAGGTCGCGCTCGCTGCCGGAATCGTCCAGCCAGTCGATCGCGCGGCTTCCGCCTGCCAAGACCGCTACTTGGGCTGCTTCGGAAGTCATCTGTTCAAAGCACCTTGCGGAAGATGTGTTCGCCCTTGCCGAACTGGTAGCCCAGCTTTTCCCAACAACGGATTACCGCGTTATTGGTTAGCTGGGTAATCAGGAAGCTGTGCTCGGCCCCGATACTGCGCAGGTGCTCGTCCAGTTCGGAGATGATGCGTACATACCAGCCCTTGTGTCGCGGCGATACCGCGCTGAGGACGGGTTGGGCCAGCTTCAGGCCCCAACCTTCCCAGTGCGAACGATGGTACTTGGCGGTGCAGAACGCCTCGGGCGCGTCGACATCGGGCACGATCGTCGCGTCGGCGAAGCCGTTGAGGATCGAGGCTTCCACCCAGCGCTCCATCATGCGATCAGCGTCGCGGTCGCTGATGGCCAGGTCGGCATGGAAGCGGTCATAGGGGTTGATCATCGTGCGTGCGGCACGCGCCAGCGAGGGTATGTCCGCCGGCCCGGCCAAGCGTACCGCGTGCCGCTCTGCCGGCGGCCCGGACAGCGGACGGTGGTATTGGCACCGTGTTTCGATCAGTTCGAATCCATTGTCCGCCAGCACGCGCATCGAATACAGGTCGTTGGGCGATACCGGTGCGAAGATGTAGGCGATGCCGCGGCGCGCGGCTTCATCCAGCGCGCGCGCGAGAGCTTGGGCGCCGCCAGCGCTGTCTTCCCGCAAGCCAGGTGACTTGTGCGGGCGTAGTACCGCGTTCAGACGTGCCGTCTGGGTGGCGAAGAATTCCGAATCCCAGGGCAAACGCTCCATCAGCACCCAGAACTCCTCGCCGCCGATATCGACGCCGAAGCGCAGGTCATCGGTGCCGTCCAGCGGACGGAACCACTGCTCGAGCATGACCTTGCGGTCATAGTCGGTGTCGATCCCGCGGATGAAGGCGTGCGGGCCTTCAACCCCACTGCCGGTGGCGCCGGCGTACAGCACAGGAGTGTCGTGGGTCTCCAGCAGCAATGAAGGTGCGGGCACTTCAGGCGACTCCGTGTCGGGATACGATCTGGGTGAACTCGGCATAGTCGCGGATGTACTCCTCCGTGTCGTAAAACTCGGAGGCGAAGACCAGCAGGACTGCGTCAGGCGAATACTTGTACTGCACGCCCCACGTCAGCGGCGGCAAGTGGATGCCGACGGACGGATCGTCGAGCTGGAATTCCTCGCGCGTGCTGCCGTCGTCTGCAACCACGGCCAAGCTGCCGCGCGCGCAAATCAGGAACTGGTGGCAGGTGCGATGCGCGTGCTCGCCGCGTACTTCGGCGTTGGGTACGCCGAAGACCATGAAATAGCGCTTGGCTTCGAACGGGATAGAGCGTCCGAACTCGCCAACAGTCAGGTTGCCCCGCAGGTCGAGGACCTTCGGCAGGCGGTGCAGGGTGACTCCGCGCACGCTAGACGGCATTGCCCCGGGCGTCGCCTGCGCTTGTCGCAACGGGACCTGCAGGCTGCCGGTGCCACCGTTGGTATAGCCGACGATCTGCGCGGGGTTGCCCGCGACTACTGCGTAGGGCGGAACATCGCGGGTGACTACCGCACCGGCCTGCACCAAGGCACCTCGAGCGACAATGACGGGCCCGGCGACCACGGCGCCGGTCTGGATGCGCGCTCCCTGCTCCAGTACGATCCTGCCGCCCAGTCCCGGGTCGAGTATCGCGCCGGCATCGATCTCGCAGTGCTCGCCCACCTCGCACGCACGATTGAGCACGGCGCCGGGGGAAACATTGGCGCTCGCGGCGACGCGTGCCTCGGGGGAAATCAGGGCCTGTTCGGAAATAAAGCCAGTCATTGGGCGTCCTGCGAATCGTTATCCGGTTCACCGAACCGGTCGAGCATCATCGGGATGCTCAGGGGTCTGTGCTTGGTGTTCTCGTAGGCGCGCCAAGCGTAGTTGCCTACCAGCCCGAGACCGAGCGCATTGAGCCCGCCAAAAAACAGGACGGTCAGCATCGTGCCGGCGTAACCGGGCACGTCCACTTCGCCGAGCAGCCGGGCCAACAGCACGGCGACGCCCATCGTCAGCGCCAGGCCCATGCCCAGAATGCCGCAAGCAAGCAACAGCCGGATCGGCGCATCTGTGAAGGCAAAGATGCTGTCGAGCAGGTAGGTGAACTTCTTCCGGAACGTCCAGGCGCTCTTGCCATGGCGTCGTTCGCGGCGGGCATAGGGTACGAAGA
The DNA here is from genome assembly GCF_054779795.1 of Lysobacter rhizosphaerae. Classification (NCBI taxonomy): domain Bacteria; kingdom Pseudomonadati; phylum Pseudomonadota; class Gammaproteobacteria; order Lysobacterales; family Lysobacteraceae; genus Lysobacter; species Lysobacter rhizosphaerae. Next base: position 128,829 of record NZ_BAAGXO010000001.1, read on the forward strand.
TGCGGCGGCCGCCCATCCAGAACAGCAGGCCTAGCAGGCTGCTGTTGGCCTCGGAGAAGCCGATCACGCGATCGAGGAAAGGGCGATTGGTCGCGAATACGTCCACACCGCCGACGGGGACGTCGCGCTGTACGAAGCTGCGATACACCCACCAGAACATTGTCGAGAACAGCTTGGACATTGGTGGGTCATTGCGTGCCTCGCGCAGACCGAATGCGATGTCTCCCTCGTCGCGTTCCAGCCTGGCGAAGAAGTCCAGCACCAGTTCCGGCGGTTCCTGCAGGTCGGCTGCCATCACCGCAGCGAACTCGCCGCGCGCCTGCTGCAGGCCTTCGCGGATGGCGGCGAATGAACCGAAGTTGCGAGAAAGCGAGATCAGTTGCGCTCGCAGCCCGCTGGCGGGCAGCTTGCTCAGCAGCTGGGCATGGGAATCGTCCGGACTGCCGTCGACGACAAAGATGACCTCGAGGCGCTCGGCCAGCGCGTCATGCAGCGCACGGCAAGCCGGCAGCAGCTCGTCGATGTTGTCGGAGTTGCGATAGACCGGGATGACCAGCGAGTAACGCGGATTCAGAACTGATTGCATGCCGCGATCACCCGCTCGATTTCTTGATCGGTCAGTTCCGGGAAGCAAGGCAGGGTCAGCGCAGTAGTCGCCTGCTTTTCCGTGACGGGCAAACGGACATCGTCAAAGCCCCCCTGGTGGCAGGGCTGGCGGTGGTCGGGCACCGGGTAGTGGATATCGGTTTGCACGCCCAGCGTCTCCAGATGCGCGCGCATGTCGTCGCGGCGTTCGCAGTGCACAACGTACAGGTGGCCGACATATTCCTCTCCGGCCGGTGCGGGGACGGCGATCGCAGGGTTGCGGATCTCCTCGGAGTAGCGGTTGGCAATTGCGCGGCGGCGCGCGTTCCAGCTATCGAGCAGCGGCAGCATGGTCAGCAACATCCTGGCCTGGATTTCGTCCAGACGGCTGTTGCGGCCACCAGCGAAGGTGTTGGTGTACTTGGCGGTCCAGCCGTATTGGCGCAGCTGGCGGGCTCGCTGTCCGATCCCGGCATCGGACGTCACGATGGCACCGCCATCGCCCAGCGCGCCGAGATTCTTGGTCGGATAGAAGCTGAATGCAGCCACGTCGCCGAAACTGCCCGCGGCGCGTTCGCCTGTCCTGGCGCCGTGGGCCTGGGCGCAGTCTTCGACGACGGCCACTCCATGAGCGCGGCACAGTTCGAGGATCTCCTCGATCCGCGCGAGGCGGCCATACAGGTGCGTCACGATGACGGCACGCGGCGCGCCCGCCGCAAAAGCTTCAGCGAGCCGGGCGGGATCCATCGTTGCTCCAGACTCTTCGACGTCGACGAACAGCGGAGTCGCGCCGCAGGCAAGCACTGCGCTGGTGCCATACATGGCGGCGTTGGCAGCCACCGCGACGCGATCACCGGCTTGCACGCCGACGGACTTCAGCGCCAGTTCCAATGCATCGGTGCCATTGGCCACGCTGATGCAATGGGCGACACCACAATAGTCGGCGAACGCCTGCTCGAATGCGGCCACGCCGGGGCCGAGTACGTAATGGCCACTGCCGATCACCTGGATCGCATCGGTGGACAAAGCGTCCTTCAGAGGGGCGATGTGCCGGATGAGGGAGTTGACGGGGATGACGGAAGTGGACATGGAGTAAACGTGGCGTTCCTGGCGAAGATGAGAGCGGGTCACTCTTCCAGTGACCCGGCGGATACGGAGTTACTTGGCCGCAGACGCGACGGGCGGCGGGCAGGTCGGACCCGAGATCACCACACGATCGAGTTCCGCCTGGTCGGCCTTGTTGCGAAGGACGAAAGTTGTTCCCGAATACACCCAAGGCCCGGTCTCGGCTTCACCGGTGCGACCGCCTGCCGCGAAGAGTTTGGCTTCCGGGCCGTCTCCGACCAACAGTTCGACTTCCGAAATTGCGGGATTCGAGGACAGGTCCCAGTTGAACTTGGCGACCGTACCCACGTCGCAACCGGCTGTGCCGGGGGTGGCGGTCAATAGCAGGTTTGTGCCCTTTGCAGGTTGGGCAACAGGACTGGCGGGAGTCGTCGGCTGCGGCGGCGCAGAAGCGTCGCCTTCTGCGGTATTGGCAGGCTTCGAACAGCCGGTGATACCGACCAGTGCAATAAGGGAGAGCGAGTACAAATATTTGCCCACGGTGAACCATCCTGAAAGTGGATTGAAGAGAGCCCTCTTGTGCAGGTCCGCTTGAGGGGGAAAGAAAGTATGTCTTTAGTTGGAACCCAGATGGGCGCGCAGCTCCGGAAGCAGCGCGAACAGGTCGCCTACCAACCCAATATCCGCAATCTCAAAAATCGGCGCATCCCCATCTTTGTTGATCGCGACGATCGTGCCCGCATCCTTGATTCCCGTCAGGTGCTGGATCGCACCGGAAATGCCCACGGCGATGTACAACTCCGGCGCGATGATCTTGCCGGTCTGGCCGACCTGCAGTTCGTTCGGCACGTAACCCGCATCGACCGCGGCGCGCGAGGCGCCCACGGCGGCACCGAGTTTGTCGGCGAGGTCGTAGATGATCTTGAAGTTCTCGGCCGAACCCACGCCGCGGCCGCCCGAAACGACGCGCCTGGCGCTCTGCAGGTCGGGACGGTCCGACTTGCCGGCGGCGAGGCCGACGTAACGCGTGTGCGCCGGCAGGGCGGCATCGACGTTGCTGGCTTCGACCGCGGCATTGCCGCCGCGCGCGGCTTCCGGCCACGAGGCGGTGCGCACGGTGGCGACCACGGCATGGTCCTTCGGCGCTTCGACCGTGATGATTGCGTTGCCCGCGTAGATCGGGCGCTTGAAGGTATGGCTGCCTTCGACCGCCATCACGTCGGAGACCTGCGCGACGCCAAGCAGGGCAGCGACGCACGGCATCAGGTCCTTGCCGAAGGTGGTCGAGGGACCGAACACATGCGAGTAGCCCGCGGCGGCCTTGGCGATCTGCGGTGCCAGCACCTGCGCGATGGCGTTGGCATTGGCCGGGTTGGCGACGGTGAGGACCTTGGCGACACCGGCGATCTGCGCGGCTTCCGCGGCGATACCCGCCGGGTCGGCGGCCAGCACGACGATATCGATGGACTCGGGCTTCAATGCCTGCGCGGCGGACACGCACTTGGCGGTGGCCGCGTTGAGCTTGCCGTCCAGGTGTTCGGCGACGATCAGTACCTTGCTCATCACAGCAGCCCCTTTGCCTTGAGTGCGGCGACCAGTTCGGCCGCGTCCTTCACCATCACGCCCTTGCTGCGCTTTGCCGGCGCGGCGTAATGCGTGGTCTTGAGGGTGTCGCCGGTGTCGACACCGAGGTCGGCGAAGGCGATCGTTTCCAGCGGCTTGCTCTTGGCCTTCATGATGTCCGGCAGCTTGATGAAGCGCGGCTCGTTCAGGCGCAGGTCGGTGGTCACCACCGCCGGCAGGTCGACTTCCAGTGTTTCGAGGCCGGCATCGACCTCGCGGGTCACCGTGGCCTTGCCACCGGCAACCTCAAGCTTCGAAGCAAACGTCGCCTGCGGGCGGCCCCACAGCGTGGCCAGCATCTGTCCGGTCTGGTTGGCGTCGTCGTCGATGGCCTGCTTGCCCAGGATCACCAGGTCCGGCTGTTCTTTCTCGATCAGCTTGAGCAGGGTGCGCGCGGCGGTCAGCGGCTGGATGGGCTGGTCGCTGACCACGTGGATGGCGCGATTGGCGCCCATGGCCAGGCCGTTGCGCAGATGCGCCTGGGCGTCGGCCGGGGCGATGGTGGCGACCACGACTTCGGTGGCGATGCCCTTGTCGCGCAGGCGCAGGGCCTCTTCCAGCGCGATTTCATCGAAGGGGTTGGCCGACAGCTTGACGCCGTCGGTGACCACGCCGGAGCCGTCCGGCTTGACCTGGATGCGGACATTGAAGTCCACCACGCGCTTGTAGCCGACGAGGATTTTCATCGTGCGGGGTTCCTGTGGGGAGGTTCCGAAAAGGTGCACGGCCGTAGGGCGGCCGGGTCGGTAATTCTAACGGAGCCGGCCCCGCCGCCGGTAAAAATCCGCTGGCATGCCCGAAAGTACGGTATGGCGCCGCCATGGCCCGCGTTAAACTCGCGCCTCCCCACTCGGAGTCGCACGATGGCCGTGGCCACCGCCAGGAGCAAGGTTTACCCGAACGCCGCCGCGGCGCTGGAAGGGCTGGTCGCAGACGGCCAGACCTTGGCCGTGGGAGGTTTCGGCCTATGTGGCATCCCCGAGGCGCTGATCGAGGCGTTGCGCGACTCCGGCGCGAAGGACCTCACGGCGATCTCCAACAACGCCGGCGTGGACGGTTTCGGCCTCGGCCTGCTGCTGGCCACGCGGCAGATCCGGAAAATGATCTCGTCGTACGTCGGCGAGAACAAGGAATTCGAACGCCAGTTCCTGTCGGGCGAGCTCGAACTCGAGTTCAACCCGCAGGGCACGCTTGCCGAGCGCCTGCGCGCCGGCGGCGCCGGTATTCCCGCCTTCTACACGCGCACGGGCTACGGCACCGTGGTCGCCGAAGGCAAGGAAACGCGCCAGTTCGACGACGGCCATTGGTACGTGATGGAAACCGCGCTCAAGGCCGACGTGTCGCTGGTGAAGGCGTGGAAGGCGGACAAGGCCGGCAACCTCGTGTTCCGCAAGACGGCGCGCAACTTCAACCCGGCCTGCGCCATGGCCGGCAAGGTGTGCGTGGCCGAAGTGGAGGAAATCGTCGAGGTCGGCGCGATCGATCCCGATCACGTGCATCTTCCCGGCATCTACGTGGACCGCATCGTCCACAACCCGGCGCCGGAAAAGCGCATCGAACAGCGCACCGTGCGCGCCGCGTAACGAAACGAGGACAAACCAACATGCCCTGGACCCGCGACGAGATGGCGCAGCGCGCCGCGCAGGAACTCACCGACGGTGCTTACGTCAACCTCGGCATCGGCCTGCCGACGCTCGTGGCCAACTTCATTCCCGAGGGGATGGACGTATGGCTGCAGAGCGAGAATGGCCTGCTCGGTATCGGGCCCTTCCCGCTGGAATCGGAAGTCGACGCCGACCTCATCAATGCCGGCAAGCAGACCGTGACCGCGCGTCGCGGCGCGAGCTACTTCGGCAGCCACGATTCCTTCGCGATGATTCGCGGCGGCCATATCGACCTGGCGATCCTCGGCGCGATGCAGGTCACCGAGAAGGGCGACCTCGCCAACTGGATGGTGCCCGGCAAGATGGTGAAGGGCATGGGCGGCGCCATGGACCTGGTTGCCGGCGTGAAACGCGTCGTCGTGCTGATGGAGCACACCGCGAAGGGCGGCGAGCACAAGATCCTGCCCGAGTGCACGCTGCCGTTGACTGGCGTGGGAGTCGTCAACCGCATCATCACGGACCTGGCGGTGATGGACGTGGGCGAGCGCGGACTTCAGGTCCGTGAACTAGCGCCCGGCGTCACCCTGGACGAACTCCGCGAAAAAACGGGCGTCGCCCTCGCCGGCTGAGCAATGGCATAACGGACCGCGGCATGGATGCCCCCAAGCCGCGGTGAATACCTGTAACGCGCCAGGACGGCATTGATTGCGGGCGCCGAAAGCCACACGATGCGGGCATCCCACTGGATCGTCCGCCATGCGCCGTACAGTCCTACTGACCACTTCCCTCGTGCTGGCCGCCACGCTGGTTGGCCTGAGTTGTTTCAGGACGTCCGATCCGCCCCCGGCGAGCCGCGCGAGTAGGCCACAGTCGTTCCCGGCACCCTCTGCGCTGGCGCCCGTCCGCAACGCGGGCGCATTCGCCGCATTGCCGGATCGTGGCGACCTGCTGCGCTATTCCGCGCAGCCGGCGCGCCACGAAAATGCATCCACCTGGTATCCCGCCGACATCAGCGAAGCGCATGCGTTCAGGGCGATCGCGACCGGTCACATGACCATCACTGCGCCGAACGGGCAGCCGGTCCGCCTGCAGTACCAGCGGCATGTCGAACATCCCAACGGCAACTGGACGTGGATTGGCCGCGACGCCTATGGCGAGGATGCGGTCCTGACGTTCGGCGAGAAGGCCGTGTTCGGCAGCATTCCGCAGCACGGCCGCGAGGAGTTGCGGTTGTCCACCCGCGGTGGACGCGCCTGGGTCGTCCAGATCGACCCCGCCAGGCTGCATTCGCCGGAGGCATCGAAGCCTGACTTCCTGGTGCCGCCGAGCCTGGCCGCATCGCTGGCTTCGAGCGAGTCCCTTGCCGCATCGGCGCAACCCCAGGCTGCAGCGGCGGCCACTGCTGCCGTGACCGTCGACGTCGCCCTGGGCTATACGACTACCTATGCGGCCGAGCTCGGCGGTGACTCGCAGGCCGTGACGCGATTGCAGAACCTGGTGGACATCACCAACCAGGCCTACGCCAACAGTCAGATCAGCGCACAGGTCCGGCTCGTACGGACGCTTTCAGTGGCATATGCCGATGCCACCGACAATGGCGACGCCCTCAGCAAACTGAGCGGATATCAGGCAGGCGCGGGCACCGTGCCCACTGACCCCGCTTTTGCGGGCTTGCGCGCGGCTCGCGACCAGTACGGTGCCGACCTGGTGTCGCTGGTCCGTCGATTCCGGACCCCCGAGAACGACGGTTGCGGCATCGCCTGGCTCATCGGTGGCGGCAAGTCGTCCATCAACAATTCCGATGCCCCGTTCGGCTACTCGGTAGTGAGCGACGATCTCGATGTGGGCGACTACGACGAGTCCGACGGCAAGACCTACGGCTGCCGCATGGAGTCGCTGGCGCACGAGTTTGGCCACAACATGGGCCAGACGCACAACACCGAGGACAGCACCGAACCCGGCGCACACGCGTACTCGTACGGTTACCGCGAAGCGTCGACGTCCGGTTTCTATACGGTGATGGCTTATCGCCTGCCAAACAGCGCCCAGCGCGGGATCCGTTACTTCGCCAATCCCAACGTCAGGGATGTGGCCACGGGGCGGCCGACGGGTGTAGCGAATGTCTCCGACAATGCACGCAGCATGGCGCAGACGATGCCGCTGATCGCGGCGTTCCGCGCAACCATGGTGGCGGGGATCGGACCGGTCCGCCATGACTTCGACGGGGATGGACGGGCGGATCTCTATTGGCGGAACTCGATCACGGGCGATACCGGGCTGTGGAGAATGAGCGGGACGACGGTGGCCAGCACATGGAACCCGTACCGGGAACCGGACATGTCGTGGGCGGTGATCGGCTCCGGCGATTTCAACGGCGATGGTCGTGCGGACGTGCTTTGGCGCAATTCGAGCTCCGGGCAGGTCTACATCCATTTCATGAATGGACCGGCGATCCTGCCGGAATCGCGCTTCGCCCCGACCGTGAGTGACCTCAACTGGCGGATCGTCGGCTTGGGGGACTTCGATGGCGATGCCATCACCGACCTGTATTGGCGCAACGTCGCCACCGGGCTTACCTACATCTGGCTGATGAACGGTGCGGAGCCCAAGGTCATGCAGGCCGTCCATCTGGAACCCGATCAGTCCTGGCAAGTCGCAGGCACGGGTGACTTCAACCACGATGGCTTTTCCGATGTTCTGTGGCGCAATTCGACATCGGGCCAGAACTACGTCCACCTGATGTCGGGCACCTCGATACTGGCGTCGTCCGGACCACTGATGACCGTGGCGGACACCCAATGGAAGGTGGCAGCCGTCGACGATTTCAACGGCGATGGCCGAGCCGACATCTATTGGCGGAACGGCGCGACGGGGGAATGCTATCTGTGGCTGATGAACGGCCTGTCGATCAGCTCGCTACAGCCGGTCCACATCGCGGCGCTTTCCTGGGAAATCGCCCTGAGCGGCGACTTCAATGGCGATGGACGCGCGGACATCTTCTGGAGAAACAGCGTCACGGGCCAGAACTGGTTGCACCTGATGGATGGCGCATCGATACAGCCGGGATCCGGCGAGGTGCTTGCCGTGTCGGATATGAATTGGAGGATTACTCCTTAGTCGATCAACGGCTCAAGCGCTGCCATGCGCACTGAGAGCATGCTTCCGGAAGCGAATTTTCCGGATGGCCAGATCGCCTTTATCGCGAGCCAGATGCTGGAAGGCGGCCAGGAGCGGGGCGGGACCTAGCCCCGCCGCGCGTAGGGGTAATCCCGGGATGTCGTGGGGGATGATGCCCCGCTGACCGTCGAGGCAGCCACTACGTCCCGTCCTTGCGCACGCGCGCTCAAAGCAAACACGCGCTCGATCGCATGCGCGAACGTGCCGTCCAGTTGTCCGGCTTCGGCTTCGAATTCGCATTCATCGAAGTGGGCATCGAGCAGGGGCGCGAGGGCATCCATGCGCACCCAGAACATGCTGCCCGAGACAAAGATGTCGGTTTCCACGCGCGGTGACGCGATGCCGCAGCGGCGAGCAACATACCGGACGTTCGCTTCGTTGGCCCCCCAGTAGAAACCTAGCGGTTGCAGGTGGCCATCGGGGTACACCAGGCCTGGGCCGGCGCCATCGGCAAGGGCAGCAGCTATCCGGTCTGAACGTGCTGGAGGCAACAGCCGTTCCAGCAGCTCCGCACGCCAGTGGTCGCCGTCGCTGCGATGCGGCGAATGTTTGGTGTGCAGCTTCAGCAGGACTGTTTCCCCCTCACGCCGCAGCCGGTAGGCGACTCGCAGGAAGGGCAGGATGTCGCGTCCACGGTTTTCCGTGACTTCGATTTCCGCCGGCAGGCCCCGGCGCTCAAGCACGGCTTTGATCTGCGCGAATCGTTCCGGCGAGGTGGTGACAACCAAGCGGTGCTGTATGCCAGAAGCCGTCAACGTCGCGAGAATCTCGTCGAACGTCTCCGGGTACCAGGCATGGATCACTACACAGGGGCGAGTCGTCGATGAAGCGCTTGTTTGCAGCGCTTGCCGTGTTGCGTGCAGCCATGCGTGGCCCAGGCGCGCGTCAGGCTCGAGTACGGCGCCCTCGGCCCATTCGTTCCAGGCGTTGATGAACACCAGGCGCTGGGCCGGCGCCATGGCCTGAAGGCGGTGCGTGGCTGCATGGCGCAACCAGTCGCAATAGGCCTGGGGTGAAGCGTGCAGGTACGTGCGTCCCTGGCCGGCGCGCCGCGGCTCGTTGTCCCAGCCGCAATTGACGCCCGGAAATAGCAGGTACTGCGGCGTGTTTCGTTCGCAGTAGTCGTTGGCGACGACGCGCCAGTCGAGCACTTGGCCCGAGTAGTTGGAATTTATCAGGTACTGCTGCGCAGTCAGCTGGGGTGGCGTACTCAGGTTGGGCGGGAATTCCACCGCGGCATCGAAGCCGATGTCGCGTGGATCCGGGCGCTCGAAGCCTTGGACGTAGGCGATGAAGATGTCGCCCACGCCGTTGTCGCGACACCACGTCCGCCAGCGTTGCGCGGTGGCGGTGGCGTCGGGCAGCAATCCAGGCCGGTAGACCAGCAGCAACGGTTTGCCATCAACACGCAGATAGCGTGGGTCGCGCATGTAACGGGCGACATGCGCAATGAAGGCGAGGTCGTCCTCGGTGCTGTGCGCCTGCGCGATCAGGATGTCTTCCGCGCGACCGTCCCAGCGGCGCGACCAGTTCTCGTTCGCCCAACACAGGCAGAACGGCAGGTCGATCGACTCATCTTCCAGCCACTGTTGCAGGGGCGACTCCAGCAGGGTGTTGCCACCGAACCAATAGAAGTAGAAACAGAACGCGCCTATACCGTACTCGCGGGCGAGGCGGGCCTGATCGCGCATCACCTGCGGATTGCACAGGTCGTAGAACCCAAGGTCGCCCGGCAGGCGTGGCTGGGCATGGCCTTCGAACTGCGGTAGCGCACGCGCGACGCTGCGCCACTCTGTGAAACCCTGGCCCCACCACGCGTCGTTCTCCGGAATGGCATGGAACTGCGGCAGGTAGAAGGCCACCAGGGTAGCCGCCAGGGGATCGGGCAGCGGTTCGACGCTGCGTTCAACGTAACCCAGCGCGCGTCCACCTGCGTGCACATACGGGCGACGGCCTGCGCCCGCCCCGGACATTCCGCGCGCGGCAGCGGGACGGATCGAAGGAAACTGATCGAGGAAGCGCTGGCGCAAAGCGTCACGCTTCGCTTCACCGATCGGCAACGCGCGAAACGCGGCGCGCAGCGCATGGAATAGAGCGCTGCGCAGTCGCGCGGGGGTAATGGAACTCATCGCGCGGCGTCAGAGGTTCTGGTAGTTCGGCCCGGATCCGCCTTCCGGCGTCACCCAGTTGATGATCTCGTACGGGTCCTTGATGTCGCAGGTCTTGCAGTGCACGCAGTTGGCGGCATTTATCTGCAGGCGCTTGCCGCTGCTGCCATCCGGCTTCGCCTCGTCGACGATCTCGTAGACGTTCGCTGGGCAGAAGCGCGTGCACGGGTTGTCGTATTCCTCGGCGCAGCGGGTGACACAGATGTTGGTGTCCAGCACCTTCAGGTGCACGGGCTGGTCCTCGTCGTGCTCGGTCGCGGCGTAGTACACGCTCTGCAGGCGGTCGCGCGGCGCGAGGTCGCGGTCGACGTAATCGCGCTTGGGCGACTCCTGCGCGCCGACCTTGTCCAGCGTCGACCAGTCGGCCTTGACCTTCAGCGTCCAGGGAGACAGGCCAGCGGTAATGGTTTCCCAGGCGGAGTTGAGGATGCCGAACCAGAGCCCGCGCTTGAAGCCGGGCTTGATGTTGCGGACCTTCTTCAGCTCGGCCATCGCCTCGGACGCACGCAGCTTTGCGTCGAACCCTTGCGGCGCGAGTTGCGATGCCACCAGGTGCTCGGCGGCGAGCATGCCCGAGCGGATCGCCTGGTGAGTGCCCTTGATCTTGGGGACGTTGAGCAGGCCGGCGGTATCGCCGATCAGCAGGGCGCCCGGCATTTCGACCTTGGGCAGCGACTGCCAGCCGCCGCAGACGATCGCGCGCGCGCCGGCCGAGAGGATGCTGCCGCCTTCCAGCAGCGGCTTGACCGAGGGATGGTTCTTCCATTGCTGGAAGGCTTCCCACGGCTTGTATTCGGGGTCCTGGTAGTCGAGCCCGCTGACGTAGCCCAGGGCGATGCGGCCCTTGTCCAGGTGATACAGGAAGCTGCCGCCGTAGGTCTTGGTATCGGCCGGCCAGCCGAAGCTGTGGACGATCTTTCCGGGCTCGACGCGGTCTTCGGGAACCTGCCACAGCTCCTTCAGGCCGATCGAGTAGCTTTGCGGATCGCTGTCGGCATCGAGCTTGAACTGCTTGACCAGGCGCTTGGTCAGGTGGCCGCGCGCACCTTCGGCGAGCACGGTGACCTTGGCGCGGATGTCGATACCCGCGGTGAAGCCGGGCTTGTGCGTACCATCCTTTGCCACGCCCATGTCGCCGATGCGCACGCCGATAACGGTGCCGTCGGCATCGTGCAGCGTTTCGGAGGCGGCGAAGCCGGGGTAGATCTCCACGCCAAGGGCTTCCGCCTGCGGCGCCAGCCACGCGCACAGGGCGCCGAGGCTGACGATCACGTTGCCCTTGTTGTGCATGCCCGGCGGGATTGGCAGTGGGATATGGCCGGTCTTGCTCAGCAGCCAGAACTCGTCCTTGACCGCCGGCACGCAGATCGGCGGCGGGTTGTCGCGCCAGTTCGGCAGCAACGCATCGAGCGGCCCGGTCTCGATCACCGCGCCGGACACGATCTGGGCGCCGATGGTCGAGGCCTTCTCGATGACGCACACCGAGATATCGGGATTGAGCTGCTTGAGCCGGATCGCGAACGCCAGGCCGGACGGCCCTGCGCCGACGGTGACGACGTCGTACTCCATGACATCGCGCTCGATCGGCATGGTGTTTTCGGGGGCGTCGGTCATTGGTGGCTCCGCGGGGGCCGCATGGCTTTGAATCCGGGGATTTTCGCGGTTGCGGACGGTACGGGCAAATCGGCTGTCCGGATTGTGTGCCAGGAGCACCGTGCTAGCGTCTGGCCATGAGCCTGCAGCGATTGCCGCTGGTCGATGCCGACGTCTCGTTCGACCCGCATTGGCTGGCGGACGACGAGGCGGAGCGGCTGTTTCGGGGCCTGCGCGACGAAGTCGCCTGGGAAACCCATCACGTCCGCCTGTTCGGGCGCGAGCACGCCTCGCCGCGCCTGAGTTGCTGGATCGGCGATCCCGGGACGGCCTATCGCTATTCCGGCACCCCGTTCGAGCCGCGGCCGTGGCCGTCGTCGCTGCAGCGCCTGCGCGAGCGCCTATGTTCCGAACTCGACGCCGGCTTCAACAGCGTGCTCGCCAATCGCTACCGCGACGGCCGGGACTGCATGGGCTGGCACAGCGACAGCGAGCCCGAACTCGGCCCGGCGCCGGTGATCGCGTCCGTCAGCCTGGGGGCGGCGCGGCGATTCGTGCTGAAGCATCGCGGCCAGCCGCAGGAGAAACTGGCGATCGAACTGCCGCACGGCAGCCTGCTGGTGATGGCGGGCGCAACGCAGCGCCACTACCGGCACGCGTTGCCGCGGACGGCGAAGGCAGTGGGCGAGCGGATCAACCTGACATTCCGGCAAATCCTGGGCTGACCGGACGCCAGGACAACGACCGGTCTAGCGGCGCGTGCGCTCGTACTGTTCGCCGGTGGTCAGGCTCCAGCCTGCAAGCTCGCCGCTGACCGAGGTCAGTGCCTGTTCGAACGCAGCCACCACGTCCGGCACGGCGGGCGACGACGCCGCCTGCGTCTGCAGGAACGTACGCGAACCGGCGAGCTGCTGGTCCTTGACGTGCAGCAGCTTGGCAGTGATTTCGATGGTTGCGGTCGGCGTCGCGCCACCGGCGTAATCGGACTCGAACCGGCGCACGTCCAGCAGCAGGCGGTAATCGTAGGCGATGCCGCTGCCCTGGCGGCCCACGCTGGCGATGCGGCCGGAGTCCTCCAGTGCATGCAGCACGCCGTCCTCGATCATGTCGCCGGGCGACTTCGCCCATTGCGCGCCCTTGTAGATCTGCAGCTCGCTCGGCGTCGGCCGGACCGCGATGCGCAGGCTGTCGGCGCTGCGCGCGCCGCTGGCGTGGCCAATGGCGAGCGCCCAGCGCACCTGCGGCCAGGCTTGCGTGGCCTGCACGTGGACGTCAGGCGCATAGATCGTCGGAGGCCCACTGCTGCCACCCGCCAGCAGTCGCGTGCAGCCCGCAAGCAACACCATCGCCACGAGCGTCGCCAGCCATGCGCCGGTGCGCATCGCCCTTGCCGATCCGGACCTGTGATTCCCCATTCCTGTGCTCATTTCGGCTCGAACTCCTTGGGTCGGTCGCGTCCCAGCAAGTACTGCGTGGGGCCGCTGTCGAGGCGACCGCTGATGCGGCGCAGGTCGCGCACCAGGCCGCGCAGCTCGGCCAGCGTCGGCCCGAGCTGGCTGAGCCCGTCATTGGCGAAGCTGCTGATCGCGGCGCGATTGTCGCTGACGATGCCGTTGACGCCACCGGCCGCCGAATCCAGTTTCGCCAGCGTGCCATCGAGCTTGGTGATCAGGGCCGGCAGCTTCTGCACCAGTTCACGGTCGATGTCGCTGACGGCCGCGTCGGTGCGGGTAAGGGTCTTTTCGAGCTGCTCGCTGGAGCGGCGCGCGCTGACGATCATCGCGCGCACGTCCTCGTGCTGGTCGCCGATCGCGCCGGTCATGGCCTCGATGCTCGCCAGCGAATTGGAGATGCGCTTGATGTTCTCCTCGCTCAGCAGCTCGTCCATGCGTGCAACGAGTTTGTTGGCCGTGTCGGCGATGTTCTGCAGCGCGGAGGCCTCGGCGCGGATGACCGGGACGTCGCTGTGGTCGACATCCATGAGCAGGCGCGCCTGCGGGCTGCCGCCGGTGAGCTGGATGATCGGCGGCGCGGTGAGGCTGGGCGTGGAGATCTTCGCGCGGGTGTCGGTCTTCACCGGCGTCCGCGCCTGGATGCGCAGGGTGGCGAGCACACGGCGCGGGTCCTGGGGCGACAGGCGCAGCGATTCGATGGTGCCGACGGAGATGCCGTTGTAGAGCACCGGGCTGCCTTCGCTCAGGCCGGTGACCGGTTCTTCGAAGATCACCGCGTACTGCTTCCAGTCCTTCTCGGACGAATACTTCGCCGCCCACAGGGCGAACAGCAGCAGGAACAGCGTCACCACGATGGTGAAGGCGCCGATCAGGACGTAGTTGGCCTTGGTTTCCATGTCAGTTTTCCTGGCTTTGCCGCGCGTATCCGGACTGCGCGGCGCGGGCACGCGGACCGTGGAAATAGTCCTGCACCCAAGGGTGATCGTAGCGTTCCACTTCCTCGATCGGCGCGCACACCACGACCTTGTGGTCGGCCAGCACCGCGACGCGGTCGCAGATGGCGTAGAGCGTGTCGAGGTCGTGGGTGACAAGGAAGACGGTGAGGCCCAGCGCCTCCTGCAGGGTGCGGATCAGGCGGTCGAAGGCGGCGGCGCCGATCGGATCCAGGCCCGCGGTGGGCTCGTCGAGGAACAGCAGCGGCGGATCCAGCGCCAGCGCCCGCGCCAGGCCGGCGCGCTTGCGCATGCCGCCCGACAGCTGCGAGGGCAGCTTGTTGATGGCATCGGCGGGCAGGCCGGAGAGCTTCACCTTGAGCAGTGCGAGTTCGTAGCGCAGCGAATCGGGCAGCTCGGGGTGGTACTCCTTCAACGGGACCTGCACGTTCTCGCCGACCGTGAGCGAGGAGAACAGCGCGCCGTCCTGGAACAGCACGCCGGTATTGCGTTCGATCTCGCGATGCGCGTTCGCGGTCTGACTGCGCGCATCGATCCCGAGCACTTCGATCGCGCCGGCGTCCGGTTCGTGCAGGCCCAGGATCGAGCGCATCAGCACCGACTTGCCGCTACCCGAGCCACCGACCACGCCGAGGATTTCGCCGGGACGCACGTCGAGGTCGAGCCCATCGTGCACGAGCTGTTCGCCGAAACGGTTGACGAGACCGCGCACGCGCACGATCGGTTCGGCGGCGTCAGGGACGATCACGGCGTTCAATAGCCCATCTCCATGAACCAGATCGCGGCCGCCGCATCGAGCACGATGACCAGCGAGATCGCCTGCACCACGCTGGATGTGGTGCGTTCGCCGACCGATTCGGCCGTGCCTTCGACCTGCAGGCCTTCCAGGCAGCCGATCAGGGAGATCACCAGGGCGAAGATCGGCGCCTTGACCAGGCCTACGACGAAGTGGCGCAGCTCCATCGTGTCGTGCATGCGCGCGAGGTACTGCATCGGCGGGATGTCCAGGCCGTAGGCGCCCACGGTGAGGCCACCGAGCAGGCCGAACACATTCGCGACGAAGGTCAGCAGCGGCAGCATCACCAGCAGCGCCAGCACGCGCGGGATCACCAGCAGGTCGATCGGATCCATCCCGAGCGTGCGGATCGCGTCGATCTCCTCGCGGCTCTTCATCGCGCCGATCTGCGCGGTGAAGGCACTGGCGGTACGGCCGGCGAGGATGATCGCCGTGAGCAGCACGCCGAACTCGCGCAGGAAGGCGATGCTCACCAGCTCGACGACATAGATCGTCGCGCCGAAGTCGCGCAGGATGTTCGAGCCCAGGAAGGCGATGACCGCGCCGACGAGGTAACACAGCAGGGCCACCAACGGCACGGCGTCGAGGCCGACCTGCTCCATGTGGTACACGGTAGCGGTGGGGCGGAAGCGGCTGGGTTCCTTGAACGTGCGCACGAGCTTCACCAGCGTCTCGCCGAAGAAGCCGATCAGCGCGAGGATTTCCTTGCCGTTGTCGTGGATCGCGAAGCCCAGGCGCGCCAGCGCGGCGGCGACGCCGTACTCGCGCTTCTTCTTGGGGCGGTCATCGGCCACGTCCTCGATCGCGCAGACCAGGTCGCGGTGGTCATCGCGGAAGCGGATGCTGTCGAAGCCGAAACCGTGGCGTCGGGAGAATCGCAACAGTTGCAGGACGCCCAGCGAGTCGAGGCGATCGACAGCGCTGGCGTCGATGGAGTCGATCGTGCGGGGCGCCGTCGAGAGGGCCTGGCTGATGGCCTCGGCGTACTCCAGCGTCCATTGCCCGCTCAGGCGCAGGCGCGGCGGACTACCTTCGGCAACTAGCTGCGGTCGGGACGCGGTCGAAGCGGTCATGGCCTCTTGAGGATACAGGCGCAAGTGGTCGAATGGTCCATGCCGCGGGTGAGTACCGCGGGCAGGGGATTCGACATCGCGCAGTGGTACCGGCCCGGCCTGCACCCGGCAGCCTTGCGCGGGCCGCCGCCCCGCGGGCGCTGCATGGCATGCCGCAAGCGCTGCATGGGCGTGCCGCAGGCGCTGGGGCATGCGATCCTTCGCACGTCACGCAACGGCCTCCGCACTCTTGTTCACTCCCGCCACCTTCTTCGCCTCGATCAGCTTCGCCGACCGCGCGGCGTTCCTGGTGGACTTGGCCGCCCGTTTGCACCGCTACGGCACCACCGCGCAGCGTCTCGAGGGCGCGATGATCGCGGTGTCGCGCAAGCTGCACGTCGAGTGCGAGCCGTGGTCGAACCCGACCGGGATGATCCTCACCTTCAATGATCCTTCGCGACCGGAGGAGACAGAGATCACGCGCGTGCTGCGCCTGCCGGTAGGCGAAACCGATCTCCACCGGCTCGCCGAGACCGACCGCATCGCCGAGGAAGTGATGTCGGGCACGCTGGACCTCAGGCAAGCGCGCGAGCAGATGAGCGCGCTCGACCGGCCGCCGACCTGGCGCTGGCGGATCATGCAGGTGCTCGGCTACAGCCTCGCCGCCCTCGCCGTCGCCGGACTGCTGCGCCTGCCCTGGGTGGACATCGCGGTGGCCGGGTTCAACGGACTGATCATTGGCGCCCTGAGCGACTATGCGACGCACCGGCCGCGGTTGCGCGAAGCCACCGAAGCGGTCGCGGCGATGCTCGCTGGCTTGATCACCGCGCTGGTGGCGAGCCTGATTGCCCCGCTCAACCAGAACACGGTGATCATCGCCTCGTTGATCGTGCTGCTCCCCGGCCTGGCCCTGACCAATGCGGTCAACGAGCTCACCAGCCAGCACCTAGCGTCCGGGACGGCGCGTTTTGCCGGCGCGGTGACCACGGTGCTCAAGCTGACCGTCGGTGCGGTGATCGCGCTGTACATCACGAACCTGCTTGGACTGCACCCCTGGGTACATGCGTCGCGGCCGCAGCCGGCCTGGGTGGAGACCTGCTCGCTGGTGCTGGCCGCATTTGCGTTCGCGGTGCTGTTCCGCGCCAGCCGCCGCGACTACCTGCTGGTCATGGTGGCCGCCGCTTCGGGGTACCTGATCGCACGCTACGCGGGCGAGAGCCTCGGCAGTCCGTCCGGCATCTTCCTCGCCGCATTGCTGCTGACCGCCGCCGGAAACGCCTACGCGCGCTGGTGGAAGCGGCCCGGCGCGATCATCCGCCTGCCGGGCATCATCCTGCTCGTGCCGGGCAGCACCAGCCTGCGCGGCCTGCTGTCGATGATCCAGCAGCAGGATGCGGTGGTGGGGCAGGACGCGCTGCTGGCGGTGCTGAATGTCCTGCTGGCGCTGGTGGCGGGATTGCTGTTCGGCAACCTGTTGTTGCCACCGGGGCGCAATCTGTAGCGTGCTCGAGCGAATCCGCCGCGAGTGACGCAATGAAAAAAGCCGGCCAATAGACCGGCTTTTTCATGCCGCGACGCGCCGCGGCTTGAGCCTTACTGCGCCGCGATCAGGAATTCCTCGATCCTGCGGCCGTTGTCCAGATAGGTCGCCAGCCAGCGCGGCGGCTTGCCGCGGCCCGCCCAGGTTTCCCCGGCATTGGCCGGATTGCGGTACTTGGGCTCAACCTTGCCCAGCTTGTAGCCCTTGGTGGTCTTGCGCGCCTTGGGGGCCTTGGGTGCGGAGGCGGCCTTCGCCGCCGGCGCGCCGCCGAAGAGTTCCGCGATAGTGAAGCCCTCGGCCCGTGCCAGGTCGGTGAGCTTCCTGCGCACCACGGCGATCGGCTTGCGCTTGCTGAGCGTGGTCTTGCGCTTCTTCGCCTGGTTGATCAGCGCGTCCAGTTCCTTCGTGGACAGGCCGGTGATGTCGATCGACATGGAACCTCCGGATTGCGATGGATATGCGACCGTGGCCGGCCTTGCCATCGATTATGCCGCGCCCAGCCGCGCGAGCAACGCCGCGCGATCGAGATTCTCGGCCTCGCTGGCGCGGCGGTGGCGGTATTCGAACGAGCCGGCGGCGATGCCGCGCTCGGACACCACCACGCGATGCGGGATGCCGATCAGCTCGATGTCGGCGAACATCGCGCCCGGACGCAGGCCGCGGTCGTCGAGCACGGCTTCGATGCCGGCGGCATTGAGTTCGCGATACAGCGCTTCGGCCGCCGCACTGACGCTGGCGTCGTTCTTCGGGTTGATCATGCACACCGCGACCTGCCACGGCGCCATCGCGTCGGGCCAGACGATGCCGTTGGCGTCGTGGTTCTGCTCGATGGCGGCTGCCACGATCCGCGACACGCCGATGCCGTAGCAGCCCATCGCCGGCATGACAGCCTTGCCGTTGGCGTCGAGCACGGTGCACTGCATCGCCTCGGAATACTTGCGGCCCAGTGCGAACACATGGCCGACCTCGATGCCGCGCGCGAAGCCGAGGGTGCCCTTGCCGTCCGGCGAGGGATCGCCTTCGGCGACGTTGCGGATGTCGGCGACGTCGTCGGGTTCGGGGAGGTCGCGGCCCCAGTTCACGCCCGCGATGTGGAAGCCCTTCTCGTTGGCGCCGACGACGAAGTCGGCCATCGCGGCGACGCTGCGGTCGGCGACGATGCGGATCTTCCGCTTGGGGGACCCGGCGGTGCTCTTGGCACCGCCGACAAGCACGGGTCCCAGGAAGCCCGGCTCGCTGCCCAGGTGCGTATCGATCTCGCCTTCGTTGGCCAGGCGGTATTCGCCCAGGCCCGCCAGCTTGGCCAGCTTGATCTCGTTGACGACGTGGTCGCCGCGCACCAGCGCCAGCACGAACTGCGGGTTGCCATCGGCATCCGCGCCCATCACCGCGACCGACTTCACCGTGCGCTTGAGGTCGATGCCCATCAGCGCGGCGACGTCTTCGCAGGTCTTCTGCGTGGGCGTGTCGACCTTGCGCATCGCCTCGGCAGCGGCGGGACGCGGACCCGGTGCGACTGCTTCGGCCAGTTCGACGTTGGCGGCATAGTCGGAGTCGCTGGAGAAGGCCAGCGCATCCTCGCCGGAGTCGGCCAGCACATGGAATTCGTGCGAAGCGCTGCCGCCGATCGCGCCGGTGTCGGCGAACACGGCGCGGAACTTCAGTCCCAGGCGGGTGAAGATGCGGCCGTAGGTGTCGTACATGTTCTTGTATTCGGCGGCGAGCGATTCGTCGTCGACGTGGAAGGAGTAGGCGTCCTTCATCAGGAACTCGCGCGCGCGCATCACGCCGAAGCGCGGGCGGATCTCGTCGCGGAACTTGGTCTGGATGTTGTAGAAATTGACCGGGAGCTGCTTGTAGCTGGACAACTCGCTGCGGGCGAAGTCGGTGATGACTTCCTCGGCGGTCGGTCCGTAGCAGTAGCCGGCCTCCTTGCGGTCCTGGATCTTGAGCAACTGGCCGCCGAACTTCTCCCAGCGCCCGGTCTCCTCCCACAGTTCCTGCGGCTGGATCGTCGGCATCAGCAGTTCGACCGCGCCGGCGGCGTCCATCTCCTCGCGCACCGCGCGCTCGACCTTGCGCAGCACGCGCAGGCCCAGCGGGCTCCACGTGTACAGGCCAGCGGCGAGCTTGCGGATCATGCCGGCCTTGAGCATCAGCTTGTGGCTGACGATCTCGGCCTCGGCGGGGGTTTCCTTGCTGGTGTGGAGGTGGAACTGCGACAGGCGCATCGGCGGGGGGTTCACGCGAAGGGAAGCGGGCATTTTGCCATGCGTTTCGCGGGTTTACCGGCTTCGCCGTAATGGAGCAGCTTCGGCCCGTTGCGGGCCGGAGGCGCTCTCCCGGGCTTCATTTCCCAGGCGTTTCGGGCAGGTCGGCGCTGCGGTCGCCGTGGACCTCGATGCCGTCGTAGGGTTCGCGGTCTATGCGTACGTACTTGCGCCCCTTCGGCGGCTGCTCGGTGATCTGCAGCACGCCGTTGGCATCGTGCCAGCGGTAGAGCACGGGACGGGCCGCTTCGGCCGCGGCGGCGGCCTTGCGTTCGTGTTCGGCGCGGGCGTGCTCGCGTTCGTCGCGCGTGGTCCACCACCACAACGCGGCACCGATCGCGATGCCGCCGACGAGGGCCCAGCCCAGGCGCATGTCAGGGCGCCGCAGCGGGCTGCTTGCAGTGGTTGGTCAGCACCCACTCGGTGCGCTGGACTTGCTTCGCGCGTTCTTCCGCGGTCATGGTTGCGTCGGGCTTGCCATCGCCGTTGGCGTCGAGGCCGACGGGCTGGGAGCTCTTCAGTTGTTCCAGGTTCTTGCGCGCCGTGGCGCAGTTGGCCTCTTCCGGCGTCAGGGCGGCTTGCTGCGGCGCTGCGGGGGCGTCCTGCAGTTCGCGGTTCTTCACGCCCTGCTGCCCGGGTGGCGGGGCATCGGCGTAATGGGTCACGCCCTTGGCGTCCTTCCACTGGTAGACCGTTCCGGCGAAGGCGCCCGGGGCGAACAGCACGGTGGCGAGCGCCAGGAGCAGGCGGGGCGAGAGCGGGCGGATCATGCGGCTGCGCATGGGAATGCTCGGATCAGCGGCGGAAGCTGGATTGCAGCACCGTGCCCGCGCGCAGGCAAGGGTTAAACTCGTGGACATGGACCCATCGCACATCCCACGGCCGCGCGGCCGCGGCATCTACCTGCTGCCCAACCTGTTCACCACCGGCGGCATGTTCGCCGGCTTCTACGCGATCATCGCGGCGACGCAGGGGCATTTCGAGAATGCCTGCATCGCCGTTTTCATCGCCGCCATCCTCGATGGCCTCGATGGCCGGGTCGCGCGCCTGACCAACACCCAGAGCGAATTCGGCGTGCAGTACGACTCGCTCGCCGACCTGATCAGCTTCGGCCTGGCACCGGCGCTGGTGATGTACCACTGGGCCCTGTCATCGACACGCCTGGATGGCGTGGTGCCGGGCAAGCTCGGCTGGATCGCGGCCTTCCTCTATGCCGCGTGCGCGGCGATCCGCCTGGCGCGCTTCAACTCGCAGGTGGGGCAGGTCGACAAGCGCTGGTTCATCGGACTGGCGAGCCCGGCGTCGGCGGGACTGGTCGTGAGTTTCGTATGGACCTGCCACGACAACGGTTTCACCGGCGAGGAGCTGCGCTACGTCGCGCTGGGCGTGACCGTGGCGGCCGCGTTGTTGATGGTGAGCCGGTTCCGCTATTTCAGTTTCAAGGGCGGCGGACCACGCAGCGACCGCATGCCATTCCTGGTCGGGGTCGTGGTGCTCGCGGTGCTGGTGGCGGTCGCCATCGATCCGCCATCGGTACTGCTGTCGATCGGCGTGCTCTACGCATTGTCGGGGCCGGGGCGGGCGCTGTGGCGCCGCATGCGCCGCCTGCCGCCGGAGCCTGCAACGTGATGTCCGCGCACGACACGCCGTGGAGTGCGCAGCAGCGTGAATGGTTGCAGGCACTGGGCCATGAGGTGCTGATGCCGGCTTCGGCAGGCGGCGGTGTCGCCGCGCCGGAGCCGCCCGGGGATCGCGCCGGCTCGGCGCCGCGCGCTGCGAAAGCAGACGTGCCGACAAAAGACGCGCCGACAAAACCGGCGGCCCCGCTGTCGCCGCTGCTGGCCGCGCTGGCGCGGGCGGCGAACCGGAACCCGCAAGACTCCGAGCTCCTGGCGGCATTGCCCGATCTCGCCACGCTGGGCGACGTCGCCGCGCGCCGCGCGCTGTGGCCGCGCCTGCGCGCACTGCGCAGGCGGACGCCGCAATGAACGCACGCGCGCAAGATCAGGCCCTGCCGCTGGCCTTGCGGGCGATGCGCGAGGACGACCTCGCCGCCGTACAGCTGATCGAGGCGCGCGCTTATGAGTTCCCCTGGACCCTGGGGATCTTCCGCGACTGCCTGCGTGCCGATTATCCGGCGTGGGTGCTGTCCAACGACGAGCGCATCGTCGGTTACTTCCTGATGTCGATCGCGGCAGGCGAGGCGCACGTGCTCAACATCTGCATCGCACCGGAACTGCAGGGGCAGGGGCATGGCCGCCGCCTGCTGCATGCGCTGCTGAAGATGGCGCGTGCCCGTAGCGTGGCCCGTGTCTTCCTCGAGGTGCGGCCGTCGAACGCGAATGCGATCGCGCTGTACCACGACGAGGGCTTCAACGAGATTGGCCGCCGGCCGCGCTACTACCCAGCGAAGGACGGACGCGAGGATGCGCTGGTGATGGCGATGGAGCTACTCCCTGTCGAGTGAGCCCACAAGCCACTCGGGAGGGTGGATGAAGAAGCCGCTTCGAACGCTGCTGCTGGGCGGGTGCGGGTCGCTGGGGCTGGCCCTCGCCGTGGCCAGGGTCATGGCCAACGAGCCCGCGACCGCGCTGCTGCTGGAGGAATCGCCGAGCTGCGTGCAGGCGCGCCTGGGGCGGGTATCAGTGCAGCTTGGGAGCCGGGAGCCCAACAATCGCACGGGCATGGCGCCGGCGAGTGTCAGTTACCACAAGGCATTTGCCGAACTCGTGCAGGCAGCCGAGGCGAAGGGCGCGGATGCCGTGGTGCTGCGCAGCCATGAGGCCGACTACGTGGGCAAGGGCGCCAGGCAACCCAGGCGCCCGACCTGGCTCTACCTGGAAGGGGCCGCGGTCCGGCTGAAGCCTCCGGTGCAGTCCTGCCACCTGGTCATCATCGACCCCGCGGAGTTCGAGCGCCGTGCCAGCGCCGCCGTGCGCGAGGATGTCCGTATCGACACCGGCAAGAGCTTCTGACCAGGCGCCGCCGGCGAGCGGCGGCACCCGGTTGCGATCAGCCCAGTTTCGCCCGTTGCGCCGCCAGGCCCTCGAGCTGCGTGGTCCAGTCGACCAGGCGCTGACGCTCCTGCTCGATCACCGCAGCCGGCACCTTGTCGGTGAACTTGGCGAGCTTGGCTTCGCTCTTTTCCTTTTCGCCGGCGACCCGCGCGATTTCCTTTTCAACGCGCGCGCGCTCGGCCGACAGGTCGACCAGGCCTTCCAGCGGCACGAGCAGGTGCAGTTCGCCCACCACGGCTGCGGCCGAAGCCGGCGCGGACTTGGCATCGGCGATGAAATCGATGCGTTCCAGCTTGGTGAGGAAGCGCAACTGCGAGTCGAAGCGCTGCGCGCGCGCCCGATCGGCCTCGTTGCCTTCCGCGAGCAGCAGCGGCACCAGCTTCGACGGCGCGACATTGAGTTCGCTGCGCACGCGGCGCAATGCCGAGACCATGGCCTTGAGCCACTCGATGTCGGCTTCGGCCCGCGCTTGATCGGCGCCGGCGAAATCCGCGGCTTGCGGATAGGGTCGCAGCATGACCGTCGTCTCCGCGATGCCAAGCCGCGGCGCGACCGCCTGCCACAGCTCTTCGGTCACGAACGGCACCAGCGGGTGCAGCAGCGACAGCAGGCGCTCGAGCACGTACAGCAGCGTGTGGCGTGTGCTGTCCGCCGCGGCCGCATCGGCGCCGTTGAGTGCCGGCTTGGCGAGTTCCACGAACCAGTCGCAGAAGTTGTTCCAGGCGAACTCGTACAGCGCCTGCGCGAGCAGGTCGAAGCGGTAGGACGCGAAGTGCTGTTCGGCCTCGGCCGCGGTCTTCGCCAACTGCGCGAGGATCCAGCGTTCGGCATCGGTCTTAGGCTGCGGCACGCCGGTGAAGCTCGCGCCTTCAGTATTCATCAACACGAAGCGCGAGGCGTTCCACAGCTTGTTGCAGAAGTTCTTGTAACCCTCGGCGCGGCCGAGGTCGAACTTGATGTCGCGGCCGTGGCCGGCGAGGGCGCTGATGGTGAAACGCAGCGCGTCGGCGCCGAAGGCGGGGATGCCGTCGGGGAATTCCTTGCGCGTGGCCTTCTCGATCTTCTCGGCCATCTTCGGCTGCATCAGGCCGGTGGTGCGCTTGGCGACCAGGTCGTCGAGCGAGATGCCGTCGATGATGTCGATCGGGTCGAGGATGTTGCCCTTGGACTTCGACATCTTCTGCCCGTGCGCATCGCGCACCAGGCCGGTGATGTAGACGTCCTTGAACGGGACGCGACCGGTGAAGTGGTCGGTCATGAAGATCATGCGCGCGACCCAGAAAAAGATGATGTCGAAGCCGGTGACGAGCACCGACGACGGCAGGTACTTGTCGAAGCCGCGTTCCTGCATCAGTTCCGCGTTCGGCCAACCCATGGTGCTGAACGGCCATAGCGCCGAGGAGAACCAGGTCTCCAGCACGTCGTTGTCCTGCGTCAGCACGACCTCGGTGCCGAGCGAATGCTTCGCGCGGACTTCCGCTTCGCTACGGCCGACGTAGAAGTTGCCGGTGGCGTCGTACCAGGCCGGGATGCGATGGCCCCACCAGAGCTGGCGGCTGATGCACCAGTCCTGGATGTTCTCCATCCAGTGGCGGTACGTGCTGATCCAGTTCGCCGGGACGAACTGGATGTCGCCCTGCTCGACGAGGTCCAGCCCGCGCTTGGCGAAGCCGTCCATCTGCACGAACCACTGGTCGGTCAGGTAGGGCTCGATCACCTGGTTGGTGCGGTCGCCACGCGGCACCTGCAGCTTGTGCGGCCTGGTCTCGATGAGCAGGCCTTCGGCTTCGAGATCGGCGAGCACGGCCTTGCGCGCGACGTAACGATCGAGGTCGCGGTATTTCTCCGGGACGTTGTCGTTGGTGACGGCGTCCGGGGTAAAGATGTTGATCATCGGCAGCTTGTGGCGCTGGCCGACCTGGTAGTCGTTGAAGTCGTGCGCGGGCGTGACCTTGACCACGCCGGTGCCGAATTCGCGATCGACGTAGGCGTCGGCGATGACCGGGATCTCGCGACCGGTCAGCGGCAGTTTCACCGTCTTGCCGATCAGGTGCGCATAGCGCTCGTCTTCCGGATGCACCATCACGGCGGTGTCGCCGAGCATGGTTTCCGGGCGGGTGGTGGCGACGGTGAGCGTGCCGCTGCCGTCGCCGAGCGGATAGGCGATCGACCACAGGTGGCCGTCTTCTTCCTCGTTGACCACTTCGAGATCGGAGATCGCGGTCTTCAGCACCGGATCCCAGTTGACCAGGCGCTGGCCGCGATAGACCAGGCCCTGCTCGTGCAGCTTCACGAAGGCTTCGACGACGGCTTCCGCGGCCATCGGGTCCATGGTGAACACGCTGCGGGTCCAGTCGCCGGACGTGCCGAGGCGGCGCATCTGCCGCTCGATAGTGTCGCCGGACTGCTGCTTCCACTCCCACACCTTGGCGATGAAGCCGTCGCGGCCGAGCGAGTCGCGCGTTTCGCCCTTGCCTTCGGCGGTGAGGTTGCGCGACACCACCATTTCCGTGGCGATGCCGGCGTGGTCGGTGCCCATCTGCCACAGCACGTCGAAGCCGCGCATGCGCTGATAGCGCACCAGTGCGTCCTGCAGCGTGTGCTGGAACGCGTGGCCCATGTGCAGCGTGCCGGTCACGTTTGGCGGCGGCAGCAGGATGGTGTAGGGCTCGCCCTCTCCCCGTGGTTGGAACACGCCGCTGCTCTCCCACTGCTGGTACAGGCGGGTTTCGAACTGGGTGGGGTCGTAGCTGGAGGAGAGCGTCTGGGTCATGGCTTGCGCTTATTGGTGCTGTTGCTGTTGCTGTCGCTGTTGCTTGTGCTCGTCATCCCGGCGTAAGCCGGGATCCATTTTTGCTGTTGCTGTTGCTGTTGCATCGCGTACTACGCGCGAATAGAGCAAAGTCAAAATGGATCCCGGCTTGCGCCGGGATGACGAAGTCGGCGCGCCCGGCATCCCGGACGCACCGGACATCTCTTACATGTCGTACTTCTTCAACTCCAGTCCGCGCGCCTGGTAGTGCTTCCAGCGCTCGCGCAGCGGGCCGCGCGCGGACTCGTCGGCGGGGACGACTTCCAGCACGCGCTCGAAGCTGCCGTCGACCGCCGCGTCGCGCAGGTTGATCACCAGCGGTCGCAGCGGTGCGTCGACATCGGGCGAGGCGATCAGGACCGCGGCTTCTTCCTCGTCGACGTCCGCACCGGCGATCTGGTGCGGGATGTAGACGTCCTCGCCCATGTCCCACAACAGATCGTCGAGCTGTTCGGCCTGCGCCGCATCGCGCGCGAGCACCAGCGTCCACAACCCGGCGTCGTGCGCCTTGCGTGCGAGCTCGCACACCAGGCGCAGCGGTTCGGCCTTGAACCGTTCCTTGGCGATCAGGTAGAAGTCGGCGCGCGCCACGGTGCGGTCGGCGTCAGGCGGCGCGGTCGAGCAGCCACTGGCTCAGCAGGCCGACCGGACGGCCGGTTGCCATGCCGCGCTTGCCTTCGTCGTTGGCCACGCCGGCGATGTCGAGGTGCGCCCAGCGCTGGCCTTCGGTGAAGCGCGCAAGGAAGCAACCCGCGGTGATCGCACCGGCCCAGCGGCCGCCGATGTTGTAGACGTCGGCGAAGGTGGAATCGAGCAGCGACTGGTATTCGTCCCAGAGCGGCAGGCGCCAGCTGCGGTCGAACACGTTCTCGCCGGCGGCGATGAGTTCGTTGGCGAGGTCGTCGTCCTTCGACATCAGGCCGGTCGCGTACTTGCCCAGCGCGATCACGCAAGCGCCGGTGAGGGTGGCGACGTCGAGCAGGGCCTGCGGCTCGAAGCGCTGCGCGTAGGTCAGTGCATCGCACAGGATCAGGCGGCCCTCGGCGTCGGTGTTGCCGACCTCGATGGTCTTGCCCGACATCGACGTGAGGACGTCGGACGGCCGGTAGCTGTCGGCGTCGGGCATGTTCTCGACCGCCGGGACGATGACGACCAGGTTGATCGGCAGGTGCATGCCGACCGCGGCCACGAACGCGCCCATCACGCTGGCGGCGCCGCACATGTCGTACTTCATCTCCTCGATGCCGCCCTGCGTCTTCAGGTTGATGCCGCCGGTATCGAAGGTGATGCCCTTGCCGACGAGGACGAAGGGCTTGGCGTCGCCGCCGTTGTTCCACTTCATCACGATCAGCTTGGGCGGGTTGGCCGAGCCGCGCGCGACGGCGAGCAGCGAGCCCATGCCCAGTTCCTGCATCTGCGCGCGGTCGAGCACGTCGCAGCTGGCCTTGTCGAAGCGGGCGGTGAATTCCTGCGCCTGCTCGGCGAGGTAGCCCGGGTTGCAGATGTTCGGCGGCAGGTTGCCCAGTTCGCGGGTGAAGGCGACGCCGGCGGCGATGGCCTTGCCGTTGGCGAGGGCGGTCTTGTCCTCGCCGCGGATCGAGAGGTGCTTGAGGCCGGTTTCGTCGCGCTTCTTGTTCTTGGCGCCGAGCGTGGCGGTATAGGCGTAGCAGGCGTGGTCGCAGACGATCGCGGCCTGGCGCAGGTTCCAGGCCTGGTCGCGGCCCTTCACATCCAGCTCGCTCAGGGTGAGCAGGGCATGGGCGACCGGGCCGGTCTTGAGCGCGCGGGCGGCATCGCCCAGCGCCTTGATGTACTGCGGCACGCCGAACTTGCCGGCATCGCCCAGGCCGATCACCAGCACGCGCGGCGCGGTGACGCCGGGCAGGTCGTGCAGCAGGGCGGTCTTGCCGGTCTTGCCGCTGATGTCGCCGCGTTCCAGCAGGGCGCGCAGGCGGCCGCCGCTGGCTTCATCCAGCGTCTGGCCCGACGGGCTCAGGCTCTTGTCGGCGAAGGCGGCCACGACCACGCAATCGGTGGTGATGGTCGCGGGAGCGGCATTGTTCAGGTCGAATTCGAGGGCCATCCAACAGATTCCGGGGGAAGTAAAGAGATGCGGTGGGGTGGGAGCGTTCGGCGTGCGCGGTGAAACCGGCGCACCGAACCACTCCGGTACTACCAGTACAATCGCGGATCGGTCGCGACCGGCCGGTCGGCGAGGCGCGGGTGCAGCCACCCCGGCGACGCCGGCCCGACCAAACCTCAAGTCTAGCAGCCCACTGGAAGCCCGCCCCCCTGATGCGCAAGCTCGATCGATACCTCTTCGGCGAATTCGTCCAGTCCACCTTCGCCGCCGGCGTCGTGCTGATGATCGTGGCCTTCGGCGGTGTCTTCACCGACGTCCTGCGCGACATGGCCACCGGCCGCATCCCGGTGGGCATGCTGTTGCCCCAGCTGGGGCTGGTGATGCTGAACTGGTTGCCGCTGATCCTGCCCCTGGCGCTGATGCTGGGGCTGATGCTCGGGATGGGGCGGCTGTACCGGGATTCGGAAATGCCGGTGATTTCCGCGATCGGGGTGGGACCGACCCGCATCCTGAAGCCGCTGCTGTTGCTGGTGCTGCCGATGGTGGCCGTGGTCGGTACCTGTTCCCTGTGGTTGGGGCCGTGGGCCGAGCGCGTGTCCCGGCAGATGGTGAGCGAGGCCAACCGCAACCTGATCGTGGCGGGACTGGAGCCGGGGGCCTTCACCGAAATCGCCGGGGGCGGCGTGATCTTCGTCGGGGCGATGAGTCCCGATGGGAGCCGCTTCAGTCGCGTCTTCGTGTACAGGCAGAAGGAGGACCGCCTCGACGTCACCACTTCCAACGACGGCGAGGTCACCGTCGCCGACAACGGCGAGCGCTTCCTCACCCTCAATGATGGCTTCGAGGTGGAAGGCCCGCGCGAGGCCGGGCTCGACTATCGCCTGCTCGGCTACAAGCGCAACGAAGTGACCATGCCGGCGGTCGAGCGGAAGTTCGATCCCAACGATCCCGAGTACCTGCCGACCTCCCGCCTGATCGGAGACAAGCGCAAGGAGGCCAATGCGCAGCTGCATGCGCGCATCGCGCCGCCTCTGCTGACGCTCGCCTTTGCGCTGATGGCGATCCCGCTGGCGCGCAGCATGCCCCGCCAGGCCCGCTATGGCCGGGTGATGACCGGGTTCCTCGGCTACATGATTGGCATGAACCTCATGCTGATGGGGACCAAGTGGCTCGAGAAGGGCAAGATTCCCGCCGATCTGGGCCTGTGGTGGCTGATCGTGCCGCTGCTGGTGATCGCCTTGTGGCTGTACTTCTTCGACGGCCGCATGCGCCGGCCGGCGCGGTCGTGAAGGGGGAGCGTCGATGAAACCATTCCCCAGGATCCACGACCTGTATGTCGGCCGCGTCGTCTTCACCACCATCCTGCTGGTGTGGGCGGTGCTGATCGGACTCGACCTCATGCTGGGGTTCGTCGGCGAGTTCAGCGACATCGGCCGCGGCAACTACGAGATGACGACGGCGATCGCCTACATGGCCTATACGGTGCCGCGCCGCCTGTACGAATTGTTCCCCTACGCCGCGGTGGTGGGTTCGCTGATGGCCCTGGGCCAACTGGCCGCGTCCTCGGAACTCACCGCACTGCGTGCCCTCGGCCTGTCCCGCCGCCGCCTGAGCGTCGCGGTCGCCGGCGCCCTGGCGGTGCTGACCCTGCTGATGGTGTTCAGCGGCGAAACCGCGGGGCCGTGGGGCGAGCGTCGCTCCAACGCCCTGAAGACCACCGCGAAGTCGAAGGACATGATCGTGGCGCGCTACTCCGGGCTGTGGGCACGCGAAGGCGACGTCATCCTCAATGCCAACGGTGGCGAGGAGCGCGACAACGGCACCGATCGCTGGCTCGAACTGCGCGACGTGCGCCTCTACGAATTCGCCGGCGACGGACGGCTCAAGTCACTGGCGCTGGTGAAAGTCGCCGAGCACCGCCCCGGTGGCTGGCTGCTGCGCGATGTCACCCGCACCAACTTCCAGGCCAAGTCGGTGACGCAGACCAAGGTCCCGGAAGAACGCTGGGCGTCGAAACTGGATGCGGTCGCGCTCACCGCCGGCACCGACAAACCGCGTTACCTCGCCGCGGGCGAGTTGCGCAAAGCGATCGCCTACCGCCAGCGCAATGACCTGGATGCCTCGGAGTTCGAGGCGATCTATTGGGGGCGTTGGTTCTATCCGCTGAACATCCTCGCCCTGTGCCTGGCGGCGGTGCCGTTCGCCTTCGGCACCTTGCGCAGCGGCGGCATGGGCAAGCGGTTGTTCATCGGCATCGTGTTCTCGCTCGGCTTCTGGCTGCTGCAGCAGCAGTGCGTGCGACTGGCGCAGGTCTACCATTTCGACTACCGCATCGCGTACCTGTTGCCGACGCTGGTGATGCTCACGGTGTCGTTCTTCTTCTTCAGGCGCCGCTCGGGATAAGCACGAGCGGCATTCCGGCCGCCTGCGGCGCACGTGTGTGCGCCGCGTCCGGGGCCAGGCCGACGGCTACCGGTTGATGATCGGCGGATCGCACTGGATCGTGCAGTTGCCGTTGCCGGTGTCGGTCACGATGACGTTGTATTCGGCGGTCTCGACGTGGCTGTTGGCGTCGATGATCGTGGCTGCGCGACCGCTGTTGCCGTTCCAGCTCAGCTGGTTGTTGGTGTCGTTGAAGAAGTTGTGACCGCTGATCTGGTAACGCTGGTCGGCAATCAGCTGCAGCGGTGCCGTATCGCGGCCCTGGCCCGAGGTCTGTTCCAGGCCGCCGGCGCCATCGTCGCCACCGGTGTAGCGGTAGCCATAGGTCGTCTGGCCGTTGGAGGCGAGGACGTTGTGCCAGCCGGGGTCGGTGGAGCCGTTCAAGCGCAGGTCGAGATTGATGTTCGGAGTGTTGGGCATGGTCGTGGCTCCTCTTCGGGGGGATGGCCGCTCGGGCCGGGACGTGGGCGTAAAGCCCGACGGATTCAGTGGCTGGGGGCGTGGCCTTATTGCGCGGCGATTCGATCGGCCGGGGGGAATGGCCGCAGCGGGACGTAGCCCGCGGCGGTGAGCCGTTGCTGGTGCAGCCGTGCCTCGGCGGCGCGGCCGAGGTGCAGCAAGGTCCGCACCAGGGGATCGAGCCGTTCGAATGGCAACGCGTCGCCTGCGTCGGTCGTCAGAAGTCGCTCGGCCTGTTGCCAATCCGCCCGCGCCGCAATGTCGTCTCCTGCCGCCTGTGCGCCCTCTCCGGCGAGGATCCGGCTGTTGGCCAGGACCAGGCGCAGGGTTTCGTTCGGAGCGTCCCTCCAGGCCGGTTCCAACAGCGCCAACGCTTCGGCGGCATGCGCTTGCGCCCCACGGCTGTCACCCTGCGCCAGTGCAAGCTGGGCCTGCAGGTTGCGCGCCATGACCAGCCAGCGCAGTACGCGTTCGTTCTTGGGCTCGGCTGTCCGCGCCCTGGTCGCGATGGCGGCGGCCTCGTCCGCGAGCTTGATGGCCATCGCACTGTCGGAGGTGGCAATCAACTGCGCATGCCACCAGCGACAGATCGCAGGTGGCGACTGCCACAGGTTGTTGGCCGGATCCTGCTTGGCCAACGCGTCCGCGGACGTGGTCGCCGCAAGGATGTTGGCGAGAGCCTCGTTGCGTCGGCCGCGTTGGGCCTGTGCTTCCACCAGCAGATACAAGGCATTTACACGCAGGTCCTGCCATTTGGCGTTCGCCGGTTCCGCCGCGAGATTGCGCTGCATGCCGGCGAGTTGCTCGGTGAAGAATGCTTCCGCGTCCGCCAGCTTGCCCTGCTGGGCGGATAGGGTACCCAGCCATGACAGGACGTTGGCGGCCTCGAAGCGCAGCGCCGTGTCATCCGGGTGCTGCGCCGTCCAGGTCCGATACAGCGCCAGCTCTTCGCGCACGGCGCGCTCGGCTTCCGGATAGCGCCCGCGCCGCTCGTCGAGTACCGCCAAAGTCTGGTGGCCGTAGGCGACTTCGCGTTGCCAGTCGAAGTTCTTGCGGTCCATCGCTGCGAGCCGGATTCCGCTGTCCCGATACTTGCGGAACCACACGGCCGATTCGTCATAGCGCCCCTGCTCCAGCGCGACAAACCCGATCCAGTATTCGGCCTGGGCCAGGTCGAACAGGCGTTGGCCGTTGTCCGGCGCGCGCTGGTGCAATGCGGTGCTGCGCGCGTGCGCCTCGCGGAACGCCGCCATCGCGGGGTCGTGCTTGCCTTCGTTGAGACGCACCTGGCCGATGCCGGTCAGCGCGCGCGCCTGTTCCTCGAGGGCGCGGTCGCTGAGGTCGCGTGGGTCGAGCGTGGCGAAGTAGGCCATGGCCTTGTCGTCGACCGCGCCCATCAGGTCGAGCCGGCCGACGGTGTCCAGCTTTTTGCGCAGGTCGCCCAGCATGAAGCCGAGGATGTCCTCGGCCTGGGCTTGCCGGCGTTGCGCATCGTTGCGCGCGACCCAGGCGGTCGCGGCCAGGGCCAGCGCGATCGCCATGCCCGCCAGCGAGGCGGCGGCTACCACAGCCCACTTGCGCTGGCGTCGCTGCGCTTCGCGCCGGGCAAGCGTGTCGTAGCCGACGCCGAGCAGTCCGGCGACGAGCTTGAGGAAGGCGCGTTCGCGCCCGTCGCCTTCGCGGCGCGCATCGGCGGCAAGCGGTTCGATCGCGCTGCCGTCGCCTGCATGCGCGAGCACGGCAGCGGGGAAGCATTGCTGCGCGGGATCGTGGCTGCCTGGTTCGCCGGCGACGACGAAACACAGCACGCGATCGTCGCGCCCCTCGGCGCGGAACGCCTCGACTTCGGCATTGACCCAACGCGACTGCGCGGCGGCGGGCGAGCACACCACGATGAGCGCGGCGGATTCGCCCAGGGCCTCGCGGATGGTGGTGCCCAGGTCGCCCGAGCTCGGCAATTCATCGCGATCGCGGAAGAAGGTGCCCAGCCGCGGCCCGATCTCACCGTGCGTGCCGCGCGTGCCGACCAGCCGCGACGGCACCCGATAGGTTTCCAGGCGACGCAGCAGCCAGCGTGCCCACTCGGCGTCGGCATGGCTGTAGCTGAGGAAGGCGCGGAATCGCATTGGAGCCCGAGTGTCGCCGGTGCATCCGGTTTAACGCCTGCCTACCTGCATTCAGGACATCCGCAGGCACCCCCTGATGGGGGTCACAGGTGCGAATGTTCCAGCGGGCGCTCGCGATGCATGAGCGTCCATTCGGCATGTTCGGTCAGCGCCGCCTCGCCCAGCGTGCGCAGGATCTGTTGTTGCTCGTGCACGCCCTGGCAGCCGTTGAGGCGCCGCCGCGCCGCGCCGAAGATGCGTTGCATGTAGCGGTACTGCTTGATCAGTTCCTTGTCGGCCTTCTTGTAGGCGTACGCCTCGTGCACGGCCGCGGCCACCGAGAGGATGCCCATCGACGACACGAGCACGTGCTGCACTTGCGGGTCGAACCGGCGCGAGAACACCGCGAGCACGGCGCTGATGCCCACGCCGATCCACAGGCAGACCATGCCCGCGAGTTCGGCGCGACGGTGCTGCCGCTCGCGCCGTGCCGCGGCGGCGGAGAAGTACTGGAGCTGGCCGCCGCCGTCGTTGGTGCCGATCCACTCCCGCACCACCGCATCGACGGCCGGTGCATCGGACTGGACCGGCACCAGCAGGCCTTCGAGGCTGGCGCTGCGCATCACGTTGCGGATCCAGCCCAGTTCCACGTCCTGCTTGTGCATGAAATTGTCGTGGGCGAAGGCGGGCGAGTGCAGGTCGGTGATGCCTGCGCGCCGCCAGTACGACTGCACGCGCAGGCCTTCGGCGAGCGCGCGGTAGTCGAGGTACTTGCGCTGCCATTCGCGGCGGCGCGACAGCAGCACCACGCCCATGCCGGCGAGGAAGAACACCAGGAAGAGGTTGATGATCAGGGAGTGCGCGGCGATGTGCGTGTACAGGAAGAACGCGAAGCCCGTCGCGGCAGCGAGCAGGTAGACGATGCGCAGCACCTGGTTGACGCGGCGCTGGTAGGTGCGCGCCAGCCAGTCGGCGCTGACGAACAACTGGTGGATCGGGCAGGCGGGCATCGCCGCCCCGGCCGGGTCCGTGCCATCGGCGGCAATGGCCTCGGCGTAGGTGCGGCAGTCGCGGTTGAATTCCGCCTGTCGCTGGAACATCCGGTCGAATACCGCGGGCATGTCGGCATGGGCGACGACTTCGTCCTCGGCGGTGATCCATCGGCCGGCCTCGGGAGGTCCTTCCTCATCCTCGGTGCGGCGCACGGGCAGGTGATGGACCACCGTCTCCTCGTCCAGACCGAGCAGCGCGAGCGTGGTATCGCGGCGACGCTCGATCGCGCCGGGCAGCTCGCCATGAAGGTGGAACCGGACTACCTGCGCGGTGCCGCCGAGGCGATCGGATTCGCGTCCGTCCCAGAGGGCCAGCAGTACCTGGCAATGGCTGGAAACAAAGATGCCGGCCTGGGCATATTGCCGGTCGCGGGCCGGTCCCGGGCGCGACACCTCTTCGATGTCGACGCCGTGCCGCAACGGCAGCTGCAGTACTTCGGCGCGTTGCAACTGCTGTTCGAACACCACCAGGCTGCCCGCGCTCTCGAAGTCATCGCGATACAGCGCCACCGGCAGCGGCAGCGGCGCCACCACACGCAGGCCAAGGTCGAAGGCGACCTGCGCGGCCAACTGGTCGCTGCCCTCGGCCAGCGACGACAGCAGCACCACCGGCAGGTGCGGATAGCGCTCGGCAAGGTCGAGGAAGAATGTCCGCAGCTGCGTCTTCAGGGCGGGGATGGCGGCAGCGTGCAGGTTGCGGTGACCCGTGATGCCAACCACCAGGGAAGTCGCCTCGAGAGCGGGCATGCGATGTCCCTCACCGACGGCACGCGCGCCGCGGATCCTCTAGCCCCAACGTGGGATCCGGAAGGGGAAGGCCACTGCAGCGCTGCGATCCACTGACGTGGCGACGAAGACGAACGCGCCGCAGCGCGCGGGGGAACTCCGGACTACTGCTTGGGCAATCGGATCAAGCGAGTTCTGCTGGCACGGTCATGCCAGGTCAACTTTTCCCGGTCAACCCACGCCCACCAGAACCCGATTCCGCCCAGCAGCAGCGACAGCGTGCCGACGGCGTAACGCGTCCACAATTGCGACCACGAGGGCTCGCCGCCATCACGCGCGGCCAGGTGCAGGCGCCATGGCCGCATTCCCAGCGTCTGTCCGCCACGCCGCCAGCTCAACGTCGCGTACAGGCCCGTGACGAGCCACAGCGCGCACAGTTCGAGCCAGCCCGCGAGCGTGTCGCCATAGATCGGTTCACCGCCGTGCACCAGCATCGCGACCGCGCCGGTCGCGAACCACAGGCCCAGCACGGGGAAAAAGTCATACAGCAGCGCGAACAGGCGCCAACCGACCAGGGCCGCGGGCCGGGGCGGTGTAGCGGATTGGGAAGTGGTATCGGACGAAGTCATCGCACCAGCATATAAGCTTTGTCCATGAGACCGCACACGCCGGCCGAACGCCGCACGCAGGCGATGGCCCTGCCGCCATTGACCGATGCCGATGCGATCGCGATCAGTGCTTTCCTTGATGCGATCTGGGCCGAGAGTGGGCTGTCGCGGCAGACCCTCGACAGCTATCGACGCGACCTGGAAGGCATCGCGCGTTGGCATGAAGGCCGGGGCGGCGGGCTGCCGTCCGCCGATCGCGCCACGCTGTTCGATTACCTGGCGTGGCGCAGCCGCAGCGGATATTCGCCGCGCAGCAACGCGCGCCTGCTGTCGGCGTTGCGGGCCTTCTTTGCCCATCGCGTGCGCAGCGGTGCGCGCGCCGATGACCCTACCGCATTGCTGGACCCGCCCAGGCAACCGCGGTCCTTGCCCAAGGCGCTGGGCGAAAGCCAGATCGACGCCTTGCTGGCCGCGCCGGCAGTCGACTCGCCACTGGGGCTGCGCGATCGCGCGATGCTCGAACTGATGTATGCCTGCGGCCTGCGGGTGAGCGAACTGGTCAACCTTCCCGCTACGGCGGTCAACCTGCGCCAGGGCGTATTGCGCGTGACCGGCAAGGGCAGCAAGGAGCGGCTGGTGCCGCTAGGCGAAGAGGCGCAGCACTGGCTCGAGCGCTACCTCGCGAACGCGCGTCCGCAGCTCGCCGGCAAGCACGCGCTGGCGCCGTTGTTCCTGGAGGCGAGTGGCGATGCGCCTTCGCGCCAGCAGTTCTGGCAACTGGTGAAGCGCTATGCCGGCGTTGCGGGCATCGACCCGGCGAAGATCAGCCCGCATGGCTTGCGCCACAGCTTCGCCACCCACCTGCTCAATCACGGCGCCGACCTGCGCGCGCTGCAGATGCTGCTGGGGCACAGCTCGCTGTCGACCACGCAGATCTACACGCTGGTGGCGCGGGAGCAATTGAAGCAGTTGCATGCGAAGCACCATCCGAGAGGGTGAGGCAGGCCGCTTGCGCGGCACTGCCGCGCGGCCTGCCGAACGCCCGGCCATGGATGGCCGGGCCGGGCGATCCGAAGCTCGCGGCGTTGCGCCATGGATGGCCGCATTACGCGATCGAAGC
The DNA here is from genome assembly GCF_054779795.1 of Lysobacter rhizosphaerae. NCBI lineage: Bacteria > Pseudomonadati > Pseudomonadota > Gammaproteobacteria > Lysobacterales > Lysobacteraceae > Lysobacter > Lysobacter rhizosphaerae. The sequence goes on from NZ_BAAGXO010000001.1 coordinate 165,133, forward strand.
GAACACGGCGCGGCACTGCCGCGCGGCCTGCCGAACGCCCGGCCGCGCCGCGGGGAGCTTGCGCAATGGCGGGGTCGAACGCGCCGCAGCGCGTTGTAGCGGGGAACGGCGGTCCTTTACTTGCGGGTTGCAGGCCTCAGTCGCGATCAGCGGCATCGCGAACACCAGCACGAATGGGCGGAAGGATCCCAATGCGTGACCCAGCGCACCCGCCACTGGCCCCTCCGGGCACGCCGTCCGTCGCACTCATGCGACAATCGCGAAACTCCCGGCTTTTCCGGCGTTCCAACACCGGTCACCCCCATGCAAGGACCGTTCATGAAGCAAATTTTCTTTGCCCTGTTGGGCGTGATCAGCCTCTCGGCCTGCGCCCAGGGTCCCCAGTCTGGCGCGGCCGCCGGCAAGGCGCCGGGCGCACAGGCGACCACAGCGGGCGCCACGGCCCCACTGGGCAATGCACCCAAGGTCGGCGCGAACACGCCGGAAGCGCGTGCAGTCGCTGCCGTCCACATGCTCAATCCGCGCGTCACCATCGAGAAGGTCAAGGCCGCGCCGATTGCCGGCTTCCGCGAAGCCATCGTCCAGGGCCAGGTCGTCTATGTCAGCGACGATGGCCGTTACCTGTTCCTGCCTGGTCCGCAAGGTGCGCTGTATGACGTCACCGCAAAGAAGGACCTGAGCGAGCAGTCGCTCGCAGCCGTGCGCAAGGACCTGATCAAGGCCATCCCGGTCAGCGAACGCATCGTCTTCGCTCCGCCGAATCCGAAGTACACGGTGGCGATCTTCACCGACGTCGAATGCGCGTATTGCCGCAAGTTCCACAGCGAGATCGCCGAGTACAACAAGCAGGGAATCGCCGTGCAGTACATGGCCTTCCCGCGCATGGGCATTGGCAGTCCGGACCACAAGAAGATGATTTCGGTGTGGTGTGCGCCCGACCGCAAGAAGGCCCTCACCGATGCCAAGAACGATCGCCCGATACAGGTGCGTGACTGCAAGAACACCGTGTCGATGCAGTACGACATCGGCCAGCGCGCGGGCCTGACCGGCACGCCGATGATCATCGCCGAAGACGGCACCACCGTCGGCGGCTACCTGCCGCCGCAGCAGTTGCGCGAGGCGCTGGATCGCCTGGCCCAGGGCGGCAAGACCTCCGCCAGCGGAGCGACCGATCCGGTGGCGTCGACCGGCGGCTGATCCGGATCCGGCCGGACAAAGGCAGAAACGGAGGCTTCGGCCTCCGTTTTGGTTTCGATCGGGTCACGGTCGCCATCTACAGCCCATGGCCTGCCATGGCTAGCCGCGCGCGCGGCTTCAACCATGCCGTGGTTTGGGTCCATCGCGGGCGGCTACAATAGCCGGCCCGTACCCCACGGTTCCCCGGACATGATGGTCCTCGAGGGCGCTTCCGCCCTGTCTTCGTTCCGCCGCGAACGCCTGCAAGCCCGCCTCCAAGCCGTCCATCCCGACCTGCGCCTGCTCGGCGCCAGGTGGACCTACTGGGTCGTCCCCGAAACCGGGGCCGAGCCGGACCGGGCCACGCTCGCGCGCATCCTGCAGGGTGGTTTCGACGAGGCGCCGCGCGACGCCGGCGCGATCTCCCGCTATGTCACCCCGCGCCTGGGCACGCTGTCGCCGTGGGCGAGCAAGGCGACCGAGCTGCTGCAGGGCGCCGGGCAACCGGTGAAGCGGGTCGAGCGCGGCCTGCGCTACGACGTGGCGGGCTGGCCCGCGGATGCGCCGACGCAGGGCGCGCTGGCGAAGCTGCTGCACGACCCGATGACCCAGTCGCTGCTGGAGGCGCGCGACGATGCCGCCGCGCTGTTCGCCGTGCCCGCCCGTGGCGAACTCGAACGCATCGCGCTGGCCTCGCTCGAGGACGCCAATGCGCGGCTCGGCCTCGCCCTCGCCGACGACGAGATCGCCTACCTGCGCGAGCGCTACGCCGCCCTGGGCCGCAATCCGTCCGACGTCGAGCTGATGATGTTCGCGCAGGCGAACTCCGAACATTGCCGCCACAAGATCTTCAACGCGTCGTGGACCATCGACGGGCGTGAGCAGCCACTGTCGCTGTTCAAGATGATCAAGAACACCCACGCGACCACGCCGCAGTACACGCTGTCGGCGTACAGCGACAACGCCGCGGTGGTCGAAGGCTACGGCGCGCGCCGCTTCCGCCCGCAGCCGGGCACGCAGGCGTACGCGAGCGAAGCCGAGTTGCCGTCGGCGTTCTGCATCAAGGTCGAGACCCACAACCATCCCACCGCGATCGCTCCGTTCCCGGGCGCCAGCACCGGCAACGGCGGCGAGATCCGCGACGAAGGCGCGACCGGCCGTGGTGGCCGCCCGAAGGCGGGCCTGTGCGGCTTCTCCGTGTCGCACCTGCGCATTCCGACGCTGCCGCAGCCGTGGGAGGCGCCGCGTTCGCTCAATCCGCGCATGGCGCCGGCGCTGGAAATCATGCTCGACGGCCCGCTCGGCGGCGCCGCGTTCAACAACGAATTCGGCCGGCCGAACCTCACCGGCTACTTCCGCAGTTTCGAGTTGAACGAAGGCGCCCACACCCGCGCCTACGACAAGCCGATCATGCTCGCCGGCGGCCTCGGCGCGATGGACCGCGTGCAGGTGCAGAAGCATTCGCTGCGCCCGGGCGATGCGGTCATCGTGCTCGGTGGCCCGGCGATGCTGATCGGCCTCGGCGGCGGTGCCGCCAGTTCGGTCGCGTCGGGCGAGAGCGCCGAGCATCTCGACTTCGCCAGCGTGCAGCGCGACAACCCTGAGATGGAGCGGCGCTGCCAGGAAGTGTTGGACCGCTGCGTTGCCATGGGCGAGGACAACCCGATCGTCACTGCGCACGACGTCGGCGCCGGCGGCCTGTCCAATGCGATCCCCGAACTGCTGCACGACTCCAGCGTCGGCGGCGTGATCGACCTGGCCCGCGTGCCCGCGGACGACCCGTCGCTGTCGCCGATGCAGCTGTGGTGCAACGAATCGCAGGAGCGCTATGTGCTCGGCTTGCCGGCCGACCGTGTCGCCGAATTCGCCGCGCTGTGCGAACGCGAGCGCTGCCCGTTCGCAGTGGTCGGCTACGCGACGGCGGAAGAACGCCTCGTCGTCGGTTACGGCGCGACGGTCGACAATGCGCACGAGGCCGGTCGTGACTGGCCGATTGATTTTCCCATGGACGTGCTGTTCGGCAAGGCGCCGAAGATGCACCGCGACACGCGGCAGCCCGCCGCCGCGCCATGGCCCGCGCTCGACTGGAGCGGCATTGCCCTGCGCGATGCAGCCTTGCGCGTGCTTGCGCATCCCACCGTCGCGTCCAAGCAGTTCCTCGTCACCATCGGCGATCGCACCGTCGGCGGCCTGACCGCACGCGACCAGTTGGTGGGCCCGTGGCAGATGCCGGTGGCCGACTGCGCCATCACCCTGTCCGGTTTCGACAGCCACGTCGGCGAGGTCATGGCGATCGGCGAGCGCACGCCGCTGGCCCTGCTCGATGCCGCCGCCGCCGCGCGCATGGCGGTAGGCGAGGCCATCACCAACCTCGCCGCCGCGCCGGTGGAATCGCTGGACCGCATCAAGCTGTCGGCGAACTGGATGGCCGCCGCCAGCCATCCGGGCGAAGACGCGCTGCTGTTCGACGCGGTCAAGGCCGTGGGCATGGAGTTGTGCCCGGAGCTCGATCTGAGCATCCCGGTCGGCAAGGACTCCCTGTCGATGCAGGCGCAGTGGCACAACGACGGCGAGGCGCACAAGTCCGTGTCGCCGGTGTCGCTGATCGTCAGTGCCTTCGCGCCGGTGACCGACGTGCGCGAGCAGCTCACGCCACTGCTTTCGCGCGAGGACGAGTCAGAGCTGTGGCTGATCGGCCTGGGTGCCGGCAAGCAGCGCATGGGCGGTTCGATCCTGGCGCAATGCTTCCCCGAAGCGGGGGGCAATGACCTGCCGGCCTTCGCCGGACGTTCGCAGGATCGCGACGATCCCGCGGTGCCGGACCTCGACGATCCGCAGCGCCTGCGTGCCTTCTTCGAACTGATCCGTGATGCGCGCACGCATGGCCTGCTGCGCGCCTACCACGACCGCAGCGACGGCGGCGCGTTCGCCACGCTGTGCGAAATGGCGTTCGCCTCGCACGTCGGCCTCGACATCGACCTCGACGGCTGGGGCGACGATCGCGGCAGCGACCCGTTGCGCACCCTGTTCAACGAGGAACTCGGCGCCGTCGTGCAGATCGCGACCGAGGACCGCGCCGAGTTCGCCGACCTCGTTGCCCGCCATGGCCTGATCGATTGCGCGCAGCGCATTGCCAGGCCGACCACGGCACCGTCGATCCGCGTGCGCCAGGACGGCGATACCCTGGCCGAGTGGCGCTGGGAAGAACTGTTCGACGCCTGGTGGTCGGTCACGCACGCGATGCAGAAGCTGCGCGACAACCCGGAATCGGCCGACCAGGAACGCGCCGCCGCGCGCGACTTCAATGCGCCCGGTCTGAAGCCGAAGCTGACCTTCGACGCCAGCGAGGACATCGCCGCGCCCTACCTCAACGTCGGCGCGCGGCCGAAGGTCGCGATCCTGCGCGAGCAGGGCGTCAACAGCCAGGTCGAAACCGCGTACGCCTTCGACCGTGCCGGTTTCGAAGCCTACGACGTGCACATGAGCGACCTGATCCAGGGTCGCTTCAGGCTCGATGACTTCATCGGCTTCGTCGCCTGTGGCGGCTTCAGCTACGGCGACGTGCTCGGTGCCGGCCGCGGCTGGGCGACGTCGGTGCTGGAGCGTTCGGCCTTGCGCGATGCGTTCAGCGCCTTCTTCAACCGCAACGACACCTTCGCCCTGGGCGTCTGCAACGGCTGCCAGATGCTGTCGCAGCTCAAGGACCTGATCCCGGGCGCGGAGCACTTCCCGCAGTTCCTGCGCAACGCCAGCGAGCAGTACGAAGGCCGCGTGGCCCTGCTGGAAGTGGCGGATTCGCCGTCGCTGTTCCTGCGCGACATGCAGGGTTCGCGCATCCCGGTCGCGGTGGCGCACGGCGAAGGTCGTGCGTCGTTCGAGGCGACCGGCGACAACGCGCGCGTTGCCGTCGCGCTCAACTACATTAATGGCGATGGCAGCCTCGCGACGAGTTACCCGGCCAACCCGAACGGTTCGGCGAACGCCATCGCCGGCCTGTGCAGCGCCGACGGCCGCGCCACCATCCTGATGCCGCACCCCGAGCGCACCCTGCGCGCCGCCAACTTCAGCTGGGCACCGCGCGACTGGCGGGACGACTCGCCGTGGCAGCGCATGTTCCGCAATGCGCGGGTGTGGGTGGGCTAGGCGGTGCGAAGTTGAAGAAGTTGAAATGGAAAAGCCGGGCTCGAGGCCCGGCTTTTCTTTTTCGCGCCGCCGTTTACTTGAAGGAGAAGTTGGCGGTGTGCAGCGTGCCGTCGGCCAGCTTCACCTGGATCTGCCGGCAGGTTCCGGCCCACGACTTCTCGCTCTTCCACACGTAGATGTACTGGCCGGCGCCGGAGTCGTACTGCAGGCTGCTCGCGCCGGCGGTGACCGTTTCCAGCATCGGATCTTCCACCGCACCGCCGCAGGACATCGGTGCCGACTTCGGATAGCCCGCCGCCATGATCCCCATGCCCTGGTTGCCGCCCAGGCTGAACTTGATCGGGATCGCGCTGCCTGCCTTGGACGAGTTGACGATGGGCGCCATGTCGACCGGGCGGAAGAACCCGGTCCAGCCATAGCTCACGGTGACCTTGAACGAACCGCTGGCGGTGTTGTTGTGCTGGTCGGTGGCACTGCAATACACGGTATTGGTGCCGACCGGGAACGTACTCCCCGAGGCCGGCGTGCAATTGACCGGCACCGTGCCGTCGACGATGTCCCACGCGGTCGGCTGCGTGTAGTTCACCGTGGCGGACGAGTTGCTGCCCGCCGTCGCGGTGACGTCGCCGCTGTAATAGACCACCGGGGCCGTGGTGTCCTGCACCGTGATGGTGAAGCTGGTCGCCGTCGCTACGTTACCGTGCGCATCCTGCGCGCTGCAGGTGACGGTGTGCGTCCCGAGCGAGAACGTGCTGCCAGAAGCCGGCAGGCAGCTGGCGCTGCCGGCGCCGTCGACCGCGTCCGACGTCGTCGGCGCGACGTAAGTCACCGCGGCGCCCGCATGCCCGGTGGCCTCCGCCACCAGGTTGGAGTGCGCGGCGATCACCGGCGAAGTGCTGTCGACCACGCTGATCACGAAGGACTTCGCGCCCGACTTGTTGCCATGCGTGTCCGTCGCGGTGCAGGTGACGGTCGTATTGCCGAGCGGGAAGGTGGTGCCGGAGTTGAAGTTGCAATCCGGGCCGATGATCCCATCGACGAGGTCGATCGCCGTAGCGATGTAGGTCGCGATCGCGCCCTGGGCGCTCGTTGCCTCGACCGTGAAGCCGGCCGGCACGGTGAGCGCCGGCGGCGTGGTGTCGACCACGCTGACCACGAACGACTTCGCGCCCGACTTGTTGCCACGCGTGTCCGTCGCGGTGCAGATGACGGTCGTATCGCCGAGCGGGAAGGTGGCGCCGGAGCTGAAGTTGCAATCCGGACCGACGATGCCGTCAACGACATCGACCGCCGTGGCGACGTAGGTCGCGATCGCGCCCTGCGCGCTCGTCGCCTCGACCGTGAAGCCGGCCGGCACGGTGAGCGCAGGCGGCGTGGTGTCGACCACGCTGACCATGAAGGACTTTTCGGCCTTGTTGCCATGCTTGTCGGTAGCGCTGCAGGTGACGGTCGTATCGCCGAGCGGGAAGGTTACGCCGGAGTTGAAGTTGCAGTCCGGACCGACGATGCCGTCAACAACGTCGACCGCCGTGGCGATGTAGGTCGCGATCGCGCCCTGCGCGCCCGTCGCCTCAACCGTGAGGTTGGCCGGCACGGTGAGCTCCGGGGGTGTCGTGTCGATCACGCTGACCATGAAGGACTTTTCGGCCTTGTTGCCATGCGCGTCGGTAGCGCTGCAGGTGACGGTCGTATCGCCGAGCGGGAGGGTCGTGCCGGATTTGAAATTGCAATCCGGGCCGATGATCCCGTCGACGAGGTCGACTGCCGTGGCGATGTAGGTCGCGATCGCGCCCTGCGCGCTCGTCGCCTCGACCTTGAAGTCGTCAGGCACGGTGAGCGCCGGTGGCGTGGTGTCGACCACGCTGACCACGAAGGACTGCGCGCCCGACTTGTTGCCATGTGCATCCGTCGCGGTGCAGGTGACGGTGGTATCGCCGAGCGGGAAGGTAGTGCCGGAGTTGAAGTCGCAGTCCGGACCGACGATGCCGTCAACGACGTCCACCGCCGTGGCGATGTAGGTCGCGATCGCGCCCTGCGCGCTCGTCGCTTCGACCGTGACGCCGGCCGGCACGGTGAGCGTCGGCGGCGTGGTGTCGACCACGCTGACAATGAAGGACTTTTCGGCCTTGTTGCCATGTGCGTCGGTAGCGCTGCAGGTGACGGTCCTATCGCCGAGCGGGAAGGTCGTGCCGGAGTTGAAATTGCAATCCGGGCCGATGATCCCGTCGACGAGGTCGGTCGCCGTGGCGATGTAGGTCGCGATCGCGCCCTGGGCGCTCGTCGCTTCGACCGTGACGCCGGCCGGCACGGTGAGCGCCGGAGGCGTGGTGTCGTGCACCGCGACTTCGAATGTCTTCCCGACCGCCGCGTTGCCGTGGCTGTCGGTGGCGTTGCAGGCCACGGTCGTGGTCGGCCCCGGCACATCGATGGGGAACACCGAGCCCGGGGCGGGGATGCACGTGGCGGCCTGGTCGCCATCCACGACGTCATGCGAGGTGGCCACGTAGGCGGCATGGGCGCCGTCCGGGCCTTCGGCCTCGACCGCGAACGAGAGTGGCACGTCGATCACCGGTGCGGTCTTGTCCAGCACGGTGATGGAAAAGCCCGCGGTCGCCGCGTTGCCGGCCGAATCGTGCGCGATGCACGCCACCGGGGTGGTCTGGTCGAGCTTGAACAGGGCGCCCGGTGGCGGTGCGCAGGTGAAGTAGGCGCTCGCGTTGACCAGCGGCAGGGGGCCATCGACGGCGTCAGCGGCGGAGACGAGGTAGCCGCGATCCGGGCCGATGATCCCGCCGAGCGGCGAATCAGCCTCCGCGATGAAGCTGGCCGGAACCGAGATGATCGGTTTGCTGATGTCGTGGATGAAGATCGAGCAGGTGGCGCTCGACTTGGCATTGTTGTGGTCGGTTACCGTCAGCTTGAACGGGATTAGGCCGGTCTGCTGCAGCCCCAGTTGCGGCACGGTGAAGGCGACGGTCGCGGTGTTCCAGTCGCCGACGCCGGGCACTTCCGGCAGGCCTTCGAGCTGCTTCCATTCGTAGCTGGCGATGCCGTCGTCGGCGTCGGCCGAGGCGCTGCCGTCGAAGGTGAAGAGCTGGCCTTCGTTGACGTCGAACACGCCCGAAGGGCAATTCAGAGCCGCGACCGGCCCGTCGTTGGTCCACGAAATGTTGACGTTGGTTGTATTGGCGTTGTTGAGTGCGCCGTCCGACACGGTCAACTGGAAGGTCAGCAGCGTGTTGCCGGTGAAGTTCGGGGCGACGAAGGTCTTGATCGCCGGATTCGCTGTCGTGGCGAGGGTCACCGGTGGGCCGCCGGTTTGCGACCAGGTGTAGGTCAGGTTGTTGGCCGCCGTTTCAGCGTCCCAGGACTGGCTGCCGTCGAGTGTGACCGTCATGCCTTCGGTCACCGAGGCGGGGGACGCTGTCGGGACCGAATGCGGGGCCGTATTCACGACGACGTCGTGGACATTGGTGATGGTCAGGGTGATGTCTTCGGAATCACTGCCAGGGCAGCCAGATGCCGTGACGGTCAGACGCAGCGTGACCTGCCGGCTGGTAGTCACGTCCGGTGGCGTGAAGGTCGGCTGCGGATCCGTGGTGTTGGTCAGCGTGCCCAGCGGGGTGCCGACGAAGCTCCACTGGTACTGGCCGCCCTGGTTCGGATTGGGCTTGGAGGACTGGCCGTTGATCTGGATCGCGTTGGGGATCCAGACGCCGTTGGACAGCCGGAAATCGGGGACCTGGGCCGAGCCCATGTTGATGCGCGCATCGGGTGCGTCGCAGCCCCCACCTCCCGGTGCCGCCATCGCGGACGGTGCAACCCACATCAGGCTGATGGCGACGACGATGCCCCGCCACACTCGTGGCGCGAGTGTCCCTAAGCGTTTCATGATGTTTCCCCTGTCCCCACGCATTTCGCGTCTACTGTCCGAACGACGCTAGGCGCGGCAGCCGGCCAGCGTCATCGCCCATCTGGGGTAAGCGCCGGCCGGCGGTCGGATCAGCGGGTCAACCGGTTCGCGACCATCGCCACCAGGCTGGCCTGGGTGTGCGTGCCGGTCTTCTGCATCGCCGCCTTGAGCTGGGTGCGCACGGTGTGCACGGACTTGCCGGCACAGCGCGCCAGTTCCTCGATGGAGCCCATCGAATACAGGCCGAGGGCGATTTCGGCTTCCTTGCGGGTGAGCTGGAATTCGCCGCACAAGCGCTGCAGGCCGTGCTCGGTGGAGGCCGACTCGCGCACTTCGAACATCAGCACGGTGGAGACCGGGAGATCGGCGCTGGCGCCGAAGTCCAGGACCTGCACGGTGGCCACGGCTCCGCTGCCGGACGGCAGCACGACTTGTTGCGGGTGCCCGGGCCCAAGCACGCGGGCGTGCAGGATTGCCTGCGCCAGCGCGTGCGCGGTCGCAGGCGCGGCCACCAACATGCCGTCGCGGATCAGCAGGTCGGCATGGCTGCTCAAGCGGTTGCGCGCTGCCGCGTTGGCATGCCACACGCGGATCGGCTCACCCGGCAGCAGCAGCGCGATCGGGTGCCGCAGCAGGTCGAGCGTCGCCGCCAGGCAACGCGCCTGCGCGATCCAGCGCAACTGCTCGGGTCGATCCTCGCGCCGTACCCGGCGCTCGGCCGGCTGTCGCCCGCTGTCACCCGCCATGAACGGATCCCCTCCCCGGATGGCGAAACCATAGCGCTCCTCGTTCGCATGAAACCGGCGCGAGACCGCGGAAAAGGACGAATGGCCGTCTATGGCCGGTGAGTGGGCAAGCGTTGCAGCGGCGGAGAGGGAGTTCGTCCTCGTCAGGGGCATTACCGCGTAGCTGTTAAAGTCGGAGCCCCCTGTACGGGGCCTGCGAGGGACTTGACGTGAACGCGGTTGCCAACGACACCACCATCGACCCCGGCATCGACGAGCGCATCGTCGCCTCGCTGCTGGAGAAAGGCCGCTTGAAGGATGCCGACCTCGCGCGGGCGCGGCGCCTGCAGGAAGAAGCCGGCGGCAGCCTGCTGTCGCTGCTGTCGCGGCTGGGCCTGGTCTCCGAGCGCGATCATGCCGAAACCGTGGCCAGCGTCCTCGACCTGCCGCTGGTCAGCGCCAAGGACGCGCCGGAGCTGCCGCCGGAAGGCGTTGTGCTCACGAACAAGTTCATGAAGCAGTTCCATGTCTGCCCGGTGGCCGAAACCGAGCGCAGCGTGGACGTGCTGATGGCCGATCCGCAGGACACCTACCTGCTCGATGCCGTGCGCCTGGCGACCCAGCGCGAAGTGCGGCCGCTGGTGGCGCTGCGTTCGGAGATCGACGACCTGGTGGAGCGCTGGCACGGCCAGGGCCGCAGCGCGATGGGCGCGATCATCGAAACCGCGGAAGGCGAAGGCGCCGGCGACCTCGAAGACGTCGAGCATCTGCGCGACCTCGCGTCGGAAGCGCCCGTCATCCGCCTGGTCAACCTGGTCATCCAGCGCGCGGTCGAACTGCGCGCGTCGGACATCCACATCGAACCGTTCGAGAACCGGCTGAAGGTGCGGTATCGCATCGACGGCGTGCTCGAGGAAGGCGAGTCGCCGCCAGCCAACCTCACCGCCGCGGTGATCTCGCGCGTCAAGATCATGGCCAAGCTCAACATCGCCGAGCGCCGCCTGCCGCAGGACGGCCGCATCATGCTGCGCGTGCAGGGCAAGGAGCTCGACCTGCGCGTGAGCACCATGCCGACCTCGCACGGCGAATCGGTGGTGATGCGCCTGCTGGACCGCGAAACCGTCGTCTTCGACTTCAAGAAGCTCGGCTTCACCGACCACTTCCTGCCGCAGTTCCAGCACGTGCTGGACCAGCCGCACGGCATCCTGCTGGTCACCGGCCCGACCGGTTCGGGCAAGACGACCACGCTGTACACCGCGCTGTCCAAGCTCAACACGCCCGACGTCAAGATCATCACCGTCGAGGATCCGGTCGAGTACCAGATCGAAGGCATCAACCAGATCCAGGCCAAGCCGCAGATCGGCCTCGATTTCGCCCACGCATTGCGGTCCATCGTCCGCCAGGACCCGGACATCATCATGATCGGCGAAATGCGCGACCTGGAAACCGCGCGCATCGCGATCCAGTCCGCGCTCACCGGCCACCTGGTGCTGTCCACGCTGCACACCAACAACGCCGCGGGCGGCATTACCCGCCTGCTCGACATGGGTGTCGAGGATTACCTGCTCACCTCCACGATCAACGGCATCCTCGCGCAACGGCTGGTGCGTCGCCTGGAACCGACGCACGCCGAGCGTTACCCGGCTTCGCCCGAGGAGATCGAGAAGTTCGGCCTGCGCCGCTACCAGCCCGAAGGCACGATCCACCTGTATCACCCGCGCGGTTCCGCGATCGCACCGACCGGTTACCTGGGGCGCACCACGATCCTGGAATTCCTCGTCATGAACGACGAACTGCGTCGCGCGGTGATGCGCCACGCCGGCATGGGCGAAATCGAACAGCTCGCGCGCCAGTCCGGCATGCGCACCATGTACGAGGACGGCATCGTCAAGGCGTTGGCGGGCGAGACCACGATCGAGGAAGTGCTGCGCGTAACCGAGGACGCCTGATCGCATGCCCCTCTACCACTACCAGGCGCTGAACTCCCGCGGTGAGCTGCTCGACGGCCAGATGGAAGCCGCGAGCAATGCCGAGGTGATCGCGCGCCTGCAGGAGCAAGGACACCTGCCGGTCGAGGCCAAGCTCGCCAGCGAGGCGCGTGGGGCGTCGATCTGGAAAGGCTTGTTCAAGCCCAAGCCGTTCGCCGGCCCGCGCCTGGTGCAGTTCACCCAGCAGCTGGCCACGCTGCTCGGCGCCGGGCAGCCGCTGGATCGTGCGCTGAGCATCCTGCTGGAGCTGCCGGAAGACGAAGTCGCCAAGCGCACCATTTCCGACATCCGCGATGCGGTGCGTGGTGGCAGCTCGCTGTCGACCGCGCTCGATCGGCAGCATGGCGCCTTCTCGCGCCTGTACGTCAACATGGTCCGCGCGGGTGAGGCGGGCGGCAGCCTGCACGAAACGCTGACGCGCCTGGCCGAATACCTCGAACGCTCGCGCGAGATGCAGGGCCGGATCGTCAATGCGCTGATCTATCCGGCGATCCTGATGACGATGGTGGGCCTGAGTCTGTTGTTCCTGCTCGGCTATGTCGTGCCGCAGTTCGCGCAGATGTACGAAAGCCTCGATGCCGAGCTGCCCCTGTTCACCAAGATCGTGCTCGGCATCGGCCTGTTCGTGCGCGACTGGTGGTTCCTGCTGCTGGCGATTCCCGCCGCCGGGATATGGTGGTTCGATCGCAAACGCCGTGATCCCGCGTTCAGGGAGAAGTTCGATGCCTGGCTGCTGAAGCGCCGTTTTGCCGGCGCGCTGGTGGCCAAGGTCGAAACGGCCCGCCTCGCGCGCACGCTGGGCACGCTGGTGCGCAACGGCGTGCCCTTGCTGACCGCACTGGGCATCGGCCGCAACGTGCTGGGGAACCGCGTGCTGGCCGCCGATGTCGAAACTGCTGCGGATGAGGTGAAGAACGGCATCGCCCTGTCCACGGCGCTGGCGCGTGGCAAGCGCTTCCCGCGGCTGGCCCTGCAGATGATTTCGGTGGGCGAGGAATCCGGTGCGCTCGATGTAATGCTGGTGAAGACCGCCGAGACCTTCGAGCAGGAAACCGCGCTGAGCCTGGATCGCATGCTCGCGGCGCTGGTGCCTGTGGTCACCGTGATACTGGCGGCGGTCATCGGCGTCGTGGTGATGTCGGTGCTGTTGCCGCTGTACGACCTGACCAATGCGATCGGGTGAGGGTGAGGCGATGCGTTTGCGAACCACTGGTTCGCGCATCGCCGAACGCCCGGCCGCGCCGCGAGGTGATAGTGCAATGTGGGAATGAACGCGCGCGGCGCGACAATGAAAAACGATGGCTTGTTGTCTCCGCCAAGCAGCCACAGATCGACTTGTCGCATGAGCTACGAGCGCACAATTGAAACAACGCAACATGCTGCGCGTACTATTGAACCAACAGCCGCGGGCCCGGCTCCCAGACACCTTCATTCCTGGAATCCACCATGCGTAACCTGCGCTCCAAACCCCGACTCGCCCAACCCCGACTCGCCACCGCCGCCAAACAGCGCGGCATGAGCCTGATCGAAATCATCATCGTGATCGTGCTGATCGGCGCAGTGCTGACCTTCGTCGGCAGCCGCGTGATCGGCGGCAAGGACCGCGGCGATTACAACCTCGGCAAGTCGGCGGTGCAGACCCTCGCCGGCAAGATCGAATCCTTCCGCATGGACACCGGCCGCCTGCCGAACTCGCTCGATGAACTGGTCACGGCGCCCAGTGATGCCAACGGCTGGCTCGGTCCGTATGCGAAGGCCGCGGAGCTGAAGGATCCGTTCGGCCATCCGTATGAATACCGCGTGCCCGGCGAGAATGGCGACTTCGACCTGGTCTTCCTTGGCAAGGACGGCAAGCCGGGCGGCACCAGCACCGACGCCGACTTCAAGTTCGAGTAAAACCCACGCTCTCTGGTGCAGAGGGATACATGCAGCGCAAGGTCCGTGGCGTCTCATTGCTGGAAATGCTGCTGGTGATCGCGCTGCTGGCGGCCATCAGCGTGCTGGCCGCGGGCGCGATGAGCGGTGGCTTCACCGGCATGCAGTTGCGCAGCGAGGCCAAGCAGATCACGGCGCAATTGCGCTTCACGCGTACCCGCGCCATCGCGACCGGCGTGCCGCAACGGTTCACCATCGATCCGCAGGCACGCACCTGGACGGCACCGGACAACCGCCATGGCGAGATCCCGACGAAGCTGGGCATCAGTTTCACCGGTGCCCGCGAGGTGCAGCCGCAGCGTGGCGAGGGCGCGATCGTGTTCTTTCCCGATGGCGCGTCGACCGGCGGCCGCGTGCAGCTGAGCGCGAAGAAGTCCGCGATGGACATCGACGTGACCTGGCTCACCGGCGAGGTACGCCTGCGGCGCGGCGAGGTTTCGCGATGAGGTTCGCTCCCGTCCACCGCCAGCGCGGCTACACGCTGATCGAAGTCATCGTCGCCTTTGCGCTGCTCGCGGCAGCGCTGACGCTGCTGCTGGGCACGCTGTCCGGCGCGGCGCGACAGGTACGCGACGCCGCGGATGCCGGGCGCGCCGCGCTGCACGCCCAGTCGCTGATGGCGCAGTTGGGCGTGGGCGAACCGCTCAAGCCCGGCACCACCAACGGCGAACTCGAGGACGGGCGATACCGCTGGTCCGTGGACATCCAGCGCTGGCAGGATCCCGCGCAATCGGCGGATGCGTTGCGCGCTCCGGGTGCGCCGCAGCTGGTCGAGGTGCGCCTGGGCATCGAGTGGGGCGACGGTGGCCCCCGCCAGCGCCTGCAGCTGCGCACGCTCCGGCTGATGCCGCCGGGCGCCGAGGCGAGCCTGTGACCACGCGCGGCGTACGCGGCTTCACCCTGATCGAGGTGCTGATTGCGACCGTCCTGCTGGCCGCCGGACTCACCCTGGCCTTCGCCACGATTGGCGCGGCCACCCGGACCACGCAGCGCGGCGAGGGCATGGCCTCACGCAGTGAACGCATGCGCGCGGTGGAAGGCTTCCTGCGCCGGCGGCTCGAAGCCGCGCGCGCGGTGCCGTTCAACGTGGATGCGGAGACCGGCGCACCCCAGCGCTTCATCGGCGGGCCGGATCGCATGCGCTTCGTCGCCGACCTGCCGGATTACCTCGGTCGCGGCGGTCCCTACCTGCATGATTTCGCGATCGAACAAGGAAGCGGGGAGTCCGGGGCGCGCATCACGCTGGCGCTCACGATGGTGCTGGCAGGCAAGACCGTCGAGGAAGACGATGCACGCCCACCGGAAGTGCTGGTCGAAGGCCTGGAGTCCGCGCGCTTCCGGTACCGCACGTACGCGCCGGAAGGCGGGCTGGGCGGCTGGGTGGAGCGATGGGACAACGCCGATCAGTTGCCGCTGATGGTGGAAGTCACCCTGACCGACCAGAAGGGCGAAGCATGGCCGCCACTGGTCGTGGCCTTGCCGCTCGCAGCGATGACCACGGCGAGTTCAATCGTGCCGGTGACGCAATGACGGCCGTGGCCATGAAACGCTTGTCGGGCCAGCGCGGCGTGGCGCTGCTGCTGGTGATGTGGCTGGTAGCGCTGCTCGCCGCACTGGTCGGGGCGTTCGCGCTGATCGCGCGTACCGAGCACCTGCAGGGCCGCGTGCTGGTACGCGGCCTGGTGGCGGAGAACGCGGCCCGGGCCGGTATCGAATACGCGATGATCCGCGTCGCCGCACCCGATCCGCGGCAGCGCTGGCTGCCCGATGGCCGTCCGCACCGCTGGCACTACGATGATGCCGAGGTCGTGGTGGAGATCGTCGACGAGAACGGCAAGATCGACCTCAACCAGGCCGACCTCACCCTGCTGACCGAATTCATCCGCCACCTTGGCGTCGAGCAGCAGCAGGCGACGCAGCTTGCCGCGGCGATCATCGACTGGCGCGACCCCGACAGCCTCAGCCAGCCCATTGGTGGCGGCGAGGACGACGACTATGCGGCCGCAGGACTGCCCTACGGCGCCAAGGATGCGGAGTTCGAAAGCGTTGCCGAGCTCGAACAGGTACTCGGCATGACGAGCAAGCTGTACGCGAAGATGGCCCCGCACCTGACCGTGTTCAGTGGCCGTGGCCGTCCGGATCCAGCGTTTGCCTCAGCCGAGGTACTCGATGCGATGGGGATGGACGGCGCCGACGTGGTGGCACGGCGCGAGGGATGGAATCCCGCGTCCGGCCTGCCGGCGCCGACACTGCCCGATGGCGGTTCGCTCGTGGGTGGCAGTAGCGGCACGTATAGTATTGAGAGCCGTGCGGTTCTGGCCGATCGGCGCCAGGCGGTGTTGCGGGCGGTGGTGCGCGCGGGTGGGGCGATGCCCGGCGCAGCCTATACGCCGTTGCGTTGGCAGGCAGGGGATTGATGGCCTGCTGTTTCCAGCAGTCATTTGAGGGAGGAGCTTCGCCGGGATGAGCACACCTGCCGCAGGTCGGTTGCAGGACCGCCTAGGTCGTTTCGGCGCCCGGCTGAGCGGATCCACGCTCAGGATCGGCACCGGCGGCTTCGTCTCATGGTGGGGAAAGGCACTGGCCTCCTGGCTGCCGCCGCGCGTGCGCCAGGTGCTGGGCATGGATCGCGGCCGCCTGTTGCTGGTCGTGGAAGGCGAGGCGTTGCGCCTGCGCCTGCAGCGTGGCGCCGAGATCCGCGATCTCGGCAACGTGCCGCGGCTGGACGGCTTCGAGGCCCCCCGGGATCCCCTGGCGAGCGTGCTCGGGCTGCGACTTTCCGATCTTCCGCGCTGGCTGCTGCTGCCTGCTGGCAGCGCGCTGCGGCGGCGTCTGCCCTTGCCGGCGGCCGCGGCGGACCGCCTGCGCGATGTGGTCGGGTTCGAGATCGAGCGGCAGACGCCCTTCGCGCTCGACGCCGTCGCCTACGACGCCCGCGTGATCGCGCGGCGCGAAGGCGAAGGCCCCATCGATGCCGAACTGATTGCGGTGCCGCGCGCGGCACTCGATCCGCAGCTGGCCGCGTTGGGACCCGTCGCACCGGCCCTGGCCGGTATCGATGTCGCCGGTCCCGATGGCGTGCCGCTGCAGGTCAATCTGCTGCCGCTGTCGCAGCGACAGAACATTCGCGACCCGTGGCAGAGCTGGAACCTGGCCTTCGCCGCCGTCGCGGTGATCGCCGCCGGCCTGGCGCTGTGGCAGGTGCTGGAAAATCGCCGTGCCGCCGCGGACGCATTCGATGCGCAGGTGGAGCGCGAAGCTGTCCCCGCCCGTCGTGCCGCTGCCCAGCAGCAGGAGCTCGTCAACCTGATCGAGGGGCAGGCCTTCCTGCAGCGCACACGGGCAGCACGCCCTACCGCCGTGGAAGTCATGGACGAACTCAGCCGTCGCCTGCCTGATGGCAGCTATCTGGAAAAACTCGCCATCGAAGACGACCGTCTCACGCTGATAGGACTCAGCAACGAGGCGCCGGCATTGATCGGCCGCCTGCAGGACTCGAAGCTTTGGCATTCGCCCGCGCTGGCCGGCGCGCTGCAGACCGACCCGGTCACGCACAAGGACCGCTTCACCCTCACCGCCGAACTCGGCCCCGCCAACGCCAGCAAGGAGGCACCCAGTGCAGCCGGTGAATGACCGCGATCGCTGGTTGGCGCTCGGCCTGCTCGCCGCCGCGCTGGCGCTGGCGTATGCCGTGCTGATCCATCCCTGGTTCACCGTGCCGATGCGCGAGGTCGACAATCGCATCGATGGCGCGCGCGAGCGCGAACTGCGCCTGCGCATGCAGATGAAGCAGGCGCCGCAGGTCCAGCAGCGCCTGCAACAGGCGCGTACGCAGCTCGCACGCACGCCCGGCTTCCTGCCCGAGCGCAGCCCCGAGCTTGCGACCGCCGCGCTGGTACAGAGGCTGGAAGCCGTGGTGTCGCAGGCCAGCCCCGGCCGCCGCGCCTGCGAGATCACCAACCGTTCGCCGCTGCAGGAGCCCTCGCGCGAGAAGTACGCGCGCGTGACCGTGCAGGTACGCCTGCGCTGCGGCACGCCCGAACTGGCCAGCGTGCTGCATTCGTTGGAAGGCGGCTCGCCACGGGTGTTTGTCAACAACCTCAACGTCCTTGGCCAGCGTGTGTTCTTCAACCCGGGCCAGAGCGGGATGCAGGGCGGACTGGACATCAGTTTCGACCTGTACGGCTACCTGCCGCCGGGATCGGTGCCCGTTGCAAGGCAACCTGGCGGCGCGGCAGCGCGCACGGGGGGCGACGATGCGCTTTGACAGTGCCAGCCCGCGCACCTGGCTGCTCGCGGCGACCGCGGCATGGGCCGTCGCGTCCCTGTTGCTGGCGCTGTTCGGCATGGGCGCGCGCATCGCGAAGCTGCCCGAGGATTCCGCGCTGGTGCGCGCGTTGCCGGTCTTGCCGAAAGCCTCGCCGGAACGCCTGGGCGCCCTTGTGCAGTACGGCGAAATCACCAATCGGCCGCTGTTCGCCGATGACCGCCGCCCACACGCGTTCTCGCTGCAGCCACAGGGCGGCGAGGATCAGGCCAAGGCGTTCGACTACGTGCTCACCAGCGTGATGATCACGCCGACCTTCAAGATGGCGATCATCCAGCCGCCCGACGGCAGGAGCGCACCGCTGCGCATCAAGCTGGGCGAAGCGCACGAATCGTTGCCGAACTGGCGGCTGCAATCGCTGGACGCCCGCGCCGCTGTGTTCGTGGGTCCCGAGGGCGAGCGACGGCTTGAGCTGCGCGTCTTCAATGGCGTGGGCGGCGAAGCGCCCACGGCGACGACCAAGCCGGACAATGCGCGACCCGAAGGCCAGTCTGCCGCGCCGCAGGGGCCAGCCACGGCCAGCGGTGAAACTCCGGGACCGCAGGGTCCCGCGGTCGTCGCATCGCCTGCACCTGCCACGCCAGCCGCCACCACGCCCAACCAGTCGGCGTTGACGGAACAGTCGCAGATGGAAGCCATCCGCAAGCGCATCGAAGCGCGCCGTGCTCAACTGCGGCAGGAAGCCCTGCAGCAGCAACAACAGAAACCGCCGGTCAAATAGAGTGCCCGCATGAATCGTCTCCCGCATTCCTCGCTCTGGTCCGGCCAATCCCTGATCGCTACCGCGGTCGCGCTCGCCCTGACCGCATGCACGGCGACACCGGTGGCCAACATCCGCCGCGACGCCGACCCGCGCACGCTGCACATCCTGGCGGGCGGCGCACCCGCCACGACCACGCCAGCGACCACGCCAGCCACCGGCGACACCGTAGTCAGCGGCGCGCAGCCATTGCCCGAGGATCAAGCCACGCCACGTCCGCAGATCCGCCGAGGCAGCGGCCAGGTCATCAATCGCGAAGCCGCCGCCGCCGCGCCACCCGCGTTGCCGGCCACCGGTGGCGGCGCAACCTTCAACTTCGAGGGCGAATCGCTGCAAGCGGTGGTCAAGGCCATCCTGGGCGACATGCTCGGGCAGAACTACGTGATCGCCCCGGGGGTCCAGGGCACCGTCACGCTGGGCACGCCCAAGCCGGTCAGTCCGGCCGAAGCGCTGAACCTGCTGGAAATGGTGCTGGGCTGGAACAACGCCCGCCTGATCTACAGCGGCGGCCGCTACAACATCGTCGCCGCCGACCAGGCACTCGCCAGCGGCGCCGTCGCGCCGCGCACGGGTTCGGCAGCGCTCGCGCGGGGTTATGAAGTGCGCACCGTCCCGCTGCGCTACATCTCCGCCACCGAGATGGAGAAGGTGCTCAAGCCGTACGCGCGTCCCAATGCCGTGGTCAACGTCGACAACGCACGCAACATCATCAGCGTGGCGGGCACGCGCACCGAGCTCGAGAACTACCTGCGCACGATCCAGATCTTCGACGTCGACTGGCTTTCGGGGATGTCGGTCGGCGTGTTCCCGCTGGGCACGGGCCAGGCAAGCAAGGTCGTTGCCGATCTCGAAAAGGTGTTCGGCGAGAACAGCAAGTCGCCGGTCGCCGGCATGTTCCGCTTCATGCCGCTGGAGGGGGCCAACGCGGTACTGGTGATCACTTCGCAGCCCAACTACCTCGACGACATCAAGCAGTGGCTCGATCGCATCGACAGCGCCGCTGGCGGGGTGCAGCTCTATTCGTACGAGCTCAAGTACATAAAGGCCAAGGATCTCGCCGATCGCCTGTCGGAGGTGTTCGGTCACGGCACCAGCAGCTCCGCCAATGGCAACGGTTCACCGTCGCTGATGCCGGGCCTGCAGTCGGTGGAGCTCAACGACAACAGCGATACCGGCGGCAGCACCGCGCAGATGACCGGCGGGAACTACACCGACACCGGGACCAGCGGGACCGGAACCACCAGCGGCCTCGGCGAGGGCATGGCGCTCAATCCGAGCAATGACAACGGCAATGGCGCGGTCATGCTCGAGGTGGAAGGCGCCAAGGTCGGCGTGTCGGCAGTCCAGGAGACCAACTCGCTGCTGGTGCGCTCCAACCCGGCCGCCTGGAAGTCGATCCGCGACGTGATCGAGCGCCTCGACGTGATGCCGCTGCAGGTGCAGATCGAGGCGCAGATAGTCGAGGTCCAGCTGACCGGCGACCTCAAGTACGGCGTCAACTGGTTCTTCGAGCAGGCGGTCAATGCCCCGACGAGCGCCGGCGGCGCAGGCCTGCCGAGCGCGCTCGGCCGGGACATCTGGGGCGATATCGCCGGCACCGTGACCGACAGTGGCGTGTCCTGGACCTTCCTCGGCAAGAACGCCGCCGCGATCATCAACGCGCTGGATTCGGTCACCGACCTGACGCTGCTGCAGACGCCGTCCGTGATCGTGCGCAACAACGCCGAGGCCACGCTCAACGTCGGCACGCGCATTCCGATCGAATCGGTGACGGTCAATTCGGGCACCGGCAACGCCACTTCGTACGGGCAGGTGCAGTACCTCGATACCGGCGTGATCCTCAAGGTGCGTCCGCGCGTGAGCAAGGACGGCATGGTGTTCCTCGACCTGGTGCAGGAAGTCAGCTCGCCCGGGGCGCTGCCCGCGCGTTGCAACAGCGTCAACGCGCTCAACACCTCGCCATGCAACCCGCCGGTCAACACGCGCAAGCTCAAGACCGAAGCCGCGGTACAGAGCGGCGATACGGTGATGCTGGCTGGCCTGATCAGCGATACCACCTCGCGCGGCTCCAACGGGTTCCCGGGGCTGAGCCGGATCCCGATCATCGGCGGCCTGTTCGGCACCCAGACGTCGCGCAACGAGCGCAACGAGGTGGTGGTGCTGCTGACCCCGAGCATCATCCGCAATCCGCAGGAAGCACGCGACCTCACCGACGAATACGGCTCCCGCTTCCGCGCCCTCGAGCCGCTGCATCGCCAGCCGGGGCGGTAATCGCGGGGCATGCCAGCCACTCCGGACGTGCTCCCCATCGTGGTCGTGCCGGTAGGCGTCGACGACGAAGCGCTCGACGCCTGCCTCGCCGCGCTTGCGGCCAACACACCGCCGGCAACGCGCGTGTGGCTGGCCGACGACGCGCAGGCCGGCCCGCGCGGCCAGGCCATCATCGAACGCTGGATCGCAGGCTGCAGGCTGGAGGCGCACTACACGCGCCGCCACCGCAGCGTGGGGGAAGTCGCGCACCTGGAGGAAGTATTCGGTGCCTGCGGCGATGCCGACGTCGCGGTGCTCGCCTGCGATGCCATGCCGCTGCCGGGCTGGCTCACGCGCCTGTCCACCTGCCTGCGGGCCGACGCCGCGGTCGGCTCGGCGACGCCCTGGAGCAATGCCGGCGAAACCGCGTCGTTTCCGCGAATCGGCGAGGTCAACGAGGCGCCTGCCGATCCCGAGCGGCTCGCACGCGCCGCGGCCGCCATGCCGGGCGCATCCCCTGAACTGCCGACCGCGCTGAGTCATGCCGTGCTCCTGCGCGGTAGCGCGCGCCGTCGCGCCGGTGGCCTCGATGCCTCCAGCTACGGCTCCTGGTACGCGGCATTGATCGATTTGTCGCTGCGCCTCTCCGGGCTCGGCTGGCGCAACGTGCTGTGCGAGACCGCGGTGGTCGCGCGCCGCAGCGAAGGGGTTCCGCACGACGGCGATCTCGACGCGATCGCCGCGCGCTGGCCCGCGTGGCATGCGCGCGTCGCCCATTTCCTGATGCAGGACCCATTGCGCGAGCCGCGCAGCCAGCTGGAAAGCCTGCTTGCCAGCATCGGTCCGCCGGACGCGCAGGGCGACCTGTTCGCATGAGATCCACACCGAGTTGCGCATGACCCCCGCCGACATCACCGACATCGCCGCCATCGTCGTCAGCTACCGCAGTGCCGAGACCATCGACGACTGCCTGCTGCGCCTCCGCGGCACCGACGGCGTGGGCGCGATCCGCGTGATCGACAACGGCTCGGACGACGGCACGATGGAAATCGTGCAGCGCCATGCCACCCGCGACACGCGCGTGCATTTCATCGCCAATCCCGACAACCCGGGGTTCGCCGTGGCCTGCAACCAGGGCGCCGCGGACCTGCCGCGGTCCAATGGCGTGCACTGGTTGGCCTTCGTCAATCCCGATTGCCTGGTCGAGGCGGACACGCTCGCGCGCCTGCGCGCCCATGCGGTCGCCAGCAATCGCGAGGTGGTGCTGGGTGCGGATCTGGTGGATGAGACCGGTGTGCGAGATGTCGCCGCGCGTCGACGCGATCCGGATTTCGGTTCGATGCTGGCTTCCCTGCTCGGGTCCACGGCGGCCGCTGGCACCCAACTGGGCGTTGCCGTCGACGAAACGCGGACCCTGCAGGCGGTGGATGCGGTGTCGGGGGCGTTGATGCTGGTCTCGCGCGATCTGTTCGAACGGCTAGGCGGCTTCGATGCCGGCTACCGGCTGCATGCCGAAGACCTGGACCTGTGCCGCCGCGCGCGCCAGGCCAATGCCCTGGTCGCGGTCGCCAACGACGTGCGCGTCGTGCATATCCGCGGCGTGTCGTCCCGCTCGCGCCCGCTGTTCGTGGAATGGCACAAGCATCGCGGCCTGTGGCGCTATTTCCGCAGGTTCGAAGCGCCGCGGCGCGGCGCGCTCACGCGGCTTGGGGTATTCGCGGCGATCTGGTTGCGCTTTCCGCTCGCCACGATGAAGGCGTGGCTGCGCGGTTGAATCCGTAACGTCGGGCGCGCACCTTCGCGCGCGCTGCCACTGGATCAGCGAAAGCGATTTATTTCGTCGCGCAGTGCTTTCGCCGCATTGGCGGCGGCCGTGGCGAAATCGGCGCCGTTCGACGCGTACAGGACCGCCCGCGACGAACTGACGACCAGGCCGGTGCCGTCGGCGGTCTTCGCATTCGTCACCACGGCTTCGACGTCGCCACCCTGCGCGCCGACGCCGGGAACGAGGAACGGCACGTCGCCGACAATCGCGCGGACTTCGCGCAACTGCTCCGGCCAGGTCGCGCCGACGACGAGCGCGCAGTTGCCGTGGCCATTCCATTCGCGCGCCACCTTCTCGGCGACGTGCTGGTAGAGGGGCCGGCCTCCGATCTCCAGGTCCTGCAGGTCGCCGGCGCCGGGATTCGATGTGCGGCACAGGATCACCACGCCACGGTCGGCGCGGTCGAGGAACGGCTGCACCGAGTCGCGGCCGAGATAGGGATTGGCCGTCACCGCATCGGCGCCGTAGCGATCGAAGGCTTCGGTCGCATAGTGCTGCGCCGTGCTGCCGATGTCGCCGCGCTTGCTGTCGAGGATCACCGGGGTGCCGGGATGCGCGGCATGGATGTGCGCGATCAACCGCTGCAGTGCGTCTTCGGTGCCAAGCGCGGCGAAGTGCGCGATCTGCGGCTTGAAGCTGCACACGTAGGGTGCGGTGGCATCGACGATGGCGCGGCAGAAGTTGAACACCGCGTCCGGGTCGCCCGTGAACTGCGCGGGGAACTTCGCCGGCTCGGGGTCGAGGCCGACGCAGACCAGCGAATCGGCCTGTTCCCAGCGGGTACGCAACGCCTGCATGAAACTCATCGTCGATCCTTGTTCAAGACGCGTGGACGACCGTCAGTACGGTTGGCCGTCCTTGTGGAAGTAACGGAACTGGCCGTCGATGCGACGAAGGGCCAGGTCGTCGTCGGCATAGACGACGCTGTCGTCGCCGTGGCGGCTGCCGATCTCGACATAGACCACGTCGGTCGCGCCGTGGTTGACCAGCTGGTGCGCGTCGCCGCTGCCGGCGGCGAAGCCGGCGCACATGCCCGGTTGCAGCAGGGTCTCGCCCTTGTCGGTCACCAGCGTGGGCGTGCCCTCGAGGATGTAGACGAATTCATCCTCGTGCGAATGCGCGTGGCGCATCGACGAACAGGCGCCCGGCGGCAGGCGGGTCAGGTTGACGCCGAACGCGGTCAGCCCGAAGGCATCGCCAAGCACGCGCTTGGCGCGCCCGCCGACCCGTGACGCGAATGGCTCGGGATAACCGGAGCCGATGCGCGGCGTGACTGCGTTGGCATCGATGGCGGCGGGGCGAGGACGGGATTCGGTCATCGGCGATTTGCCCTTGCTTTTGCTCGTCATCCCGGCGAACGCCGGGAACCATTTTGCTTTTGCTTTTGATTCGAGAAGCATGCCGGACGGGCCCGGCACTACAACAGCAACAGCAACAGCTGGATCCCGGCTAAAAGCGCGCCGGGATGACGCATCGGCAAAGCCGCACGCGCCGAAGCGCGTGCGGGCCGATGCGTCACTTCAACGCCTTGAACCGCAGGCGGTGCGGCTGCGCGCCTTCTGCGCCGAGGCGGCGCTTCTTGTCTTCCTCGTACTCGCGGTAGTTGCCCTGGAAGAACTCCACGTGCGAGTCGCCTTCGAAGGCGAGGATGTGCGTGGCGATGCGGTCCAGGAACCAGCGGTCGTGCGAGATGACGAAGGTGTTGCCCGGGAATTCGAGGAGCGCGTCTTCGAGCGCGCGCAGGGTTTCGATGTCGAGGTCGTTGGATGGTTCGTCGAGCAGCAGCACGTTGCCGCCCTGGAGCAGGGTCTTGGCCATGTGCAGGCGGCCGCGTTCACCACCGGACAGCGTACCGACCATCTTCTGCTGGTCCTGGCCCTTGAAGTTGAAGCGGCCGATGTAGGCGCGCGACTGGATCTCGATGCCGTTGATGTTGAGGATGTCGAGGCCGCCGGAGACTTCCTGGAACACGTTGTGGTTGCCGGTCAGCGCATCGCGGCTCTGGTCGACGTAGGCGAGCTTCACGGTCTGCCCGGATTCGATCGTTCCCGAATCCGGCTTCTCCTTGCCGATGATCATCTTGAACAGGGTCGACTTGCCGGCGCCGTTGGGGCCGATGATGCCGACGATGGCGCCCGCGGGCACGCTGAAGCTGAGGTCGTCGATCAGCAGGCGGTCGCCGAACTTCTTGCTGACGTTCTTGAACTCGATGACCTTGTTGCCCAGGCGCTCGCCCGGCGGAATGAAGATCTCATTGGTTTCCTGGCGGCGCTGGTAGTCGACCGACTGCAGTTCCTCGATGCGCGCGAGGCGGGCCTTGCCCTTGGAGCGGCCGCCCTTGGCGTTCTGGCGCGCCCATTCGAGTTCCTTGTGGATCGCCTTCTGGCGCGCCTTTTCCTGGCCTTCTTCCTGCTTCAGGCGCTCGTCCTT
The DNA here is from genome assembly GCF_054779795.1 of Lysobacter rhizosphaerae. Taxonomy (NCBI): domain Bacteria; kingdom Pseudomonadati; phylum Pseudomonadota; class Gammaproteobacteria; order Lysobacterales; family Lysobacteraceae; genus Lysobacter; species Lysobacter rhizosphaerae. The sequence continues at coordinate 190,605 of NZ_BAAGXO010000001.1, forward strand.
CTGCACCAGCCAGTCGGTGTAGTTGCCCTTCCACGGAATGCCGCGGCCGCGGTCGAGCTCGAGGATCCACTCGGCGGCGTTGTCGAGGAAGTAGCGATCGTGGGTGACGGCCACCACGGTGCCGGTGTAGCGCGCGAGGAACTGCTCCAGCCATTCGACCGATTCGGCGTCGAGGTGGTTGGTCGGTTCGTCGAGCAGCAGCATGTCCGGCTTCTGCAGCAGCAGCTGGCACAGCGCGACGCGGCGCTTCTCGCCACCGGACAGGTTGCCGATCACGGCCTCCCACGGCGGCAGGCGCAGCGCGTCGGCGGCGACTTCGAGCTGGTTTTCCAGGGTGTGCGCGTCGCCGGCGGCGAGGATGGCTTCCAGGCGCTGCTGTTCGGCGGCGAGCTTGTCGAAGTCGGCGCCTTCTTCCGCATAGGCGGCGTATACCGCGTCCAGCGCGGCCTGTGCATTGATGATTTCACCCAGGCCCACTTCGACTGCCTGGCGCACGGTGTGGGCCGGGTCGAGCTGCGGTTCCTGCGCCAGGTAACCGACCTTGATCCCGGCCTGCGGGCGCGCTTCGCCGACGAAATCGGTGTCGACGCCGGCCATGATCTTCAGCACCGTCGACTTGCCGGCGCCGTTGAGGCCGAGCAGGCCGATCTTCGCGCCCGGGAAGAAGGACAGCGAGATGTCCTTGATGATCTGGCGTTTCGGCGGCACGACCTTGCTGACGCCGTTCATGGTGTAGATGTATTGCATCGGGGCTCTCGTTCGAACGGCGCCCATTGGAGGGGCGCCGCGGGGGCAGGCGGCGGCGACCTGCGCAGGGCAGGGCCGGGGAGAATCGGGATCGGGCAATTATAGCGGGCCGGACCGGCCGCTTCGCCCTTGGGAGGCGACCGGCCGGGTAAACTTGCCGCCTCTTCCCCTCTTACCACCCCGCCGGAGAGCCGATGTTCCCGCGTGACGCCCGTATCGAAGGTTTCGACCCCGAACTCGCCCAGGCCATTGCCAACGAGAACCGCCGCCAGGAAGACCACGTCGAGCTCATCGCGTCGGAGAACTACGCCAGCCCGCGCGTGATGGAGGCGCAGGGCAGCCAGCTCACCAACAAGTACGCCGAAGGCTATCCGGGCAAGCGCTACTACGGCGGCTGCGAATACGTCGACATCGCCGAGCAGCTGGCGATCGACCGCTGCAAGCAGCTGTTCGGCGCAGGCTCCACGGAAGGGATGTACGCCAACGTGCAGCCGCATTCGGGTTCGCAGGCCAACCAGGCCGTGTATTTCGCGTTGCTGAATCCGGGCGACACCATCCTCGGCATGTCGCTCGCGCACGGCGGCCACCTGACCCACGGCGCCAAGGTCAACATCTCCGGAAAACTCTTCAACGCCGTCCAGTACGGCGTCAACGAGCAGGGCCTGATCGACTACGACGAAGTCGAGCGCCTCGCCGTCGAGCACAAGCCGAAGATGGTCGTCGCCGGCTTCTCCGCCTACTCGCAGGTCATCGACTGGGCGCGCTTCCGCGCCATCGCCGACAAGGTCGGCGCGTACCTGTTCGTGGACATGGCCCACGTCGCCGGCCTGATCGCCGCCGGCGTGTACCCGAACCCGGTGCCGCACGCCCACGTCGTCACCTCGACCACGCACAAGACCCTGCGCGGCCCGCGCGGCGGCATCATCGTGGCCAAGGCCGACGCCGAGATCGAGAAGAAGCTGCAGTCGATCGTGTTCCCCGGCATCCAGGGCGGTCCGCTGATGCACGTGATCGCCGCCAAGGCGGTCGCGTTCAAGGAAGCGCTGGAGCCCGAATTCACCGCCTACCAGCAGCAGGTGGTGAAGAACGCGCAGGCGATGGCCAAGACGATCATTTCCCGCGGCTACAAGATCGTCTCCGGCGGCACGCAGAACCACCTGATGCTGGTCGACATGATCGGCAAGGGCATCACCGGCAAGGACGCGGAAGCCGCGCTCGGCCGCGCCCACATCACGGTGAACAAGAACGCGGTACCCAACGATCCGCAGAAGCCGTTCGTCACCTCGGGCCTGCGCATCGGTACCCCGGCGGTCACCACGCGCGGCTACAAGGAAGCCGACTGCGTCGCGCTGGCCAACTGGATCTGCGACGTGCTCGACCACCCGAACGACGACAAGGTCATCGCCGGGGTGCGCGAGAACGTGACCAAGCAGTGCAAGCAGTTCCCCGTCTACGGTTGAACTGACGACACCGGAAAGGAGATCGCCACCCGATGCATTGTCCTTTCTGCCAGCACCTCGACACCCGCGTGATCGATTCGCGCGTGTCCGACGACGGCGCCACCATCCGCCGTCGTCGCGTCTGCGAAGCTTGCGGCGAGCGTTTCAGCACGCTGGAAACCATCGAGCTGAAGTTGCCGCTGATCATCAAGAGCGACGGCCGCCGCGAGGCGTTCGATGCGCGCAAGCTGCGCTCCGGTTTCGACCGCGCGCTGCAGAAGCGGCCGGTATCGGAGGAACAGATCGAGGCCGCCGTGCGCGCCGTGGTCCACCACCTGCGCATGACCGCCGAGCGTGAGCTGGATTCGCGCCGGGTCGGTGAATACGTGATGGCGGAACTGCGCAAGCTCGACCACGTGGCTTATGTGCGCTTCGCCTCGGTGTATCGCGCCTTCGAGGACGTCGCCGATTTCCGCGAGGTGCTCGACCGCCTCGAACACGACAACGCCACCGAAGGCCAGCTGGCGCTCATCGAAGACGAACCACCACCGACCAAGAGCCGCAAGCGGTGAACCCGCTGCGCGCCTGGCTACTCCTCTGTGCACTGCTGGTGCCGTGGGTGGTGCAGGCGCAGACAGCGAAAGCGCAGACCGCGAAAGCGCAGACCGCGAAAGCGCAGCAGGAGCCCGTGACGGCCGTGGCCAGTGAGCCCGCCCTGTCGGGGCACTACTACCTGCAGGGCGTGATGGAGACCGGCTCCGAGCTGATGCTGGGCGGCGATGGCCAGTTCCAGTGGTATTTCAGCTATGGCGCGCTGGATCTGCTCGCCAAGGGCCGCTGGCATCGCGAAGGCGATCGGGTCGTGCTGGTGCCGGATGATTTCCGTTCGCCGCCGGATTATTCGCGGCTGGCATTCAAGCGCATGCAGTTGCGCGTCGACGGCAAGGACCTCGTGCCCGCGTGGCCGTGGGAAGACGGTGCCGAGCGCGGCCGCTACGTCGCCGAATAGACAAACGAGAGACAGGCATGTTCAGTTCCACCGATCATCTGATGATGGCCCGCGCGCTGCGGCTCGCCGAACGCGGCGCCTATACCACCCGGCCCAATCCCATGGTCGGCTGCGTGATCACGCAAGGCGATGAAGTGGTGGGCGAGGGCTTCCATGCCAGGGCCGGCGAGCCGCATGCGGAAGTCCTGGCGCTGCAGGCGGCGGGCGAGCGGGCCAAGGGCGCGACCGTCTACGTCACGCTCGAACCCTGTGCGCACGTCGGCAAGACGGGGCCTTGCGCCAATGCGCTGGTCGCCGCGGGCGTGGCGCGCGTGGTCGCGGCGATGCGCGATCCGTTCCCGCAGGTCGACGGGGAAGGATTCAAGACGCTGCAGGCCGCGGGCATCGCGGTGGAAGGCGGCCTGATGGAGGCGCAGGCACGCGCGCTCAATCGCGGCTGGCTGTCGCGCATCGAGCGCGGCCGGCCTTGGCTGCGGGTGAAACTTGCGACCAGCCTGGACGGCCGCAGCGCGCTCGCCAGCGGCGAATCGAAGTGGATCAGCGGCGAGGCTTCGCGCCAGGACGTGCAGCGCTGGCGTGCGCGGGCGGGCGCGATCCTCACCGGCGCCGGCACCGTGCTGATCGACGATCCCAGCCTCACCGTGCGACTCGACGACGGTGCCGCCTTCGTCCCGCCGCTGCGCGTGGTGCTGGACCCGGGGTTGGCGACGATCGCCCGCGGCCGCGTGCGCGAGGGCGATGCACCCACCTTGTACGTGCATGCGCCAGACGCCAAGCCGCCGCGCGGCATCGATGCCCAGACCGCGGCGGCCCCCGTGCATGAAGGCCGCTTCGACCTCGAGGCAGTCCTCAAACTGCTGGCGGCGCGCGAGATCAATGAAGTGCAGATCGAAGCCGGTGCGACCTTGGCCGGTGCCTTCCTCGCCCAGGGCCTGGTCGACGAGATCTTGTTGTACGTCGCTCCGGTGATTCTGGGCGATCGCGCGCGGCCGTTGTTCGACGGCCTGCATATCGATGAGATGACCCAGCGCCTGAACCTGTCGATCGTGGAATCGCGCCGCATCGGCAATGACGTGCGCCTGCTGTTGCGTCCCGAGCCGGCGGACGCGGGCACGGCGTGACCACGCCGGGCTTCAAGGACCACTTCTCCGGCGTCGCCGACGCGTACGCGGCATCGCGCCCGGAATATGCCGACGAACTGTTCGACCTCATCGCCGCGTGCGTTCCGCGCGAGGCGAGGGTGTGGGAGCCCGGCTGCGGCAGCGGCCAGGCTACGCGCGGGCTGGCGATGCGCTTCGCCCATGTGCATGCGACCGATCCGAGTGCACAGCAGATCGCCCAGCATTGGGCGCACTCGGGCGCGGCCAACGTCAGCGTTGCCGTCGAACCCGGCGAGCGCACGACATTGGCCGACGCGAGCGTGCAACTGGTCGCGGTCGCGCAGGCGTTGCACTGGTTCGACCGCGACGCGTTCTTTGCCGAATGCGACCGCGTGCTCGCACCCGGCGGCCTGCTGGCGGCGTGGGGCTATGGCGACTTCATCGCGCCCGAGGGGATGGTCGAGGCCGTGGAAGATTTCCGCGCCCTGATCGATCCGTACTGGCCGCCCGAGCGCGTGCTGGTCGATACGCACTACGCCGGCTTCGCCTGGCGGTTCCCCGCCTTGCCCGCGCCGCCCCTGTGGCTGGAGGCGGAGTGGACCCTGCCGCATTTCCTGCGTTATCTCTCGAGCATGTCGGCAACGGCGCGGTGCCGTGCCGATACCGGCGCAGACCCGGTGGCGCGGCATGCGCCCGCGCTGGCCGCGGCCTGGGGCGAAGCCGAAGAGCTGCGCACGATCCGCTGGCCGCTGTTCCTGCACCTGCGCAGGAAGCCGTAGGGCGGTCGCGAATCCGCTTCGGACCTGATTCCACGAGGGTCCCCGACGCAGCGTTCCAATTCCGGCACCCACAGCGGCCCGGAGCCCGGAAACCCGGGTGTTAGAATGCGCCGCCGGTCCGCCGGCACCACAACTTGTAACGTCTTCAGGGCGGGGTGCAATTCCCCACCGGCGGTAGGTGCGACGGTCCCACGGACCGCACGCACGAGCCCGCGAGCGCCTCCAGTGCACCGGAGGGTCAGCAGATCCGGTCCGATGCCGGAGCCGACGGTCACAGTCCGGATGAAAGAAGACGGCTACCGCATGGCGCCAAGCCGTGCGCGTGCCTCATGCCTTGGGGACGCTTTTCGCCAGCTGGTTCGCCAGCTACCTGCGGGAAACGTTCACATGTCCCAGTTCCAGATCCATGCGTCCCGGTTCGACGCCCCTGCCGCCTCCGTCCCGGAGGTGCGCTGATGTTCACCGGCATCATCGAAGGCGTCGGCCGGATAGCGGTCCTCGAGGCGCGTGGCGGCGATGTCCGCCTGCGCGTAGAAGTAGGAACGCTTCCCTTCGAGGCCGTGCAGCCTGGCGAAAGCATCGCCGTCAATGGCGTGTGCCTCACCGTGGTCGAATTCGATGCCGGCTCGTTCGCGGCCGATGCCTCCAACGAAACGCTATCGCTCACCACCCTGGGCAGGCTGCAGGTCGGCGCGCCGGTCAATCTCGAGCGCGCGATGCGTCCGACCGACCGCCTCGGCGGCCATCTGGTCAGTGGCCACGTCGATGGCGTCGGCCGCGTGCTGGCGATCGTCGAGGACGCCCGCGCGCAGCGCTGGCGCTTCGCCGCCCCCGCGGCGCTGCTGCGCTACGTCGCGAAGAAGGGATCGATCTGCGTCGACGGCGTCAGCCTCACCGTCAACGAAGTCGACGCGGACGGGTTCGAGGTCGCGTTGATCCCGCACACCGTTTCCCATACCGCCTTCGCGCAGACCCGCGTCGGCGATACGGTCAATCTCGAGATCGATCTGGTCGCGCGTTATGTCGAGCGATTGCTGACAGGTCGTAGCGACAACAACTGAACAACCACTTCGTCATCCCGGCGTACGCCGGGATCCAGCCTTTGACCTCAACGTGCAAGGGCAACCGCTGGACCCCGGCGTGCGCCGGAGTGACGAGCAAGAAATGACGCCGAGGCAGAAAACCATGTCCTTTTCCCCCATCCCCGAACTGCTCGAAGAAATCCGCGCCGGCCGCATGGTCGTGATCGTCGACGACGAGGACCGCGAGAACGAAGGCGACCTGATCATGGCCGCCGAACTGGTGCGTCCGCAGGACATCAACTTCATGGTCACGCACGCGCGCGGCCTGGTGTGCCTGTCGCTCACGCGCGAGCGCTGCAAGCAGCTCGGCTTGCCGCCGATGGTCCGCGACAACACCTCGCCGCACCACACCAACTTCACCGTCTCGATCGAGGCGGCCGAGGGCGTGACCACCGGCATTTCCGCCTACGACCGCGCGCACACCGTGCGCACCGCGGTCCGTCCCGACGCGAGCGCCGCCGACCTGAGCCAGCCCGGCCACATCTTCCCGCTGATGGCGCAGCCCGGCGGTGTGCTCAACCGCGCCGGGCATACCGAGGCCGCGAGCGATCTCGCCCTGCTAGCGGGCATGGAGCCGGCGGGCGTGCTGGTGGAGATCCTCAATCCCGACGGCTCGATGGCACGCCGGCCGCAGCTGGAAGCGTTCGCCCGCGAGCACGGCCTGAAGATGGGCTCGATCGAGGACCTGATCCGCTACCGCCTCGCCACCGAGCACACGATCGAGCGCGTCGACGAACGCGACATCGACACCGAACACGGCGGCTTCCGCCTGGTGAGCTATCGCGACCGCCTCAGCCACGGCCTGCACTTCGCGCTGGTGCGCGGCAATGTCGACGCGGCGACGCCGACGCTGGTGCGCGTGCACGTGCAGAACCCGCTGGCCGACGCTTTGCACTGGCGCCGCACCGACTTCGGACCCGCCGTGGGCGACGTGCTCGCCGCGATCGCGCGCGAAGGCCGCGGTGCGCTGGTGCTGCTGGGCGACCATGCCGATGCCGACGCACTGCTCGCCCGCGTCCGTGCGCATCCTGAAGCGGCTTCCCACGAGGAGCCGGCGCAACGCCCCAGCCGCGGCCACGCACTGGCGGAGTGGCGGCGCAACGGCGCCGGCGCGCAGATCCTGGCCGACCTGGGCCTGGGCAAGCTGCGCGTGCTGGGCACGCCGCGCCGGCAGGTCGGCCTCGCCGGTTTCGGCCTGGAGGTGGTCGAGTACGTCGAACCGCCGCACTGAACGGCCGCGGGACCGCAGACGGCCCCGGCCCCCACGACGCGGTAAACTGCGCCCCCCTTCGAGACCCCCGCCCATGCCCCATTACGAAGGCGATATGCGTGCCGCCCCCGGCGCCCGCTTCGCGATCATCGCCAGCCGCTGGAATCCGCGCATCACCGATGCGCTGGTCGCCGGTGCACGCCGCACCTTCGCCGACCATGGCGTCGCCGAGGATGCGGTGGACGTGATCCGCGTGCCGGGCGCATGGGAGCTGCCGCTCGCCGCCGCGAGCCTGGCGCGCAAGGGCTCGCATGCCGCGATCGTGGCGCTGGGTTGCGTGGTGCGCGGCGATACCCGCCATTACGAGCAGGTCGCCGATGGCTGTTCCGACGGCCTGATGCGCGTCGCCCTCGACCATGGCATTCCGGTGGCCAACGGCGTGCTCGCCGTCGACCGCTTCCAGGATGCCGAGGCCCGTGCCGGTGGCAGCCACGGCAACAAGGGCGAGGAGGCCGCACTGGTGGTCCTGGAAATGGCGCAACTGCTGGAGCAACTCGCATGAACCGTCGCCGTTCCGATGGCATCGATCCCGTTGCGCGCTCGCGCTCGCGCCGTCGCGCGCTGCAGGCCGTGTACGCCTGGCAGATGTCCGGCGCCAGCGCGCGCGAGGTGATCGCACAGTTCGCCCACGAGCAGGCGCACGAAGTTGCCGACCTGGAGTATTTCGAGGACCTCGTGCTCGGCGTCGACAAGCATTGCGAGGAGCTGGACGTCGCCCTCGCGCCGTTCCTCGATCGCGACATCGAGCAGGTCGATCCGATCGAACGCGCCGTGCTGCGCATCGCAGCATACGAACTGCGCGAACGCCGCGACGTGCCGTATCGCGTGGTGATCAACGAGGCGATCGAGACCGTGAAACGCTTCGGCTCCGAGCACGGCCACACCTACGTCAACGGCGTGCTCGACCATGCCGCCGTGGCGTGGCGTCCGGTGGAAGTGCAGGCCGCGCGGCCGCGCTGAACACAGCCGGTGGCGCGCTGGAGCGCATCGTGACCGAACGATCCCGTGTCGCCGCCGAGTTCGACCTGATCGAGCGCATCCGCCGCCGCGCCGCGGTCCGCGACGACGTGGTCCTCGGTATCGGCGACGATGCCGCCATCGTGCAGGTCCCCGCTGGCAAGCAGCTGGTGATCGCGGCGGATACCCTCAACCGCGGCATCCATTTTCCCGACAACACCGCGCCGGCCGACATCGGCTGGAAGGCGCTGGCGGTGAACCTGTCCGATCTCGCCGCCATGGGCGCCGAACCCGCGTGGTGCACGCTGTCGTTGTCGCTGCCGGCGGGCGACATGGAGTGGGTGGACGCGTTCCTGGATGGATTCCTCGAACTCGCCACGCAGCATCGGATCGCGCTGATCGGTGGCGACACCACGCGCGGACCGTTGTCGGTCAGCGTCACCGTGCACGGCTTCGTCGCACCGGGGCGCGCCCTGCGCCGCGGCGGTGCCTGCGTCGGCGACGATGTCTGGGTGACGGGAACGCTCGGCGAAGCAGCGGCCGCGTTGCTGCAATGGCGGGGTGGCGCGTTGGTCGATCCGGCCCTGCGCGCGCGCCTCGACCGTCCCACGCCGCGCGTAGCCGTGGGCATGCGCCTCGGCGCCGTCGCGCATGCGTGCATCGACATCTCGGATGGACTGCTCGCGGACCTGCAGCACATCTGCGTCGCCAGCGAAGTGGGCGGCGAGGTCGAACTGGAATCCTTGCCGGCTTCGCCGCAGCTCATCGCCGCGTTCGATGCGCAACGCCGGCTGGCGGCGCAGGCCACGGGCGGCGACGACTACGAACTGTGTTTCACCGCGCCCCCGGCGATGCGCTATGCCGTCGAGGACATCGCGATCGAAACGCGCACGCCGATCATGCGCATCGGCCGCATCGTCGCCGGGCGCGGCGTCCGCGCGCTGCGCGCCGATGGCAGCGAGTGGTCCGGGCCGACTACGGGGTTCGTCCACTTCGCCTGAGGCGGACGAAGCGCAGTCGCGCTACTGATTGGCGCTACTAATTAGCGCTACTGCTTCGCGCCCTTGCCGTCGTCGCACTTGTCGCCGAACAGGCGGCCCAGGCGGCCTTCCTTGCATGCTTCCACGGGCGCCGTGACCGGAACGGGCGGCCGCGCCGCCGCCTCGCGTTCGGCACGCAGCCTGGCCAGCTGCGCGCGGATCTGCGGCATGACCGCCAGCGCGGCGCGCTCGCCCTCGAGGATCGCGTTGTTGCGTTGCTCGAAGTCGGCCGGACCGATGTCGCTGACGCCCGGACGGATGATCACGTTGGCGCGCGCCAATTCCTGCTGGCCGAGTTTCTGCCCCATGATCGTGATCGACTGGTTCACCGTGCCGAGCAGGCTGCCGGGATTCTTGCCGCTGGCCTTGGTGGAGATGTCCACGGCGATGACGAAGTCGGCGCCGAGTTGGCGCGCCGCGTCGACCGGGACCGGGCTGACCACGCCGCCGTCGACGTAATGCATCTGGCCGATCACGACGGGTTCGAACACGCCGGGAATGCTGCTGGACGCGCGCACCGCCTGGCCGGTGTTGCCGCGCACGAACACGGTGCGCTCGCCCGTTTCCAGCTGCGTCGACACCGCGGCGAAGGGTTTCTTCATGCGCTCGATCGGGCGCCCGCCAACCAGCTGGTTGACGTAGTCCTGCAGCTTCTGGCCCTTCACCACACCGCCGGAGAACAGGCTGACGTCGCGGATCTGCGTTTCGTCGAGGCCGAACGCCGTCTTCTGCATCTGGAACGCATCCATGCCGCTGGCGTAGAGCGCGCCGACCACGCTGCCCGCGCTGGTGCCGGACACGACATCGATGCGGATGCCGTTGGCTTCGATCATCTTGATCACGCCGATGTGGGCGAAGCCCTTGGCCGCGCCGCCGCCGAGCGCGATGCCGACGCGGATCGGTTTCACCGGCGCCGGGATGGGCTTGGGCGCCACGGGTTCGGGCGTGGGCAGGGCGTCACCGCCGCTGGCGCAGGCGGCCAGCAGGAGAGTCAGCGAAAAAGTAGCGAGGGAGGACAGCAGGCGGACGCGGGTGGGCATGGCAACGGGCAGGAACGCGAGGCGCGCAGGATAGCGTCGGCGTGGCGGTATTTCGCCTACCTGGGTCGCATCCGGTCATCAGGGAGTGTGCTGGCGGGCGCGGACGGCGGGCCTTGGCGAGCCGTGCCGGCCTCAATCCAGGTAGCGCCGCAGCCACGGGGCCGGCCGCAACGGCCGATACCACTTCGAGCCGATCCCGATGATCGCTTCGTCGGGCTTGGGGCGCCCGTGGAAGACCAGCACCTTGGCCCCGTCAGGCAACTGCGGCTCTTGCCACAGTCCCAGAGGAAGCGGCCGCACGCAGTCGTGCTTGAAGCTGGCGCACCAGCCGGACGGCCAGTACTGCAGGACTCCCTGGCGGCGCATGTAGTCCGAAACGAATTCCTGTTCGTCGCGGAAATCCTCGCGGATGCGCGCGCCCCGCTGCAGCAGTTCCGCGATCAGTCCCTGGTGGGCGCCGGCATGGAATCGGATCACGGATGAGTTGCCGCTGAAACGATGGCGGTAACGCAGTGGCTTGTAGTCCTTGATGATCAGGAACTTGCCGGGCCAATCGAAGAACGGTTCCAGTCGCTGCACGATGGCGATGTCGAGATCGAGGTACAGGACGGGCCCCTCGAGCAGCGCGGCCAGCTCCGCTCCGAACAGGCCGAGCTTGCGCCAGCCCCGATCGTGGCGGTCCCCGACCACCGGTACGGCAGGCAGGGGATGGCATTCCACTTCGGGATCGATACCGCGCGCGTCGTCGGTGAAGCACAGCATCCGCAGGTCGCCTTCGAGGTGGCTGCGCACCCTGCGGTACAGGCGGTTGACGTCATCCGCGGCGAACTTGTCGCCCCATTTCATGCAAACGACCCGGTGGATCGACATTGCCTTTCATTTCCCAGGTCCAGTGCATTCACGATAGCGCAAGGCGGTGTCGCTGCCGAGGCTGCACATGCCACTTAAAAGTGGCTGGAAGCGCAAAGCTCGTGGTTTGCCCGAGCCAGCCGCTGCGGCGGCTTCGATGAAATTCATCGCCTAGATTTGGTCGGGGCGCGGCAGCAGCTTGCCGGGATTGAGGATGCCGGCGGGATCGAACGCGGCCTTGACTTGGCGCATCAGGGCGAGCGTCGCCGGATCGATCGCCTGCGGCATGAACTCGCGCTTGGCCAGGCCGATGCCGTGTTCGCCCGACAGGGTGCCGCCCAGCGACAACGTCAGCGCGAACACGCGGGCGAGAGCGGCCTGCGCCCGTCCGTTCTGGCCGGCGTCGGCGGGGTCGAAGAGGATGTTGACGTGCAGGTTGCCGTTGCCCGCATGGCCGAAGCTGACGATGGGCAGCGCGAACTCCGACGCGAGGTCGCGTACGCCCTGGACCAGTTGCGGGATGCGTGAGACCGGAACGACAACGTCTTCGTTGATCTTGCCCGGAGCGAGCGTGCGCAATGCCGGCGACAACGCCTTGCGCGCGGCCCAGAGCCTTTCACGCGCCGCTTCGTCGGCGGCATCATCGAGCGAGACCAGGCCTTCGCCTTCGGCCACGCGCATCAGGGCCTCGATGGCATGCGGCAGAGTTTCCGCATCGCCGTCGGCTTCGATCATCAGCAAGGCCCCGGCATCGTGGGGTAGGCCTGCATTCCGCTCATCCTGAGCCTGTCGAAGGACGTCGCGCGCCAGCCGCACGCAGTCGCCATCCATGAATTCCAGCATCGATGGCGTTACCGGCTGTGCCATCAGCCGCGCCACGGCCTGCGCGGCCGACGCGACATCGCGATACAGCGCCCGTATCACACGCCGTTGCGGGGGCAGTGGCGTGAGTTTGAGGGTGGCTTCCACGATCAGCGCCAGGGTGCCCTCGCTGCCCACGAGCAGGCGCTGCAGGTCGTAGCCGGTCGCCCCCTTGGTCGTCGCGGTGCCGCACTGGATCAGCTCGCCCGTGCCGGTGACGGCGGTCAGCGCCAGTACGTTGTCGCGGCTCGCGCCGTATTTCACCGCGCGCGGTCCGCCTGCATTGCAGGCCAGGTTGCCGCCGACAGTGCTGAACGCGGCGCTGGTGGGGTCGGGCGGCCAGAACAGGCCGTGCCCCTGCAGGACGGCTTGCAGGTCGCCATTGAGCACGCCGGGTTCGACCACCGCGCAGCGATCACCCGGTCGCACCTCGAGGATGTGGTCCATGCGTTCGAACGACACCACCACGCCGCCCTGCACCGGCACCGATGCGCCGGTGGTATTGGTGCCGCGACCACGCGCGATCACCGGGACGCGATGGCGGAAACAGGCGCGCACGAGCGCCTGTACCTGTTCGCGCGCGACCGGCAGGGCGACCGCGTCGGGCAGCGATTCGCGGCGCGAGTTGTCGTAGGCGTAGGCGAGGCGTTCGCCCGGATCGGTGAGCCAGCCGCGTTCGCCGAGCAGGTCGGCGAGTTCGCGATGCAGCTCGGCAGGCAGGGCATTCATGCCGGCTGATTATCCGCCACGCCCGCGATCATGGCGGCAGGGGCGAATCAACAGTCATCGGCACGGAACGCGTCGCGCAGCCAGTGCAGCCGCGGCGAACGCGGATCGCCGTCGGCTTCGACCACGTCGAAGCGGCAGGCGGCGTTGGCGAGGCGCGGATGTGCGGCGAGGAAAGCCTGCGCGGCACGCACGAGCTTGCGGCGCTTGTTCGCATCCACCGAGGCCGCACCGCCACCGAAGCGCGGGTCGCGGCGGTAGCGGACTTCGACGAAAACGAGCGTCGGCTCGGCGCCCGTGCCGGTGTCGAACATGACGAGGTCGAGTTCGCCGAAGCGGTAGTTGGCATTCGTCGCGACTTCGCGCAGCCCCGCGCGGGTCAGATAGGCGAGCGCGGCGGCCTCGACCGATGCACCGGTGGTACGTCGCTGTGGGATTGGCTTGTCCATAAGCCGGTCGCGTATCGCGTGTCGCCTGTCGAGACGTCGCCTGTTGAGACGCGCCTGTCGAGACGTCGCTGTTGAGATCAGCGCCGCGCCGCGTCCGCCAGCGGCACCGCGATGCCGCTGCTGAAGGTCGACCAGGCCGGCGTGCGCTGCACATTGCCGAAGCCGTCGATGCGCAGGACGCCGGTAGCGCCATTGATGCCTTCGGACGAGGTGGCCAGGCGCTCGAGGTAGGCGGTGATCAGCCAGGCGTCGAAACCGAAGGCGAACAGGCGCGCCGCCGGACCTTTCGCATTCGGCAGCATCGCCGCTGCGCTCGCGGGCGACGGCAGGCCACGCGCCCCGCGCGTGGTCCAGCTTTCGCTGGGGAAGGCGATGCCGTCGAGCACGCGATCGTCCTCGGGCTTGCCGGTGCCGGACAGCAGTTGCGACGTCGCCACGCGCGGCTTGCCGGCCAAGCCCGCCAGGGCGAGGCGCGGCATCAGCTGGCGTGCCGCGGTGCCCTTGACGGCGAGGAACACCGCGTCGACACCGCCTTCCTTGGCCGCGAATGGCGCGAAGTCGGCGACGCCCTCGCTTGCGACGTCGGTGATGGTGCCGCCGCGTTCGGCCAGGCGTTCGCGCAGCGAGGTGACGGCGCGGCGTTGCGTGTCGTCTTCGGCGCTGACCACGAGCACGCGGTGTGCACCGCGTTCGACCAGGTAATCGGCGGCGGCGATGCCTTCGTCCTCCGGCGACAGCGAGAAGCTCGCATTGCCAGGCGGTGGCAGCAGTTGGCTGCGGTTGAGCGCGAGTACCGGCACCGGCAGGGTGGCGCGGTTGAACAGCGTGCCGACTTCATCGCGGCCGAGCGGGCCGACGACGAAATCGTTGCCCTCGGACACGGCGCGGTCGTACGCGGCGGACGCGCCGGTGGAGGTGTCGTAGAAGCTGACCTCTGGACGGCGGCGCGTTTCACCGTAATAGCCGGTCAGGAGACCGTCGCGCACAGGTGCCGCGGCCGTGGCGAGATTGCCCGACAACGGCAGCAGCACGGCCAGCTTCATTGGCGGGCGATAGCCGTCGCTTTCGGCGGGCGGCCGGTTGCCGGCATCGAACTTCCACGCAGTGCGATCGAACGGACGCGGTAGCGGCAGGCCACGACGCAGCAGCGCGCGGCCGGCGTAGTTGTACAGCGGGTCACCCGCGGGCAACGCAGCGGCTTCGCGCTGCAGCGTGGGGTCGTCGAGCGCGGCCAGCAGCGTCTCGATCTGCTTGTCCGTCTGCGCACGCTCGGCACCGCCCTGTGCCATGGCCTGCCGCGCCAGCGCATCGGCCTGGACCATCGCTTCACTGCGCGGTCCGCGACCGGCCGGCGCGCCTCCCGTGGTCTGCATCGAGCTGCAGCCGGCCAGCGTGGCCAGCAGCAACGATGCGGCCAGCGCCCGGGCAACAACGGGCCATGGGCGGGCGGGCGAGGGCATCGGCAGGGGCATCGGCGCGGCTTTCCTTGGGGGACCGGGTAGGATTCTAACCGTCCCGCTGATTTCCTCACGATGCACACTCCCGGCACCCTTCATGTCGTCGCGACGCCGATAGGCAACCTTGGCGACCTTTCACCGCGCGCGCTCGACACGCTGCGTAATGTCGCCGCCGTCTGCGCCGAGGACACCCGGCATACGCGGCAACTGCTGTCCCATTTCGGCCTGGAGCGCCCACTGCTGGCGCTGCACCAGCACAACGAGGATGCACAGGCGGCGCAACTGGTGGCGCGCCTGCTTGCGGGCGACTCGCTGGCGCTGGTGTCCGACGCGGGGACGCCGCTGGTGAGCGATCCCGGTTTCCGCCTGGTCAGCGCGGCGCGGGCCGCGGGCGTACGCGTGTCGCCGGTACCGGGCGCGTGTGCGGCGATCGCCGCGTTGAGCGTGGCGGGCCTGCCCAGCGATCGCTTCGTGTTCGAAGGCTTCCTGCCGGTGAAAGCCGCGGCGCGGCGCGAGCGGCTGGCGCGGCTGGCGAGCGAGACACGCACGCTGATGTTCTACGAATCGGCGCACCGCATCGAAGAAACACTGGCCGACATGGCGACTGTCCTGGGCGCGTCGCGCCGTGCCGTGGTCGCGAGGGAGTTGACCAAGCTGTTCGAAACCGTCCTGGATGGCCCGCTGTCGGCGCTGCACCTGCGCGTTGCCACCGAAGCCGATCAGCGCAAGGGCGAGTTCGTGGTGATCGTCGAAGGCGTGGGTGACGATGCCGACGCGAAGATCGCCGAGGGCCAGCGCCTGTACGCGAAGCTCAGCGAATACCTGAAGCCTTCCCAGGCCGCGAAGTTGGCGGCCGAACTCAGCGGCGCCCCACGCAAAGCCCTGTACGGCGGCGAGTAGCTCCCAGCAGCTTCGATTCCCGTGCGCTGGTCCAATCAGTGCCGGAAATGTCTGGGTGGTGAAGCCCCCTTGGTAAGGGGGCGCCCCGAAGGGGCGGGGATTGGAAGTGCGTAGCCCGAAGTTTGCACAGCAAACTTTGGGGTATTCGAAGGCGAAGCCGTAGAATGCGCCACGGCGGAGTCGGCCGGACAGTCGCGTCATTCGAAAGGATGCCGAGGAAAGTCCGGGCTCCACAGGGCACGGTGCCAGGTAACGCCTGGGCGGCGCGAGTCGACGGAAAGTGCAACAGAAAGATACCGCCGATGGCTCTTCGGAGATCAGGCAAGGGTGAAATGGTGCGGTAAGAGCGCACCGCGAGCCTGGTAACAGGCCGGCACGGCAAACCCCACCGGGAGCAAGACCAAATAGGGAGGCAATGCCGCGGCCCGCGGTGTCTCCGGGTAGGTTGCTTGAGCGTATCGGTGACGATGCGCCTAGAGGAATGACTGTCCACGACAGAACCCGGCTTACAGGCCGGCTCCGCCCCTTTTCATCGCTCCGCGATGAAAAGGGCGGCCCACGATTTTTATTCGCGCGCGAATAAAAATCGTGGGCCCACTATGTCCTTCCAATCCCCGCGGCTGTCGCCGCGCCCCCTTACCAAGGGGGCTTTTCTCCAGATGGATCGGTGCGATCTGCATTGTGGCGACTATTTCGCCAACCCGACTTCATGAAGGCCCTGCTTGCCCGCTCGAGGCTGACCGGCCATGGCGATTCACTCATCACGTGTTGCAGCGCAGCATTGGCGACGGGCTTTGCCGCTTGGGTGGTTTCCCCAATTTCAGGTGCCCTTCCATCTCAAAAAATGAGACGAAACAAAGCTTAGGGAACAACTGTTCATAAAGACTCTGAAGTTCGCTGCAAGCCATTGAAACGCAAAGTGAAATTGCCTCCAGAAAAGCGTTGACAAGCCCTAGCGCGATGCTAAGGTGGGCATCGGAGGGAAAACCGGGTTTTTTGTGGTTTTTCCATGCGAAGGTGACCCCAAAGCCGCCCGAAGAGGCGGAAAACGCGGCAAGGCAGGCGAATGTTCCAGGGCGAGACCGCCATTACGATCGACGACAAGGGCCGGCTGGCGGTGCCCACCGCCTACCGTGACCTCGTCGCGCGTGAGTGCGGCAACCGCCTGGTCATCACCTACAACCCCTTCGAATCCGGTTCCCTCTGGCTGTACCCGCTGGCGGTCTGGGAGCGCGTGCGCGACCAGGTCAACGCCCTGCCCAAGGCGAAGAAGGTCAATCGCTCGATGCAGCTGAAGCTGGTCGGTGCCGCCGAGTTCGTCGAACTCGACGGCAACGGCCGCATCAGCATTCCCGCCAGCCATCGCGCGGCGGTGGCGATCGAGAAGAAGGCGGTGCTGCTGGGCATGGGCGAGAAATTCGAGTTGTGGAGCGAGCAGGCGCACCACGCCCAGATCCGTCAGACGGTGACCGACGACGATCTGAGCGACGAACTGCTCGAGCTGCAGCTGTGACGGCCGGTGGCAGCGGACGGGAAGGGACGTCCGGCCACCTTCCCGTCATGCACGTACCGGTGATGTACGCGCAGTGCCTGGAAGGCCTGCAGGTCAAGGCGGATGGAACGTATCTGGACGGCACGTTCGGGCGCGGCGGCCATGCGCGCGGCGTGCTGCAACTACTGGGGGCCGGGGGTCGGCTGCTGCTGATGGACAAGGATCCCGAAGCGATCGCCGTGGCTGAACGCGAGTTCGGCGCGGATGCGCGCGTGGCGATCTTCCGCGGCAGCTTCGCCGAACTTGCGCAGTGGGATGCGACCGCGGCCGGCCTCGATGGCGTGCTGCTCGACCTCGGTGTGTCGTCGCCGCAGCTGGATGTCGCCGAGCGCGGCTTCAGTTTCGGCAAGGACGGTCCGCTCGACATGCGCATGGACCCCGAGACCGGCGACAGCGCCGCGCAGTGGCTCGCAAGCGCGTCCGAGAAGGACATCGCCGACGTGCTGTGGACCTATGGCGAGGAGCGCATGAGCCGCCGCATCGCGCGCGCCATCGTCGCGCGGCGCGTGGAACAACCGCTGCTGCGCACGGCGCAACTGGCCGACCTCATCGCGTCGGTCGTGCCGCGCGGCGAGCAGAAGATCCATCCCGCGACCCGCAGCTTCCAGGGCATCCGCATCTTCATCAATCGCGAGCTCGCGGACCTCGAAGCCGGCCTGGACGCCGCCCTTGCACGCCTCAAGCCGGGCGGTCGCCTCGCCGTGATCAGCTTCCATTCGCTGGAAGATCGCATCGTCAAGCAGTTCATCGCCCGCCACGCCAAGGCGCCGCCCGCCAACCGCCGCATGCCGGTGGAAGTCGCCTTCACGCCGACGCTCATGGCGATTGGCGCTGCGCGCAAGGCCGACTCGGCCGAGATCGCCGCCAACCCGCGCTCCCGCAGTGCCGTCCTGCGCGTGGCCGAAAAGCTCGCGGAGGCCGCATGACCTGGCGCCTCCTGCTCACCGTGCTGGTCGTGGCGAGCCTGGCCTCCGCGCTCGCGGTCGTCCTGGCGCGCCACCAGCACCGCCAGTTGTTCGTGCAGGCCACGCGGCTGGAAAAAGCGCGTGATGAGCTCAATATCGAGTTCGGTCGCCTGCAACTGGAGCAGGCCACCTGGGCCGAGAGCAATCGCATCGATCAGGTCGCCCGCGACCGGCTTGGCATGAAATTTCCCGAAGGCGCCGAAACCGTGGTGATCAGGCCATGAGCGCGTTCACACCGAGGCTGGGCCCATGAGCGCCCGCAACGACCGCCGCCAGCACCTCGTCAGCAAGGTCGCCGACGCGCTGCGCGCCCGCATCGCCGCCCAACCTTCGGCGAGCAGTGCGCGCGCGCGCCACCAGCGCGGCGGCCTGGACCTGCGCAAGCGGCTCATGATCGTCGGTGGCGCGCTGGCGTTGGGCTCGGTGGCGCTGGTCGTGCGCGCCTTCGACGTACAGGTCGTGAACAACGACTTCTACCTGCAGCAGGGCCAGGCGCGATCGCTGCGCGAGATTCCCATTCCGACCTCGCGCGGGATGATCACCGACCGCAACGGCGAGCCGCTCGCGGTGTCGACGCCGGTCGAATCGGTGTGGGGCAATCCGAAGGAGCTGCTGGAGAATCCCGCGCGCATCCCGGAACTCGCCGTGGCGCTTGAAGTTCCCGCCGACGTGCTCACGCGCAAGCTCACCCAGCGCGCGAACAAGGAATTCCTCTACCTCAAGCGCCGCATCAGTCCCGAGCAGGCGCGCCGCATCCTCGCCCACAACATCCCGGGTGTGTTCTCGCAGCGCGAATTTCGCCGCTTCTACCCGCAGGGTGAGGCGATGGCGCACGTGCTCGGTTTCACCAACGTCGACGACCGCGGACAGGAAGGACTCGAGCTGTCCTTCGACCACATTCTCAGCGGCAAGCCCGGCTCCAAGCGCGTCATCCGCGATGGCCAGGGCCGCATCGTCGAAAGCGTGGACCTGATCAAGGCGGCCGAGCCGGGCCAGGACCTGACCCTCACCATCGATCGCCGCATCCAGTTCCTCGCCTATCGGGAGCTGCGCAACCAGCTGGTGAAGACGGGCGCGAGCAGCGGTTCGGCGGTCGTGCTCGACATCGCCACCGGCGAAGTGCTGGCGATGGTGAACCTGCCCAGCTACAACCCGAACGCCGTGGCCATGGGCAACGCCGACACGCACCGCAATCGCGCGGTGACCGACGTGTTCGAGCCGGGTTCGACGATGAAGCCGATCACGGTGGCGGCGGCACTCAATGCCCACATCGTTACGCCGGACACCCGCATCGACCTCAACCCGGGCTACATGCAGTTGGGGCGCTACACCATCCGCGACCACAGCAACTACGGCGTACAGACGATCACCGGGGTGATCACCAAGAGTTCCAACATCGGCGCGGCCAAGCTCGCGGCGCGGATGAAGGACCAGTACTTCTACGACTTCATCCGCCAGTTCGGCTACGGCCAGAAGCCGGGCAGCGGCTTCCCTGGCGAGTCCGCCGGCGTGCTCGCCATGCCCTCGCGCTGGAGCGGCACGACCAAGGCCACCATGGCCTACGGTTACGGCATGTCGGCGACGCCGCTGCAGATCGCGATGGTGTACGCATCCCTGGGCAACGGCGGAAAGCTGATCACGCCGACCTTCGTCAAGGGCGAGCGCAACGAACCCAGGCAGGTACTGGATCCGCAGGTCGCGCACGAAGTCATGCGCATGATGCAGACGGTGACCGAAACCGGCGGCACGGCGACGCAGGCGGCGATCCTCGGTTACCACGTCGCCGGCAAGACCGGCACCGCGCGCAAGTACAGCGAGACCGGCGGCTACACGCGCCGCTACCTGTCCTACTTCGCCGGCGTGGTGCCGGTGCAGAACCCGCGCTTCTCGATGGTCGTGGTCGTCAACGATCCCGATCCGGAGCGCGGCTACTTCGGCGGCCTCGTCTCCGCCCCGGTGTTCCGCACGGTCATGGACGGCGCACTGCGCCTGATGGACGTGCCGCCGGACGACATCGATACCTGGATAGCCGCGCAGAACAACGCACAGCACGCCAACGAGCTGCGCGGCGAAGAAGGTCCGGTCCTGCCCGACGCCTCCGCCGCGGCGCCCCTGGCCGACGCAACCCTGCCTGCACCCGTCAACGGGGGCACGCAATGAGCCGCGCCATGCTCCTGCGCGAACTGCTCCCCGACGTCGCCGGCATCCCCGGCGATCTGCGCATCACCGGCCTGGTGATGGACAGTCGCGAGGTCAGGCCCGGCCACGCGTTCGTCGCCATCGCCGGCTTCGGTGCGCACGGATTGAAGTTCGTCGAGCAGGCACGCGCTGGCGGCGCCAGCGCGATCCTGTTCGAAGCGCCGGCGCCGGTCGACCTGCCCGCGCCCGCGGATGCCATCGCCGTGCCGAACCTGCGCGCGCGCCTGGGCGAACTCGCCGACCGCTTCCACGGTCGCGTCACCGACGCGATGACGGTGGTCGGCGTCACCGGCACCAACGGCAAGACCTCGACCGTGCAGTTGCTCGCGCAGGCGTGGACGCTGCGCGGCCTGCGCTGCGGCACGGTCGGCACGCTCGGCGCGGGCCTGTACGGACAAGTGACGCCGACCGGCTTCACCACGCCGCTGGTGCTCAAGCTGCATGAACTGCTGGCGCAGATGCACGACGCGGGCGCGCAGGCGGTGGCGATGGAAGTGAGTTCGCACGCGCTCGACCAAGGCCGCGTCGATGGCGTGCACTTCGATGTCGCGGTGTTCACCAACCTCACCCGCGACCACCTCGATTACCACGGCGACATGGACACCTACGGCGCCGCGAAGGCGCGCCTGTTCGCGTGGCCGGGCCTGCAGGCCGCGGCGGTCAACCTCGATGACGAGTACGGTGCTCATCTGCACACGCGCTTGCCCACCGGCGTGAAGGTGATCGGGCTGAGCTCGCGCGGTGCCGCCGGCGCGACCCTGCGCGCCGACGCGCTGAAACTGGACAGCGCCGGTATCGCTTTCGATCTGGTCGAGGGCACGCAGGCGCATCCGGTGCGATCGAAGCTGCTTGGCCGCTTCAATGTCGACAACCTGCTGGCGGTGGCCGGTGCCTTGTACGCGTCGGGCGATACGCCCGCGCAGATCGCCGCGACCCTGTCGCAGTTGCAGCCGATCCATGGCCGCATGAACCGCCTCGGCGGCGATGGCGGGATCGAGGGCAAGAGCCGGCCGCTGGTGGTCATCGATTACGCCCACACACCCGACGCCCTGGAACAGGCGCTGAAGTCGCTGCGCGCCCATGCGCAGGCGCGCCTGGTCTGCGTGTTCGGTTGTGGTGGCGAGCGCGATCGCGGCAAGCGCCCGCAGATGGCCGCGATCGCCGAAGCCAATGCCGATGCCGTGATCGTCACCGACGACAACCCGCGCAGCGAAGACGGCGACCAGATCGTGGCGGACATCCTTGCCGGTTTCGCCCGTCCGGGTGCCGTGGTCGTGCAGCGCGACCGCGCCGCGGCCATCGCGCGCGCGATCGGCGAAGCCGGGCCCAACGACATCGTGCTCATCGCCGGCAAGGGCCATGAGCCTTACCAGGAAATCAACGGCGTGCAGCATCCCTTCGATGACACGGAAGTCGCCCGGGCACAACTGGAGGTGCGTACATGAAGCCGCTGCAACTTTCCGACATCGCCCGCATGACTGGCGGCCGCCTGCACGGCGAGAACACCCTGATCGACGCCATCGCGACCGATACGCGCGCATTGCCGGCCGGCGGCCGCACGCTGTTCGTTGCGCTGAAGGGCGAGCGCTTTGACGGCCATGACCATGTTGCCGTCGCGGCGCAGGGCGGGGTTGCCGCCGCACTGGTGTCGCGCGTGGTGGATGCGTCCGGCGCCAGCGGTCCGCTGCCGCAGATCGTCGTCGCCGACACCGAGCGCGCGCTGGCCGATCTCGCCGGCGCCATGCAGCGCGACCGCAGCAACGTCAAGGTCATCGGCATCACCGGCAGCAATGGCAAGACCAGCGTGAAGACGCTCGCCATGGCGATCCTGTCGCGGGCTGGCCATGCCTACGCCAATCCCGGCAACCGCAACAACGAGATCGGCCTGCCGCTGGCAGTGCTCGACGCGCCGGAGGACGCACAGTTCGCCGTGTACGAGATGGGCGCAGGCAAGCCGGGCGACATCGCCTACCTGACCGCGGTCGCGCGTCCCGACGTGGCGCTCGTCAACAACATCGCACCGGCGCACCTGGAGCGCATGGGCAGCCTGCTCGGCGTCGCCGACACCAAGGGCGCGGTCTATGACGCGCTGCCCGAGGACGGCGTCGCGGTGATCAACGCCGATGAAGCCTTCGCGCCGTTCTTCGCCGAGCGCGCGCATGGCCACCGCCTGATCCGCTTCGGCCTCGATGCCAGCGCCGACGTCACCGCGCGCGACATCCAACCCACCGAAAACGGTTCGCGCTTCGTGCTGGTCGCGCCGCAGGGCGAAACCGCGATCGACCTGGCGATGCCCGGTCGCCACAACGTAAGCAACGCACTGGCAGCGGCCTCGATCGCGCTGGGCCTGGGCGTGCCACTCGACATCATCGGCGCGGGCCTCAACGCCGCCGAGCCCGTCGCCGGCCGCCTCATCGTCCATCGCCTGCGCGACGGCGCCGTCTTGATCGATGACAGCTACAACGCCAATCCGGGCTCGCTCGCGGCCGCCATCGACACGCTCGCGGAAGCGAGCCGCAATGGCGAAGGCTGGCTCGTGCTCGGCGACATGCGCGAGCTCGGTGTCGATGCCGGCCCGATGCACGCTGAAATGGGCCGGCGGGCCAAGGCCGCGGGCATCAGGCGCCTGTACGCCCTCGGCGAACTCAGCGCTGAGGCCGGCAAGGCTTTCGGCGAAGGCGCTTACCAATTCGACAGCCACGATGCGCTCATCGCCTCGCTGCGCGGCGACCTGCGCGAAGGCGTGCGCGTCCTGGTAAAGGGATCGCGCGGCAGCGCGATGGACAAGATCGTGAAGGCGGTGCTCGGCGAAGAACGCCCGGCAGGGCCTAAGGGGACTACCGATGCTGCTTGAACTCTTCCGCTGGCTCGAACAGCTGCAAAGCCTCTTCGGCCTGTTCGGCTACCTCACCTTCCGCGGCATCCTCGCGGCACTGACTGCGCTGTTCCTGTCGCTGTGGTGGGGGCCGGCGGTCATCCGCCGCCTCGCCCAGCTCAAGGGTGGCCAGCCGATCCGCAAGGAAGGCCCGCAGTCGCACTTCTCCAAGGCGGGCACGCCGACCATGGGCGGCGCGCTGATCCTGCTGACCATCCTCGCCTCCGTGCTGCTGTGGGGCGACCTGCGCAACCGCTATGTGTGGCTGGTGATGGCGGTGATGGTCGCGTTCGGCTGCATCGGCTGGTGGGACGACTGGATCAAGATCGTCAAGCGCGATCCCAACGGCATGAAGTCGCGCACCAAGTACTTCCTGCAGTCGGTGTTCGGACTCGCTGTCGGCCTGTTCCTGTACTACACCGCCGACGCGCCGGCGGCGACGACCTTCTACATCCCGTTCTTCAAGACGGTGGCGCTGCCGCTGGTCAGCATCAGCTTCGTCTTCCTCGCCTACCTGTGGGTCGTCGGGTTCTCCAACGCGGTGAACCTCACCGACGGCCTGGATGGCCTCGCGATCATGCCGACCGTGCTGGTGGCCTGCGCGCTGGGCGTGTTCGCCTATGCCTCGGGCAATGCGGTGTTCTCCAACTACCTGCAGATCCCGCAGGTGCCGGGTGCGGGCGAACTGGTGATCATCTGCGCGGCGATCGCCGGCGCCGGCCTGGGCTTCCTGTGGTTCAACACCTATCCGGCGATGGTGTTCATGGGCGACATCGGCGCACTGGCACTGGGTGCGGTGCTCGGCTGCATCGCCGTCATCGTGCGCCAGGAACTGGTGCTGGTGATCATGGGCGGCATCTTCGTCATCGAAACGCTGTCGGTGATGATCCAGGTCGCCTCGTTCAAGCTCACCGGCAAGCGCGTGTTCCGGATGGCGCCGATCCACCACCACTTCGAGTTGAAGGGCTGGCCGGAGCCGCGCGTGATCGTGCGCTTCTGGATCATCTCGGTGATCCTCGTCCTCGTCGGCCTGGCGACCTTGAAGGTGCGCTGATGAACGACCTCTCACGCCAGGCAACGCGACTGGACGACATTGGGGGCCGCTTCGATCCGTGGCTGCTCGGTATCGCCTGCACGCTCGCATGCCTGGGCGTGGTGATGGTGGGTTCGGCTTCGATCGCCATTGCCGAGGGCCGCGATGCCGGTCCCTTCCACTATCTGTTCCGCCACCTGGTCTTCCTCGGTTTCGGCCTCGGCCTCGCGTACGCGGCGATGCGCACCGAAATGAAGACCATCGAACAGCACAGCCAGTGGCTGCCGCTGGTGTGCCTGCTGCTGCTGATCCTCGTCGTCGTCCCGGGCATCGGCGTCACTGCGAAGGGCGCGCGCCGCTGGTTGAACCTCGGCGTGCTCACGTTCCAGCCGGTGGAAGCGGTCAAGCTGATGCTGATCGTGTGGCTTTCGAGCTTCCTCGCGCGCTTCCGCGACGAGGTCAGCGCCACGTGGCGCGCGATGATCAAGGCACTCGGCGTCGCCGGGCTGCTGGTCGGCATCCTGCTGGTCGTGCACAAGGACTTCGGTTCGTCCGCGCTGATCCTCGCGATCACCGCCGGCATGCTCGTCCTCGGTGGCGTGAACCTGCCGCGCATGCTTTTTCCGGTGTTGTGCGCGCTGCCGCTGCTGGCCGGCATGATCCTGATGGAGCCGTACCGCGTGCAGCGACTGGTCTCCTATCGCGACCCGTGGGCCGATCCGTTCGGCAGCGGTTACCAGCTCACCAACGCGCTGATGGCGGTGGGGCGCGGCGAATGGTTCGGCGTCGGCCTCGGTGCTTCGGTGCAGAAGCTGTCGTACCTGCCCGAAGCGCACACCGACTTCATCCTCGCCGTCATCGCCGAAGAGCTGGGCTTCGTCGGCGTGTTCGCGATCATCGCGCTGTACGCGGGCCTGGCCGGCCGCGCATTCTGGATCGGCCTGAAGTGCGTGGAGATGCGCCGCCACTTCGCCGGCTACTGCGCGTTCGGCATCGCGCTGTGGATGTCGCTGCAGAGTTTCGTCTCGATCGGCGTGAACCTCGGCCTGCTGCCGACCAAGGGCCTGACCCTGCCGCTGATTTCCTCGGGCGGTTCCAGCGTCCTGCTCACCTGTGCCGCGCTCGGTGTGTTGCTGCGCGTGTCGTTCGAACTGGACCGCGCGCAGCGCCAGGTCGCGCGCCTGCGCGGCGATGCGCAGGCGCCCGCGGCGGCGATGCCCGCGACCACGCAACCGCTGCCCGTGGTCACCGCGGAAGCGCGTGGCACCAGCCGCCTGCGTCAGCGCGTCGAGCCGGTGTTGGACAAGGCCTACGGGAGGACGGCATGAGCCACGAAGCCGCCGCCACCGACTCCGACCTGCATCCGGTGATGATCCTCGCCGGCGGCACGGGCGGGCACATCTTCCCCGGCCTCGCCGTCGCGAAGGCGTTGCGTGCGCGCGACGTTCCCGTGCTCTGGCTCGGCAGCGAAGGCGGCATGGAAACCCGCCTGGTTCCGCAGCACGGCATCGCGATCGACACCATCGCGGTGCGTGGCGTGCGCGGCAAGGGCATCGCGACGCTGTTCGCCGCGCCGTTCAAGCTGCTCAGCGCGGTGAGTGCCGCGCGCCAGACCCTGCGCGAGCGGCAGCCGCGCGCGGTGGTGAGCTTTGGCGGCTTCGCCGCGGGCCCGGGCGGCCTCGCCGCGCGGCTCGCCGGCATTCCGTTGATCGTGCATGAGCAGAACCGTGCACCGGGCATGACCAACCGCGTGCTGGCGAAGCTCGCGCGCCGCATCCTCACCGGGTTCCCGCAGACGTTTGCGAATGAGGAAGTGGTAGGCAACCCGGTGCGGGCCGAGATCGCCGCCATCGCGCCGCCGGAAGCGCGCTTCGCCGGCCGCGAAGGCCCGCTGCGCCTGCTCGTGCTCGGTGGCAGCCAAGGCGCACGCGCCCTCAACGGCGCCGTGCCCAGGGCCATTGCCTCGTTGCCGCGCAACCTCCGCTTCGACGTGCGCCACCAGTGCGGCGAGAAGATGCGCGACGAGGCCGTGCAGGCCTACGCACAGGCCGGCGTACACGCGTCGGTCGAACCCTTCATTGCCGACATGGCCGCGGCCTACGCGTGGGCCGACATCGTGATCTGCCGTGCCGGCGCGCTCACGCTCGCCGAGTTGTGCGCGGTCGGCGTGGGCAGCGTGCTGGTGCCGTTCCCGCAGGCCGTCGACGACCACCAGACCAAGAACGCGCAGTTCCTGGTCGACCGCAATGCCGCGCAGCTGCTGCCGCAGGGCAGTGATGTCGGCGAACTCGCGCAGCGCTTGTCCGCGACGCTGGAGATCCTCGGCGAGCGCGACCTGCTGTTGCCGATGGCCCGGGCCGCGCGTGCGCTGGCCAGGCCCGATGCCGCCGAGCGCGTGGCGACCATCGTGCTCGAACAATCGAACAAGGAACATTCATGACCCCGCAGAACCGCCACCGCATGCAGCACACCGGCGACCTCGTCGCCAGTGGTGGTGCCGGCGCGCGCGTGCACTTCGTCGGCATCGGCGGTGTCGGCATGAGCGGCATCGCCGAAGTGCTGTCCACGCTGGGTTACGTGGTATCGGGTTCCGACATGGCCGACAACGCCGTGACGCGCCGCCTGTCCTCGCTCGGCATCAACGTGATGCGCGGCCATGCCGCCGCCAACGTCCTGGGCGCCGACTGCGTCGTCGTGTCCTCGGCGATCCGCCGCGACAACCCGGAACTGATGGAGGCCCGCTCCCAGCGCATCCCGATCGTGCCGCGCGCGGAAATGCTGGCCGAACTGATGCGCTTCAAGCGCGGCATCGCCGTGGCCGGCACGCATGGCAAGACCACCACTACGTCGCTGCTCGCCAGTGTGCTGGCCGAGGGTGGCATCGATCCGACGTTCGTGATCGGCGGCAAGCTGCTCGCCGCCGGCGCCAATGCGCGCCTGGGCAAGGGCGACTGGCTGGTGGCCGAGGCCGACGAGAGCGACGGCAGCTTCCTGCGCCTCAATCCGCAGATCGCCATCGTCACCAACATCGATGCCGACCACCTGGAGAACTACGGCGGCGACTTCGCCAAGGTCCAGGCCGCGTTCGACGAATTCCTGCACCACCTGCCGTTCTACGGCCTGGCCGTGCTGTGCATCGACGACGCCGAAGTGGCGGCGCTGGCCAGCAACACCACGCGCCACGTAATGACGTACGGCTTCGCCGAGAACGCCGACGTGCGCGCCGAAGACGTGACCCAGCATGGCCCGGCCATGCGCTACATGCTGTGCCTCCCCGATGGCACCCGCACGCCCGTCGAGCTCGCCTTGCCGGGTCGCCACAACGTGCAGAACTCGCTCGCCGCCGCCGCGGTGGCCTGGCAACTGGGCGTCGACAGCAACGCCATTGCCCGCGCGTTGCAGAAATTCGAAGGCATCGGCCGCCGCTTCAACCTGCTCGCCCAGCTCACCACGGCCAAGGGCGCGACGGTGCAGCTGGTCGACGACTACGGCCATCACCCGAAGGAACTCGAGGCCGTGTTCGCCGCCGCGCGCGGCGGCTGGCCGGATCGCCGCCTCGTCGTCGCCTTCCAACCGCATCGCTACAGCCGCACCCGCGACCTGTTCGACGAGTTCGCCGCGGTGCTGTCGACGGTGGATACGCTGGTGCTGACGGAAATCTATCCGGCTGGCGAAGCGCCGATCGCCGGCGCCGATGCGAAGTCGCTGGCGCGCGCCATCCGCACGCGTGGCCGCATCGATCCGATCGTCGTGAGCAGTGCGGGCGAGCTCGCAGGCGTGCTGCCCGATGTCCTCAACGACGGCGACCTGCTGCTGATGATGGGGGCGGGCGACATCGGCCATGCCGCGCAGCAGCTGGCTGCCAATGGATTCGCGGGAGAAACGAAGTGAGCATGAATTTCGCCGCCGCGCGCGTCACCGATCCGGCCGTCTTCGGCCGCGTCGCCGTGCTGATGGGCGGCACCAGTTCCGAGCGCGAGGTCTCGCTCGATTCCGGCCGCAACGTGCTGGAAGCGCTGCGTTCGCGCGGTGTCGACGCGTTCGCGGTCGACGGGATACCCGCGCTGATCGATGCGATCCGTGCGGATCGGGTCGATCGCGTCTTCAACATCCTCCATGGCAACAAGGGCGGTGGCGAAGACGGCGTGCTGCAGGGCCTGCTCGAAGCACTGGGCGTGCCGTACACCGGTTCGGACGTGCTCGGCTCGGCGCTGGCGATGGACAAGATCCGCACCAAGCAGGTGTGGTTGTCGCTGGGCCTGCCGACGCCGCGCTACGTGCGCCTCGAGAAGGGTGCCGACGTGCACGCCGCCGCGCGCGAGCTCGGCCTGCCGGTGATCGTGAAGCCCTCGTGCGAAGGCTCGAGCGTCGGCGTCTCGCGCGTGTTCAACGATGCCGACCTCGACTCCGCGGTGGAACTGGCCACGCGCTATCCCGGCGAGTTGTTGATGGAGCAGATGGTGGTCGGCGACGAACTCACCGTCGGCATCCTCGGCGATGGCACGGCGCACCAGGCGCTGCCGTCGATCCGGATCGTGCCCAAGGGCGAGTGGTACGACTACAACGCCAAGTACATTGCCGAGGACACGCAGTACCTGTGTCCCGGCCTGGAAGGCGATGCCGAAGCGGAAATCCGCCGCATCGCACTGGCGGCGTTCCTCGCCGCCGGCTGCACGGGCTGGGCCCGCGTCGACGTGATGCGGGATCGTAATAGCGGCAAGTTCTACCTGCTGGAAGTGAACACCGCGCCGGGCATGACCAGCCATTCGCTGGTGCCCAAGGCCGCGCGCCAGGTCGGCATCGGATTCGAGGACCTGTGCTGGCGGATCCTCGAGCAGGCCGTCGAAGCTCCGACCACGGAGGCCGCGCCGAAGTGAACGCGCTGCTGCGCATCGCCGGTTGGATCCTCGCGGTCGCCCTGGTCGTGCTGCCGGTCGTGGCCGTGCTCAACGGCTGGGTCGGCGCGGGCCACTGGCCGTTGACGCGACTGCAGGCCACGGGCGAATTCCACCGCGTCGACGGTGCGCTGTTGCGGAAGACGCTGCTGCCCTATGCGAAGCGCGGCTTCTTCGCGGTCGATCTCGAATCCGCGCAGGATGCCGTCGCCAGGCTGCCGTGGGTCGAAACCGCCGAAGTGCGCAAGCGCTGGCCCGACGTGCTCGAAGTGCGCGTGGTCGAACACAAGCCGTTCGCACGCTGGGGCACCGACCGCGTGCTCTCCGAGCATGGCCGCCTGTTTCCCGCCAAGGGGATCGTGGTGCCGGACGGCCTGCCGCAATTCTCCGGCCCGGAAGCGCGCAGCGCCGAGGTGGTCGAGCTCTACAACGAGTCGCGCGAGTTGTTCGCCAAGGTCGGCATCGACGTGCGCGAAGTCGCACTGGATCCGCGCGGCAGCTGGACGCTGGGGCTGACCAACGGCGCCGTCGTCATCGTCGGCCGCAGCGAAGCGCGCGCCCGTCTCGATCGATTCGTGCGCCTGCTGCCCCAGTTGCTGACGCAGAACACGCAGCAGCTCGCGCGCGCCGACCTCCGTTACACCAATGGTTTCGCGCTGACGTGGAAGCCGGCTCCGGCCCAGGCCTACATCGACGCGCCGCAAGTTCAGGGAAATACATGAATCGCAAGGGCGACAAATCGCTGATCGTGGGACTCGACATCGGCACCTCCAAGGTGGTGGCGCTGGTGGGCGAGTATTCGCCCAATGAAGGCCGCCCCGGCGCACCGATCGAAGTCATCGGCATCGGCTCGCACGAATCGCGCGGACTCAAGCGTGGCGTGGTGGTCGACATCGAATCGACGGTGCAGTCGATCCAGCGCGCGATCGAGGAAGCCGAGCTGATGGCCGGCTGCGAGATCCGTTCGGTCTACGCCTCGATCTCAGGCAGCCACATCCAGTGCCGCAACTCGCAGGGCATCGCGCCGATCCGCGATGGCGAGGTGACCTACGGCGACCTCGACCGGGTCCTCGAAGCGGCCAAGGCCGTGGCGATCCCCGCCGACCAGAAGATCCTGCACGCGATCCCGCGCGATTACGTGCTCGACGATTCTCAGGAGGGCATCCGCAATCCCGTCGGCATGACCGGCGTGCGCCTGGAGGTGCATGCGCACCTGGTCGTGTGCGCGCAGTCGGCCGCCGCCAACATCAGCAAGTGCGTGCAGCGCTGCGGCCTGCAGGTCGACGACCTCGTGCTCAGCGTGCTCGCATCGAGCACTGCGGTGCTCACCAGCGACGAGCGCGAGCTCGGCGTGGTCCTGGTCGACATCGGCGCCGGCACCACCGACATCGCGGTGTTCGTGCAGGGCGCGATCGCGCACAGCGCGAGCCTGCCGATCGCCGGCGACAAGGTCACCGAGGACATCGCGCACATGCTGCGCACGCCCACGCCCGAAGCCGAACAGATCAAGGTCCGTTACGCCTGCGCGCTGGCGCAGATGGCGACCGCGGAAGAATCGATCCAGGTGCCGAGCGTGGGCGACCGCCCGCCGCGGCGCATGCCGCGCGCGTCGCTGGCGCAGGCGGTGCAGGCCCGCTACGAGGAAATCTTCGAAATGATCCAGGCCGAACTGCGTCGCAGCGGCTTCGAGCAGCACGTGCGTGCGGGCATGGTGCTCACCGGCGGCGCCGCGAAGATGGAAGGCGTGGTCGAGCTGGCCGAGGAAATGCTGCAGATGCCGGTGCGCGTGGGCATCCCGCAGCACGTCACCGGCCTGGGCGAGGTGGTCGGCAACCCGGTGCATGCCACCGGCGTCGGCCTGCTGCTGATGGGCAGCCAGATCGAAAACCCGCGGCGCCCGACGATTTCCGCGGGTCGTGCCGGCAGCCTCTTCAACCGGCTGAAGAGCTGGTACCGGGGCGAATTCTGATTCGAGCGCTGCCGCGAAGGCGCGGCGGTGCGGTGGCAGGTGGAAGGGCGACTTGCAGTTCTTGAGAGCAACTTGGCATCCCCCGATCAATCACTAGCAACACATAACAAGAGGACGAGGACATGGCACATTTCGAATTGTTGGAGAAGATGGCCCCGAACGCGGTGATCAAGGTCGTCGGCGTCGGCGGTGGCGGTGGCAACGCCGTCGCGCACATGGTCAACGGCAGCGTCGACGGCGTGGAGTTCATCACCGCCAATACCGACGCGCAGGCAATCAAGAACTGCGGCGCGAAGCTGCAGTTGCAGCTCGGCAGCAATGTCACCAAGGGCCTGGGTGCAGGCGCCAATCCGGAGGTTGGTCGTCAGGCAGCCCTGGAAGACCGCGAACGCATCATGGATGCGCTGACCGGCGCCGACATGGTGTTCATCACCGCCGGCATGGGTGGCGGCACCGGCACCGGCGCAGCACCGGTCGTGGCGCAGCTCGCCAAGGAGATGGGCATCCTGACCGTGGCCGTGGTCACCAAGCCGTTCCCGTTCGAAGGCCGCCGCCGCATGCAGGTCGCGCTCAAGGGCATCGAGGAGCTGTCGCACCACTGCGATTCGCTGATCACGATCCCGAACGAGAAGCTGATCACCGTGCTCGGCCGCAACGCCACCATGATCCAGGCCTTCCGCGCCGCCAACGACGTGCTGCTCGGCGCCGTGCAGGGCATCGCCGACCTGATCGTGCGTCCGGGCCTGATCAACGTCGACTTCGCCGACGTGCGCACCGTGATGTCCGAGATGGGCCTGGCGATGATGGGCACCGGCTCGGCACGCGGCGACGATCGCGCCCAGGCCGCGGCGGAATCCGCGATCCAGAATCCGCTGCTCGACGACGTCAACCTGTCCGGCGCCAACGGCATCCTGGTCAACATCACCGCCGGTCCGGACTTCACCATGGCCGAGTTCGATGAAGTCGGCCGCACGATCGAGAACTTCGCCTCCGAGGACGCCACGGTGGTCATCGGCACCGTGCTCGATCCGGACATGCAGGACGAGGTCAAGGTCACCGTGGTCGCCACCGGCCTCAACCGCGCCGTGGTCCGCCAGCCGATCCGCCATGGCGAGCGTGCCGACTTCAGCGATGCCCGCCAGCGTCCGCAGGTCGAACTCGTCCGCACCCAGGTCAAGCGCGATGGCACCACCGGCCTGCCGATCGATGCGGTGTCCGATGGCTTCCTGGGTGGCCCGCCGTCGTTCGCCGGCAGCCTGCGTGGCGGCAGCCGCGTGAGCGAGCCGGCGGCGCCCGCCGTGGCCGACTTCGGCGGCAGTGATAGCTACCTGGACATCCCGGCGTTCCTGCGCCGCCAGGCCGACTGATTGATAGGCGGGCCTGTGACCCGCTGTTGTACCCGCGAAAGCGTCGGTGGTTTGCCACCGACGCGGCTTCAGTGTCAGGGGACCGAGGAATCGGTCCCGGGTCGGCCGGACTCGTCCCCGGCCGGCTTGAACCCTGGGCTCCTGGCCGCCTGTGCCCGGAGATCTTGCGCCGGTCGGCATCTGCCGACCGGCTTTTTCCATCCCCGGCGTCCGGTCCGGGTCGGCGGGAAACGTGACGACACCCCCGCAAAACGGGTTTTGTGATATGTCTTTTTCGTTAAGGTTCAGCCAGCTGCGTGTTAACCTTGCCGCCCCGTTTTCAGGGCGCCCTGTGCGCTCGGGAACGTCCGACAAGAACAAAGTCCCGATCCCCCGATCCCAGGGCTGACACCGACCGATGCTTCGCCAGCGCACCCTCAAGAATGTGATCCGCGCCACCGGCGTGGGCCTGCACAGTGGTGAGAAAGTTTTCCTCACCTTGCGTCCGGCCCCGGTGGATGCCGGCATCGTATTCCGCCGCATCGACCTCGACCCCGTCGTCGAGGTGCCCGCGCGTGCGGACCTCGTCACCGAGACCGTGCTGTGCACCGGCCTGAGTAGCGGTGCCGGCAAGGTGATGACGGTCGAGCACCTGCTCTCGGCGCTCGCCGGCCTGGGCATCGACAACTGCTATATCGATCTGTCTGCCCCGGAAGTGCCGATCATGGATGGCTCGGCCGGTCCCTTCGTGTTCCTGCTGCAATCGGCAGGCATCCGCGAGCAGGAAGCGCCCAAGCGTTTCATCCGCGTGAAGCGCCCGGTGGAAGTGCGCGACGGCGACAAGATCGCCCGCTTCGAACCGCACGACGGCTTCCGCATCGGTTTCACCGTGGTCTTCGACCACCCGGCCATCCCGGCCACGCAGTCGCGTGCCGAAGTCGAGTTCTCCACGGCCTCCTATGTAAAGGAAGTCAGCCGCGCCCGTACCTTCGGCTTCATGCGCGACCTCGAATACATGCGCGAACGCAACCTCGGCCTGGGCGGGTCGATGGACAATGCGATCGTGCTCGACGAATTCCGCGTCCTCAACGACGACGGGCTGCGTTACGCGGACGAGTTCGTCCGCCACAAGATCCTCGATGCGGTGGGCGACCTGTACCTGGCCGGCCGCCCGATCATCGGTGCCTTCGAGGGCTACAAGTCGGGCCACGCCCTCAATAACAAGCTGGTCCGCGCCCTGCTGGCCGAACGCTCGGCTTGGGAAGAAGTGAGCTTCGCCGACGAAAGCCAGCCGGCTCCTGTGGTCTACGGCTCCCCGCAGATCGTCTGATCGGCCCCGTTTCGAAAGGGCTGGGTTGGCGAATCCTCGCCAGAGCCGTGGCGCAATGCAGCAACCGGCTCCTTGGCCATCCTTCTGAATCCGTTCTAGCGGCGATCGCCGCGGCGATGCCCCATCCGGGGGATTCCCCCTAGCGCGACCTTGGTCACAGAGATGAACCTTGGCGGCCCGACTAACCGAACCTTAACGTTTTTCTGCCAACTCGCTTCCTGATTCTTAACAAAATCAGGGGGGTGGGCCGATAGGATGCGCCCGACCGAATGATTGGCCCAGGCAGCACTAAAACGCAGTTTGGGTAAAGAACCGGTCAATCGGCGTCATCGGAGCCCGAAGGGTCGGGCTGTTGAAGGGACGCCAGGGCGGCTTGCAGGGCATCGTGCGCCGTCTTCGACATCGGTCGCGTTTTGGCACTCGCCAGGGGTGGCGGGACCGCACCGGCCGACGGACTCAAGGTCGTCTTGACCACGAGTTCGGTCGCTTCAAGTCCGAGGGATCGGGCTGCGTCGAGAAGCTCAGGAGCAGCGAGCCGCAGTTTGGCCCGCCACACCGGAGCATCGACGACAAAAACGAGCCTGCCGCGCTCGAAGTTGGCCAACCGCGCATGCGGGGCCAGCGTCGGTGGCAGGAGGGGACGCAACTGACGGTCCAACCCGTCGAGCCAGAGGGCTCTACGGATCGGGTCACCAGCCGGTTCCGCAAGCAGCGCTTCGAGCGCGGCCTGCGGGGTGGAGGGGCGACGCGGTGTTGGAGATTTGGACACGTCAAGAACCGAATCGGACAGATGACCCATCCACTTATCGTAAACAAATTCCGCAAGAAGCCCCTTGCTCGGCTCGTTGACTCGATCAGCAGCCTCGGCGCTCGCCGACCGGCCGTGGCCGTCTGCGCGTTGCTGGGTGTGGGCTTCATTGCCGGCGGCGCCTCCGGCCTGCTCGGTACGGCCGGTCTGCGCATGCAGGTGGGCAACCAGCAGGCGCAGCTGGCCGCGTCGCGCCGCGAATCGCAGCGCGAGATCAATGCCCTGGCTGCCCGCCTCGGCGAACTGCAGGCCGAAGCCAACCGTCTCAACGCCCTGGGCGAGCGCCTGACCCGCATCGGCCAGCTGCAGGACGGTGAATTCAACTTCGACAAGCCGGTCGGCGTCGGTGGTACCGGTCCGGTCCGCGACATTTCCCGGCCGGAACTGCACGAAGGGCTCGATACCCTCAGCCGCCAGTTCGTCCAGTCGGGCGAGCAGCTGTCGGTGCTGGAATCGATGCTGTTCAACCGCCAGCTCGACATGAACTCCGTGCCGTCGCGCGAACCGATCGCCGACAGCTACATCACCTCGGGCTTCGGCCGCCGCGTCGATCCGATCGTCGGCGGCAGCCAGTTCCACAAAGGCATCGATTTCGAAGCCGACGTCGGCGATCCGGTGCTGGCCGTGGCCGATGGCGTCGTCAGCTTTGCCGGCGTGCGCTCGGGTTATGGCAACGTGATCGAGATCGACCACGGCAACGGCTACGTCACCCGTTACGCGCACAACTCGCGCCTGGAACACCACGTCGGCGAGCTGATTCGCGCCGGCCAGGAAATCGCCAAGGCCGGTTCCACCGGGCGTTCGACCGGCGCCCACGTGCACCTGGAAGTATGGAAGAACGGTCAGGCGGTCAATCCGCGCAATTTCCTGAGCCAGCATTCGCCGCTGGTCAACGGCTGAGGCCAACCAATTTCTCGAACGGCGCGCCCCAGGGTGCGCCGTTTTTCTTTGGGGCCTTCCGCGCCCGTGTGCGCCGGTTCAAATTGGTGACGGCCGTACCCTTGCAAGCGTCCAGGGTCGCCACCAGCTACAATTGACGTGCCAGAAAAGGGCGCCCGGCGCCCTTTTTCCTTTTCCGGGATCGAACGGCGCACGCCGCATCGAAACCCGACCCAGAATTCCGCTTTTAACGAGTCCTCCCGGCCCAACCATGCTCAACAGCCTGCTTACCCGCGTCTTCGGTAGCCGTAACGAACGCCTGCTCCGCCAGTTGCAACGCTCGGTCAACAAGATCAACGCCCTCGAGGCGGAGATGCAGAAGCTGTCCGATGACGAGCTGAAGGCCAAGACGCCCGAGTTCCAGCAGCGCATCCAGTCTGGCGAGTCGCTCGACAAGGTCCTGCCCGAGGCTTTCGCGGTCTGCCGCGAAGCCGCACAGCGCGTGCTCGGCATGCGCCACTACGACGTGCAGCTGATCGGCGGCATGGTCCTGCACCTGGGCAAGATCTCCGAAATGCGCACCGGCGAGGGCAAGACGCTCGTCGCCACGTTGCCGACCTATCTCAATGCGTTGGAAGGCAAGGGCGTCCACGTCATCACCGTGAACGATTACCTGGCCCGCCGCGACGCGGCCTGGATGGGCAAGCTCTACAACTGGCTGGGCCTGAGCGTCGGCGTCGTGTACCCCAACATGCCGCACTCGGACAAGCATGCCGCCTACGCAGCAGACATCACCTACGGCACCAACAACGAATTCGGCTTCGACTACCTGCGCGACAACATGGCGCTGTCGAAGGAAGACCGCTTCCAGCGCGGCCTGCATTACGCGATCGTCGACGAAGTCGACTCGATCCTGATCGACGAGGCGCGCACGCCGCTGATCATCTCGGGTCCGGCGGACGAATCGCCGGAGCTGTACATCAAGGTCAACCGCATCGTTCCTTCGCTGACCAAGCAGGAAACCGAAGAAGGCGAGGGCGATTACTGGGTCGACGAGAAGGGCAAGCAGGTCCACCTGTCCGAAGCCGGTCAGGAACATGCCGAAGACCTGCTGCGCAAGGCCGGCATCCTGCAGGGCGATGAAGACAGCCTGTACGGCGCGCAGAACCTGAGCGTCGTGCACCACCTCAACGCCGCGCTGCGCGCGCATGCCATCTACCAGCGCGACGTGGATTACATCGTGCGCGACGGCGAAGTGATCATCGTCGACGAATTCACCGGCCGCACGCTCGCCGGCCGCCGCTGGTCCGACGGCCTGCACCAGGCCGTGGAAGCGAAGGAAGGCGTGCCGGTGCAGCGCGAGAACCAGACGCTCGCCAGCATCACCTTCCAGAACCTGTTCCGCATGTACAAGAAGCTGTCCGGCATGACCGGTACGGCGGACACGGAAGCCTACGAGTTCCAGAGCATCTATGGTCTGGAAGTCATCGTGATTCCGACCCACCGTCCGATGGTGCGCAAGGATCATTCGGATGCGGTGTTCCTCAACCGCAACGGCAAGTACCGCGCGGTGCTCAACGAGATCCGCGAGGCGAACAAGCGCAACCAGCCGGTGCTGGTGGGCACGACCTCGATCGAAGTGTCGGAAATGCTCAGCGACCAGCTCAAGGAAGCCGGCATCCCGCACGAAGTGCTCAACGCAAAGCAGCACGAGCGCGAAGCGCACATCGTCGCGCAGGCGGGCCGTCCGGGCGCGGTCACCATCGCCACCAACATGGCAGGTCGCGGTACCGACATCGTGCTGGGCGGTTCGCTCGAGGCCGAGCTCGCCGCGCTTGAAACCGCCAACGGCGGTGAAGTCGACGAAGTAACCAAGCAGCGCATGAAATCCGAATGGTCGGCGCGCCACGAGGCGGTCAAGCAGGCCGGCGGCCTGCACATCGTCGGCACCGAGCGCCACGAGTCGCGCCGCATCGACAACCAGCTGCGTGGCCGTTCCGGTCGCCAGGGCGATCCGGGCTCCTCGCGCTTCTACCTGTCGCTCGAAGACAACCTGATGCGCATCTTCGCGGCCGACTGGGTGCAGAAGGCGATGGCGCGCATGGGCCTGAAGGAAGACGACGTCATCGAAAGCGGGCTCGTCACCAAGCAGATCGCCGGCGCGCAGCGCAAGGTGGAAGCGCACAACTTCGACATCCGCAAGAACCTGCTCGATTTCGACGACGTCAACAACGACCAGCGCAAGGTCATCTACGGCCAGCGCGACGAGCTGCTCGAAGCCGAGAGCGTGCAGGAGAACATCGAAGGCATCCGCGAAGACGTGGTGGCCGAGATCGTCCAGCGCCACGTGCCCGCGGAATCCGTGGATGAGCAGTGGGACCTGCCGGGCCTGCAGTCGACGATCGAGCAGGAATTCGGCCTGCAGGTACCCGTCGTGCAGATGGTGCATGACGCGAAGGAAATCGACGCGGAGACGATCACCGCGCGCGTGCAGGAAGCGGTCGCCGCGCATTTCTCGGATCGCGAGCAGCAGCTCGGTCCGGAAACCATGCGCATGCTCGAAAAACACATCATGCTCAACGTGCTCGACCAGAACTGGAAGGAGCACCTGGCCCGCATGGATTACCTGCGCCAGGGCATCCACCTGCGCGGCTACGCGCAGAAGCAGCCGAAGCAGGAATACAAGAAGGAAGCCTTCGAGCTCTTCAGCGACATGCTGGAGAAGGTGAAGCGCGAAGTGGTCACGCTGCTGGCGCGCGTGCGCATCCGCAGCGAAGAGGAAATCGCCGCGATGGAAGCGCAGGAACGTGCAGCGGCCGAGGCGCAGGCGCGGCAGATGCAGTTCCAGCATCCGGACATGGGCGGCTTCGGTGCCGATGAAGAGGCCGCGCAGGTCCAGGCCGCCAAGGCGAACGCCGCGTTCGCCAATGTCGGCCGCAACGATCCGTGCCCGTGCGGCAGCGGCAAGAAATACAAGCACTGCCACGGCCAGCTGGCCTGATTCAGCTCCTTCCCCTGCTTGCGGGGGAAGGCCGGGATGGGGGTAAGTGGTTTGCCATCAACCTCGTCGCCATACCCCCGCCCCAACCCTCCCCCGCAAGCGGGGGAGGGGACGAAACCCGTCGAAGTCGTCGCCGGGGTGATCCGCGACCTCCGCGGACGCATCCTTCTCGCCCGTCGAACCGAAGGCCGTGATCTCGCCGGCCTGTGGGAATTTCCCGGCGGCAAGCATGAGGTCGATGAAAGCGCCGAAACCGCCCTGGCGCGCGAGCTGCGCGAGGAGCTCGGCATCGAGATCGAAATCGGCGCGCCCCTGATCCGCGTGCCGCAAGCCTATCCGCATAAGCGCCTGTGCCTGGATGTGTACGGCGTGCAGGCGTGGCGTGGCACCGTGCGTGGCCTCGAGGGCCAGGCGCTGGCCTGGGTGCCGCCGCACAAGCTGGCCGACTACCCGATGCCGCCCGCCGATATCCCGGTGGTGGCGGCGCTGACCCAGCCGGATCGCTATCTCGTCACCCCCGAACCGGGCAACGACGACGACGTGTGGCTGGCCACGCTGGAGCGCGCGCTGGCCAACGGCATTCGCCGCGTGCAACTGCGTGCACCCGCATGCGAGCCACAACGCTGGCGATCGCTCGTCACGCAAGCCGTCGCGCGCTGCCGGGAAGTCGGAGCGCAAGTGCTGGTCAATGCGGATATCGAGCTCGCGCAATCACTGGGCATGGGACTGCATCTGCGCGCATCGCAGTTGGCTGGCCTCACGAAGCGGCCGCTTCCCGATGGAGGCGTGGTCGCGGCTTCGTGCCACACGCTCGAGGAACTGCTCGCCGCACAGGCCATCGGTTGCGACTTCGCCGTGGTCGGGGCGATCAGGCCGACCGCGAGCCACCCGGGAACCGCACCGCTGGGTTGGGAAGGTTTTGCCGGATTGCGCGAAGCCGTGTCGTTGCCGATCTATGCAATCGGTGGGCTGGTACCGGACGATATCGGCGAGGCGAGGCACCACGGCGCCCAAGGCATCGCGGCGATTCGCGGGCTGTGGCCGCACTGATCGAGCGTCGGCCTCACTCGGCAGCGGCGTCAGTAATGCATCGAATTCGCGGTATGGGCCTGGCGTGAGTGCTCAGGAGGATTCGGCCTGCAGAGCCAGCGCCCGGTATCGGCGGTCGAGCGCGGCCACCTGCTCGTCCAGCAGCTCCAGTCCGCCGGCGTTGACGATCACGTCGTCTGCGATTGCCAGCCGCTGCGCGCGTGACGCCTGTGCATTGATCATGCGCTCCGCCAGCGTTGCATCGATACCGTCGCGCTGCATCAGCCGGGCCCGCTGGATCTCCGTCGCGACGTCGACGACCAGGATGCGTTGCAACCACGGATAGGCTGCGCGACCACCGCCTTCCGCGAGGAGCGGGATCGCGGCGATGGCGTAGGGACCCTGCGCGGCCTCGCACTGGTGTTGCAGTTGCGCGCGCACCAGGGGATGGATGATCGACTCCAGGTGCCTGCGCGCGGCTTCGTCGCCGAATACGCGCTGGCGCATGCCGGCACGGTCCAGGCCGCCATCCGCCGTGAGCACGGACGGGCCAAATGCCGCCACGATGGCGGCCAATCCCGGGGAGCCCGGCGCGACCGCCGTGCGTGCCGCGACATCCGCGTCGGCGACGAGGACGCCCAGCGCCTCGAAGCGCCGCGTGACCTCACTCTTGCCGGAGGCGACGCCGCCGGTAACGCCGATGATGCAATCGCTCATGCCGGGATTCTCGCCGAACGACGCGGGCTTTGCGCGCGCTCGCAGGCCTGATGCCAATCGCCAGACACCCTGCCTCGGTGTGTGGGCAGGGCAGGGGCACAGTGCCGTCGACCAGGGCTTCGCCGAAGGGCTGGCTCAGCCCAACCCGGAAATGCGCAGATAGGCGTCGATCATCTTCTGTCCCCAGAAGAACACGATCCAGCCGGCAATCGCCAGGTAGGGACCGAACGGAATCGGCACCGAGCGGTCGCGCCCCTTCATGGCCAGCCAGATCGAACCGATCACCGCGCCCACCAGCGAGGACAGCAGGATCGTCGGCAATATGCCCTTCAATCCGGTCCACGCGCCGATCGCCGCCAGCAGCTTGAAGTCGCCGTGCCCCATGCCCTCCTTGCCGGTGAGCTGTTTGAACAACCACCACACCGACCACAGGCTGATGTAGCCCGCCACCGCGCCGAGTAGCGCCGGTTTCACCGGCATGTACAGATTGTCGGAGGCTGCGATCAGGCCCAGCCACATCAGCGGCAACGTCAGGCTGTCGGGCAGCAGTTGCGTGCGCAGGTCGATCCCCGACATCGCAACCAGGAAGCCGGTGAACACGATCGCCCCGAAGCCCTGCCAGCCAAAGCCGAATCGCCACACCGCCGCCACGAACAGCAGCATCGTCAGCAGTTCGACCAGCGGATACTGCGCAGAGATCGGCGCCTTGCAGTGGCGGCATTTGCCGCGCAACACCAGCCAGCTGAAGACCGGGATGTTTTCGTACCAGCTCAGCTGGTGCTTGCAGTGCGGGCAGTGCGAAGGCTCGACCACGATGCCTGGGGGCGGCGGGTCATAGACCTCCGGCTCCTCCAGCACTTCGCGCGCCTCGCGCTTCCATTCCCACTCCAGCCGCTTGGGCAGGCGCAGGATCACCACATTGAGAAAGCTGCCCACGAGCAGCCCGAAGCCCGCCACCAGCGGATAGCCGATGGCGGGGTTCTGGTCCAGGAATGCCATCTATCAGGGAGCCTGTCTGAGTATCAGCCGACGACGGCGCCGAGCTTGAAGATCGGGAGGTACATGGCGATGACCATGCCGCCGACCACCACGCCGAGGAACACCATGATCATCGGCTCGAGCAGGCTGGATAGTGCGTCCACCGCGTTGTTCACTTCTTCCTCGTAGAACTCGGCGACCTTGAACAACATCGTATCCAGAGCGCCGGCTTCTTCGCCGATCGCCGTCATCTGCACGACCATGTGTGGGAAGAGATTGACCTGCTTCATCGCCATGTTGAGCTGGTAACCCACCGACACGTCATCGCGGATGCGGAGGACTGCGGTCTCATACACGCCGCTGCCGGTCGCACCGGCCACGGATTCCAGTGCTTCCACCAGGGGGACGCCCGCGCGGAAGGTCACGGCCAATGTCCGCGAGAATCGCGAAATCGCCGAGTTGTGCATGATC
This sequence comes from Lysobacter rhizosphaerae, assembly GCF_054779795.1. Classification (NCBI taxonomy): domain Bacteria; kingdom Pseudomonadati; phylum Pseudomonadota; class Gammaproteobacteria; order Lysobacterales; family Lysobacteraceae; genus Lysobacter; species Lysobacter rhizosphaerae. The sequence continues at coordinate 232,357 of NZ_BAAGXO010000001.1, forward strand.
TGCCCGATGACGGGGATCTTGAGCAGCGCCCGATCGAGAAACCGGGCGAAGGTGGTGGATCGATTCTTGGCCATGATGAGCGCGACGGCTGTGGCCACCGCCACCAGCAGGCCCAGCCACCACCATTGGACCGTGAACTCGCTGATCGCAACCACGAACGCCGTGGGCGCCGGCAAGTCCGCACCAAACTGCGCGAACACATCCTTGAAGGTGGGTACGACGAAGATCAGCAGGATGGCGCTGACGATGATGGCGACGGCGACGACCATCGTGGGATAGAACATCGCCTTCTTGATCTTGCTCTTGATGCTCTCGATGTTTTCCTTGTACGTGGCCACCGTGTCGAGCACGGTTTCCAGCACACCCGCCGCTTCGCCAGCCTTCACCAGGTTGCGAAACAGCTCATCGAACTGCACGGGATACTTGCTCAGTGCCTCGTGCAGGGACGAGCCGCCTTCGATTTCGGTACGCAGGCCGTTGACCAGGTCACGCATCTTGGGATTCTTCTGCCCCCCGCCCATGATCTCCAGCGCCTGCACGATCGGCACGCCCGACTTGATCATGGTCGCCAGCTGGCGGGCAAACACGGCGATGTCGCCGGGAGTGATGCGCTTGCCGGCCCCGCCAAAAAGGGGCTTGCCCTTGGTCTTGATCGTCCCGGGCGTTATGCCCTGGCGGCGCAGCTCGGCGCGAACGACATTCGCGTTCCTCGCGGCCTGCTCGCCCTTCATCTTTATGCCGCGTTTGTCTGTCCCCTCCCAGACAAAGGTGGGAATGGAGTCGGTGCGACGGACAGTCGCGGGCTTGGCGGCGGTGCGGGTAGCGGACATGGCTTAGTCCTTGGTGACGCGGTTGATTTCAGCGAGGCTGGTGACGCCGTTCTTGACCTTGAGCAGGGCGGAGTCGCGGAGATCCGGGATGCCGGCCGCGCGGGCGGCCTCGGCGATCTTCAAGGCCCCGCCACCCTCCAGAACGATGCGCTGGATTTCGTCGGACATCGGCATCACCTGGTAGATGCCGGTACGACCCTTGTAGCCTTCGGTACAGTCCGGACAGCCGACGGGCTCATAGATCTTCATCCCGGCGGCAATTTCCTCATGGGTAAAGCCTTCGGCCAGCAGGGCGTGTTCGGGCACCGTAGCTACCCGTTTGCAGTCGTGCAGGCGGCGCGCCAGGCGCTGGGCGATCACCAGCGTCACCGATGAGGTGATGTTGAATGGGGCGACGCCCATGTTCATGAGGCGGGCGATGGTCTGCGGTGCGTCATTGGTGTGCAGCGTGGACAGCACCATGTGGCCTGTCTGGGCGGCCTTGACACCGATCTCCGCCGTCTCCAGGTCGCGGATTTCGCCGACCATGATCACGTCCGGGTCCTGGCGCAGGAAGCTGCGCAGCGCGGCGGCGAAGGTCATGCCGCGCTTGACGTTCATCTGCACCTGGTTGATGCCAGGGACGCGGATTTCGACCGGGTCCTCTACCGTCGAGATATTGCGCTGCTCGTCGTTGAGGATGTTGAGCGCGGTGTAGAGCGATACGGTCTTGCCGGAGCCGGTGGGGCCGGTGACCAGCACCATGCCATAAGGCTTTTTTATGGCCGCGAGGAACAGTTCCTTCTGCTGCTCTTCATAGCCGAGCTTGTCGATGCCCAGCCGGGCGGCGCTGGCATCGAGGATACGCAACACGATCTTCTCGCCGAACAGCGTCGGCAGCGTGCTGACGCGGAAGTCGATCTGCTTGGTCTTGGACAGGTTCAGCTTGATGCGTCCGTCCTGCGGGATGCGCTTTTCGGCGATGTCCAGCTGGGCCATGACCTTGAGGCGTGCGGCGATACGCGCCTGCAATTTCACCGGCACTTTGGCGACCTGCTTCAGCAGGCCATCGATGCGCAGGCGCACGCGGTATTCGGTTTCGTAGGGTTCGAAATGTATGTCGGACGCGCCGCGGCGAATGGCGTCGACCAGCACCTTGTTGATGAACTTGACGACCGGGGTATCGTCGCCCTTGGCATCGACGCCGCTGTCATTGGCGAGGTCCTCGTCACCGCCGGTGGAGGAGAGGTTTTCCATCCCCTCGTCGTCGTCGCTGGCGAGCACGTCGGCCGTGGCCAGCCACTGCTCGATGGTGCGATGGATCTTGTCCTCATCGACCAGGATGGCTTCGACCACCAGGTTGCTCTGGAACTTGATCTCGTCCAGCGCCACCGTGTTGGTCGGGTCGGCAATGCCGACGAACAAGCGGTTGCCACGCTTGAACATCGGCAACACGTTGTGCTTGCGGATCAGTTCTTCATTGACCAGCTTGATCGCGGACTGATTGGGGTCGAGGGCGGAGACGTCGAACAAGGGCACGCCGAATTCAAACGAATTGGCGGCCGCCAGCTGCGCCATCGACACCAGTCGCTTTTCGGACAAATACAGTGGAAGCGGCTTGCGCTCAGCCGCGGCGCTGGCCATGGCCTCGCGGGCCGGCTGTTCTTCCAGGGCGCCATCCAGCACCAGGCGCCGGGCAATGCCGGTGATGCCCACCAGGTTGGTGGTAACGGCACTCATTGGATTCTCCCGCAATACATCCCCAAGGCGAATGTAGCGCAAAACGGCAGCTGCGGCGTACGGAATTTGCGCACGTTTTCGAGGTTTCCGGGCAAAAAAAGACCCCGGCCAGAGCCGGGGTCCCTGAAGCGCGTTCAGAAGCGAACGTGGCTTAGGTGCAGGCCTTCGGCTTCACTTCGACGTTGGCGTTGGAGGTGCACACCCACTGGCCGGTGGCCGAGGTGTAGGTCATGGTGACCGTCTTGCCAGCAGCCTTGGTGGCAACGCCGGCAGCGGCCATGGTCGCGACGATGGCGCACGGATCGGCGCCATTGGCAGTGATCCCGGAAACGTACTTGCCGGTGGTCACGGTACCGCCCGGGATAACGCAGGAGTTAGCGGCAGTGGCGTCGTTGGCGAACGCTTCGGCGACCGGGGTCTTCAGGCCGCCGGCCAGGGTCACGGCTTCGGCCAGCTGCGAGCGGGCGGTGTAGTCGTTGTACTGCGGGATGGCGATCGCGGCCAGGATGGCGATGATGGCCACGACGATCATCAGTTCGATGAGGGTAAAGCCTTGCTGCTTCTTCATGGTGTATCCCCTAGGAGTGGTTGTACTTCACGTGCCTGCAGGTCCGGCTGTTCCGGTCCGTCGGCCTTGCCGTGCTTGGCTGCACGTGCCCAGAGTAGTACGCACGGGGCGTGCCAATGCCGTTCAGCCCCGACTTTCGATGCAAATTGCCCACCCCATCACGTACCTTCACCTGGGCTGAACGATTGGGTGACGCTCTGCGTCACCCATCTCGCTTTGGACTGACCCAGGGCGTCAGGTCGGGTTCAGCCCGAGGGAATTGCAACCGCGACCGGGCGGATGATCTGGCCGGTGCGCGCGTCAAGCAGCAGCGCGGCGCCACCGCGAGAGGAGTAGAGGGGAACCAGGGCCAGGTCGGAGATGGGCAGGCCGGTGGAGCGGGCCATGGCCTGCAGGGTCCCGCGATCCTGGGCGGAAAGTTTTTCCAGTGTCAGCGTGATCGGCGGCGTGTTCGCCAGCAGGGTGGCGACGACCTTTTCGTGCGGCAGGTAATTGGCGGGTACGAACTGCATGTCCTTGCCGGCGAGGGCGAGCTCCAGGGCCTTTTCGCGCTCCTTCGGGTCCGTGGGTATCACGATGCCCACGGCGCGCGCACCAAACATAGGCAGGGTGCGGAATTGTGGTTTGGCGGCCGGCAGGTCCGCCGGGTCGATTTCGTTGGCGAAGACCAGATCGAAGTACTTGCCCGAATCGACAAAATAGATGGGGCGCGATTCCCACAGGGTGCGCAGACCGAAACCCAATGCCGCGACCTGGAGAAGTGCGATCACGGTCAGGTCGAATTTGAGGCTCTTTTTGCCCTGCTTGTAGATGATCAGGGTCAGCAGCGGGCCTATCACCACGTCGACGCCGGCGATGATCAGCAGCAGCTTGTCGGCATTGGCCATGTGGAACAGGCCGGGTGGATACCAGCGCCAGACCAGCACGGCGGCGATGGTGCACAGGACGAGGACGCTCAGGGTGAGATGGATGGCGGAGGCTTTCCAGCGGGTCATGGCTTGTTTGGCAGGCAGGTGGATGGAAGCCCCTGACGGGGCGCGCGTTGTACGGCCAGTAACATAGACAAAGGGCCGCGATTTGTGGCGGCCCTTCGTGTGATGCAGTTTGGAACAGCGGCGACGCGCTTCGCGCAGATCAGTCGATCCCCAGCTTCTTCAGCTTGTAGCGCAACGCCCGGAACGTGATCCCCAGCGCCGCTGCCGTCCGCGTCTTGTTGAAGCGGTTTTCCTGCAACGCCTGTTCGATGGCCTGGCGCTCCATCTGCTCGATGTATTCGGGCAGGCGGCTGCTGGCGGTTTCGCGCGCGCTGAGTTGGCGGGGGTCGAAGGCGGCGTGGGTGCCGGTGGCGCGGGGGTCGGTCGGCGGGGGCACGTTGGCGGGGGCGCGCGCAAGCGCGCCGGGCGGGGCGCCGAACACGGTCGAGTGGCCGGCGGCGATGGCGGCCGAGACAGCGGTCTGCGGCTGCGGCAGGCGCAGGTCGGAGGCTTCGATGCGGTCATCGTCGGCCATGGCCAGCGCGCGTTCGAGGACGTTTTCGAGCTCGCGGACGTTGCCGGGGAACGGGTGCGCACGCAGCGCGTCGAGGGCGGCCGCGGACAGCGTGGGGACGGGGCGGCCCTGTGCGCCGGCGAGGCGGTTCAGGACGCGCTGGGCCAGGCCGGGCAGGTCTTCGAGGCGCTCGCGCAGCGGCGGGACGCGCAGCTCGATGACGTTGATGCGGTAGTAGAGGTCATGGCGGAAGCGGCCATCCTCGGTCAGGGCGGCCAGGTTCTTGTGCGTCGCCGAGAGGATGCGGACGTCGACATTGACTTCGGCATTGGCGCCGACCGGGCGGATCGACTTTTCCTGGATCGCGCGCAGCAGCTTGACCTGCATCGCCAGCGGCAGCTCGGCGACTTCATCCAGGAACAGCGTGCCGCCGTCGGCCGCCTGGAACAGGCCGGGCTTGTCGGCGTGGGCGCCGGTGAAGCTGCCCTTCTTGTGGCCGAAGAACTCGCTTTCCATCAGTTCGGCGGGGATCGCGCCGCAGTTCACCGGCACGAAGGGGCCGTTGGCGCGGGGGCCTTGGTCGTGGATGGTGCGCGCGGTCAGTTCCTTGCCGACGCCGGACTCGCCGGCGATGTAGACCGGGGCCTGGCTGCGCGCGACCTTGGCGATGGTCTGGCGCAGGGTCGCGATGGCCGGGGAGTCGCCGAAGAAGCGGGCGGCGACCGGGTCGGCCGCGGCGATGGTGCGGCGCTTCTCGCGCAGGTCCAGGGCGTGGCGCACGAGGTCGCGCAGCACCGACAGGTCGACCGGCTTGGCAACGAAGTCGAAAGCGCCGGCCCTGAGCGCTTCCACCGCGGCTTCGACGTTGCCGAAGGCGGTGATCATGGCGACCGGGGTGTTGGGGCACTTGTGGCTGATCTCGGCCACCAGCTCCATGCCCGAACCGTCCGGCAGGCGCATGTCGGTCAGGCACAGGTCATAGGAATTCGCGGCGAGCTGGGCTCGCGCATCGGCCAGGGTAGCGGCGGTATCGCATCGCAGGCCCATGCGGCCCAGGGTCATGACGAGCAGTTCGCGGATATCGCGCTCGTCGTCGACTATCAATGCACTGCGTGTTTCAGTCATCCGCTCCTCCGCGCCGGCGACACGATAGCGGAATGGCGCCGCTGAGGCCAAGCGCGGGAAGGAGGGGATGGCGGGCACCTGAACCGTTGGGGCAGGAACTGTGCGCTGCGGCGCTTTCCGGGGGGCGTGCGCAGGTGAACGGCGTTCAGGCAAGCGGACATGGTACTGAGGCCAGGAGCGTTGGTGCGTGAGGTCCAACGGCCGTGACGGGCGATGGCCGTGAAGGCGATGCGCGGGGGGTCGGGGCCTCGCGCGCGGCACGGGGCGGGGTCAGCTACCGCCCATCAGGGGACTGGGCGCCGACAGCCCGATCCGGAAGCAGGCACCGCCGCCGGGCAGGGACACGTGTTCGAGCGTGGCCTGGTTGGCGCGGCAGAGCTCGCGTGCGATGTACAGGCCCAGGCCGGTGCCATGGCCCGAGGTGGTGAAGAACGGGCGGAACAGCTGGCGCACCACGGATTCGGGCACGCCCGGTCCGCGGTCGCGGACATCGATGGCTGGGATCCCGTCGTCGTCGACGGAGACATGGACGTAGACGCGCGCTGGCTGGCCCGGCATTCGGCCATAGGTGAGGGCGTTGTAGACCAGTGCGGTCAGGACCTGGTGCAACTGGCGCGGATCGATCAGGGTGAACAGCGCGGTCGGCTTGCCGGTGGCCAGCAGCGTGTCGTGCTCCAGGGGATGGCTGCCGGCGTAGTCCTCGACGAAGCGGCGGGTGAAGGCGACCAGGTCGACGTGCTCGGGTTTGGCGGGCTCGCGGCGGGCGAGGCCGAGGACGTTTTCGACGATGCCGTTCATGCGCTGCCCCTGCTGGCGCACGATCTCGAGTAGGCGCAGGTCGGCCGTGGGCAGTTCCTTCGATTCTTCGAGCAACTGCACGGCGTAATTGATCGCCGCCAGCGGATTGCGGATCTCGTGGGCGAGACTGGCCGAAAAACGGCCCAGCGTGGCCAGCGTCATCGATTCGACCTGGCGCGAAACGATGCTGGTGTCGTCGAGGAAGACCAGGACCTGCTCGCTGCCCGCGCGCAGGCGAGTGAAGCGCGGCACGACTTCGGGCAGGTCGGGGGCGAGCTGCAGTGGCGTGTCGTCGGCACGGCTGCTCTCGCGCCAGACCTCCAGCCGCTTGGCCAATGCCGGTGCGGCCACCTGCAGATTGCGGCCTTCGCCCGGGTGGTCGCCGCTGTCGCTCAACAGCAGCATCGCCGCTTCGTTGGCGAGGCGCAGGTGGCCGTGTTTGTCGACCAGCAGCACGCCCGTGCGCAGGCGGCGGATGATCAGTTCGTTGACTTCGGCGAGCGACGCTGCGTCCTCGCCGTGGCGCGCGGCCAGGTCGACGCTTTCGCGCATCTGCCGGCCCAGCACGTTGGTCAGCGTGGCGGTGGCCATGTAGCCGGTCGCGAACAGCAGTGGTTCGGCGATCCCGCGCGAGGTGTCGCCGGTACTTGCGTTCCAGAAGTATTCGAGGACCAGCGCGCCGGCGGCGAGCGTGGCGACGCCCAGGCCGAAGCGCGTCGGCAGCAGCAGCGCTGCCGCGCCGACGTTGAACATCAGCATGAGGACGATGCCCGCCCGCGTCCCCGGCAACGCATACACGGCGAGGATGCAGAAGAACAGGTCGAACGCGATCCCGGTCAGTGCCTGCAACTGCAGGTCGCCGCGCTTGCGGATCACGAACAGCACCAGCGCGACGAACAGGTAGCTGACCACCGTGGCCTTGGCGACGCCCTCGTCGCGCGGCTCGGTGACGTAATCGCGCACCGGGCCGAACAAGAGGAAGGTCAGCAGCGCGGCTTCGAACAGCCGGAACAGGGTGAAGAAGTGCAACTCGCGGCGCAGCGCGCTGTCGGCTTGGGCGGCGGGGCGAGTAGTCAAGCGGAAGTCCCTGGTGATGGCGCGGGCTGAGTATAGGGGGGCGCCAGAGGCCGGCCGAGCCGGAAAATCCACTTGCAGCGCAGCCCCTTGGTAAGGGGCGTCCCGCAGGGGCGGGGATTGGAGCGCGTAGCGGGGCCCAAGGTGCAGGGCAGCTTGGGATTTCATGCGCAGCATGAAATGCGCGACAATGCTGCCCCTCGCGCGGCGGCCACCCTGGCCGCGAGTTCTGGCGCGGGTTCTTTCCTTCCCCTCGGTGACGCATGAATTTCCACGAATACCAGGCAAAGCAGCTCTTTGCCGATTACGGCATTTCGGTGCCGGCCGGGCGCGTAGCGCGCACGCCGGAAGAGGCTGTCGATGCAGCCAAGGCCATCGGCGGCGACTTCTGGGTAGTCAAGGCCCAGATCCATGCGGGCGGCCGCGGCAAGGCCGGCGGCGTGAAGCTCGCCAAGACCTTCGATGAAGTGCGCGAGTACGCCAAGGGCATGCTCGGCACGAAGATGGCCACCTACCAGACCGCCGGCGTGGAACTGCCCGTCGACAGCGTGCTGGTGACCCAGGCCACCGACATCGCCAAGGAGCTGTACCTCTCGGTGCTCGTCGACCGCGACAGCAAGTCGATCACGTTCATCGCGTCCGCCGAAGGCGGCATGGACATCGAGCAGGTCGCGCACGAGAAGCCCGAAGCGATCAAGACGCTGCACGTGAACTACGTGCAGGGCCTGCAGCCCTACCAGACCCGCGACCTCGGCTTCGCCCTCGGCCTCAACGCCAAGCAGGTGGGCCAGCTGTCGAAGATCATGCTGGGCCTGTACAAGCTGTTCAACGACAAGGACCTGGCGCTGGTCGAGCTCAACCCGCTCGCCATCATGACCAACGGAGACCTCGCCGTGCTCGACGGCAAGATCAACTCCGACGACAACGCGACCTTCCGCCATCCGGAACTGGCCGCGATGCGCGACATCCGCCAGGAAGACGAGACCGAGGTCAAGGCCAGCCAGCACGACCTCAACTACGTCACCATGGACGGCAACATCGGCTGCATGGTCAACGGCGCCGGTCTCGCGATGGCGACGATGGACGTCATCTCGCTCAATGGCGGTTCGCCGGCCAACTTCCTCGACGTCGGCGGCGGCGCCACCAAGGAACGCGTGACCGAAGCCTTCAAGCTGATCCTGTCGAGCGACAAGGTGAAGGCGATCTTCGTCAACATCTTCGGCGGCATCGTCCGCTGCGACATGATCGCCGACGGCATCATCGCCGCGGTCAAGGAAGTCGACGTCAAGGTTCCCGTCATCGTCCGCCTCGAAGGCACGAACGTGGAAGCCGGCAAGGAACTGCTGAAGAACTCGGGTCTGGCCATCACTCCGGCCGACGACATCAACGACGGCGCGAAGAAGGCGGTTGCGGCCGTCGCCAACGCCTGATCCTTTTAATCCCCTCCACCGCTTGCGGGGGAGGGCTAGGGTGGGGGTGAGGCTTTTCGCAAAAGCGCCCCCATCCCAACCTTCCCCCGCAAGCGGGGGAAGGGGTCAAAAACCTAGGATTCGAATCACATGTCCGTTCTGATCAACAAGAACACCAAGGTCATCGTCCAGGGCTTCACCGGCTCGCAGGGCACCTTCCACGCCGAGCAGATGCTCGACTACGGCACCAAGGTCGTCGGTGGCGTGACCCCCGGCAAGGGCGGCACCCAGCACCTCGGCCTGCCGGTGTTCAACACCGTTGCCGATGCGGTCAACGAAACCGGCGCCGATGCCTCCGTCATCTACGTGCCGCCGCCGTTCGCGGCCGACGCGATCCTCGAAGCGGCCGATGCCGGCATCAAGGTCATCGTCTGCATCACCGAGGGCATCCCGGTCCTCGACATGCTGCGCGTGAAGAACACCCTCAACGGTTACGACGACGTCGTGCTGGTCGGTCCCAACTGCCCGGGCGTGATCACGCCGGGCGAGTGCAAGATCGGCATCATGCCGGGCCACATCCACCTGCCGGGCAAGATCGGCATCGTGTCGCGTTCGGGCACGCTGACCTATGAAGCCGTCAAGCAGACCACCGACGTGGGCCTCGGCCAGTCGACCTGCATCGGCATCGGCGGCGACCCCATCAACGGCACGAGCTTCATCGACGCGCTCAAGATGTTCCAGGACGACCCGCAGACCGAAGGCATCATCATGGTCGGCGAGATCGGCGGTTCGGCCGAGGAAGAAGCGGCCGAATTCATCAGCAAGTACGTGACCAAGCCGGTGGTCGGCTTCATCGCCGGCGCCTCGGCGCCGAAGGGCAAGCGCATGGGCCACGCCGGTGCGATCGCCTCGGGCGGATCGGGCACGGCCGAAGGCAAGTTCGCCGCGATGGAAAAGGCCGGCGTCACCACGGTGAAGTCGCCGGGCGACCTCGGTGCGGCGATCGCGAAGCGCCTCGCCAAGTAACGACGCATTGCGTTTGCAGAAAGCCGCCTCCGGGCGGCTTTTTTGTTGTTGCGTGTGCCCCCACCCCAGCCAGTGCCCCCACCCCAACCCTCCCCCGCAAGCGGGGGAGGGAGAGTGCGATGCGCGGCGACCGAGGCGCCACCACCGACGGGCAAGAATGAAGGGCCGAGCCCGCGCCCCTTCCCCCGCCCGCGGGGGAAGGCTGGGATGGGGGCGCTCAATCAATATTTAGCGTTGACCAATCAAGTCGCCCCCATTATCTTGTGGTTGTCGATGGTGCCGACCCCGCCCGGGGAAGGCTTAAAGGGAATCCGGTGAGGCCCGATCCGAGCATGTTCGGACCGATTCCGGAGCTGCCCCGCAGCGGTAACTGGTAACGACCCGCGTCAATGGCACTGGCCCGATCCCGTAACGGGATGCAGCTGGGAAGCGACGCGCAGTAGGAAGACGGCGAGCCCCGGCCCGCCGCCCGACCAGAAGCCCGAAAACCTGCCACGACCGGATGCAGCGATGCCTCCGTTTGGCCAGGCGTCTCCGCGGGGAGCGACGGTCGACCATGCCGGGAGTCCGTCCCGTGCCGTCGCACCGTCTCCATGCTGTTGGACAGCATCCCCGCGTTGAAGCCGGCTCGCCCGAGGGGGCGGGGGCTGGCACGTGCGCAGCAGCGATCCGGGTCGAAGCGCCCAATCGCAATGCGTGCGACCGCTTTCGCTTCTTCTCCACATCCACCGGAGAGGACAGCCATGCACATCGAAACCCTGGCCGAAGCAGCCACCGAAACGCCGGTACGCGATGGCGACACGCCTTCAACCGCGCTTTCCACAGCGTCTGCGAACAACGCCGCGCAAAGCAGCTTCGCCCTGACCCCGCCGCATGCGCCGGCGACCATGACCATCACCAAGCGCGACGGCCGCAAGGAACCGGTCGACGTCGGCAAGATCGTGCGCGCGGTGACGCGCTGTGGCGACGGCCTCAACGACATCGACCCGATGCGGGTCGCGCTCAAGACCATCGCCGGCATCTTCGACGGCGCGACCACGCGCGAGCTCGATGAACTGTCGATCCGTACCGCCGCTGCCTTCACCGCCGAGGAGCCGCAGTACGCCCGCCTCGCCGCGCGCCTGCTCGCCGGCTACATCGACAAGGAAGTGTCGGGCCTGGGCGTGCATTCGTTCTCGCAATCGATCGTGCTCGGCCACGAGCTCGGCCTGATCAACGACCGCGTGCGCGATACCGTCGAGGCCAACGCGCGCAAGTTCAACGATGCGATCGATACGGCGCAGACCCAGCGCTTCGAGTACTTCGGCCTGCGCACGCTGTACGACCGCTACCTGCTCAAGCATCCGCAGCGCCGCAGCGTGATCGAGACACCGCAGCAGTTCTTCATGCGCATCGCGGTGTCGCTGACCGAAAACCCGGCCGCGGCGCTGGAGCTGTACCGCCTGATGGCGTCGCTCGACTACATCCCCAGTTCGCCGACGCTGTTCAACTCCGGTACGCGCCACGAGCAGCTGTCGTCCTGCTTCCTGCTGGATTCGCCGCAGGACTCGCTCACCGACATCTATGCGCGCTACGGCGACGTCGCCCAGTTGTCGAAGTTCAGTGGCGGCATCGGCCAGGCCTATTCGCGCATCCGTTCGCGCGGTTCGCTGATCCGTTCCACCAACGGCCGCAGCAACGGCATCGTGCCGTGGCTGAAGACCCTCGATGCCTCGGTCGCCGCGGTGAACCAGGGCGGCAAGCGCAAGGGCGCGGCCTGCATCTACCTGGAAACCTGGCACGCCGACATCGAGGAATTCCTCGAGCTGCGCGAGAACACCGGCGACGAGGCGCGGCGCACGCACAACCTCAACCTCGCCAACTGGGTGCCCGACCTGTTCATGCAGCGCGTGGAGGTGGATGGCGACTGGTCGCTGTTCGACCCATACGCGGTGCCGGACTTCGTCGACCTGTGGGGCGAGGCCTTCGAGCGCGCCTATGTGCAGGCCGAGCAGCAGGGGCTCGCGGCGAAGACGATCAAGGCGCGCGAGCTGTACGCGCGGATGATGAAAGTGCTGGGCGAGACCGGCAACGGCTGGATGACGTTCAAGGATGCCTCCAACCGCACCTGCAACCAGGTCGGGCCGGGGCGCACCGTGCACCTGTCGAACCTGTGCACGGAGATCCTCGAGGTGACCTCCGCCGAGGAAACCGCGGTGTGCAACCTGGGCTCGATCAACCTCGCGCAGCATGTCGCCCTGTTCGACGACGGCAAGCCGGTGTTCGACTTCGACAAGCTGGCCGAAACCGTGCGCGTGGCGGTGCGCCAGCTCGACCGCGTGATCGACCTCAATTTCTATCCGATCGAATCCGCACGCCGCTCCAACCTGCGCTGGCGCCCGGTCGGGCTGGGCGTGATGGGCCTGCAGGACGTGTTCTTCAAGCTGCGCCTGCCGTTTGATTCGGCCGAGGCGCTGCAACTGTCGACGAAGATCGCCGAACGCATCTACCTGCACGCGCTCGAGGCCTCGTGCGAGATCGCCGAGCAGCATGGCGCGCATCCGAGCTACGCCGAGACGCGCGCCGCCGGCGGCGCGCTGCAGTTCGACCTCTGGGGCATCACGCCCAGCGACACCGCGGCGTGGGACGCGTTGAAGCAGCGCATCGCCGAGCACGGACTGCGCAATTCGCTGCTGATCGCCATCGCGCCAACGGCGACCATCGCCTCGATCGCCGGCTGTTACGAATGCATCGAGCCGCAGGTGTCCAACCTGTTCAAGCGCGAGACGCTGTCGGGGGATTTCCTGCAGATCAACCGCTACCTGGTCGACGAGCTGAAGAAGCTCGGCCTGTGGACCGCGGAAACGCGCGACGCGATCAAGCTCGCCGAAGGCTCGGTGCAGAACGTGGCCGGGCTGCCGGATGCGCTCAAGGTGGTGTACCGCACCGCGTGGGAACTGCCACAGAAGGCGCTGATCGATCTCGCCGCGGCGCGCGGTCCGTATCTCGACCAGTCGCAGTCGCTGAACCTGTTCATGGAGAGCCCGAACATCGGCCGGCTGTCGTCCATGTACATGTACGCGTGGAAGGCGGGATTGAAGACCACCTATTACCTGCGCTCGCGACCGGCCACGCGGATTGCCAAGGCGACCGTCGCCGCGGCGCCGGCACCGACCTATTCCGAACAGCAGGCCCTGGCCTGTTCGCTGGAGAACCCGGAGGCCTGCGAGGCCTGCCAGTAACGCTTCATGCAGGTGCGACGGCGCCGTGGTCGCCACAGGACGTGGCGCTGCATGGAAGCTGTGGCGGTCGCCGCCGCACCTGCTCTCCTGCCCCTTCTCCCGCATGGCGGGGGAAGGCTGGGATGGGGGCCATCGTGTCCCCCGCGTGCCCCCGCCCCAACCCTCCCCCGCAAAGCGGGGGAGGGGGCCTCGTGTCCCAACCTTACCCGCGCGAGCGGGGAAGCCCATGCACCTGGAGCACTCCATGTCTGCTGTGACAAACCAGCATCTGCTCGACCCCGGCTTCGCCCTCACCTTGCGGCCGATGCGCTACCCCGCGTTCTACGAGATGTACAAGGACGCGATCCGCAACACCTGGACGGTGGAGGAAATCGATTTCGGGATCGATCTCAACGACCTGCGCCACAAGCTCAGCGCCGCCGACCGCCACCTGATCGAACGCCTGGTTGCCTTCTTCGCCACCGGTGACTCGATCGTGGCGAACAACCTGGTGCTGAACCTGTACCAGCACATCAACGCGCCCGAGGCACGTATGTACCTGTCGCGCCAGTTGTACGAGGAGGCGCTGCACGTGCAGTTCTACCTCACGCTGCTCGATGCCTATATTCCCGATCCGGCGCGCCGCGCGGAGGCCTTCGCCGCGATCGAGAACATTCCCTCGATCCGCGCCAAGGCCGCGTTCTGCTTCAAGTGGATGGATTCGATCCAGTCGCTGCGGCAGCTGGAGACACGCGAGCAGCGCCGCGCCTTCCTGCTCAACCTGATCTGCTTCGCCTGCTGCATCGAGGGACTGTTCTTCTTCGCCGCATTCGCCTACGTCTGGTTCCTGCGGTCGCGCGGCCTGCTGCCGGGCCTGGCCAGCGGCACCAACTGGGTGTTCCGCGACGAATCCGGCCACATGGCCTTCGCGCTGGAAGTGATCCATACCGTGCGCAGCGAGGATCCCGGCCTGTTCGATGCCGGCATGGAGCGCGATGTGCGCGCCATGCTGCGCGAGGCGATCGAGGTCGAAGCCGGCTTCGCCGACGACGTACTCTCGGGCGGCGTCAATGGCCTGTCGCCGCGCGAGATGCGCCAGTACCTGGAATACGTCGCCGACCTGCGCCTGTCCGCGCTGGGCCTGGCGCCGGAATTCGGCGCGAAGAACCCGTTCCCGTTCATGGACCTGCAGGACGTGCAGGAGCTGACCAATTTCTTCGAGCGCCGCGTCTCGGCCTACCAGGTCGGCATCAGCGGCGCGGTCGGCTTTGACGATGCATTCTGACGGCGCGGCCGCCATTGCTCCCTCTCCCGTTTACGGCGCCCGAAGGGTGTCCAAGGGTGAGAGGGTTGGGGTGAGGGCAGTGCAGGAGAAGGAACGGGCCCGCCGCAAGCCGAGTTGCCACGCGCAGTAGAATGCGCGCAGGCGTGGGCTGGAGCAGGGCATGACGTTGCGGATCGCGATGGCGCAGTTCGATTTCCCGGTCGGTGCGGTGGCGAAGAACGCCGACCGCCTCATCGAGATGATCGCCGTGGCGCGGGACGAATACGGCGCCGACGTCGTGCTTTTCCCCGAGCTGGCACTCAGCGGCTATCCGCCCGAGGACCTGCTGCTGCGCCCGGCCTTCCTTGCCGATTGCGAGGCGGCGATCGAACGCATCGCCCGCGCCGCCACCGGCATCGTGGCCATCGTCGGCTGGCCGCAGGCGGCCGGAGCGATCGTGTACAACGCGGCCAGCGTGATGCGCGACGGCCGCATCGCCCACACCTACCGCAAGCGCGAGCTGCCCAACTACGCGGTGTTCGACGAGCGCCGCTACTTCGATGTCGATCCGGACCGCGATACCTGCGTGTTCGAGCTCGGCGGCGTGCAGGTCGGATTAGTCATCTGCGAGGACCTGTGGTTTCCCGAGCCGATCGCGGAGACGGTGGCCGCCGGCGCGCAGCTGGTCCTGGTGCCGAATGCCTCGCCGTTCGAGCGCGACAAGCATGCGCAGCGCGACGGCCTGCTGATGCAGCGCGCGCAGGAGACCGGTGCCGCGATCGCCTATCTCAACACCGTGGGCGGCCAGGACGCTGTGGTGTTCGACGGCGGCTCCGTGGTCGCCGACGGCGACGGCACCGTGCACCCGGCGGCGGCCTTCGCCGACCAGTGGCTGGTGGTCGATTTCGATGCGGAAGCGCGCCGCTTCACCCCGCTGCAGTGGATGGAGGATGGCGACGAGAGCCGCGATGCCCTGGCTTGGCGCGCGGTGGTGCGCGGCACGCGCGACTACTTCGCCAAGAACGGATTCAAGCAGGCCTGGATCGGCTTGTCCGGCGGCATCGATTCCGCGCTGGTGCTGGCGATCGCGGTCGACGCGCTGGGCGCGGACAACGTCACCGCGGTGCGCATGCCGTCGCGTTACACGGCGGGCATCTCCAACGACCTCGCGCAGGAGCAGTGCCGCAGGCAGGGCGTGCGCATGATCACCGTCCCGATCGAGAAACCGTTCCAGGGGTTCCTCGAGGCCCTGGGCGATCAGTTCGCGGGACATCCGGTCGATACGACCGAAGAGAACCTGCAGTCGCGCAGCCGCGGCGCGATCATGATGGCGCTGAGCAACAAGTTCGGCGGGCTGCTGCTGACCACCGGCAACAAGAGCGAGTATGCGGTGGGCTATGCCACGATCTATGGCGACATGTGCGGCGGCTACGCGCCGCTGAAGGACCTGTACAAGACCGAGGTGTTCGCGCTGGCGCGCTGGCGCAACACCGTGGGCGACATCGTCATCCCGCAGGGCGTGATCGACCGCCCGCCCTCGGCGGAACTGCGCGAGAACCAGAAGGACCAGGATTCGCTGCCGCCCTACGACGTGCTGGATGCGATCCTGTATCGCCACGTCGACCTGGAGCAGTCGCACCAGGACATCGTCGCGGCCGGATTCGATGCCGCAACGGTGGAGCGGGTGCTGCGGCTGGTACGGATCAGTGAATGGAAGCGGCACCAGGCCGCGCCTGGACCGAAGGTTTCGCGGCGTGCGTTCGGGCGCGAGCGGCGTTATCCGATCAGCAATGGGTATACGGGCGACTGATAGGCGCAGGGCGCAGGGTCATTCCCCTGGCGCTGCGACAAAACAAAAACGCCGCCCCAAGGGCGGCGTTTTCGCTGGTGCGGAGCAGCGCGCTGTCAGTGCTTCTCGTTGTCCAGCGCCGACTTCTCGCCCGCGAACGGGTTGAGCTTGCGCAGGTTGCTCGGATAGTCCGGCCAGTCGCCGCGCAGGTACGGATGGTTGGGTTCGTTCTGCTGCAGCACGCGCTTGGCGTCGTCGGCCAGCACCTGGTTGCCCAGGCCGGTGTAGGCGGCGGCCAGCGTCGCCACGGCGTCGTTCTGGTACTTGCTCTGCGGGTAGGTCTCGAGCACGCGCTTGGCACGATCGGCCGCGGCCACGTAGGCGGTGCGGCGCAGGTAGTACAGGGCGACGTCGAGATCGTGGCGGGCGAAGACGTTGCGCAGGTTGGCCATGCGCGCGCGGGCGTCCTCGGCGTAACGGCTGTTCGGATAGCGCTCGGCGACGATCTGGAAGTCGTTGTACGCCTGCTGCGGGGTAGCCAGGTCGCGACGGCTCGGGTCGAGGCGCCATACCTGCTGCAGGAACACGGTGTCGCGGCTCGAATCCACCAGTCCGCGCAGGTAGTACATGTACGAGGTGTTGCGGTGGGTCGGGTAGGTGCGCAGGAAGCGGTCGATGCTGCTGACCGCGTCATCCTGCTTGCCCGCCTTGTACTGGGCGTAGGCGGTTTCGATCAGCGCCTGCTCGGTGTAGGGACCGTACGGGTACTGGGCGACGAGGCGGCGGTAGGTCGTTTCGGCGCCGTTCCAGTTGCCGTGCTTCATCAGGCCGTGGGCCTTGGCATAGAGCTCTTCGACCGGCTGGCCTTCATCGGCTTCCTTGTCCTTGAACAAGCCCTTGCTACAGCCGGAACCGGCGAGGACGGCGATCAGCAGCAGCGAAAGCAGGACGCGCGGAGCGATGCGGTTACAGCTGGGGGTCATGGGAGGCTTGGACGGACGCCGGAGGCACGAAACCCGGATAATAGCAGCCCGGCGATCCGCCCCCTGAACCAAGTCCCCCCATGAGCGGCTCCGCTAACCTCCTCTCCGCCACCGTTCCCGACAGCAGCGCCGGTCGCCGCTTCGATGCCGTGCTGGCCGAACTCTTCCCCGACTACTCGCGTTCCCGGCTGTCCGCCTGGATCAAGTCCGGCGACGCCCGCCTCGATGGCAGGGAAGTCCGGCCGCGCGATCCGGTCCGCGGCGGCGAAGCCGTGACCCTGACCGTGGTCCTGGACGTCCAGACCCACTCCGAGCCCGAGGACATCGCCCTGGACGTGTTGCACGAAGACGAACACGTCTTCGTGATCAACAAGCCGGCCGGGCTGGTGGTGCATCCGGGCGCGGGCAACCCGGCCGGCACCCTGGTGAATGCGCTGCTGCATCGCGACCCGGCGCTCAATGCGCTACCGCGGGCGGGCATCGTCCATCGCCTCGACAAGGACACCTCCGGTGTCATGGTCATCGCGCGCACGCTGCCGGCGCATACCGCGCTGATCGAGCAGCTGTCTTCGCGCGAGGTGCACCGCCAGTACCTCGCGGTCGTGGTCGGCGCGCTGGTGTCCGGCGGCACCGCCAACGCGCCGATCGAACGCCACCCGCGCGACCGCATCCGCATGGCCGTGCGCGACGACGGCAAGGATGCGGTCACGCATTTCCGCCTGCGCGAGCGCTTCCGTGCCCACACCTTGCTCGAGTGCCGCCTGGAAACCGGTCGCACACACCAGATCCGCGTGCACATGGCCCACCTCAAGCACCCCATCGTGGGCGACCCGCTCTACGGCGGCCCGTTGAAGCTGCCCAAGGGCGCCACGCCGGAGCTGATCGAGGCGCTGCGCGGCTTCCGCCGCCAGGCACTGCATGCCGAAGTGCTGGAATTCGCGCATCCGGTGAGCGGCGAACCCGTGCGTTGCAGCGCCCCGGTGCCCGACGACATGCGTGGCCTGGTGCGCGCGTTGCACAACGACGCCGTGGCGGCGAAGCAGGACGGTCGCTGAGTCATGCACGCGGCCTTCCTGCCCGCCGCGTGGCCCGTGCCGAAGTCGGTGCACGGCTTCACCACGCTGCGGCATGGTGCCGGCGTGTCGCAGGCGCCGTTCGACAGCTTCAACCAGGGGCTGCGCTCGGGCGACGATGAAACCGCGGTGGAGCGCAACCGCCAGCAGCTCACCGAGTACGCGGAGTTGCCATCGGCGCCGCACTGGCTGCGGCAGGTGCACGGGGTCGAGGTCATGCGCGTCGACGCGGCCGCCACGTCGATCGAGCCCGAAGCCGATGCCGCGGTGACTTCCACGCCGGGCGTGGTGCTCGCGATCCTGACCGCCGATTGCCTGCCCGTGCTGCTCGCGGCGAGGGACGGCGGCGAAGTCGGCGCCGCGCACGCCGGCTGGCGAGGCCTGGCCGCCGGCGTGCTGGAAGCCACCCTGAACAAGATGCACACGCCGGCCGACCGGCTGGTGGCCTGGCTGGGACCGGCGGCCGGACCGCGCAGATACGAAGTCGGCGTCGAGGTCTACGACGCCTTCGTCGCCAAGGACTGGGGCGCCGCGCGCGCCTTCACGACCACACGGCCCGACCACTGGAATGTCGATCTCTACGCGCTCGCCCG
Organism: Lysobacter rhizosphaerae; assembly: GCF_054779795.1. Lineage (NCBI taxonomy): Bacteria > Pseudomonadati > Pseudomonadota > Gammaproteobacteria > Lysobacterales > Lysobacteraceae > Lysobacter > Lysobacter rhizosphaerae. Next base: position 251,296 of record NZ_BAAGXO010000001.1, read on the forward strand.
GCGCCGGCTCGAAAAGGCCGGGCTGCGTGCCGACGACATCCACGGCGGCGCGCTGTGCACGATCGCGGATCCGCAGTCGTTCTACTCGCATCGCCGCGACCAGCGCACCGGTCGGATGGCGTCGCTGCTGTGGATGGATCCGACCGCTTGAACCTTCCCTCCGCACCGCTGTTGTTTCCCTCGCTGCTCGGTGCGGCTTTCGACGCCTTGCCGCCGCGGGTGCGAGCGTTGCACCTGCGCGCTGGCATGCAACGACTGCACGGCGAGGTGCGCGTCGAGCGCGGTGACGTCTGGCTCTCGCGCCTATGTGCGTGGGCCACGCGGCTCCCGCCCGCGGGCGACGGGCCGATTGCAGTAGAGATCACCGCCCTGCCGGGCGAGGAGCGTTGGACGCGGCATGTCGCCGGCCACGCCATGCCGTCGCGACTGTGGGCGCACGACGGTCTGTTGTGCGAGCGGCTGGGGCTGGTGACGTTTGGTTTCCGTCTCCATGTCGTGGACGAAGCCATCGTCTGGCGCGTGGAACGGGTGCGTGTTTTCGGCCTGGCCTTGCCCGCGCGCTGGTTCCGCGGAGTCGACGCACGCGAATCGCAGCAGGCGGAACGCTACTGGTTCGATGTCGCCGCGGCGCTACCCCTGGCGGGACTGCTGGTGCGTTACCGAGGGTGGCTTCATGTCCCCTGATACCGATCCGCGTCCAGTGATCGTCTTCGACGGCGTGTGCGTGCTCTGCAATGGCTGGGTGCGCTTTCTGCTTCGCCACGACCGACGCGCACACTTCCGTTTCGCGCCGATGCAGACGGCCAGAGGCCGCGCATTGCTGTTGCAGCACGGGATGGATCCCGACGACCCGGTCTCCTTCCTGCTGGTCGAAGCCGGCAACGCATGGAGCGACACCGACGCCATCGTTCGCGTGGTCGCGGGTCTGGGCGGTCTCTGGCGCCTGACAGCCGCGCTGTGGGCCGTGCCGCGCCCGTTGCGCGATCGCATGTATCGCTGGTTGGCGCGCAACCGCTATCGCTGGTTCGGTCGTCGCGACAGCTGCCTGTTGCCACCGCCGGAACAGTCCGACCGCTTTCTCGCCTAGGGGCCTGCTGACGCTACGCCGCCCGTAGCGTGGCGAGGAAGTGCTGCCGCCACGCCGTGATGTCGTGGTGCCGGAGCCGTCGCATCATCGCCTGCCAGCGTTCGCGCCGCTCTTCCAGCGGCATCGCCACCGCGATCGCGATGGCATCGGCCACGCCGTCGAGATCGTAGGGGTTCACCAGCAGGGCCTGGGTGAGCTCACGCGCGGCACCGGCGAAGCTCGACAGCACCAGCACCCCTGGATCTTCGGCGTCCTGCGCGGCGACGAACTCCTTCGCGACGAGGTTCATGCCATCACGCAGGGGCGTCACCAGGGCCACGCGCGCCAGGCGCAGGAAACCGGTCAGCGAGGCGTGCGGATAGTTGCGGTTGACGTAGCGGACCGGCGTCCAGTCGGCATCGGCACGCGTGCCGTTGATGTGGCCGGCCAGTTGTTCGAGTTCGCGCCGCAGCGTCCGGTATTCGGGCAGCGTGTCGCGCGAGACCGGGGCGATCTGCAGGTACGTAAGGCGTCCACGTTGTTCCGGATGGCGTTGCAGGTAGCGCTCGAAGGCGCGGAACCGCTCCGGCAAACCCTTGGAATAGTCCAGCCGGTCCACCCCGATCGCGAGGGAACGGCCCGACATGCTCGCCGCGAGCCGCTTCACGCTCGCCTTGCCCACCGCCTTGGCCGCCAGGGTGCTGATCTGGTTCGTGTCGATGCTGATCGGGAACGCCCCCGCGTGCAGCTGCCTGCCGCCTGCGGTTTCCAGCACACCGTGTTCGACCACGCGTCCGCGGCCGAACAGGCGCACGTAATCCTGGAAGCGTTCGAGGTCGCGCTCGGTCTGGAAACCGACCAGGTCGTACGCCGACAATCCCTCGAACAGCCGGCTGTGGTCCGGCAACGCCGCCAGCAGGTCGGATGACGGCATCGGCACGTGCAGGAAGAAGCCCAGCCGGCACCGCGCGCCGCGCTCGCGCAACAGCTGCGCCAGCGGGATCAGGTGGTAGTCGTGCACCCAGACCACGTCGTCTTCGTCGAGCAGCGGTGCCAGGCGCTCGGCGAACAGCGCGTTGACGCGCAGGTAGCCGGCATACATCTCGCGGCGGTAATCGACCAGGTCCATGCGGAAGTGCAGCAACGGCCAGAGCGTGCGATTGGCGAAGCCGTTGTAGTAGTCGTCGCGGTCCTGTTCGGACAGGTCGACGGTGATGTAGCGGACGTTGCCGGCGTCGATTTCGTGCATGTGCCCGGACTCGGCGGCGATGCGCCCGCTCCAGCCGAACCAGAGTCCGCCCGATTCCTCCATCGCCGCTTTCAACGCGATCGCCAGCCCGCCCGCGCGCGATTCGCCGGGGAGGGCGACGCGGTTGGACACCATGACCAGCCGGCTCATTGCCCAGGACCCGTGCTCACACTGCGTCGCGCCACGGCCGCGACAGCCGCATCGCCGCGATGATCAGCCCGACGTGCGAGTACGTCTGCGGGAAGTTGCCCCATGGCTCGCCGTCGAAGGCGAGGTCCTCGGACAACAGGCCCAACGGATTGCGGCGCGAGAGCAGGCGCTCGAACATCCCGCGCGCTTCCTCCAGGCGTCCTATCGCCGCGAGCGCGTCGATGTACCAGAAGGTGCAGATGGTGAAGCTGGTTTCCGGAACGCCGAAGTCGTCCGGCGCGATGTAGCGGAACAGTGCATCGCCGTGCAGCAGCTCGCGACCGATGGCTTCGACGGTGGCGACGAAGCGCGGATCGTCCGCGGCGACGAAACCCAGGTCGGCCAGCAGCAGCAGCGACGCGTCGAGCCGGTGTCCGCCGAAGGCGTCGACGAAGTGGCCGCGTTCGCGGTCCAGCGCGGCGTCCACGATCTTCGCGTGCATCTCGTCCGCACGCACGCGCCAGTAGTCGGCGCGGATGGGCAGGTGCAGGTGGGCGGCGATCCTGGAAAGGCGATCGCACGCGGCCCAGCACATCGCAGCGGAATAGGTGTGCGTTTCGGCGCGGCCGCGGAATTCCCACAGGCCGGCGTCGGGCTGGTCGTAGAGTTCGTACGCGCGCTCGCCGATGGGTTCCAGCCGCGCGAAGACGGTGGCGTCACCGGGGCGATTCAGGCGCTGGTCGAAGAACAGCTGCGTCGACGCCAGCACCACGCTGCCGTACACGTCGTGCTGCTTCTGCAGCCATGCCAGGTTGCCGCGCCGTACCGGGCCCATGCCGCGATAGCCCGCCAGCGACGGCACTTCCTCCTCGGCTAGCTCGGTCTCGAAGCCGATTCCGTACAGCGGCTGCAGTGCATCGGATACGAACGTGGCGAGGTTGGACAGATAGCGCAGATAGTCCTCCATGGTGCGCGTCGCGCCCAGGCGGTTGAGCGCGCGCACCACGAACGCCGCATCCCGCAGCCAGCAGTAGCGGTAGTCCCAGTTGCGCACGGTGTTCGGTGCTTCCGGGATGGAGGTGGTGATCGCCGCGACTATCGCGCCGGTGTCCTCGTACTGGCACAACTTCAGGGTGATCGCACTGCGGATCACGGCGTCCTGCCACTCCAGCGGGATCGACAGGTAGCGGCTCCACTCGCGCCAATAGTCGGTCGTGCGTTCCTCGGCGAGGCGCACGTAGATCCCGACCGGCTCAGTGAGGGTCTCGTCCGGGCCCAGCAACAGGTGCGCATCGCGATCGAGCACGAACGGCAATGCATCCCGGAGCATGCGTACCGGCAGGTCGCTGGTCAGGCGCAGGGTGATGTCGGACAGCAGGTAGCGCACATGGTTGCTGCCCCAGGTGGTTTCGGGAATGCGCGCGCCGTAGTCCGCAAGCGGTCGCAGCAGCACGCGGATGCGTGGGCTGCCCGATAGCGGCCGCACGCGGCGCATCAGCATCACCGGCCGGAAGTAGCGATCGTGCTGGCGCCAGCGCGGTGCGAAATCGGTGATCTCCACCGCCCCGCCGTTGCCATCGCGCAACACCGTCCGCAACACCGCGGTATTGGGGATGTAGTGCTGCTCCGAAGCCACGCAGCCCAGCAGCTCGATCGTATAGTCACCACCGTCGTTGACGGGAGAGAGCAGGGCGCAGAACGCGGGGTCGCCGTCGAAGGCAGGCACGCAGGCCCAGACGATGCGCGCGCGGTTGTCGATCAGTGCCGCGATGCTGCCGTTGCCGATGATGCCGAGGTCGAGCGTGGACATGCGCGGATTCCCTTCAGGCGCCGCCTGTCGCGGCGGGTGGATGCAGTGGTCTCACTGGACCGCTTCGGGCGCGAGCAGCCTGGCGGCTTCGCGCAGCCAGGCGCGTACGGCGCCGGGGTCGTGCAGGCCATGGTGGGCGACGCTGTTCGCGCGCGTGCCGACCAGCACGCTGATGCCGTGGCGCGCGTTGACGGCTTCGAAGCCGTGCTCGTCGGTGAGGTCGTCGCCGATGAACACCGGGAAGCGGTTGTGGAACACCTCGCTCTGCAGCAGCGCGATGATCGCGTCCCCCTTGTCATGGCCATCCGGGCGCAGCTCCAGTACGTCGTGCCCGGGCTGCAGGCAATAGCCGGGGAGTTCGATCAGCGCCGAGCTCGCGAACTCATGCAGCGGCTCCTCGGCAACCGGCGCGTTGCGCCAATGCAGGGCGATGGTGATGCCCTTGTCCTCGACGATGACGCCGGGGTACTTCGCGGCGAGCGCGCGCGCCGCGGCGAGCACGGACGCGATTTGGCGCGGCGCCTCGTGCCCGGCGAAGGCGCCATCGCGCCGCTGCAGTCCGTGCAGGCCGATCGCGGGCAGCCGCAACGGCGCAAACAGCGCGTCGAGGGTCTCCAGCTGGCGACCGCTGACCAGCGCGAGCGCGCCGCCGAAGGCATCGTGCAGGCGGCGCAGGTCATCGATGAGATCGGCGGGTACATGCACGCCGTCGGGTGATGGCGCGAAATCCAGCAGGGTGCCGTCGACATCGAGGAACAGGGCCCAGTCGTGCGCGGGCGGTGGGGGCGGCGGCAGGCGGGCGGGGTCTGCGCTCATGCACGGCATTGTGATGGCCGGGATGTAAGCATCAGGTGCATGCGGCATCCCCTGGTGCTTGAAAGCGCACCGGGAGCCCGCATTTCCGGGGAAGTTGCGGCACGGCCGCCCCGATTTCCCGAGGTTCCCCCATGCGGATGGACAAACTCACGTCGCGCTTCCAGCAGGCCCTGAGCGATGCGCAATCGCTCGCCGTCGGCCGCGACCACAGCGTCATCGAACCCGCACACCTGCTGGTCGCGCTGCTTGATCAAAGCGGCGGCAGCACGCGCCCGTTGCTGGCGCAGGCCGGCGTCAACGTCCCGCTGCTGCGCGAGCGCCTGGGCGAGACGCTGGAAAAGCTGCCCAAGGTCAGCGGCCAGGCCGGCAACGTCAGCATCGGCAACGACCTGGCGCGCCTGCTCAATGTCACCGACAAGTACGCGCAGCAGCGTGGCGATGCGTTCATCGCCTCGGAACTGTTCGTGCTCGCCGCGCTGGAGGATGGCGGCGAAGTCGGGCGCGCGCTCAAGGCGGCCGGAGCGACGAAGCAGAAGCTCGAAACCGCGATCGACAAGGTCCGCGGCGGCGAAACCGTGCAGTCCGAGAACGCCGAGGACCAGCGCCAGGCGCTGGACAAGTACACCATCGACCTCACCGAGCGCGCCGAGAGCGGCAAGCTCGATCCGGTGATCGGCCGCGACGAGGAGATCCGCCGTACCGTGCAGGTGCTGCAGCGCCGGACCAAGAACAACCCGGTGCTGATCGGTGAACCCGGTGTCGGCAAGACCGCGATAGTGGAGGGCCTGGCCCAGCGCATCGTCAACGGCGAAGTGCCCGAAGGCCTGCGCGGCAAGCGCGTGCTCTCGCTCGACATGGGCGCGCTGATCGCCGGCGCCAAGTTCCGCGGTGAATTCGAGGAGCGCCTCAAGGCCGTGCTCAACGACCTGGCCAAGAACGAAGGCCAGGTGATCCTGTTCATCGACGAGTTGCACACCATGGTCGGCGCCGGCAAGGCCGAGGGCGCGATGGATGCCGGCAACATGCTGAAACCGGCCCTGGCCCGCGGCGAACTGCATTGCATCGGCGCGACCACGCTCGACGAGTACCGCAAGTACGTAGAGAAAGACGCCGCGCTGGAGCGGCGCTTCCAGAAGGTCTTCGTCGGCGAGCCCAGCGTGGAAGACACCATCGCCATCCTGCGCGGGCTGAAGGAGAAATACGCCGTGCACCATGGCGTGGAGATCACCGATCCCGCGATCGTCGCCGCCGCGACGCTGTCCCATCGTTACATCGCCGACCGCCAGCTGCCGGACAAGGCCATCGACCTGATGGACGAAGCGGCGTCGCGCATCCGCATGGAGATTGATTCCAAGCCGGAGGAACTCGACCGCAAGGAGCGCCGCCTGATCCAGCTCAAGATCCAGCGCGAGGCCTTGAAGAAGGAAAAGGACGACGCCTCCAGGCAGCGCCTGGCCGACCTCGAGGACGAGATCGCCCGGCTCGAACGCGAGTTCAACGACCTCGAGGAAGTGTGGAAGGCCGAGAAGGCCATGCTGCAGGGCGCGACCCGGATCAAGGAGCAGATCGAGGCCGCCAAGCTCGAACTCGAAGCCGCGCAGCGCAAGCAGGACTTTGCCGCGATGAGCGAGATCCAGTACGGCAAGCTGCCCGAGCTGGAAAAGCAGCTCAAGGCCGCGCAGGAAGCCGAAACCAAGGGTTTCACGCTGTTGCAGGACAAGGTCACCGAGGAGGAAATCGCCGAAGTCGTGTCGCGCTGGACCGGCATCCCGGTCAGCAAGATGCTCGAAGGCGAGCGCGAGAAGCTGCTGAAGATGGAGGACCAGCTGCATGCGCGCGTGGTCGGCCAGGACGAGGCGATCAAGGTCGTGTCCGATGCGGTGCGGCGTTCGCGCGCGGGACTGAGCGATCCCAATCGCCCGTCGGGTTCGTTCCTGTTCCTCGGCCCCACCGGCGTGGGCAAGACCGAGCTCTCCAAGGCGCTGGCCGAATTCCTGTTCGACTCGGCCGATGCGATGGTGCGCATCGACATGAGCGAGTTCATGGAGAAGCACGCGGTCAGCCGCCTGGTTGGCGCGCCTCCGGGTTATGTCGGCTACGAGGAAGGCGGTTACCTCACCGAAGCGGTGCGTCGCCGCCCGTATAGCGTGATCCTGCTCGACGAGGTCGAGAAGGCGCATCCGGACGTGTTCAACATCCTGCTGCAGGTGCTCGACGATGGCCGCCTCACCGACGGACAGGGCCGCACCGTCGACTTCCGCAACACCGTGATCATCATGACGTCGAATCTCGGCAGCCAGATGATCCAGGACATGGCCGGCGACGATTCACCCGAGGCCTACACGCAGATGAAGGCCGCGGTGATGGGTGTGGTGCAGGCGCACTTCCGCCCGGAGTTCATCAACCGCCTCGACGACATCGTCGTGTTCCATCCGCTCGACAAGGCGCAGATCCGCGAGATCGCGCGCATCCAGTTGCGCGGACTGGAGAAGCGGCTGAACGAACGTGGCTTGAAGCTGGCGTTGTCGGATGCCGCACTGACGTTGCTGGGCAACGTCGGCTTCGATCCGGTCTACGGCGCGCGTCCGCTCAAGCGCGCCGTGCAGCAGCAGCTGGAGAATCCGCTGGCGCAACGCATCCTGGCCGGCGAGTTCAATGCGGGCGATACGGTGCAGGTCGATGCGGCGGGCGGGCAGTTGGTGTTCCACAAGGGTTGACACCGCAGCGCAGGCGATACCCTCAAGGCAGGCAGCCCCCTGAGTCAGGGGGCGATTCGCGCCGCAGGCGCGAATGGGGGTGTGGAAGCGCGTGTCGGGGCCCGAAGTTTGCGCAGCAAACTTTGGGGTTCACCAGGCGCGAGCCTGGGGAACACGTTAGACTTCGCGCCGCCTGAGGTGACCGTCGCGACGCGGCGGTTGAAACGGGAATCCGGTGCGCCCTCGTCTGGTCGACGAAACAGGCAATTCCGGAGCTGCCCCCGCAACGGTAAGTGTTGAGCCAGGATGGCTCGGGACCGGCGAATGCCACTGTGCGCACTGCACGGGAAGGCGCCGCTCCCGGACGCGAGCGAGCGTCCGCGCACAAGCCCGGAGACCGGCCCCAGGCCTGACCCGACAAGCGGTGGGCTTTTGTCGCGGGCCATGCGCTTCGCGTGCCTCGCATTCAATCCTTGCCTCCTGTCGTCCATCCCGAACCACCGCGCGGGACAGGCGCGGCCAAGGAGTTTCCATGCATTACCGTTGTTTCCATGCCCCGCGCCGCACGCTGCTGGCGATCGGCCTGCTGGGCTGCATCGCCCCTGCATTCGCGGCCGATGCCGCACGCGGTGCCACCGAGCTCGACGACGTCATCGTCACCGCCTCGCGCACGCCGCAGGCGCCGGATTCCGCGCTCGCCGCCGTCACCGTGATCACGCGCGAGGACATCGAGCTCCGCGCTCCGGCCTCGCTGCCGGAACTGCTGCGCGGCTTGCCGGGTGTTTCCATCGCCGCGAATGGCGGACCGGGCAAGGTGGCCTCCACCTTCCTGCGCGGCACCGAATCCGACCATGTGCTGGTGCTGGTCGACGGCGTGCGCATCGGCTCGACCACCAGTGGCGGCGCCGCGTTCCAGGACATCCCGGTCGAGCAGATCGAGCGCATCGAGATCGTGCGGGGTCCGTTCTCCAGCCTGTACGGCTCCGACGCGATCGGCGGCGTGATCCACATCTTCACCCGCCGTCCGCACGATGCCTTCGATCCCAGCTTCAACATCGGCGCCGGCAACTACGGCACCCAGCGTTACGGCGCGGGCATTGGCGGCCGCGGCGAGACGTCCGGCGACCGCGGCGGCTGGTACCAGGTGCACGCGGCGTATGAAAGCACCGACGGCTTCGACAGCTATCGCGACAATCCCGGCAACCCCTTCGATGACTTCACCCTGGATACGGACCGCGACGGCTATCGCAACCAGTCGCTGTCGCTGGGCGCCGGCCACCGTTTCAACAAGGCGTGGGACGTCGAGGCGCGCGCGCTGCGCGCGGAAGGCAACAACAAGTACGACGGCTTCAATGACGAATCCGACATCGTTCAGCAGGTCCTGGGCGGTCGCCTGCGCTATGCACCCAGCGACAAGGTTACGGTGAGCCTCAACCTCGGGCGCAACGACGACCTCAGCGACAACTTCTCGCAGGGCGTGCCGAATGGCCGCTTCGATTCGCACCGCACCAGCGGCTCGCTGCAGGGCGATTTCGGCGTGGGCGAGGGCCTGGCGACCCTGGGTTACGACTGGCGTCGCGATGAAGTCGGCAGCGACACGCCGTATGACCAGACCACTCGCATCACCCGCGGCGTGTTCGGACAATGGCAGCAGACCTTCGGCGCGCACTCGCTGCAGCTGGGCCTGCGCCGCGACGACGACACCCAGTTCGGCGGCGAAACCACCGGCAGCGTCCGCTGGGGCTGGGAATTCACCGAAGCCCTGCGCCTGACCGCGAGCTACGGCACCGCGTTCCGCGCGCCCACCTTCAACGATCTGTACTTCCCGTTCTTCGGCAATCCCGACCTGGCGCCGGAAACCTCGCGCAGTTTCGAGCTCGGTCTGCGCGGCAAGCACGGCTGGGGCGGCTGGTCGGTCAATGCGTTCGAGACGCGCATCGACGACCTGATCAGCTACGACCCCACGCCGACGCCGGACCGTCCGTTCGGGCAGCCCAACAATGTCGACGAGGCCCGCATCCGCGGTACCGAAGCGACGGTCGACGCGACAGTGCTGGGCTGGGCGGTGCAGGGCAACATCACCTGGCTGGATCCGCGCAGCACCAGCGGTTTCGACGACGGCAACCTGCTGCCGCGCCGTTCGCGCACCAACGCGCGCGTGGATGCGGATCGCAGCTTCGGCGCCTTCAGCGTCGGCGCCAGCGTCGTCGCCACGGGCGAGCGCTACGACGATCCGGGCAACACGCTGCGCATGGGCGGTTATGCCACGACCGACCTGCGCTTCGGCTACACGTTCGCGCAGGCGTGGACGCTGCAGGTCAACGCGAACAACGTGTTCGACAAGACCTATGAGACCGCGATGTTCTATCCGCAGGCGGGCCGCAACTGGTTCGTGAGCCTGCGTTACGCCGCGAAGTAACTCCCGAAGCAACCACTTGCTGCGTTCAAGGCCGCCGATGTCCGCGAGGGCATCGGCGGTTTTGTTTTCAGGTGGCTGCCGGCGGCAGGTGCCGCTCGCCCCGATACGGCGGCGTCGCCATCACCATTTCGGCGAAGCTGTGCGCCAGTTCGCGTTCGGCCATGACCGTGGCGTCCGCGCCGTGTTCGAGCAGGTGCTTGACCTCGGCGTCGCTGTGGCCGCGCGCGACGATGCTCAGTGCCGGGTTCAACTTGCGCAGCGTGGCGATGATCTCGCCGGCTTCCAGCGCATTCGGGATTGCCAGCAGGGCCATGTGCGCGCGTTCCGGCACGGCATCGCGCAGCACGCCTTCGTTGACTGCATTGCCGCGGATGGCGGGCAGGCCGTCTGCGCGTGCGCGGGCGATGAGATGGTCCTCGCCGTCGATCACCACCAGCGGCACGCCGTGGTCGTGCAGCACGCGGGCGAGTTCGCGGCCGACGCGGCCGTAGCCGACCAGCAGCACGTGGTCGCGGATGTCCGGTGGTATCGGCGCCGCGCGGTCGGCCTCCTCCTGCGTGAGGCGCGCTTCGGCGGCGGTGCGGCGGTCCAGCCATGCCATCAGCAACGGGTTGAACGTGATCGAGAGCAGGGCACCGGCGAGGATCAGGTCCTGGCCGGCGGTCGGCAGTACGCCCAGCTGCACGCCGAGGCCGGCGAGGATGAAAGAGAACTCGCCGATCTGCGACAGGCTGATCCCGAGCAGCAGCGCCGTGGCGCCGGACTTGCCCCACAGGCGCGCGACCGTCCACGCCGCGAGGCCGTTGCCGAACACCACGATCGCGAACGTCGCCAGCACTTCCAGCGGGCGCTCGACCAGGATCATCGGGTTGAACAGCATGCCGACCGAAACGAAGAACAGCACCGCGAAGGCGTCGCGCAGCGGCAGGGTTTCGGTCGCGGCCTCGTGGCTGAACTCGGATTCGTTGAGCAGCAGGCCGGCGAAGAACGCGCCCAGTGCGAACGACACGCCGAACAGTTCCGCCGATCCGAATGCGAAGCCCAACGCGATCGCCAGGATGCACAGGGTGAACAGCTCGCGCGAGCCGGTGCCGGCGACGCGTTCGAGGATCCAGGGCACCACGCGGCGCCCGACGAGCAGCATCACCGCGATGAAGCCGCCGACCTTGAACAGGGTCTTGATCAGCGCGGTCATCACTTCCACGCGGTCGCCGCCATCGCCCTTGAACATGCCGGCCATGGCCGGCAGCAGCACCAGCACGAGCACCATCACCAGGTCTTCGACGATCAACCAACCCACCGCGATGCGGCCGCGACCGGTCTCGAGCAGGCGCCGTTCCTCCAGCGCGCGCAGCACGACCACGGTGCTGGCGACCGACAAGGCCAGCCCGAACACCAGGCCCGCACCGTCGCCCCAGCCGAACCAGCGGGCCAGTCCCCAGCCCAGCAGCGACACGAACAGGATCTGCAAGATCGCGCCGGGTACCGCTATCCACCTCACCTCGAGCAGGTCGCGCAGCGAGAAGTGCAGGCCGACGCCGAACATCAGCAGGATCACGCCGATCTCGGCGAGCTGCGGTGCCAGCGTGGGGTCGCCGACGAAGCCCGGCGTGAACGGGCCGGCGATGATGCCGGCCACCAGGTATCCCACCAGCGGCGACAAGCGCAGCCGCTGCGCCAACGCGCCGAAGATGAAGGCCAGGCCGAAGCCGGCGACGAGGATGGCGATGAGGGAGGTGTGGTGCATTCGGCCTCGATGTGGCGGGGGACCCATCCTCAATGGGGGTATCCGGCGCTGCGTCCAGTGCCGGGATGTGCAGTGGACCGATGTCGCAAAGGCGGAATTTGCCGGCTTCAGGGCCGATGGGTGCCCCCAGGCAGCCAGGAAACCCCGGCTGCCACCGTACAATACCGCCCATGATTGCTTTTCGTGATTTCGCCCTGCGCCGGGGCGAACGCCTCCTTTTGTCCAACGTCGACCTGGCCCTGCAAGCCGGCTGGCGGCTGGGCGTCATCGGCCGCAACGGCACCGGCAAGTCCTCGCTGTTCGCCGCGATCCAGGGCGAGGTCGAGGCCGATCGCGGCGACATCGACGTGCCCGCGCGCGTGCGCATCGCCAGCGTGGCCCAGGAAACGCCGGCGCTGGACGATCCCGCGCTCGATTTCGTCCTGTCCGGCGACGCCAAGGTGCACGCGGTCATCCAGGCCGAACGCGCGGCCATGGAGCGCGAGGACTGGGAGGCCGTCGCCGAGGCCCACCACAAGCTCGAAGAACTCGGTGGCTACGACGCCACCGCACGCGCCGGCAAGCTGCTGCACGGGCTGGGCTTCACCGCCGACACCCATGCGCGTGCGGTGAAGGAATTCTCCGGCGGCTGGCGCGTGCGCCTGAATCTCGCCCGCGCGCTGATGACACCCAGCGACCTGCTGCTGCTCGACGAACCGACCAACCACCTCGATCTCGATGCGGTGCTGTGGCTCGAGCAGTGGCTGCTGAAGTACCCCGGCACACTGCTGCTGATCTCGCACGACCGCGAGTTCCTCGACGAAGTCACCACGCACACACTGCACCTGCACGACGGCAAGGCCAAGCTCTACACCGGCGACTACACCGCCTTCGAGCGCCAGCGCGCCGAACACCTGCGCCTGCAGCAGATCACCCACGAGAAGGTGCAGGCCGAGCGCGCGCACCTGCAGAGCTTCATCGACCGCTTCAGTGCCAGCGCCGCCAAGGCCAAGCAGGCGCAGTCGCGGGTCAAGCGCCTGGCCAAGATGGCCAATACCGAGGCGGTGCGTGCCGAGCGCGCGCTGCGCATCGAATTCCCGGCGCCGGCGAAACTGCCGCACGCCTTGCTGCGCCTGATGCATGCCGATTGCGGCTACGGGGATCACACCGTGCTGGACCAGGTGGGCTTCATCCTCGAAGCCGGCGACCGGGTCGCCCTGCTGGGTCCCAACGGTGCCGGCAAATCCACGCTGGTGAAATCGCTGGTCGGCGAGATCCCGTTGCTCACCGGCGAACGCGGCGGCCATCCCGACCTGCGCATCGGCTACTTCGCCCAGCACACGGTGGAGTCGCTGCGCGAAGGCACCAGCCCGATCGATCACCTCGGCGACATCGCCCCGGGCGTATCGACGCAACAGCTGCGCGACTTCCTCGGCAAGTGGAATTTCCCCGGCGACCGCGCGTTCGAATCGGTCGACAAGTTCTCCGGCGGCGAACGCGCGCGCCTCGCGCTGGCCTTGATCGCGTGGCGCCAGCCCAACGTGCTGCTGCTCGACGAACCGACCAACCACCTCGACCTCGACATGCGCGAGGCCCTGGCCGAAGCACTGGCGACGTTCGATGGCGCGATCGTGCTGGTCTCGCACGACCGTCACCTGATCGGCCTGGTCTGCGAGACCTTCTGGCGCGTCGCCGATGGCGTGGCGCAGCCGTTCGACGGCGATCTCGACGCCTACGCGGTATGGCTGCGCTCGCGCGAAGCGACGGACAGCAGGACCAAGGCAGCGGCCAAGGCCGCGCCGGCACCGGCCGCTGCCGCCACGAAGAAGAAGCCGCCGAACCCGCACAAGCTGGCGCAGATGGAAGCCCGCGTCGCCGAGTTCGAATCGAAGCTGCATGCGATCGACATGGACCTGGCCGATCCGGACGTCTATGCCGATGGCGCTACCAACGCCAACGAGTTGTCGCGCCAGCGCGATGCGCTGGCGGCGGAGCTCGCCCGGGCCGAGGAAGACCTGCTGGCGCTTTACGACGCGGCCTGAGGCTGCGCCGCTTGAATCCCTGGGGTCCGACCTCCAGTTTCCTGCTCGCGGCGCCCGCCGCGCTCATCCGATCCCAGAAGTGCCCTTGCCATGCCGATCTACGCCTTCGAATGCGCCGCTTGCGGCCATAGCTTCGACCGCCTGCAGAAGATGTCCGATCCGGATCCGACAGTGTGCCCGTCGTGCCACGCGGAGCAGGTGCGTCGCCAGCTGACCGCGCCGCAGTTCCGCCTGGCCGGCGGCGGCTGGTATGAGACCGACTTCAAGAAGGACGGCGACAAGAAGCGCAACCTGGCCGGGGACGGCGCCGCCGCGTCGCCTGCGGCGGACAGCAAGCCTGCAGCGGAAGCCAAGCCCACGGAAAAGAAGGCCGAGCCGGCGCCGAAGTCCGACACCAAGCCGGCCTGAGTCCGCCAGCCCCAACAAAAAACGGCGGCCCGCCTGTGCGGAGCCGCCGTTTTCGTTTGCAGACCTTCTAGTCGCGCCTGACTGCGATCAGTTGCCGAAGCGGGCGCGGCAGCCGCCGTTGACCCAGATGCGGTTGCTGCCGTCCATGCCCCAGGTCCGGCCCTGGATGCAGGGTGTCGTCGACAGCTGCTCGACCAGGCGTGGCATGCCCTGGCCCGGCGGCCAGTTGCAGGTGGAGTAACCGCCGTTGCTGGAACAGGTCACCGTGTAACCATTGCCGCCGCCGTTCCAGCCGCCGCCGTTGTTGCCGCCGTTGCCGCCGTTCCAGCCGCCGCCGGCGGGTCCGAACTCGGCGCGGCAGCCCGACCACACGGTCACCTGGCCGTTGCTGCTGTTCCAGTTCTGGTTCTCGCGACAGGCGCGGTCGGAGATCTGGCGCACCACCTGGGATCGGCCCCGCCAGGGGGTCCGGCAGTTGGCGGTGCGGTTGTCGGCACTTTCGCAGCGGATGGTGCCGGCCTGGCCGCCGCCCGAGCCCCTGGCGAACTCGGCCCGGCAACCACTCCATACCGTGACCTGGCCGCTCTGCGAGCTCCAGTTACGGCCTTCGACGCAGTTGGTATTCGACAACTGCCGTACCAGGCGTGAGTTGCCGCGCCACGGGGTATTGCAGGTGCGGCTGTTGTTGTTGGGGCTCTCGCAGCGGATCGTGTCTCCCGGGCTGGGATAGGGGCCCGGGCCCGGACCCGGACCGGAAGAACCCTGCAGGGACGTGGCGATATCGCGCTTGATGTCGCTGAAGCGCCAGTTGGAGCGGTTCACCTGGTCCAGGTAGAACTGCAGCTGGTCGTCGGCGATGCGCCGGCCGCCGGACTGCTCCTGGTATTCCTGGCCGATGACCCGGACCTGGTCGTTGTAGGACAGGCTGCGCAGGTCCTCCGGGGCATAGGCCCGGGTCTGGTACTGGGCCATGGCGGGCGCGGACAGGGCCAGCAGGCACAACGCCATGAGCAGCGGTTTCAACAATGTCTTCATGACCTACCCCTATTGATGGTGGGAATCCCGCGACGGGGCGTCCGCCGCTTCCGTTCATAACCTGGCAGCAAGTAAGTCGCTGCTGCCGTTAAAATGCCGTCTTTCCGGCCCACGGCCGGGGCCGCGCCGAGGCGCGACCGTTGCAAGAAGCTTCCGGCCCCGGCCGGATCGAATGTACCTCCCGGAGTTTCCATGCGTACCCACTTCTGCGGCCTCATCGATGAGGCCCTGGTCGGCCAGACCGTCACGCTTTGCGGCTGGGCCGATGTCGCCCGCAACCTCGGCGGCCTGTGCTTCATCGATCTTCGCGACCATGAAGGCATCGTGCAGATCGTCGCTGAACCCGACAGCAACATTCCGGGCAACGCCGAGGTTCTCTCAGCCGCCGCTCATGTGGGCTACGAGGATTGCCTGCGTGTCACCGGCACGGTCCGCAAGCGCCAGAGCGTCAACGACAAGATCCGCACCGGCCAGGTCGAAATCGTCGCGACGAAAATCGAGCTGCTCAACAAGGCCGAGCCGCTGCCGTTCCATGCCCACGAGAATCCGGGCGAGGACATCCGCCTCAAGTACCGCTACCTCGACCTGCGTACGCCGGACATGCAGCGCAAGATGCGCACCCGCACCAAGCTGGTGGCGGCGCTGCGCCGCTATCTCGACGAGCGCGGCTTCCAGGACCTGGAAACCCCGATCCTGACCAAGGCCACGCCGGAAGGCGCGCGCGACTTCCTCGTTCCGGCGCGCATGCACCCGGGCGAGTTCTACGCGCTGCCGCAGTCGCCGCAGCTGTTCAAGCAGATCCTGATGATGGCGGGCTTCGACCGCTACTACCAGATCGCCCGCTGCTTCCGCGACGAGGCGCTGCGCGCCGATCGCCAACTCGAGTTCACCCAGCTCGACATGGAATTCGCGTGGGTCAGCGAGCGTGACGTGCAGGACACGGTGGAGGACATGATCCGCTTCGTGTTCCGCGAAGTGATGGATGTCGAACTCGCTGCGGAGTTCCCGCGCATGACCTACGCCGAGGCGATGCGTCGCTACGGTTCGGACAAGCCGGACCTGCGCATCGCGTTGGAACTGGTCGACGTCGCCGAGCTGGTGAAGGCCAGCGAGTTCGCCGTGTTCACCGCGGCTGCCAACGATCCGGATGGTCGCGTCGCCGCGCTGCGCATCCCCGGTGGCGCGGCGCTGTCGCGCAAGCAGATCGACGAATACGCCGCGCACGCGGCCAAGTTCGGCGCCAAGGGCCTGGCCTACGCCAAGATCGACGAAACCGGCGCGGTGAATTCGCCGGTCGCCAAGTTCTTCAGCGAAGACGCCTTCGCCGCACTGCTCAAGCACGTCGGCGCCGGCAATGGCGACATCGTGTTCTTCGGCGCCGGCGCCTACAACAAGGTAAGCGACTTCATGGGCGCGGTGCGCCTGAAGGCCGGCAAGGACTTCAACCTGGTCGCCAATGCCTGGGCCCCGCTATGGGTCACCGACTTCCCGATGTTCGAGTGGGACGACGAGGAAAAGCGTTACGTTGCCCTGCATCACCCGTTCACCGCGCCGGCGGTCGATTCGATCGAGGACCTGCGCGCGAATGCCCGGACCGCGGTGTCGCGCGGTTACGACATGGTGCTCAACGGCAATGAGATCGGCGGCGGTTCGATCCGCATCCACAATTCGAAGATGCAGAGCGCGGTGTTCGAGCTGCTCGGCATCGGCGCGGAAGAGGCGGAAGGCAAGTTCGGCTTCCTGCTCGACGCGCTCAAGTACGGCGCGCCGCCGCACGGCGGCATCGCCTTCGGCATCGACCGCATCGCCGCGCTGATGGCCGGCACCGAATCGATCCGCGACGTCATCGCGTTCCCGAAGACCACGACGGCGCAGTGCCTGATGACCGGCGCACCGTCGCCGGTGCCGGACGCGCAGCTGGCCGAAGTGCACGTCGCCATTCGACCCAAGGCTTCTTCAAAGGAATAAACCGGAATGACCGAGACCGCATTTGCCCTGCAGTGGGAAAAACTGGCCAATGAAGGCACCGACGCCGGCCTGGTGACCGAACGCGCCCGCGTGTTCGGTGGTTGGCTGGTGCGCGTGGGCAGCGCGCCCAACGCGATGGCCCTGACGTTCATTCCGGACGGCGAAGGCCGTTGGGACGGCGAGGACTTTGGCGAGGACGACTACGAGTACGAAGAGGGCGAAGAGGAAGAATCGGACGGCGAAGAGTCGGACGAGGAAGACGAAGAGTTCGAAGAAGAAGACGCCTGAGCATGCTGATCCGCCGCGCCCAGTCCACCGACGCCGCCGTGCTCGCGGAGCTGGGCGCGCGCACGTTCATCGACGCCTTCGCTCACCTGTATTCGCAGGAAGACCTGCAGGCATTCCTCGACGAATCGCATTCGGTCGATGCCTACGCCAAGCTGCTGGCCAGCCCGCTGTATGCGATCTGGCTGGCGGTGGAAGGCGACGAGCCGCTGGGTTATGCGCTGGCCGGTCCCTGTGGCCTGCCGCATGAAGATGCCCGACCCGAAGACGGCGAACTCAAGCGTCTCTACATAAGCGGGAAGGCACAGGGCGGCGGCATCGGCGCGAAGTTGTTCGAAGAGGCCCAGGCCTGGCTCGAGCGTGACGGTCCGCGCACGCTGTGGATCAGCGTGTGGTCCGAAAACTACGGTGCGCAGCGCTTCTACGGCCGCTACGGCTTCGAAAAGGCGGGCGAGTACGAGTTCATCGTCGGCGAGCAGCACGACCACGAATTCATCTACCGGCGCAAGGCACGGGCGTGATGCAGCTCGCGCGCGGTGGTGGCACCGCGCTCGGCATCGCTTTACCTTCGCGGCTGACATGGCCCAACACGTAGTCCTCATCCACGGCATCTGGATGCCCGGTGCCGTCATGGCCTGGCAGGCGGCGCAGTTGCGCGAGGCCGGCTTCGACTGCGAGGTCTTCGCCTACCACGGCGTCACCCGCGGGCCGGAAGACGCCAGCGCGCACCTGGCTGAAGTCCTCGCGCGCGGCCCCACGCATGTGCTCGCGCACAGCCTGGGCGGGCTGGTCGCCCTGCAGGCGCTGCACGATCACCCGGCGCTGCCGGTACATCGCGTGGTCTGCCTAGGCTCCCCGCTGCGCGGGAGCGGCGCGGTGCATGGCATGCGCCAGCGTCCGTGGACCGCGGCCACGCTCGGGCTCGCCGCCGACCTGCTCGAACGCGGCTTCGATCAGTGGGACGGGCATCCGGAGGTCGGGGTCATCGCCGGCACGCTGCCGCGCGGACTGGGGCACGTCTTTGGCGGGTTCGACGGCGAGCACGACGGCTCCGTCGCCGTGGCCGAAACCCGCTTGCCGGGCCTGGCCGACCACGCCGTCATTGCCGCCAGCCATAGCGGCATGCTGTTTTCGGCCGAAGCCGCACGGCTGGCCATCCATTTCTTCCGCCAGGGCCGGTTCCGGCCGGAGCCGCAATGAAACCGGCGGCCGTCCGCGGGAACCGCCACGGGGAGTCGTGCGGCGCGCTAAAATTGCCGCCTTCGTCACAAGGCACGGCACGGAACATCCATGGGTAGAGGCCCTTCCATCGAGGCCCGCAAGAATGCGGTCGACGCACAGCGCGGCAAGATCTTCACCAAGATCATCCGCGAGATCAGCGTGGCCGCGCGTGCCGGCGGCGGCGATCCGTCGGGCAATCCACGCCTGCGTACGGCCGTGGACAAGGCGTTGTCGGTCAACATGTCCAAGGACGTGATCGAGCGCGCGATCAAGAAGGCCACCGGCGAACTCGAAGGCGTCGTCTACGAGGAAATCCGCTACGAGGGCTACGCCCCCGGCGGCGTAGCCGTGATCGTCGACTGCCTGACCGACAACAAGGTGCGCACCGTGGCCGACGTGCGCCACGCCTTCGGCAAGTTCGGCGGCAACCTCGGCACCGACGGCTCGGTCGCCTTCATGTTCAGGAAGCTGGGCGTGCTGTCGTACGCGCCGGGCGCGGATGAAGAAAAGATCACCGAGGCGGCGATCGAAGCCGGCGCCGACGACATCGTCGTGTACCCGGAGGACGGCGCGATCGACGTCATCACCGCGCCCGACGCTTTCGCCGACGTGAAAGCAGCCATGGAGCGCGCGGGCCTGGTGCCCGACCTCGCCGAAGTCACCCTGCGCGCCGACAACGACATCGCCGTCAGCGGCGACACCGCGCAGCAGGTGGCCAAGCTGCTGCGCTGGCTGGAAGACATGGACGACGTGCAGAACGTGTATTCCAACGCCGATCTCGGCGAGGATGCCTACGCCTGAGGGCGTACGCTGACTTCGTGACCAGAATCCTAGGCATCGACCCCGGCTCGCAGCGCACCGGTGTCGGCATCATTGATGCCGACAGCACCGGGCGCGCCCGGCATGTGTTCCATGCGCCCTTGCTGCTGCTCGGCGAGGGCGAATTCCCGCAGCGCCTCAAGCGCCTGCTGGATGGCCTCGGCGACATCATCGAGACCTACAAGCCCGATGAAGTGGCGATCGAGAAGGTCTTCATGGCCAAGAATCCCGATTCGGCACTGAAGCTGGGCCAGGCGCGCGGCGCGGCGCTGTGCGCGGCGGTGCTGCGCGACCTGCCGGTGCACGAATACGCGGCCAAGGAAATCAAGCTGGCCGTGGTCGGGCAGGGCGGTGCGGACAAGTCGCAGGTCCAGCACATGGTCGGTGTGATGCTGAGCCTGCAGGGCAAGCTGCAGGCCGACGCCGCCGACGCACTCGCCGTGGCGATCACGCATGCACACGTACGCTCGACCGCGCAGCGGCTGGGCGTCAGCACCAAACAGGCCTGGGGTCGGAAATGACCTGGGGTCGAAATGATGTGGGGACGTAAATGATCGGTCGTTTGAAAGGCATCCTCGTGCACAAGCAGCCACCGTGGCTTGTTGTAGACGTCAACGGCGTCGGCTACGAGCTCGAGGCGCCGATGAGCACGTTCTACGACCTGCCCGAAATGGGCCGCGAGGTCTCGCTGTTCACCCACTACGCGCAGAAGGAAGACAGCGTTTCGCTGTACGGCTTCCTGCGCGAGGGCGAGCGCCGCCTGTTCCGCGACGTGCAGAAGGTCACCGGCATCGGCGCGAAGATCGCCCTCGCCGTGCTGTCGGGCGTGAGCGTCGACGAATTCGCGCGCCTGGTGCAGGCCGGCGACGTCACCGCGCTGACGCGCATTCCCGGCATCGGCAAGAAGACCGCCGAGCGCATGGTCGTCGAACTGCGCGACCGCGCCGCCGCCCTCGCCGGCGTGGGCGCGACCCTGAACGCCTCCGGCGCGCCCGGAGATCCGCAATCCGAAGCCGTCATCGCCCTGCAGCAGCTGGGTTACAAGCCCGCCGAAGCCTCCCGCATGGCCGCCGCCGCGGTCACTGCCGGCGATGACGCCGCCACCATCATCCGCAAAGCGCTAAAGTCCGCGCTTCGCTGACGCCCCGCTGCTTCGCGTCACAGATCCAGGAAGGCCCATGGCCAGTTCCAGCAACGCCAATACCCACGCGCATGGCCACAACGGCCATGGCAACGTGGGCCTGTTCGGACTCATGGTTGGCGCGATCGGCGTCGTGTTCGGCGACATCGGCACCAGCCCGCTGTACACGATCAAGGAAGCCTTCATCCCGCACTACGGCCTGACGCCGGACCACGCCACCGTGCTGGGGGTGCTGTCGCTGGTGTTCTGGGCGCTGGTGATCGTGGTGACGCTGAAGTACGTGAGCATCATCATGCGCGCCGACAACGAAGGCGAGGGCGGCATCATGGCGCTGATGGCGCTGGCCCAGCGCACGTTGCCGAAAGGCTCGCGCTCGGCCTACGCGGTCGGCATCCTGGGCATCTTCGGCGCGTCGCTGTTCTTCGGTGACGGCGTGATCACGCCGGCGGTGTCGGTGTTGTCCGCGCTCGAGGGCATCGAGGTCGCCGCGCCGAAACTGCACACCTGGATCGTGCCGCTGGCGGTACTGATCCTGCTGGCCTTGTTCATGACCCAGCGCTTCGGGACGGAGAAGGTCGGCAAGGTCTTCGGCCCCATCACGGCCCTGTGGTTCGCTTCGCTGGCGGCGTTGGGCCTGTTCAACATCGGTCACAACCCGGAAGTGCTGCAGGCCTTCAATCCGTCCTGGGCCGTGCGCTTCTTCATCGACCACGGCTGGCACGGCATCTTCATCCTGGGTGCCGTGGTGCTGGCGGTGACCGGCGGCGAGGCGCTGTACGCCGACATGGGCCACTTCGGCGCCAAGCCGATCCGTTACGCCTGGTATTTCTTCGTGCTGCCGGCGCTGATGCTGAACTACCTCGGACAGGGTGCGCTGGTCCTGGCCGATCCCTCCGCCGTCAAGAACCCGTTCTATATCGGTGTCCCCGACTGGGCCATGGTGCCGATGATCGGGCTGGCCACCGCGGCCGCGGTGATCGCGTCGCAGGCGGTGATCACCGGCGCGTATTCGGTGGCGCGCCAGGCGATGCAGCTGGGGTACATCCCGCGCATGGCGATCACGCACACGTCGAAGGACACCATCGGCCAGATCTACGTTCCCGGCATCAACTGGACGCTGATGGTGCTGGTGATCGCGCTGGTGCTGGCCTTCCGCACGTCCACGGCGCTGGCCTCGGCGTACGGCGTATCGGTGTCCGGCACGATGCTGATCGACACCCTGCTGCTGGCGCTGGTCGCGCGCACGATGTGGCCCAAGGCGCGCCGCTGGGTACTGCCGCTGTGCGTGCTGTTCGCCGTCGTGGAGATCGCCTTCCTGATCGCGAATGGCGTGAAGTTCTTCGATGGCGCGTGGGTGCCGGTGGTGTTGGCCATCATCGCATTCACCGTGCTGCGTACCTGGCGCCGCGGCCGCGAGCTGCTGCACGCCGAGATCCGCAAGGAAGGCATCCAGATCGACACCTTCCTGCCCGGCCTGATGCTGGCGCCGCCGGTGCGCGTGCCGGGCACGGCCATCTTCATGACCGCGCAGACCGGCGTGGTGCCGCACGCGCTGCTGCACAACCTCAAGCACAACAAGGTGCTGCACGAGCGCAACGTGTTCCTCACCGTGGACACGATGAACGTGCCATACGCGCCCAAGGAGAAGCGGCTCAAGATCGACTCGATCGGCGGCGCGGACTTCTATCGCGTGGTCATCAAGTTCGGTTTCATGGAAACCCCGGATGTGCCGCTGGCGCTGATGCGCAGCTGCGACAAGGGCGGCATCCACTTCGATCCGATGGAAACCACCTATTTCGCCAGCCGCGAGACCGTGATCGCCAGCCGCCATCGCGGCATGCCGTACTGGCGCGACAAGCTGTTCGCGGTCATGCACCGCAATGCGGCCTCGGCGACCGGGTTCTTCCGCATCCCGGGCAACCGGCTGGTGGAACTGGGCGCCCAGGTCGAGATCTGAGGGGTTGATCAACGACCCGCCGCAGCCGCTCCCCGCGCGCCGCGGCGCGTTGGGGCTGCCGCATGTGGATTTCATCGCGGCGCGCACCATAATGCCGGCATGGATGACTCCCGCATCGTTTCCCCCGCCGCCACGCGCGAAGAAGACGCCATCGAGGCCTCCATTCGCCCCAAGCGCCTGGACGAGTACCTCGGCCAGGCACCCGTGCGGGAGCAGATGCAGATCTACATCGAGGCGGCGAAGCAGCGCGGCGAAGCGCTCGACCACGTCCTGATCTTCGGTCCGCCAGGCCTGGGCAAGACCACCCTCAGCCACGTCATCGCCAACGAGCTCGGCGTCAACCTGCGCCAGACGTCCGGTCCGGTGATCGAGAAGGCGGGCGACCTCGCGGCGCTGCTCACCAACCTGCAGCCGCACGACGTGCTGTTCATCGACGAGATCCATCGCCTGTCGCCCGTCGTGGAGGAAGTGCTGTATCCAGCGATGGAGGACTACCAGATCGACATCATGATCGGCGAGGGCCCCGCGGCCCGGTCGATCAAGCTCGACCTGCCGCCCTTCACCCTGATCGGCGCCACCACGCGCGCCGGCCTGCTGACCGCGCCGCTGCGCGACCGCTTCGGCATCGTGCAGCGCCTGGAGTTCTACAGCGCGGAAGAACTGACCCGCATCGTGCGCCGCTCGGCGCAGATCCTTGGCATCAACTGCGATGCCGAAGGCGCGGCGGAGATCGCGAAGCGTTCGCGTGGCACGCCGCGCATCGCCAACCGCCTGTTGCGCCGCGTGCGCGATTACGCGCAGGTGAAGGCGAGCGGGGCGATCACGCGCGAGGTCGCGGATGCGGCGATGAAGATGCTCAAGGTCGATCCGGAAGGCTTCGACGACCTCGACCGGCGCATGCTCAACACGATCATCCAGTCCTTCGATGGCGGCCCGGTCGGCGTGGAGTCGCTGGCCGCGGCGCTGAGCGAGGAGCGCGGCACGCTCGAGGACGTGATCGAGCCCTACCTGATCCAGCAGGGCTACCTCGTGCGTACCGCACGCGGCCGCATGGCCACCTCCAAGGCGTACCGGCACATGGGCTTCAAGCCGAAGGCGGGGGCGAGCGACCTGTACGCGGAACGCGCCGAGACCGAGGAATGACGACGCCGGAGTGTGAGTGCGAGCGCATTTCCAGCGCCGCGTCCTCCGCCCGTTCCCGCAATGATCCAACCCGCGTTTCGCGCGCGACGTGGCGGACTTTCGTGCCGCGCAACCGGCTTTCCGTGGTTTCCCTACCGGGGTTTTCTTAACGCATGTTCAGCCATCCCGTCCGCATTTACTGGGAAGATACCGACGCAGGCGGCGTCGTGTATCACGCGCAGTACCTGGCCTTCCTCGAACGCGCGCGCAGCGAATGGATGCGTGCGCAGGGGTACGGGCAGGAGCTGCTGCGCAGCGAGCACGGTCTGCTGTTCGCGGTGCGCGCGATGCAGCTCGACTTCCTCAGGCCGGCACGGCTGGACGACGCGCTCGACGTCACCGCGGCATTGCAGGAGTGCCGTCGCGCCAGCGTGATCTTCCGGCAGGAGATCCGCCGCGGCGGCGAGCGCCTGCTCACCGCCACGGTCCGCGTCGCCGCCCTGGGCACGGACTTCAGGCCGACCCCGATTCCGCAACCGCTGTACGACGAATTGAACGCTTTGGTGGAGACAGACGCATGACCCCCGCAACTTTCATGGCGATCCAGGCCACCGTCGAAGCCCTGCCCGAAGACGCGCCGGTGCAGGCCGCGAAGCTTGCCGACGGCACGGCCGCGGCCAGCGCCAACCTCGACCTGGTGCGCCTCGTGCTGGATGCCAGCCTGCCGGTGCAGCTGATCATGGCGCTGCTGATCGTCGCCTCGATCGTTTCGTGGGTGATCATCTTCCGCAAGCGCAGCGTGATCTCCCGCGCGCAGAAGGAAGCCGAACGTTTCGAAGAACGCTTCTGGTCCGGGTCCGAGCTCACCAAGCTCTACGCCGGTGCGACCCAGGGCCGCGGCCCCGTCGGTGGCATGGAGTCGATCTTCGAAGCTGGGTTCCGTGAGTTCGGCCGGCTGCGCCAGCGCAAGGGGCCGGACGCACGCATGGTCGATGCGCGCGTGCAGCTGGAAGGCGCGCAGCGCGCGATGCGTGCGACCGGCTCGCGCGAGATCGACGGCCTCGAACACAACCTCGAGCTGCTCGCCAACATCGGTTCGACCGCGCCGTACATCGGCCTGGTCGGCACCGTGTTCGGGATCATGGTGACCATGCACGGCCTGCTCGCCAGCGGCGCCCAGGTCGGCATCAAGGACGTGGCGCCGGGCATCTCCGAGGCGCTGCTCGCCACCGCGATGGGCCTGTTCGTCGCGATTCCCGCGGTCTGGGCCTACAACCGCTTCGCCAACGGCGTCGAGCGGCTGGCGGTGCGTTACGACGCCTTCGCCGAGGAGTTCTCCTCGATCCTGCAGCGCCAGGCGCACGCGGACGAATAAGACGATTAACCCGTTTGCCCCACTGGTGCGTTGATGACCGGTGCGGGGCAACCCTGAGAACACACCACGAGAGCAGCCATGTCCGTCCTTTCCATGCGCCGCCATCGCAAGCGCAAGCTCAAGGCCGAGATCAACGTCGTGCCCTACATCGACGTGATGCTGGTGCTGCTGGTGATCTTCATGGTCACCGCGCCGCTGCTCACGCTGGGCGTGGACGTCGACCTGCCACAGAGCAACGCGAAGTCCGTCAACGCCAAGGAAGACCCGATCGTGGTCAGCGTGTATCCCGACGGCACGTACGCGCTGGCGGTGAAGGCGGGCAAGAACGAGGCGGTGACGGCGCAGGCGCTGGAAGCGCGCATCCGCGCCATCGTTGGCCAGAACAAGGAAGCGTCGATCTTCGTCGCGGCACAGGGCCAGGGAAAGTACCAGGACGTGATGAACGTGATGGAGCTGCTCCAGCGCGCCAACGTCAAGAAGATCGGCCTGATGAGCGACCCGAAGCAGGCCGGCCGTAAATGAAGGAAACCCGCGCCGACACCGCGCAGGCTTTCGTTTTCGCCGTGCTGCTGCACCTGGCGCTGTTCGCCGTGCTGTTCCTCGGCCTGTGGTGGACGCGCAGCGCGACACCGGCGGCGGCCGGCGCGATTTCCGCCGAGCTCATGGACGTGAGCCAGCTGTCGGCGGCGATGCGCCACACGCTGGAACGCAAGCCTGAGCTGCCGGTGGAGGAGGTCGAGCCCGAGCCCGAACCACTGCCCGAGCCCGTACCCGAGCCGGTCGAACCGCAGCCCGAGGCGCAGGATTTCATTCCGGTTCCCGACGAGGTCAACCAGGAAGCCGTCACCGAGCAGCCGACGCCGGCGCCAACAGAAGAAAAGAAGGTCCAGGAAGCGAAGCAGCGCCAGGAACAGGTCGACCTGACCGAACTGGAGCGCCAGCAGGACGTGCAGCGCAAGCAGAAGCTCACCGAGATGGAGATCCAGCGGCAGAAGCAGCTGGAAGACATCCGCCGTCGCCGCGCTGCGGCTTCGCGCGAAGCAGACCTGGCCGAACAGAAGCTGGCGCAACTCGCCGACGCCCGCGCACGCAACGCGGCCGAAGCCGCGGCGCCCACGGATGCGCAGGTGAGCGGCGCCCAAGGCAGCGACACTGGCCTGCGCGCCCGTTACGCCGCCGCGCTGCAGGCGGCGATCCTGGCCAAATGGACCCGTCCGGACAGCGTGCCGCTCGGCGCGACCTGCCGCCTGAGCATCCGCCAGCTGCCCGGCGGCCAGGTGATGGGGGTCGAAGTCACTTCGCCCTGCGCCTACGACGAGCAGGGCCGCCGCTCGATCGAGGCGGCGGTACTGAAGGCACAACCGCTGCCCTACGCCGGCTTCGAAGAAGTCTTTTCGCGTAACGTCAACCTGAATTTCCGCGCCGAAGATCGCTGATCGCGTTTTTTTGCCGGTTCAGGCCTCTCAACCCCTGCTTGAGGTGGCGTTAACCAAACTGTTGTTAAGAATGGTGAAACTGAATCGGGCCGCAGCCGCGGACCGCTCGCAAGCCCTGTTTCTCCAGCCTTATTCCCCACGCCTTGTTTCCCCACGCCCTGGAGCGCTGATGAATCGATCCACGCCCTACTCCTCGACGCGCTGGCTGGCCGTGCTGCTCGCGTTCCTGCTTCCCTTCGCCGCCAGCGCGCAACAAGGCCTGGAGATCGACATCGTCGGCGGCAACGCGTCCGCCGCGCCCATCGCCGTGATCCCCATGCAGGGCCCGGCCCTGGAGACCGACGTCGCCAAGGTCGTGGCGTCGGACCTCAACCGCTCCGGTGCGTTCCGCAGCCTCGCCGACAAGGACATCGTCGATCGCCCCTCGCGCGGCAGCGAGATCAGCTTCCCGACCTGGGCCGCGCTCAACCAGGACTACATCCTGGTTGGCCGCGTGCTCGATGCCGGTGATGGCGGTTATCGCGTCGAATACGAACTGTTCGATGTCGCCCGCCAGGAACGCCTGCTCGGCTTCGCCCTGAGCGCGCGCGCCAACGCCATGCGCGACGTCGGCCACCAGATCGCCGATGCCGTGTACGAGAAGGTCACCGGCGTCCGTGGCGCCTTCTTCACCCGCATCGCCTACGTCACCGCAACCGGCACCGGCAAGGCGTCGCGCTATGCACTGATGATCGCCGACAGCGACGGCTACAACCCGCAGACCGTGGTGCGCTCCGCCGAGCCGCTGCTGTCGCCGTCGTGGAGTCCCGATGGCGGCAAGCTCGCTTACGTCAGCTATGAGGGCGGCAACTCGTCGATCTACCTGCAGACGATTGCGTCGGGCGCGCGCGAAGTCATCGCCAAGTTCCGCGGCATCAATGGTGCGCCGTCGTTCTCCCCGGACGGCCGCAAGCTGGCGCTGACGCTGTCGAAGGGCGGCAATCCCGAGATCTACGTGATGGACCTCGGCAGCCGCGCGCTGACCCAGGTCACCAACCATTTCGCGATCGATACGTCGGCGGTGTGGAGCGCAGACGGCAGCACCCTGTACTTCACCTCGGACCGCGGCGGCAAGCCGCAGATCTACCAGGCGCCGGCTACCGGTGGCGGTGCCACGCGCGTCACCTTCCAGGGCAGCTACAACGCCGATCCGACCGTCTCCAGCGATGGCAAGAAACTGGCCACCACGCAGCAGAGCGGGGGCGGGTATCGCATCGCGATAATGGACCGCAGTGTCGGTGGCTCGTGGACGAACCTCTCGCCGGGCTCGCTGGACGAATCGCCCAGCTTCGCCCCTAACGGAATGATGATCCTCTACGCCGCACGCGAAGGACACCGCGACGTGCTCTATGCCGTTTCCTCCGATGGCCGCGTGCGCCAGCGCCTGGTGCTTGCCGATGGCGACGTGCGCGAGCCGGCTTGGGGCCCATACCGTATTCGCAGGTAATTCGTTGCCGAAAAAGCGATTGAAAGATTGGAAGCGCTGCGCCCGCCCGGACGCAAGCGCGACCCCGCAACACCGGTCACGCTCCCCTGTTCATGTTGACTGGTAGGCTAATGCAGCATCGTTTCAAATCCCTCCCGGATGCTCGAGACATCTCCCGCACACCCGCTCCAAAGCTCATAGACGAGGAAACCCGATGAACAGCACCACCCGCATTCTTGTTGCCGCACTCCTGTGCGCCACGGCCGTTGCCTGCTCGAAGAAAGTGAAGGAAGTTCCGCCGGTCGAACCCACTCCTGTCGAACAGCCGCCGGTCACCCCGCCCCCGGTCGCAAAGACCGGTTTCGGTCCCGAAGACCTCGACACCGATGCCTGCCTGCGCCAGCGCGTCGTCTACTTCGATTTCGACCAGGACGCGCTGCGTCCGGAATTCCAGGCCATCGTCGCCTGCCACGCCAAGTACCTGCGCGACCGTCCGTCCTCGCGCATGAACCTGGAAGGCAACGCCGACGAGCGTGGCAGCCGTGAATACAACCAGGGCCTGGGCGAACGCCGCGGCAATGCCGTCTCGTCGGCCATCCAGGCCAATGGCGGTTCCGGCAGCCAGGTCAACGTCGTCAGCTACGGCGAGGAACGCCCGACCTGCACCGATTCGACCGAGGACTGCTGGGCCAAGAACCGTCGCGTCGAGATCGTCTACACCGCGAAGTAAGGGCCGACAGGCTCTCGCGCCCTCCCCCAGCACGGGGGAGGGTCGCGGCGAGACCTGAACTTTCCCGTTTCCTCCGGTCAAATACTCCATGCGTCCCAGACTCCTATTCCTGCTGCTCGCTGCATGCGTCGCCTCGGCTCCCGCCGTCGCCCAGCGCGCAAGCCTGGCGGACCGCGTGGCTGCACTCGAAGCCCGCGCCAACAACAACCAGGGCAATGTCGACCTGCTGAACCAGCTCACCCAGTTGCGCACGGAAGTGCAGGCACTGCGGTCGCAGGTGGAAGAACTGCAGCAGCAGAACCAGCAACTGCAGACGACGTCGAAAGCGCAGTACCTCGACCTCGACGACCGTCTCAACCGGCTCGAAGCGCCGGCGCCGGTCGCGACGAAACCGGCCGTGCCGGCGGTCACCAAGCCCCCCGCTTCCACCAAGCCCGCCGCTGCGGCGACGGCGCCCGCCGTGCAGGACAAGGTGCCTGTCGTCTATGGCGACAAGGGCGCGGTCGCCGAGGAACGCGCGGCCTACGACGCTGCGTTCAATGCCCTCAAGGCCGGCCAGTATGTGCAGTCGGCCGGGTTGTTCCAGGATTTCCTCGAGCGGTACCCGAACGGCAGCTACACCCCCAATGCCCTCTATTGGCTGGGCGAGAGCTACTACGTCACCCAGAACTACCCGCTGGCGCAGGAACAGTTCCAATCGCTGCTGGACCGCTATCCGACCCACGACAAGGCGCCGGGCGCCCTGCTCAAGGTCGGGCTCGCGCAATACGGCGCGCGCCAGTACGAAGCCGCCGAACGCACGCTGGGCGAGGTGACCCGCCGCTATCCCGGCACCGACGCCGCCCGCACCGCCGCCGATCGCCTGAACGCCATCCAGCTGGGCCAGATCGGCAACAACAAGTAAGGCCGACCTGGCCGGCCGCTCCCGGCGGAGCCGCGGGGGCCGCACGTTACAATGGCGGCATGAACGCCGTTGTCAGCGAAATTCCCGGCGAGGCGGCTGCCTCCGCGGAACGCCTCAAGATCACCGAAATCTTCCTCTCGCTGCAGGGCGAGGCCCGCGAGGCGGGCTGGCCGACCGTCTTCGTGCGCCTGACCGGTTGCCCGCTGCGCTGCCAGTACTGCGATACCGCCTACGCCTTCCATGGCGGCGAGTGGTGGACCATCGACGCCATCCTGGCGGAAGTCGCCAGGCAAGGCGTCCGCCATGTCTGCGTCACCGGCGGCGAGCCGCTCTCGCAGAAGCGCTGCATCCAGCTGCTGCAGAAGCTGTGCGATGCAGGTCATGCGGTATCGCTGGAAACCTCCGGTGCCATCGACATCGCCGAGGTCGACCCGCGGGTGTCGCGTGTGCTCGACATCAAGACACCCGGCTCGCTGGAAGTGCATCGCAACCTATGGTCCAACGTGGCATTGCTGACGCCGCACGACCAGGTCAAGTTCGTGATCTGCTCGCGCGAGGACTACGACTGGGCCAAGGCGATCGTTGCCGAGCACCGCCTGGCCGGGATCTGTGACGTGCTGTTCTCGCCGAGCTATGCACAGGTGACGCCACGCGAACTGGCCGACTGGATCGTCGCCGATCGCCTGCCGGTGCGCTTCCAGATGCAGTTGCACAAGCTCCTGTGGAATGACGAACGCGGGCGGTAGGCCGCGTCGAACGTTCCTGGCCAAACGAATCCACTTCCACCAGCACGCCATGAAAAAAGCCGTCGTCCTCGTTTCCGGAGGCATGGACTCCGCCGTCGTCATCGCCATGGCACGCGAACAGGGCTTCGCCGTGCACGCGCTGAGCGTGCGCTACGGCCAGCGCCACACATCCGAACTCGACGCGGCCGATCGCGTGTCGCGCACGTTGGGCGCGGTGGCGCACAAGACCGTCAATGTCGACCTGCGCAGCATCGGCGGCTCCGCGCTGACCGACGAAGCGATCCAGGTACCCACCGACGTCGATGGCCATGCCATCGGTGCCGCCGCGGCCAAGGACGCCATTCCCGTCACCTATGTCCCGGCACGCAACACGATCATGCTGTCGATGGCGCTGGGCTGGGCCGAAGTCCTGGGTGCCAGCGACATCTTCTGCGGCGTGAACGCCGTGGATTACTCGGGTTATCCCGATTGCCGCCCCGAATTCATCGCCGCATTCCAGAGCCTGGCCAACCTCGCGACCAAGGCGGGCGTCGAAGGCGCGGGCATCCGCGTGCATGCGCCGCTGCAGTTCCTGAGCAAGGCCGACATCGTGCGTGAAGGCCTGCGCCTGGGCGTGGATTTCAGCGAAACCGTGTCGTGCTACCTGGCCGACGCCGAAGGACGTGCCTGCGGCCACTGCGACGCCTGCCGCCTGCGCGCCGAAGGCTTCGCCGCGGCCGGCGTCGCCGATCCCACCCGCTATGCCTGAAGCCGCGCATCGGGTCCTGCAGGAAAGCGCGGGCCTGCGCTAGAATGCGCACCCCGGCGCAAGGCCGGGATGCGGCGAAGAAGCCGTTCTGCAACACGTGGGTCGTTAGCTCAGTCGGTAGAGCATCGGACTTTTAATCCGCTGGTCGTCGGTTCGATTCCGACACGACCCACCATCCAGTCTTACGGCTATCGCCAAGCCTGAGAAAAACCGCCTTTCATGCGCGCGCTATTTGCGCGAGGCCTCGGTCAGGGCATCGGCCTGTGGGGCGTTGAGGTACAGATCGGGGAATTGACCGCCGAACTTCTCCCCCATCAGCCGGGAGAACTCCAAAGTGGCGTCGAGCGGGTAGTGGTGGATCAGCAGGGAATCCGCTTCACCGTCTTCGTTCGTATGCACGATGATGGAGCACTCCACGGGCATTCCGTTGATGCTCGATCGATACGACTCCATGAAGAACCCGCTGCCGAAGTCGCCGTAGTGCGTGTAGTCCTGGAATTCGTAAAGGGTGCGTGCATGCGAAAGGAGGGTAAGGATGTTGTCCTTGCCGTGAACGGGGCGTTTGAGGACGGCGCCTTCGAGCGTTGCGTTCTGCGCGATCTTCCCGAGCCACGGCGGCGGGCCGGAGGGGCGGGGCAGCGTGGGGGCGGTTTCGGTGAATTTCATGATTCAAACCAGGATGGATATCGGCTGACAGGGGATGTGGCTAGTTGCGGCCGTATCGCGCCGTCAGCCTCGCGTGAACTCCGCCGCATGTAGCTTGGCGAACTCGCCCGTGCTCATCGCCGGCTTGCCTGTGAGTTTGAATACGTCGTCGGTCGCCCGGTCGTAGCGGCCTTGCGTGTGCAGGTCGGCCATCACCGCCAGGTGGCTGATCAAATGCTGCGGAACGCCGAACTCGCGTAGCTTCTCGGTCCACGGCGCCACCGGTACGTCGCGATAGCGGATCGTGCGGCCGAGCGCCTCGGAGAACGCGCGAGCGTGCTGGTCCACGTCGACCGATTCCGGGCCGGTGAGGTTGTAGATCTGCCCGATGTGCGGCGCCGGGTTGTCGAGGATCGTCGCGACGACGCGTGCCACGTCGTATGCGGAGATGGGGGAGGTCCTGGCATGTCCGAGCGGAAGTGCGAGTTCGTCGTTCTCGCGGACGCCCGTGGCGCCCAGGCGCAGGAAGAAGCCTTCCAGGAAAACGGTCGGACGCACGTTGACGACCGGGAGGCCCGACCACGCCAACACCTGTTCTGCCAGCCAGTGAAGCTTGTGTTGCGGACTGTCGGTGGTGTCGTTGATGCCCATCTGCGACACGGTCATCTGCGACATGTTGACGAGGGCCTCTACGCCATGGTGGCGGGCGACCGCGGCCACGTTGACCGTCGCCTCCAGATAGGCTGCGGAGATCGACATGCCGAAGTAGATGCGCTTGCAGCCTTCAATGGCACGGTGCACCGACTGGAGATCGGTCAGGTCGCCGACGACGACCTCGGCGCCGAGCTTGCGCAGGTTCTCGGCGCGTTCGTCTTCGCGCCGCACCAGTGCGCGGACCTTGTGGCCCTTGGCCAGCAACATGGCAACGACGTTGCGACCGATGGCGCCGACGTCACCGGCAGCGCCCGTGACCAGGATGGGGCTTTCGTTTGAAGTATTCATGAGGACGTTGTTCCGCGGTGTGCGATCAGAGGATTTCAAAGCCGCCTGCGGCATCGTTCGCCGACCGGGCGTTGCGTTCATGGAAGTTCGCCGTAGGCGTACGATCGATCAGGAGGCTCAGAAGCTCCGGACGGTTGTAGTGACCGACCGAGTCCATCAGCAGCTTGCGGCGGTCGATCATGCTGAAATCGAGGTCGGCGATGACTTCGCCTTCGCCCTCGCGAAGAGGCTCGCCGATCAGCATTCCGTCCGGCGTGACGATCGTGGTGAAGCAGCCGCCGGAGATCGGGCCGATCGAGCAGCCGGTGTCCTTCATGATCTGCGCCTGCTGGTCGGCATCGAGCCAGGCGGTTGCGTTCACCACGAAGCAACCCGATTCCAGGGCGTGCTGGCGGATGTTGATCTCCATGCGCTGCGCGAAGCCCTCGCCGAAGGCCGAGCCCGGGTACATGGCGGAATGTATCTGCTCGCCATCGGCCATCATGGCGTAGCGGGCGAGCGGGTTGTTGTGCTCGAAGCAGGCCAGCTGGCCGATTCGCCCAACTTTGGTATCCGCCGCGCGCAGGCCCGAGCCATCGCCCTGGCCCCAGACCATGCGTTCGAAATGTGTCGGCGTGATCTTGCGACGACGCTGCACGAGCGTGCCGTCAGCATCGAAGAGCAGCTGCGTGTTGTAGATGGTGCCGCCGTCGCGCTCGTTGACGCCGATGGACACCACCATGTTGGCTTCGCGCGCAGCTTGGGCAATCGCATCCGTGGCGGGGGAGGGGACCGTCACGGCCTGCTCCAGCAGGCGCATGTGTTCCTTGCCTGACAACAGCTCGATGCCCGTCTGCACTGCAGCGAAGTAGGGGTAGTACGGCACCACGGTTTCCGGGAAGGTGGCGAACTGCACTCCCTTCTGGCCGAGTTCGCGAATCTTGCGAACAACTTTTTCAATGGTGGCTTCCCGGCTGTAGAGCACGGGGCTGATCTGTACTGCGGCGGCCTTTACGGTGGTCATGATGATTGGTTCTCGGAGATAAGGTGTAGATACAACATGCGTGATAAAAAAAGGGAGTTATCCGGCCAGCTCTTCAACGGGCAGGCCCGCAGACAGCTGCACGATGGCAGATGCACCGTCAACACCGAGTAGCTGTTTCGCCTTGACCTGGGCCGTGCGCCAGGCCGGCATGGCCCTGGCGAGCAGATCCCGGCCAGCCTTGGAAATCAGGATGGGGCGGCTGCGCCCTTTCTCCGGAATGATCTCCTCCGCCCAGCCCTGGTCCAGCACCAACTGCAGATTGCGCGTGGACGTCGATCGCTCCTGGTGGTTGGCGCGGCCAATCTCGGCGCGACTGGCACCGTCCCTGCCGGCGATGAGCACCAGCAAGGAGAACTGCGACGAACTCAATCCGTACGGACGCAGTTCCTGGTCGTAGAGGCTGGTAATGACCCGGGAGATGCGGCGAGTACGGGTCATCAGACAGTGCCGGGTCACCTCGGAGACGAGGCTGGCGGCTTCTGATTTGGAATGGCGCTGGGTGTTCATGGAGCGAACAATAGTGCATATACACCATGGCGTCAACTCCCTCCGAAGACCGAGCCCCCGTGGGGGGGCGCGAACCATTCAGGTTAGGGCTTCAGGCGAGCAAGTACGGCGTCGACCTTTACCTTAAGCGCCTAGTTGGTTTCACCGTCATTTTTCGCGGGCGTGCACTCGCCAATTCAATGGCAAAGCGCCCAACTTTCTGCAGCGAAGCTTCCACGCGTGACGTAAAGGGATGGCCGAAATTGATACGCACGCAGTTCCTGAAATCCATTGACGCAGAGAACATCGGCCCCGGCGCGATGCTGATGCCGGCTGCCCTCGCCTGGCCATGCAGGGCAAGTGAATCGACCGCCTCTGGCATTTCCACCCACAGGAAGTAGCCGCCGGCGGGTCGGCTTACCCGGGTGGCCACGGGAAAGAAACGGCTGATCGCCTCGATGTAGTGGTCGCGATTCTTCCTGAGGGTGAGCCGCAGTTCGCGCAGGTGCTTCTCGTGGCTGCCGCGCTGGAGATACCGGGCGATGCCGACTTGCGCAGGCAACGAGGTCGCGATCGACGAGGTCAGCTTCTGGTAGGTGACCGCGCGCAGGAACCGTCCCGGACTCGTCCAGCCCACGCGATAGCCCGGCGCCAACGTCTTGGAGAACGAGCTGCAGTGCATCACCCAGCCTTCGGAATCGAACGCTTTGAGGGGAACCGGGCGCCGTCCATCGAAGTAGAGTTCGCCGTATACGTCATCTTCGATCAAAGGAAGCCCGTACCGCGTGACCAGGGACACGAGTGCTTTCTTCTTTTCCTCGCTCATGGTGCTGCCGAGCGGGTTCTGGAAATTCGTCATCAGCCAGCAGGCCTTGGGGCGGTGGCGCACGATGGCGGCCTCCAGCGCAGCCAGGTCAACGCCTTCGCGGGGATCGGTGGCGACCTCCACCGCATGCAGTCCCAATCGCTCCAGGGCCTGCAGGCAGGCATAGAAGCACGGCGACTCGACCAGGACGGCGTCGCCTGGCTTGCAGACGGCGCCAAGGCAAAGGTTGAGCGCTTCCATCGCGCCATTGGTCACGACAATCCAGTCCGGCCGGATCTGGACGCCATCGATGAGGTAACGCAGGGCGATCTGCTGGCGCAACGCCGAGTTGCCGGGAGCCATGTCGTCGATGGTCTCCCACGGATCGAGTTTGGGTGCCGACATGGCCGTGGCGCGGCCGAGACGCTCGAGTGGAAACAGTCGCGGACTTGGGAACGCCGAGCCCAGGGGAACAACGTCCCGCGACATCGCTGACTCGAGGATTCCGAGGACCAGTTCGCTGATCGCCACCGGGCGCGCTTCGCCGCCGGGCTGCGATGTCCGCTCTGGTTCGGGCGCCAGTGCCTGCGCGGGTTGTGCCACGTAGTAACCGGAGCGTGCCTTGGATCGGATGAGGCCGCGTGCTTCGAGAAGGTAGTAGGCCTCGAAGACCGTCGCCGGGCTCACGCGGCGAATGCTGCTCGCGACACGCACGGAAGGCAGTTTGTCGCCGGGCCGCAACGTGCCGTTCTGGATCGAGGCGGTGAATTCCGCCGCGAGCATTTCATAGCGCTTCATGGCGCGGGGCTTCATGACGCGGTGTTCGCCCGCGCTCGACTGATCGCGAACAGAAGCCTGAAAGGGAGAGATCTGTTATCCACCCCGCAAAGGCTAGCACCGAGCCCATTACCGTGGTCGCGTCGCTTGGGACAGCGGTGAAGGGCGATGGCCGGGAATCCTGAATCAGCGCATCTGATCTGGTTTTTCGCCCCTGTATCTGCGCCTTACGGCTCTGTTGCTGCGAGCGTAGCCTGCACGCGCCTTCCCCCGTGCACAGCCGTTCCATGAACCCCACCGCACTCCTCCTGGCGACCTTCATCCTGTCGGTTGCTGGCCTGTTCGCCTTCATCTGGTCGCTGCGCAAGGGGCTCTTCGAACAGGACTCCAGCGGCGCCGAAGTGATCTTCGCGCCGGAAGAAATCGGCCGCTTCGACGATCCGGCCAATGGCGTCGCGCGCCTCGCCGCACACAGTATCGAGCAGCAGGCCGAACTGCGTGACCGCGCCGCGGCCGACCGTGCCACGGCGGTGCCGGTATTCGTGCTCTTCACCTTCGCGGTCGTGTGGCTGCTGGTGGGCTCGGCGGCGGGTCTGCTCAGTTCGATCAAGCTTCACGCCCCCGATCTGCTGGTGGAGCAGGCCTGGCTCACGTTCGGTCGGCTGCGCACCGTGCATCTGAACGTCGTCGCCTATGGCTGGGTGCCGATGGGACTGCTGGGGCTGGTGGTCTGGCTGCTGCCGCGCCTGCTGCGCACGCCGCTGCAGTTCCCCCGTCTCATCATCACCGGTGCGTTCATCTGGAACGGCGGCCTCGTCGCCGGCATCTTCGGCCTCGCCAACGGCCTGAGCACGGGCATGGAATGGCTCGAGATTCCCTGGTACATCGGCACGGCGTTCGCGATCGGCGGCATGATGATCGGCCTGCCGATGGTCGCCATGCTGCGCCAACGCCGCGTGCATCATCTGTACGTGTCGGTCTGGTACATGGGGGCCGCGCTGTTCTGGTTTCCGATCCTGTACATCGTCGCCAACATCCCGGGTCTCCACTTCGGCGTGGAGCAGGCGACGATGAACTGGTGGTACGGGCACAACGTGCTCGGGCTGTTCTACACGCCACTGTCGATCGCGTGCATCTACTACTTCCTGCCCAAGGTGATCGGGCGCCCGGTGCAGTCCTACAACCTCTCGTTGCTGGGCTTCTGGACGCTGGCGTTCTTCTACGGCCAGGTGGGCGCACATCACCTGATTGGTGGCCCGATCCCGGAATGGCTGGTCACGCTGTCGATCGTGCAGAGCGTGATGATGCTGGTCCCGGTACTGGCGTTCACGACCAACATTCACCTGACGCTCAAAGGCCATTTCCGCACGCTCAAGCGATCGCACACGCTCCGCTTCATCGTGTTCGGCGCGATGATGTACACCCTGGCCTCGGTGCAGGGCTCCTTCGAGGCGCTGCGCTCGTTCAACTCGATCACGCACTTCACCCATTTCACCGTCGCCCACGCCCACATCGGCATGTACGGGTTCGTGTCGATGGTGCTCTTCGGCGGCATGTACTTCGCGGTACCGCGCGTCCTCGACGTCAACTGGCCGAAGCCGGCGTTGATCTCCCTCCATTTCTGGCTCGTGGTCGCGGGGTTCGGCACCTACATCGTGATGCTCAGCATCGGTGGTGTCCTGCAGGGGCTGAGCTTGCTGGACGGCGCCAAGCCTTTCATCGAATCGGTGAAGGCGACCCATCCCTGGCTGATCGGCCGCAGCGTCGGCGGTTCGCTCATGACGATCGGGCACATCGTGTTCGCCGTTCACTTCTACCTGGCGCTCAAGGCCGCCGAGCGCCAGCGCCTGGCCATCGCCGCTGCAGTGCGGAGTAACGCGCAGGCCCCGGCCCCCCTGACCGTGATCAACTGAGATGGAAAACGAAGTCAAACTCGTCGTCGGCGCGGTGCTGACGCTCGCGCTGGCCACTACCGCGATGATCGCCGCTCCCTTCCTGCAGCTCAAGGAAGTGCCTCCGCCAGCTGGGCTCAAACCCTATACGGCTCAGGAGCTCCGCGGCCGCCAGGTCTACATCGCCAACGGCTGCATGGCGTGCCACACGCAGCAGCCCAGCGCCACGGGCGCCGGGCGTGCCGACGCATCGCGCGGCTGGGGGCGTCCTTCGGTCGCCGCGGACTACTTCTACGATCGACCGACACTGCTCGGCACCATGCGCACGGGACCCGATCTGTTCAATGTCGGTGACCGCATCCCGTCGGAAGACTGGCACTACGGGCATCTGTACCAGCCGCGTGCCTATGTGCCGGCGAGCGTGATGCCGGCGTTTCCGTTCCTGTTCGAGTCGGTCGTCAGTGTCGAGATCAGGCCCGGTCAGTACACGGTGCCGCTGGCGGAAACGGCGAAACCGCCTGGCCGCGAGATCGTGCCGACGCAGGATGCCAAGGATCTGGTCGCTTACCTGAAAGCGATGCGCCGCAAGTACGACGCCACCGAGCCCACCGACGCGGCAAAAGCGAAGGCCGTGGCCACCGCCATCCGCAACGGCGCGTCTGCAGGGGGAGCACACTGATGGACGTCAACAAAGCGGCCTCCGTTCGCGACACCGAGAATCCTGATCCGCAGGAACTCAACCGCCCGGTGCCGAAGATCCTGTTGGCACTGATCGCCCTGTTGCTCGGGTGGGCGGTCTACTACATCGCCACGCATGCGTCGGATCAGGCAAGTTCGGTCGCACCGAAGACCGAGCGGCCACCAGTTGCCGCGCCACAGGCGTCGACCGGCTAGCACCGGGCATCACTCGCATGGGGCGCCACCGCCTTCTGATCGGGAGTCTTTTCGTCGGGCTGGCTGCCTGGGCCGTGGTGCTGTGGACGCAGATCAGCCCGCCCACCGACCTGGCTCGTTTGAAGGCGCCTGTCGCGGTGCGATCTTCCGCCGCGAGCCGACGCATCACGCCTGCGGAGCTGTACGCGACGACGTGCGCGAGCTGCCACCAGAGCGCAGGCCAAGGGCGATTCCCTGTGTTTCCCCCGCTGGCCGGCTCCCCGTGGGTGAAGGGGGAGCCCGACCGGCTCGCCGCACTCACGTTGCACGGCCTCAGCGGTCCCGTCGACGTCAACGGAGTGGACTACGCGGGCCTGATGCCAGGCTTCACTCACCTCAACGATCGCGAGATAGCCGAGGTGCTGAACTACGTGCGTACTTCATGGGGCAACAACGCGGCGTCGCTCACGGAGGCTGACGTTGCGGCGGTACGCACGCGCACCGGCGACCGCCGTATTCCCTGGACTGCGGCCGAGCTGGCGGCGGATGACGAGACAAACCCATGAGCATCACGCCACGGATGCTCCCGACCTGGCTGGCGCTTGCGGCGATCGCGGTCGTGACCATGCTCGGCGCCTACCACGTCACGCACGGCTTCCGTGCCGTCACCCGCGACCAGGCCCGACAGCAGGCACTGGCAGCGTCGCCACACGTGTTGCCGTCCATTCCCCTCGTTGACAGCCATGGGCAGCGAACGGAACTCAGGCAGATTGCCGGCGGGAAGCCGTTCACCGTCGTTACGCTGGTCTATACACAGTGCACGTCGCTGTGCCTGCTGACGGCATCGAGCGAATCGTATCTGCAAACGAAACTGCGCGACGCCGGATTGCAGGAGCAGGTCGGCCTGCTGACCATCAGCTTCGATCCGGCTCGGGATACGCCCGAGGAACTGGCGAGCTATGCCCGGCGCATGAAAGCTGACGCCACGACGTGGACGATCGCGACCGTCGCCGATTCGTCCGATCTCGGCCGCCTCCTGGATACCTTCGGCATCGTTGTCCTTCCGGACGGCGACGGCGGCTACACGCACAACGGTGCGCTGTTCCTCGTCGATCGGCACGGACGTCTCTTCGATGCGCTCGATCCGGAGGCCGCGGACCAGGCGTTCGATCGCCTCGCACAGCAGGTGCATGCGCAGTGACCTGTTCGTCCTGGAAGGCGATTGCTCCGGGCGCCGCATTGGCGGCACTCGCGCTGCTCCAGCCCTGGCTCGAACAGCGGATGCTCACCCACATGGTGCTCGAGCTGCCGCTGCTCTTCGCGATCGGCTGGTGGAGCGCAATGTCGATCGCGCGATCGGGGCCGGGCTGGTTGCGCTACATCAACGCCGGCGGCCTCAGTGGACTCGCCGTGGCGATGGTGATCTCCGCGCTCTGGATGCTGCCGTTGTCGCTCGATGCAGCCGTGCTGGGCCCTGCCGTCGGATGGCTCAAGGTCGCCTCGGTCCTGCTGGCTGGCTGGCTGACCTGCATCTCGCTGCGTGAAGCGCGCCCCACGATACAGGCCTTCTTTGTTTTGAACTGGGCGTGGATGACCGGTGCCGCAGGCGTCCTGTACCAACAGGCCCCCGAACGCCTGTGCAGCACCTACCTGCTGGGCGATCAGGCATGGGCTGGCCGAGGCCTCGTCGCGCTTGCTGTCGTCGTCGCGGCTACGTGGATAGTGCTGGCCTTCCGCGATCGTCCCACCACCGAACACTCTCCCGACTGCTGACACGCCATGCTCAAGCCGCTTCCCCGACTTCGTCTCCAGGGCTTCAACAACCTGACGAAAGCCCTCTCGTTCAACATCTACCACGTCAGCTACGCGCGTACGGAAGACGAGCGGCACCGCTACGTCCAGTACATCGACGAGGCTTACAACGCGGATCGGCTCGCCGGGATCCTGGTCGAGGTCGCGGACATCATCGGCGCGAATGTCCTGAACATCGCAAAGCAGGACTACGATCCGCAGGGCGCATCGGTCACGATGCTGATTTCCGAGGAACCCATTGCGAATCCTTCGCCAACCGGCCATCGGCCGGTCGCGGAGACGGCGCTGGGACACCTCGACAAGTCGCACATCACCGTCCACACCTATCCGGAGATCCACCCCGGCAATGGAATCGCGACGTTCCGGGCGGATGTCGATGTGGCGACCTGCGGGCTGATCTCGCCGCTGAAGGCCCTCAACTACCTTATCGAGACCTTCGAATCGGATATCGTTGTCGTCGACTATCGCGTTCGTGGCTTTACCCGCGACGTCCGGGGGCAGAAGCATTACATCGACCACAAGATCAACTCCATCCAGGACTTCCTGTCCAGGGACTTCCTGCAGCGGTACCAGCACATCGACGTGAACGTGCGGCAGGAGAACATGTTCATGA
The DNA here is from genome assembly GCF_054779795.1 of Lysobacter rhizosphaerae. Lineage (NCBI taxonomy): Bacteria > Pseudomonadati > Pseudomonadota > Gammaproteobacteria > Lysobacterales > Lysobacteraceae > Lysobacter > Lysobacter rhizosphaerae. Next base: position 292,538 of record NZ_BAAGXO010000001.1, read on the forward strand.
CCAAGATGCGCCTGCGCGAGTTTGATCTTGACGCGCATCTTTTCGATGCCACCGCCGCGGTGCTGGGCTTCCGCGAACGGATCGCCATCGAGAACAAGCTGCGTTGGGAGATCGAGGAACTTTATCTCGGGCGGGCGATGTTGCGCTGACTTCGCGAAGGCGGCAGCGCCGCCTCCGTTGAGCCCCGCGGTTCTACTTGAGTCGTCCTTGCGCTCGAAGGCTGCGCCCAATCTCCTGGATGCGATTCTCGCCACGTATCAGCGATTGAAGGCTCGTGTGAACCGAGTAATAGCCCAGCACCAGCTCGTGCGGGTGCCTTGCCGCCGAGCCGAATACGAATTCCGTGTCCTGCGTGGCGAAGAACTCGATGGCCTGGTCACCGTCTTCGAAGGCAACCATTTCCCCTGCTTCGATCGGCTCGTGGACCGCCAGAGATCCGATGCTGACCGCAGCCCACGCGACCTCGTGGCCCAGCGGCGGCTGGTATCGCCAGCTTTCTCCCGCCTTGAGCTTCACGGAGAAGTAATTGACAGGCGAAGGCGCGTCGATGACGCCCGCAGCCTGCCCGTACTGGCCGAGCAGAACGGTCACTGGTCCCTCGCTCTGTAACTGAGATGGGCCGATGTACTTGCTGTAGGGCTGCGCGAGTTCGTCAGAAGGCGGCAATGCGAGCCAGACCTGGAACCCTCGCAAGCGATCGGAATTTCCAAATCCGCCGCCGTGCCAAGCTCCGCTGCCGGCACGCATCCATTCCATCCATCCGGCCTCCACTTGCCCTTTGCGTCCCAGATCGTCTTCGTAATCGACCGAACCCTCGAGCAACCAGGTAAGTGTCGCGATACCAGAATGCGGGTGCAGCCCCATCTCGATCTTGTTGCTGGATGGATTCCTTGCATCAATAAGGTCGAGGAAGACGAAAGGCTTCAGCCTTTCGCCGAGGTCCGAAGGACTCATCAGGCGGGTAATAGGCCCGTGTGTCCTGCCGCGCGTGCGGTAGACGATCGCGCGGTGGCCGCGCATATCGGTGGTTGTCTCTCTTAGAGGCTTAGCAGCGTGCATGTTCATAAGGTCTCCAATAGTCGAGGCGCACGCGATCCCGGGTGCGATACACGGAATGCCGCATGACGCCAGGGCTTGCCCTACAGAAGAATCTAGGGAGCGCACGTCATGTTCAGTAGTCGTCGTAGGCGGATTTCATCCAGCCACGGGTGGATGTAATGGCCACGCTCAGAGACGAATGCCCGGCCACGCTGCTGCGCGACGGCGGCGTTGTGATTGGGGGCGAGCGCCAGGCGGGCAATGCGTGCCAGGGAGCTGGGGACGCGCGTTGATTGCGCGCTCGGCTACCTTTGCAAAGCAGAAGTCTCAGCCTCGACTAATCCGGAGGCGACCATCCTGGCCAATACAAACTCAATGAATGCGCTCACGGCACGCGGCAGCTGCCGCCGGCTCTGGTACACGAGAAACAGCTCAAGGCCCGCAACGCGGTAATCGGGCAAGACCTGGACCAGTTGGCCGTCTCGTACATATTGGGTGGTCATTACGTCAGGCAGCAGGGCAATGCCCATGTCGGCGACGCACGCCTTGAGCAGTGCGAGCGCCGCGTTGGCGTGGAAGCGGCCGCGAACCTCTGTCTCGACCTGGCCATCCGGGCCATCCAGGCGCCAGATGATTCGGCCCGAGGCAGGCTGCATCGCAATGCAGTCGTGCGTCGCCAGTTCCTCGAAGGATTGCGGCATCCCATGCGCGGCCAAATACGCAGGGCTCGCCATCAGGCGGGCGCGGTTACTACCGACGCGTCGTGCGACGAGGGTGGGCTCGGTGATCACACCGCTGCGGATGGCAACGTCGATACCCGCCGCGACGAGATCCGCGCGGGCATCGCTGAGCGCGAATTCCAGCCGCACCTTCGGGTGGTCCGCGAGAAACTCCCTCACCCATGCGAGTTCGAACCAGTTGAAAAAATCCGCCGGCGCGGCCACCCGCACCTTGCCGCTGGGGATGTGGCTGCCCTCCGCCAGTTCCAGCGTGGCCTCCGACAGCGCTTCGACCTGGTCTGCACTGCGCGCATAGAGCGCTTCGCCTGCGTCCGTCAGTGTCAGGCGCCGCGTCGAGCGATGCAGCAGGCGCAGACCCAATTGCTCCTCCAGCTGCTGAATGCGGCGACTCGCCGTATTCGACGGAACGCCCGCCCGCCGGGCGGCCTCTGCAAAACTGCCGGCCTTCACCACCTGCACGAACAGGGCGATGTCGTTGAGATCGACCATGGACTGCCTCCGGGCGGAAGCCTCCGCAGTGTCGGAGGTGGAAGCATTGTCCCTGAGCCGAGGGCTCCCCGCACGAGGCCACCTCCGGAGGCGTCCCTGTCGTGGCGCTGGCGCAGCGTGGACGCCTGTCGCATCCACGCTGCGCATTTCGCTTACCGCAGCCTGTTCCACATCGACAGGAATGGGATCGGGCGTCATGACCGAGCGGTCCCGTTGAGGCTGATCACTTCGCGGCGCGTGCATCCAGGCTGAAGCGCCCGGCTCCATTCGCGGCCAGCATCAGGAATGCACCCGTGATGGATACGTTCTTGAGGAACATGATCATCTGCATCTGATCGGCGAAGTTGTTGTGGAAGAGCAGGGCGGCCAGCAGGCTGAAGCCCGCCAACAGCAGCGAAACGACGCGGGTATGCCAGCCGGCAATGATGGCAAGGGCGCCGCCAACCTCGATCAGGAGAACGAGGGGCAGCAGGATGCCCGGGACGCCCTGGGAAGCCATGTAGCCAGCGGTTGCGCCATAGGCGGTGATCTTGCCGATGCCCGACATCAGAAACAGGCTTGCAAGCAAGAAGCGTCCAAGCAGTTCGGCAGTGTTGTGCAGGGTGGTCGAGCTCTTGGCAGCGACCAGCGTTGAAGAGGTAGCAGACATTTCAGGATTTCCTTTGTGTTGAGAGATGGATGGCGTGACAAGCGAGGTGAACCACTAGAGGCGTTCGCCCCAAGGCGGATGCCTGCGCCAACCTGCGTCCCTCATGGAGAGCCCGTAACGATCGGGGCTCCCTGACAGTGAAAGCCGGTTTGCGTGGCGAAACTGTAGGGCTGAGGTAATTGCTCCACTAGACGGTGCAATGGGATTTCACCCGTCCACGAATCGCGGAAATCCCGGGAGGGAGACATGGCGTCGGGTACTGGCCCGGCCAAAGCCCGCGCCAGCGCAGGGGAGCACCAAGGAATGCGGTCTTGTCCGCATTGCCCTCTTTGTTGGACGAGTGAAATCCCATGGCGCCGCCTAGTGGCTCGCGGAGGGGATTCATAGATTCCTGGCGGGAACGTCGCCTAGGGGGCGTTCCATCCCTCGACTTCCAGGCCAACACCATGAAACTCCTTCACATCGATTCCAGCATCCTCAGCGAGCATTCCGTCAGCCGGCAGTTGACGGCGAAGCTCGTCGACGCGGCACGCGAAAAGCATCCGGACGCGCACGTTGTCTACCGTGACCTGGTTGGGCAGCCGGTACATCATCTCGCCGGAACACATCTCGCCGCGGCGCAGGGCGTAAATCCCGAATCGTCCGAGCTACAGAAGGACGTCGACACAGGCACAGGCGATCTCGAAACCTTCCTCGAAGCCGACGTCGTGGTCATCGGTGCGCCGATGTACAACTTCAGCATCCCGAGCCAATTGAAGGCATGGATCGACCGGATCGCGGTGGCCGGAAAGACCTTCCGCTATACCGAGAATGGCCCGGAAGGGTTGGCCGGTGGAAAGCGTGTCCTGGTCGCATCGACGCGCGGCGGTGTCTACGCAAGCGATACGCCCATGGCTGCCATGGACCATCAGGAGACCTATCTCAAGAGCGTGTTCGGATTCCTCGGAGTCACGGATCTTCAGTTCGTTCGTGCGGAAGGCCTGGCGATGGGCGACGAGTCGCGGACGCAGGCGCTGCAAGGAGCCAATGCCGAGATCGCGGCGGCGTTCGCCTGAGGCATCTTCAGGCGGCTCCTGGCAGTAACCTGTATCGCCAGATCCAGGTGAGAAATTCGTCAACCACGCGCACACGGATCCGGATGTCTGAGCACACGGAGTAGACCATGCCGCAATCTGCATCGACCTTGTTGCTTCGCAATCTCCACGACGTGTTTGGAGAGATCGACCCCGTGCGTCGACGTGCGGCGATTGAAGAGATCTTCCACGACGATGCGGTGTTCTGCGAACCTAACGGCACGCACCGTGGCCGGGAAGCGATCGATCACATCGCAGGCGTGATCAAGGCGACGCATCCTGACTTCCAGTACCAGCCGCTCTCGCCGCCCGAAGAGGTGGGCGATGGCTGTCGGGTCCGGTGGGTGTCGGGAAGTCCTGGCAAGCCACCCGCTTATGCCGGGACCGATTTCATCGTCGTTCGCGACGGCAAGATCGCCACCGTCTACCTGTTCTTCGACGAACTTCCTTGAAAGCATTCCTGTCCAGGCCTTTCTCCTTTACCGTCGACGCGCTCTTGCGAGCGCTGCTGCCGCGGCGGCACGCCGTGCCGCCAGCCTTGACCGAGCGAGCGATCATTCCGGGCATCGCCAACGCCCGCTTCTGGATGGACCGCGACCTGGCACCGTTCATTGAAAGCGTGATCGAGGACAATCAGCGCGAGACCGCAGCGTTCGCAAACGCTGGAAAGCAGATCGACGAGTTCCCGCTGAACCTGCTCGCAGTTTCCGGCGGCAGCGACACCGGGGCATTTTCGGCGGGGCTGTTGGCCGGGTGGAGCGCGCATGGAACGCGACCGCAGTTTCGTGTTGTCACAGGGATCAGCGCCGGCGCGCTCGTTGCCCCGTTCGCATTTCTAGGGCCCAAGTACGATGACGTCATCCGGCACATCGCCACCTCGATAGGCCCAAAGGACGTATTTCATCCGCGCAGCTTGTTCACCCGCCTCGCCAGCGATGGCATGGCAGACAGCAAGCCGCTCGCGCGACTGGTTGCGAGCCATGTCACCCCGGAGTTGCTCGCGGCCATTGCGACGGAGTACGGCAAAGGGCGTGTCCTGCAGATCGGCACGACCGACCTGGATTCCGGACGACCGGTGACCTGGAACATGGGCGCTATCGCGTCCAGCGCCGCGCCAGGCGCATTGGACCTTTTTCGCAGCGTCATGATCGCCTCGATGAGTATTCCTGGCGCGGTTTCACCCGTGATGATCGACGTGGAAGTCGACGGTGAACGATTTCAGGAAATGCATGTCGATGGCGGCGTGCTCGCACAGGTATTCGCCTACCCATCGCGCACGATCGAGGAGTTGAACAGGGCTACCGGAACCCTGTTTCGGCGGGAACGCAATGTCTACGTCATTCGCAATGGAAAGCTCCAACCCGACTGGTCCGAGACGAAACGCCGCACCTTGGGCATCGGGAGCCGGGCGATCAGTGCATTGATCCAGTCCCAGGGCATCAACGACCTGGATCGGATCTTTCACACCGCCCAGATGGATGGGGCGAATTTTTACCTTGCCCATGTCGGTTCCGACTTCAATCATCCACATGATCAGAAATTCGATAGCGAATACATGAAGCGTCTGTTCGACTACGCCTATCATCAAGGCGCCAATGGCTATCCCTGGCTCAAGGCGCCACTGGGCTAGTCTTCACCCGCTGGCAGGTGGACGACTAAAACGCGCATATCGAGCTCTCCCCGTAGTCAGCAAGGCGTGCACCGTTAACCTCCGCGAGGCGATCGAGACGCAGGGTCTCGCCCGTGGACAACGAGGCGTACTCCGCGCCATCGCGAGCGAACACGTCCGTAATCACGGCATCGCGATGCTGGGTGAGGCCGCTTTCATCCACGAAGCCGATCTTCGCTGACCTGCGCAGAGTCGCGAGGTCTTCGAGCAGGTCGTGGAACTCGCAGTTGATGGGGTGGTAGCCGGTTTGTTCAGTAGTCATGAGCGGATGCCATGTGCAGGGGTGCGTAAGACGGATTTCTTCGTCTGTAAGGTGGCCCGCCCACACCCGAACGCGACCGAGGGGGGCGGCACGCTAGGGACGGGTGGAGGCGGGCCGTAAAAGTGGGGAACGCTCGCCGCAACTCAGGAATGCTTAGAAGACTGAGAGCGAGGCAATCAATTGAAGACCATTCCGCCATCGACCAGGATCGACTGACCGGTGATGTAGTTCGAGTCAGGGCCGGCCAGGAAGGAGACAACAGCCGCCACCTCCGCCGGTTCGGACGGTCGCTCGAGGGCGGTGCCCTTCGTGAACTGCTCCCAGGCCCATGCCTCGGGCTTCCCTGCGGCCGCGGCGGTTTCCTTCACCAAGTCCTCGACCAGCGGCGTCCTGACAATGCCAGGGGCGTAGGTGTTGACGGTGATGCCGTGCTTCACCAGGTCCCGCGCGGCCGTCTGGGTGAAGCCTCGCACGGCGAACTTGGTGGCTGAGTACAAGGCGATGCCGGGATTCCCGATGTGTCCGGCCTGGGACGCCGCGCTGATAATCTTGCCACCGTGGCCGAGTGATCGAAACGCAGCGGTCGCGGCCTGCGTACCCCAGACGACTCCGTTGAAGTTGATGGAGAAGAGTTTCTCGATACTCTCCGGGGTGATTTCCTCGATCGGGGACGACGGCGCGATGCCGGCGTTGTTGACGATGACGTCAAACCCACCCAGTTCAGACACCGCTTGGTTAACCACGGCGAAAACGCTGTCGCGATCGGCGACGTCGACCTGGAGGGCGAGTGCGCCGTTCTGCTTGCCCCCGAGCCGGTCGGCCACCTTGTTCGCGGTTTCGATGTTCAAGTCAGCAACCGCCACCTTGAAGCCGTCGGCGTGGAGCCGCTCGGCGATGGCCTGTCCGATGCCTTGGCCGGCACCGGTAATCAGGGCGACCTTGCCATTGGCAATGCGTGCCATGTTCATTTCTCCTGCTTATGTTCGGGAGGCGGCCGGCCCATTGAGCCGGCCACTCCCCTTGACGTTGTTGGGTTACGCCGTGGTGACGTTCAGGGCGAGATTGATGTTGCCGTGGGTAGCCTTGGAGTACGGGCAGACTTCATGCGCGGCGTGGGCGATCTGCTCGGCGACTTCTTGCTCGAAGCCAGGCATGCGGACATCGAACCCGGCCTGCAGGACATACTCGTTTCCGGCCTGGACAAGCTCGATCTTGACGTCGACGGAGAGGTCGTCCGGAAGGGTGATCTTCTTCTGGGCAGCCACAAGGGCGAGTGCGCCGATGTAGCAGGCCGACCAGGCACCGGCGAACAGTTTTTCCGCGAGGGGATGGTTTGCGACGCCCTCGAACACCTGATCGGTGCCGCCAGGGGAAGACAGCCTCAGGTCCACGTTGCCGTGGCTGGCATCAGAGCCGCGGCTGACGGTAGTGTGGGTCTTGCCGGTGAAGAGGATTTTCTGGGTCTTGTTCATGATTGATTTCTCAGCTTGGGGGAGGGGTGTTGCAGCGCATCCGTTTAAATCGTATGCGATGGATGTAGGTTAGGCCTGTACCGAACTCATTGCAAGGTGGCGGCCCGTTGTCGTTCATCTTCCAGTCATCGTATGCGATTAAAGCGCATGCGATTCGATGATCATGCTGATCAGCAGTGGCGAAGTCAAGGATCCGGGGCCAGGGCTGGCGCAGGTGTCATGAATGGCCGTGGCTGGGACGCCGCAAGTCCGATCCGGTCAGATGGAGCCTTACGCTTGCGATTGTATCGCATGCGCTATATAGTATGGCCCGGCTCTCTAACAGCGAGACGGAGATGAATACAAAAACCAAACAGGGGTCGGATCTGAAGTTGTCCGAGTTCCTATGCTTCGCGGTTTACTCGGCGAACCTGGCTTTCGGCAAGATTTACCGGCCAATCCTCGATGAACTCGGGCTCACGTATACGCAATACGTCACCCTCGTCGCCCTGTGGGAAGAGAGTGACCAGACCGTTAGTGGCCTCGGCGAGAAGCTCTTCCTCGAGTCCAACACCCTCACGCCCATTCTGAAGAAGCTTGAGGCGATGGGTTACGTAGAACGCGCGCGCGATCCGGCCGACGAACGGCAGGTGCGTATTCAGGTAACGCAGGGCGGACGGCGACTGCGCGAAAGGGCGATCAAGGCGCTTGCTGATCTGAACGGTGCGACTGGACTCAGCGCCAAGGATTTCTCCAGGTTGCAAAGGGAGGTCGTCACGCTCCGCAACAGCCTTCTGAAGACAGCTGATCACGCCGGTTGAGTAAGCTGGATATTGACCGGACGGCCATCGAAAGATTGTTGTCCGGTTGGAAGTGATGAGTAGGATTACCCCAGCGATCGGAAACTGGCCCGCGAAACGCGGCTGTAGCGCCGAAGCCCACAACGAAGAGATCCCCCGGCAAACGCCGGACCGAGGCTCTCCTGATGAACGTCACATCCTTCGTGATTGGCCTGGCCGCGATCGGCCTGCTGGGATTCGCCAATCAGCGCGGTCCCATATGCACCGTGGGTGCAATCAGGGAGATCGTCGTCGAGCGCCGGTATCGGCGATTGGCGGCACTCCTGGAAGCCTCGCTCTGGGTCGGTGGCGGCCTGATAATCCTCAACGCAGCAGGACTGCTTCCACACGCGCCCCAGGGCTATAGAGCCAGTACAACCACGGTCGTCGGCGGCGTGCTCCTCGGAATCGGGGCATTCATCAACGGCACCTGCGCCGTAGGCACCATTGCGGGTATTGGTGCCAGGCAATGGGCTTACCTGGCTACGCTCGCCGGCTTTTTCCTTGGCAGTCTGGCGATGGTGTGGCTGGCCGCCCCGCAGCGATTGGATGACCCATCGATCATCCTGATGGCGTCGGCCTGGCTGATGACCGCATGCATAGTCGTGTTCATCGTGCGGCTGCTTACGCACGGCCGGAGCATCCGGCGTACAGGCGTCAAGCCAATGCGCTACATCTGGTCGCCTCATGTCGCAACAACCATCATGGGGCTGTCTTTTCTGGTCGTGTTCGTGACGGTAGGTGGTTGGTCCTATACCGACACGCTGGGTCGGTTGGCGCGCGGCGCGACCTTTGAAATGGTGCCGAGCCTGCTGCTTTTCGTTGCGTTATTCATGGGCGCGTTGATTGGCGGCTGGACGGCCGGGGAGTCCGGCATCAAGCCACGAAAAGGTGTCACTGCTGGACGCTGCCTGCTCGGAGGTGGCCTGATGGGCGTCGGGGCGACACTAGTCCCAGGCAACAGTGACGGTCTGATCCTGATCGGAATGCCGTTGCTACGGCCATACGCCTGGATCGCTTTCGCAAGCATGTGCATGACCATCTACATCGCAACCGTCCTTGCACGTGCGAGTGGAACCCGGGTCAACCGGGATGCCGAAAGGCAACACGAGCGAGGCGACGGCTAGCGATGAGAATGGGCCCGCGCGTCGTCCACATCGATGCGCGACACCATCTTGCGGATCCGAAAGAACGCCGCATGAGCTGACTCTGAGCGTGCATCGCGAAGGCTGCCAAGCGGTCCAACCTCCCTTTGAATGCGCTGCATGAGGGGAGACTGCGCTCGCCGACAAGGCCCTATCGCCGAGTCGCCGGGTCGCGTAATAGGCGATATGGGGAAAAGTCTGATTTCCCGTGGTGCGTGATGCGAATCGCAGATCACGTCCTGGCGGAAGCGTTTCATTGGTGTCGCAGCAGGAGACGCATCAATGACCGCCGGAAAACCAAAACGCTCTACCGACAAACTGGAATACGTTCAACGGGCGGTGTTGGGGATTGCATTGGTCGCCGGTGTGTTCTGGGCACTGGCGACCAGCGGTCCCGCACCGATCCTGCTGCTCATAACCTAGGTGGTTCCGAGGCATGTCGTCGCGCTCCTGGCCGCATGCCTCGGATGTGTCGTTTCCAAGTCATCTCGAGGAGGGCCAATGCGTATCAAACGGTGGCCGGCTGATGCAGTGAAAGTTCTTCTCCCTCGATGCATCAGTCGGGCATCGAATCCGCGGCCCTCAAGGGATCGCGGCGCCGCCATGACAAGAGTTGTATATGGGAATCTCAAGTGTGGACAAATTCTCCTTTGAACGACGCGATCAACTCGATGCGCTGATAGACAGCTTCGAGCAATGCCTGTCGCGCCTATTGGACGAACTTGTCGCCTACTGCAACGGCCACGCGAACTCGATCCTGTCCGTGACCGGCGAGGACGACGACCAGTACGTGTGTAACCGCATCAATGCCGTGCTGCGCAAGCACGCCTTCCCGCTCTATACCCTCCACCTGCTGGAACGCAGGTGGACCTCATCTCAGCCGCGTCCCCATTACGGCGAAGGCGATTAGTTCGCTGCGCGCGTGAGCAGGCCATAGCCGGGAATCGTGTAGGGGAGAGGCCTGCTCCCTAGGCCCTGCAGAACGCCTCGATAGAGCGACCTGCCTTCGCGAGAGCGGCGAGCTACGCGTTGTCATCATTCTGACGCGTGTTCTTGGCAGGGTGCGAGCGGGCCGAGGACTTCTTGCGCACGGATGCGCTTCCCGGGGAGCAACCAATCAATGAACACCTTTTTTGTGCGCCGGCGAACGCTCGCCGCGGCGCTGATGATGCTGTGCGGTACCGTTTCGGCCGGCGAGTTCGTCCATCCGGATCATGCGGAGTTCAACGCCATGCTGGCGGCGCCTTTCAAGGCCCAGGGCGGGCAGGTTCCTGTTCGCTTGATGTTCGACTACCCATACTCCAGCGCCTCCGTGGCTGCTGCATGGACGCTCGATGTCCTGTCAGCCGACGGCCGAGTCGTGCGTCACTACGCCGGTATCGCGCCGTTCAACAAACATCGAGGGCTCGTGCATCTCAGCTGGGACGGCCGTGGCGCCAGCGGGGAGCCACTGACCGATGGCTATTACACGTTGCGCCTGCGCGCGGTCCCGGCGATGAACCAGGCCGAAGACACTGCACTCACGGTGGATGATCGCGTCGAGATGTCGATGATCGCGTTCGCGGACGAGATCATCGAACAGAGCTACGACGTAATGGTCGGCACCGTGCATGCCGCGTCGACGAGGTCGATGAGGGCACTGAAGGTGAGTTCGCGCGATGCAAAGCTCTCGTCCCAAAACATCACCGCTCAGTCCGTGCCTGCCGATAGCGGCCTTCCCTACACGATCTACTACGGCAACCTCCATAGCCAGACCAATCACAGCGACGGTGGCACGCCCGTGGCGCAGTGCAGCGGCTCGGAAGTGCCGCAGGGTGGCACGATGGGCCCGAGCGACGCCTACGCGATGATGCAGAACCAGGCCGGCGGCGACTTCCTGCTCACCTCCGAGCACAACCATATGTTCGACGGCTCGACTGGCACCAATTCATCGGCGGTGCCGGCAACGGCGATCAACATGTTCCACAGCGGCCTGCAACAGGCGAGCGACTACCGCGCGGCGCATCCGAACTTCATGGCGCTGTACGGCCTGGAGTGGGGTGTGATCAGCAACGGCGGGCACCTCAACCTGTTCAACCCCGATGCCCTGGCCGAGTGGGAATACAACGGCTCCAACCAGTTGATCGGCGAGGTCTACACCGCCAAGAGCGACTACCCGGCGCTTTACGCGACGATGAAGAGCCGCGGCTGGATCGGTCAGTTCAACCACCCCGCGACCACTGGCCAGTTCCTCGTCAACGGCACCGCGCTGGGTTACGACGCGAACGGCGCCGACGTGATGGTGATGGCCGAGGTGCTCAACAGCTCGGCCTTCTCGACCAATACCACGCAGACCGAAACCGGCCGCAGCAGTTATGTCGGAGCCTGGAACAAGCTGCTGGAAGCGGGTTACCACGTCGCGCCATCGAGCGACCAGGACAACCACTGTGCCAACTGGGGCCTGTCGTTCACCAACCGCACCGGCGTGCTGCTGCCCACGGCGGCGGCGCTGGACATGACGAACTTCCTGGATGCCCTGCGTGCCCGTCGCGCCTTCGCCACCGAGGACAAGGCCGGCCAGCTTGTGCTTACCGGCAACGGGCACGTGATGGGCGAAAGCTTCACCAACAACGGTGCGCTGACACTCACCGCCAACTACGCCAGCACCAATGGCCAGACCGTGCAGCGCGTGCAGTTCTTCGAAGGCGTGCCCGGTCGCAACGGCACGGTGACGCAGCTGACCGAAGGTAGCGACACCTACAGCTTCACCCCGGCCAATGGCGAGCACTTCTATTACGCGCTCGTCACCCAGGCCAACGGCCTGCGCCTGTGGTCCGCACCGGTGTGGGTCAGCCAGGGCAGCGGTCCGGCCGACGTCACGCCGCCGACGGTGAGCGCCTCCGAATCCGGCAGCAGCGGCACCATCACGCTGGCGGCCACCGCGTCCGACAATGTAGGTGTTGACAAGGTCGAGTTCTATGTCGATGGCACGTTCAAGGGCAACGACATAACCTCGCCCTACTCGATGGCGCTGGACTCCACCACGCTGTCGAACGCGACGCACAGCCTGACCGCGAAGGCCTACGACGCCGCGGGAAACAACGCCACTTCAAGTGCCGTGCTGTTCAGCGTCAACAACGGCTCCGCTGTCGAGCGCATGGTCAATGGAAGTTTCGAATCCGGCTCGACCAACTGGACCGCGTCCAGTGGCGTGATCACCAACGATGCAAGCTATGCCGCGCACGGCGGGACCTGGAAGGCATGGCTCGATGGCTACGGGTCGGCGCATACCGACTACGCGTACCAGACGGTGGCGATTCCAGGCACGGCTGCCACGGCGACGCTGGGCTTCTGGCTGCGCGTGGACAGCGACGAAACCACCACGACGTCGGCCTACGACACACTCAAGATCCAGTTGCGCAATACCAGCAACGCCGTGCTAACCGCCTTGGCCACGTACTCCAACCTCAACAAGGGCAGCACCTACGTGCAGCGGACCTTCGATGTGTCGGCGTACAAGGGGCAGACAGTGAGGGTGTACTTCGAAGGTATCGAAGGTAGCCAGGTGGCTACTTCTTTCCTGTTGGATGATGTCTCTTTGACCACGAAGTAGGCGGTCGGCTCACTGACCAGGAGATGGGGCGCCAGGTCGTGGTTCGACCTGGCGCCCTTGGCTGGGTGGCGGGCTTTGGCCTCCCTGTCCTGCGTCTGACGTTGGCCCCGAGTGTCGAGCCAATGGAGGGCAGGTCATGATCGTTTCGGTATTCAATCTGAGTCACGGGGCCATCAGCGACATCCATATGCAGAAGGTGATCCGGGCGATCAATGTCCAGATCGCGCGCGATTTCGAGCCCTACTGGGGCTTCGGCGCGACGCTCCGCCTGGAGGGGCACACGGCCCACAAGGGGAAACAGCGTTTCAGGTTCGATCCGCTGGATATGCGCGGCGACGGCGTGCTGTACGTGCTGGACAAGTTCAACGAGGAGCTGGCCGGTGCGCACGACGCGGACTTCCGTGGCGTCCCGGCGGGCGTGGTGTATCTGGATCTGAGCGAAGGCCTGCAGGAGGACTGGAGCGTCAGCCTCTCCCATGAAGCGCTGGAAATGATTGCCGATCCGCAGATCAATCTGGTCGTGCAGGGCCCGCATCCTGAAGGGCGCGACCGCGACGTGTTCCATTGGTTCGAGATGTGCGACGCCGTGCAGGCGCAGTCCTACCCGATCGACGGCATCGGCGTCTCGGATTTCGTGCTGCCCTTGTACTTCACGCCTTCCTCGGAATCGGGCTCGCGCAACAACTTCATGGGCGCCGTCACTCGAGGCAAGACGCTCCACCACCTGCCTTCGTTCGGCGTGGCGCATGGTGGCTACATCGGCTATTTCGATCCGAAGAAGGCCGACAACCTGACCTATGAGCACGAAGGCGATGCCTTGGCCAGGAAACGTCGGGCCATCAAGCAAGGCCACACCGGACGCCGTGCACGCCGCATGGCCAAGACGGCTCAATTCGCGACGGTGCCGAAAGTGTGAGCCGGCACGACGCCAGCTCCTCGGGTGGGTTTCATCGGTCTTTAACGACAGACGGTGCCGAATCCCTCAACCGGTACCGCGCAGGCATCCGACGGCGCCACCGCATCGCCGCCTGATCAGGCCGCTGGCCGGCACGATCAACGACTTCGCGCCGTTCATTTGACGAAATCGATCCCGGAACACCAGCGCGTCGCGCACGAAGCGAATGGGCCACCGTGAAAGCCGACTGCCCTCAGGAGACGACGATGTCCACCAAGCTACGACCCATGTATTTGCCGCTGGCGTGCTCGCTTGCGCTGGTGTGCGCGACGGCGATGCCAGCAGAGGCGGCGAAGAAAGCCGAAGCGACCGAGGCAACCAAGAAAGCCGAGGCGACCGAGGCTGCCGCTGCTGAGTTGCGCGATCCGCAGGCGCTGGCCGCCCTCGACAAGATGGGTCAGGCGCTTCGTTCGCTCAAGGCATTCTCGCTGACTTCCGACGCCACCACCGAGGTAGTACTCGACGACGGCCAGAAGATCGAGCTCGACGAGCAGGTGCGTTACCGGGTGCAGCAACCCGACAAGCTCTTCGTCGAGATAAGCAGCGACCGGAAGCAGCGCCAGGTGTACTTCGATGGCAAGCAGCTGGTGATCTATTCGCCGCGCCTGAAGTACTACGCCAAAGCGGACACGCAGGCACACACGCTGGGTGAGCTGGTCGTCAACGCTGCCGAGAAGTACGGAATCGAATTCCCGCTGGCCGACATGTTCTTCTGGGGCACCGAACACGCGCCCAAGGACCAGATCCAGGAGGCCGCCTATGTCGGGCCGGCCACGCTCGACTCCGAAAGCGTGGATCAGTACGCCTTCCGCCAGGAAGATGCCGACTGGCAGGTCTGGATTTCGCAGGAAACCTCACTGCCGAAGAAACTGGTGATCATCAGTGGCGATGACCCGTCGCTGCCGCAATACAGGGCGCAGCTGCACTGGGATACCCGGACGCCCGTGGATGCCACCGTGTTCCAGTTCTCGCCGCCCGCCGACGCGCACCAGCTCAAGCTGGTCAAAACCGGCGTGGCCGTCGTGGAGGAGAAGTGATCATGAGCGCTTCCAGGAACGAAACTCGCCGTTGGCACTTGGCCCTGCTGCTGTTCGCGACGGTTGCCGTGGCAGGCATCTCCAATGTGGAGGCGCAACGCGGCGGCGGAGGCCGTGGCGGCGGTGGCGGAGGTGCCCGTGCCTCCGCACACGGCAGCGTCAATCACCAGGCCCGCGCAGGCGGCGGCGCGGAGCGCAGTACGCAGAACGTCAACCGCAACCAGAACGTCAATCGCGACGTGAACCGCAACGTCAATCGCAACACCAACGTGAATGTCAACCGCGACGTCCACGTGGACGTCGATAACAATAACGGATGGAACGATTGGGATCATCCCGTTGCGAGGGCGGCGGCGGTGACCACGGCCGTTGCAGTCACCAGTGCGGTGATCGGGTCGATCGTGTATTCGGTGCCGCCCAGTTGCGTGAGCACCGTGGTCAACGGGATTGCCTACCAGCAGTGCGGAAGTACCTGGTACCAGCCGCAGTACTCGGGCACGAACGTGCAGTACGTAGTGGTCAATGCGCCCTGAAGAAGCCTCTCTCCCAGCATGTCCGTCACTCGATCCTGCGGAGCACTCCAATGAAATCCATTGCCATGGCATTCGTACTCCTGCTGCTGGCCGGCTGCGCCTCTACACCGACGGTGACCACGGACCACGATCCGTCGGCGCAATTCGGTTCGTACAAGACCTACTACTGGGCGAAAAAGCCCGAAGGCACCTCGCCGCTCGTGACGCAACGGATCGTGGAGGGCATCGACGCCCGGCTGCAGGCGAAGGGCTGGACGCAGGCGCCTGATGGCGACATAGCCCTGGTCGCGAACATATCGCGTGCGCAGCAGCAGTCCATCGATACCTTCTATAGCGGCACCGGGATGGGCGGCTGGGGCTATCGCGGCTGGGGCGGCATGGGTTCGGCGACCACGACCGTGCGCAACTACACCGTTGGAACGCTGGTGGTGGATATGTTCGACACTCGCACCAAGCAGGCGGTATGGCGCGGCAGCGCGAGTGGAACGGTGCCGAACTCACCGGAAAAAGTGGATGCAGCGGTGACGGCGGGGCTCGACAAGATGTTTGCGAACTTCCCGCCATGAAGCTGATCTCCCTGAGGCTTTGTAGTCGCGGGGTGTTGATGATTGCCTGCGTTGACCGCGCGTCCGTCACTCACGCCGCGTCGAACAGCTGTTGCAGCACGTCCTCGCCATAGCGGTCGAGCTTGCCGGCGCCGATGCCCGGGATGCGGGCAAGTTCGTCCAGGTCTTCGGGCGCACTCATCGCGATCGCCCGCAAGGTGCTGTCGTGGAAGATCACGTAGGCCGGCACGCTCTGTTCGCGTGCGGTATTGGCGCGCCAGCTGCGCAGGGCGTTGAAGCGCACCAGCGCGTCGGGCGGCAGGTCGAATTCCTGGTCCGAGGCAGCAGTCGTACGATCGCGCCTGCGCCGCGGCTGCTTGGGTTGCTCGACGCGGAAATGCAGGCTGCGCTCGCCACGCAGGACGGGGCCGGCACCTTCGGTAAGCAACAACGCGCCATGGACATCCGCTTCGAGCAGGCCATGGGCGACCAGCTGGCGGAACACGCTGCGCCACTGGCGTTCGTCGAGATCGCTGCCGATGGCCCAGGTGCTGAGCTGATCGTGCCTGAACTGCTGCACGCGCTCGGTGCCGACGCCGCGCAGGATGTCGATGACATGCGCCGCGCCGAAGCGCTGGCCGCTGCGATAGACGCATGACAGCGCCTTGCGCGCCGCGATCGTGCCGTCCCAGCTCTGCGGCGGTTCCAGGCAGTTGTCGCAGTTGCCGCAGGCGCCTGCGTGCGCTTCGCCGAACCAGCCCAGCAGCGACTGGCGGCGGCACGCGGTGGACTCGCAATAGCCCAGCAGTGCATCGAGCTTGCGCAGTTCCAGTCGTTTGCGTTCCTCGCCCGCTTCCGACTGCAGGATCAGCTGGCGCAGGTTGATGGTGTCGCCCAGGCCGTAGCAGAGCCAGGCTTCGGCGGGTTCGCCATCGCGTCCGGCACGTCCGGTTTCCTGGTAATAGCCTTCCACCGACTTGGGCAGGTCGACGTGGGCAACGAAGCGCACGTCCGGCTTGTCGATGCCCATGCCGAAGGCGATCGTCGCCACCATCACCACGCCGTCCTCCTGCAGGAATCGACGCTGGTTGGCCGCGCGCGATGCCGCGTCCATGCCGGCGTGGTAGGGCAGGGCATCGAAACCGAGTTCGCGCAATTGTCCGGCGATGCTGTCCACGCGCTTGCGCGAGAACGCGTACACGATGCCGCTCCGGCCGCGGTGGTCATGCAGGAAGTCGCGCAGCTGCCGCACCGTGCTGTCCTTCTGCACGACGCGATAGCGGATGTTGGGCCGGTCGAAGGAGCTGACGTAGCGGCGCGCGTCTTCCAGCGCCAGGCGCTCGGCGATTTCCTGCCGCGTCGGTTCATCCGCGGTGGCCGTGAGCGCGATGCGCGGCACCTGCGGCCAGCGTTCGTGCAGCACGGTGAGCTCGCGGTACTCCTTGCGGAAGTCGTGCCCCCATTGCGACACGCAGTGGGCCTCGTCGATGGCGAACAGGGCGATGCGCGCGCGATCGAGCAGCGACAGGAACCGCGGCGTCAGCAGGCGCTCGGGGGCGACGTAGAGCAGGTCGAGTTCGCCGTTTAGCAGTTGGCGTTCGATATTCCCGGCTTCGGTCGCGTCGAGCGAGGAGTTCAGGTACGCCGCCTGCACGCCGAGCTGGCGCAGCGCCTCGACCTGGTCCTGCATCAATGCGATCAGCGGCGACACCACGATGCCGCAGCCTTCGCGCAGCAGTGCCGGCAACTGGTAGCACAGCGACTTGCCGCCGCCGGTGGGCATCAGCACCAGGGCATCGCCGCCGTTGGCGACCTGCTCGACGATCTGGGCTTGTTCGCCGCGGAATTCGCGGTGGCCGAAGATACGGCGGAGGAGGTCGAGAGCGGAATCGGACATGCGCCCATTCTAAAGGCCGCGGTTCTCACGCCCCTGAGGCATTGCCGCGCAGGTGCCCCGGATTTGTCCGAATTCGCGTGGTTGCAAAACGCAAGACCCCCGCAATGCGGGGGTCCGGGAGCGCAGGCGGGGGCTGGCCTGGGTCATTCCAGCAGCGATCGCAGCATCCACGCGTTCTTCTCGTGCACCTGCAGGCGCTGGGTCATCAGGTCCACCGTCGGGTCGTCGCCCGCGTCGTCCGCGGTCTTGAGCACCTTGCGCGCGGTACGCGCCACCGCCTCGTTGCCGGTCACGAGCTGGCGGACCATTTCACGCCACGCGGCCGTGTCGCTCAGGCCAGGCTCCTCGGGGATCGAGGACAGGCGGATGAATTCGGCATACGAACCCGGCGCGTTGTAGCCCAGGGCGCGGATGCGCTCGGCGGTTTCGTCCAGGGCCACCCATTGTTCGTTGTACTGGGTCTCGAACATCAGGTGCAGGGCGTTGAACATCGGCCCGGTCACGTTCCAGTGGAAATTGTGGGTCTTCAGGTACAGGGTGAAGCTGTCGGACAGGAAGCGCGCCAGGCCTTCCGCGACCTTCTTGCGATCGCTGCCGCTGATCCCGATATCGATGGCGGGCGCATTGCCGGTCGGAGTCTCGACGGACTTCGGTTTCGAAGATCCGGACTCGGGCGAATCCGACTTCGAGGACTTCTTCTTGGCCATGCTGATCTCCCTGGGTTACTTGCGTGGGGTACTTGAGTGGGGTGCTTGCGCGGGGTGCCTGCGCGGGGTGCTTGCGGCGACAATAGGCCGGCACGTGGACGGTTTGAAGTGGATTATTTCTTTCAGTTGGATAGATGAACCCTATCGATGCAAACGCTAAGCCCGCGTCACGACGGGGCGGCAGGGGCGAGGCCCGGCCGGCCGATCCCGTGCGCGAGGCCGAACTGCGCCAGGCCCGCCGCGCCATCGATGGCGCCCTGAGCCGCGACCGCGGCCGGCTGCACGGCCTGTGGTCGCGCTGGAGCGGCAAGCCGGCCGACGACAAGGCCCAGTCTGCCTTCGCGCAGGCGCTTGCGGTGTCCGTGGCCCAGCGCGAATCCCGCGTCGCCGCGCTGCCGCAGGCGCCCGTCGATCCGTCGCTGCCGATCGCCGGCGAGGCGGAACGCATCGTCGAGCTGATCCGCCAACACCAGGTCGTGGTGATCGCGGGCGAAACCGGCTCGGGCAAGACCACGCAGATTCCGAAACTGTGCCTCGCCGCCGGCCGCGGCGCCGCGGGGATGATCGGCTGCACCCAGCCGCGCCGCATCGCCGCGCGCGCGGTGGCGCGGCGCGTAGCCGAAGAACTGAAGACGCCGCTGGGCGGCGCGGTCGGCTACCAGGTCCGCTTCACCGAGAACGTGGGCGAACAGACCGCGGTCAAGTTCATGACCGACGGCATCCTGCTCGCCGAGATCCAGTCCGACCGCTGGCTGTCGCAGTACGACACCATCCTCATCGACGAGGCGCACGAACGCAGCCTCAACATCGATTTCCTGCTCGGCTACCTCAAGCAGCTGCTTGCGCGGCGTCGCGACCTCAAGGTGATCGTGACCTCCGCCACGATCGACACCGAGCGCTTCGCCGCCCACTTCGACAACGCGCCGGTGGTGAATGTCGAAGGCCGCAGCTACCCGGTGACGGTCCGCTACCGGCCGCTCGAAGGTGATGGCGAGGATGACGGCGAGCGCACGGTCAACGACGGCATCGTCGGCGCCTGCGACGAGATCACCCGCGAGGATCCGCGCGGCGACGTGCTGATCTTCCTCGCCGGCGAACGCGAGATCCGCGACGCGCACCAATCGCTGGAGCGCCGCAAGTACCGCGAAACCGAAGTGCTGCCGCTGTACGCGCGGCTGTCGGTGCGCGACCAGGACCGCGTCTTCAATCCCGGCACCAAGCGCCGCATCGTGCTCGCCACCAACGTCGCCGAAACCTCGCTGACGGTGCCACGCATCCGCTACGTCGTCGATCCGGGCATGGCGCGCATCAAGCGCTACAGCCCGCGCGGCAAGCTGGACCGCCTGCATATCGAGGACATCTCGCAGGCCAGCGCCGACCAGCGCAAGGGCCGCTGCGGCCGCATCGCCGAGGGCACCTGCTACCGCCTGTACTCGGAAGCCGACTTCGAATCACGCCCGCGCTACACCGACCCGGAAATCCGCCGTGCCGCCCTGGCAGGCGTGATCCTGCGCATGTTGTCGCTGGGGTTGGGGCGCATCGAGGATTTCCCCTTCCTCGAGCCGCCCGATCCGCGTGCGGTCGCCGATGGCTGGCAGCAACTGGCCGAGCTCGGCGCCGTCGACATCGATACTGCAGGCGGAGGACGCCAGCTCACGACCATCGGCAAGCAGATGGCGCGCCTGCCGGTGGACGTCAAGCTCGCGCGCATGCTCGTGGCCGCCAACACGCACGGCTGCCTGCGCGAGATGCTCGCCATCGCTGCCTTCCTCGGTATCCAGGATCCGCGCGAGCGACCGGCCGACCAGCGCGCCGCGGCCGACAATGCCCACGCGCAGTTCGCCGATCCGCGCTCCGAGTTCGTCGGCATCCTCAAGCTGTGGGATGCCTACCAGGCCGCGCACGAGGAACTCACGCAGTCGAAGCTGCGCGCGTGGTGCGACAAGCACTTCCTCGGCTTCCTGCGCATGCGCGAATGGCGCGAACTGCACCGCCAGCTGAAGCTGCTGTGCGACGAGCTGGCATGGCCGGTGCGTGGCGCCATGGGTGATTTCGACCATGCCGCCTTCGCCACGCTTCATCGCGCGTTGATTGCCGGCCTGCCGACGCAGATCGGCCAGCGCGGCGACAAGGGCTTCTACGACGGCCCGCGCGGGCGCAAGTTCCAGTTGTTCCCCGGCTCGCCGTTGGCGAAGAAACCGCCACCGTGGCTGCTCTCGGCGACGCTGCTCGATACCGAGCGGGTGTGGTCGCTGACCAATGCCACGATCGAACCGGACTGGGCCATCAGCGAGCTGCCGCACCTGCTGTCGCGGCGCCACCATGATCCGCACTGGGCGCGATCGCAGGGCCGTGTCGTCGGCAGCGAGCAGATCAGCCTGTTCGGGCTGGTCCTCGCGCCCAAGCGCCCGGTGCACTACGGCGCGCTGTTCCCGGAGGAAAGCCGCGTCATCTTCGCCCGCGATGCGCTGGTGACCGGCGAGATCAACACGCGCTGTGCGTTCCTGCCGCGCAACCTCGCCACCCTGGCGAAGGCGCACGAGGAGGAGGCCAAGCAGCGCCGCGCCGGCCTCGTCGTCGACGAGGAATGGATGGCGCAGTGGTACCTCGACCGCCTGCCGCCGCACGTGCACAACGCGCAGGCGCTGGACGCCTGGTACAACAAACTGCCGCCGGCGGAGAAGGCGAAGCTCGAATGGTCGTTCGACGACCTGATGATCGGTGGCGAAACCGAGGCCGCGCGCTTCCCGCCTTATCTCACGCTCGGCAATGCAAGGCTGGCGGTGAAATACCGTTTCGAGCCCGGCGCACCCGATGACGGCATGACCGTCGCGGTGCCGCTGCACCTGCTCAATGCGCTCGATCCGGCGCGCCTGTCGTGGCTCGCGCCCGGCTTCGTCGCCGACAAGGCGGCCGGACTGATCAAGTCGTTGCCGAAGACGCTGCGGCGCAACTTCGTGCCGGCGCCGGATTTCGCGCGCGCGTTCCACGAGGCGAATGCACAGCCCGGCGCCGACTCGCTCACGGGCGAACTGGCGCGCTTCCTGCGCAAGCTCACCGGGGTGGAAGTGGCTACGATCGATTTCGACGAGGCCACGCTGGAACCGCACCTGCGCATCAACCTGCGCCTGCTCGATCGCGATGGAAAGAGCGTGCTGGCGGAGTCGCGCGACCTCGACGACCTGCGCCGCCGCTTCGGTGAGCGCGCCGCCGCGGCGTTCGCGGCGAAGGCGGCCGACGGGCTGGCGCAGGCGGGGTTGACGGCGTTTCCGGAGGCGGCCATTCCGGCTTCGGTTCCCGGCGCGGGCGGTGTGCCTGCGTATCCGGCGCTGCACGACGACGGCGACAGCGTGTCGCTGCGCGTGCATGCCGAGCGTGACGTTGCCCAGCGCGCGCATCCGCGCGGCGTGCGCCGCCTGCTGGTGATCGCGCTCGCCGACAAGCTCAAGCAGGCGCGCAAGCAATTGCCGGTGTCGCCGAAGATCGGCCTGCTCTATGCCGCGATCGAATCCGCCTCGCCCCGCACCGATGGCTTGAAAGAAGGCGATCGCCTGCGCGGCGACCTCGTTGATGGTGCGTTCGACGCGTTGACCCGCGATGGCCTGGCCGACATCCGCGATGCAGCCGCCTTCGCCGAACGCCGCGAACTTGTCGCGAAGCAGCTCTTCCCGGAGGCCATGGAACGCCTGCGCCAGGCCGAAGTGATCCTCGCCGCCGTGGCCGAGGTGCGCGCGAAGCTGGAATCGCCGCTGATGGGTTGGGCCAGCGGCAACCTCGACGACATGCGCGCGCACCTGGCGGCGCTGACGCCGCCCGGCTTCCTGCGCGAAGTGCCTGCCGACGCGCTGCGCGAATATCCGCGTTACCTGAAGGCCCTGTCGCTACGCGGCGAGCGCGCGTTGCGCGATCCCACCCGCGACCAGGCCCGCATGCTCGAGCTCAAGCCGTTCGCCGATGCGTTGGCGCTGGCGACGGAGCAGGGTGAAGCGGACGTGCCCGAATGGCAGGCATTGCGCTGGGACCTGGAAGAGCTGCGCGTCTCGCTGTTCGCGCAGGAGCTGGGTGCGCGCGGCGGCGTGTCGCCGAAGAAGCTGGTCCAGCGGCTGGCATCGCTGCGGCGTTGAGCGCCGCAGCGCGTCACGCCTGTCAAGTCACGCCTCAGTCAATACGGTAGACGCGCGCCTTGGGCAGGTCTTCATCGACCTGCAGGAACCAGCGTCCTGCGATGCCGGGAACCAAGACGATCTCCGGCGCCTCCATGGGTGCGCGCAGCTTCATGCTGCCCTTGAGCACCTTCCACTGCTGGCCGTTCTCCAGCGCGAACACGGTGCCAGGTTCCCAGCCGGCCACGCTGCCTTTCACGCGGCTGTGGATGGGCCGGTCGTCCAGGCCGACATAGGTGCGGCTTTGATCGGCGCTCTGGTCGGCGCTTGGATCGGCACTCTGGTCGGTGGCGGCTGCGGTGCGTGCCGGGGCCGATGCAGGCGTTGCCGCTGCAGGCGTTGCCGCTTTCTCGACCAGCAGCCGGTTCAAAGCCGCCAGTTGCGCAGGCGTGAGCGTGTCCAGCCCGGCCTCGTGCATTTCTTCGGGGCTCAGGCGTTGTTCGAGACGGACCGGGGAATCCTGCGCCTGTGCCGGCATTGCAGCCGCAAGGGCCAGGGCGGCGCCCAAAAGCATCTGTCGCAACATGGTGTTCCTCCGCTTGCGCCAGCCGGACGCTTCGCGCGCGGCTGGAAACATGCCACTGAGCATGCCTTTGAAAACGCGCCATGTTGTCCGAGGCAGGTTTCAGGAATATGTCAGGCGGGGCGTGCCCGCATCAGGGTTCAACCCGCCTGACCTTGGTGCCGATGCTGACGCCCTCGATCTGGATGAACCAGCTGCTGAGGGCGCCGGGCCGCACCGTGACTTTCGGATTCTGCAGGCGCGTGCTGGTGACGTACTCGCCGTCGACCACGCGCCAGCGCTGGCCGTTCGCCAATTCGAACACGGTCCCGGGTTTCCAGCCATGGAACTCGCCCTTCAGCGTGCTGGTTACCGGAGCATCGGCTTCGTGGAGCTTGCGGGAGCGCTCCGTCGCCGCGCTGTCGGCGGCGACCGTCGCCTGCTCCTCGCGCAGCAACTGGTTGAGCAGGGACAGCTGTTCCGGAGTGAGCTGGTCCAGCCCCGTCGCCCGCATCTGTTCAGCGGAAAGGCGTTGCTCGATGGCTACGTAGGGGCGTTCGGCGAAGGCGGCAATGGGGGCGGCCAGGGCCAGCAAGGCCATGGCGAATCCAAACAGCCGCATGCATTGGAGCTTGCCGCCGGCCATCACTTGACCCGGCGCACGCCGGCGCGCGTGTTGTAACCCTCGATCTGCATGTACCACTTGTTGCCGACTACGGCGGGCGTGATCCGCACCTGCGGATCGGTCTTGTGCACGCCGGCGAGGGAGGCCGAATCGACCTGTTCCCAGACCTGGCCGTTGTCCAGGGTCCAACTGCGCCCGTCGGAGAAGCCGCGGAACTCGCCGACGATCCTGGCGACGATGGGATCGGTCTTGCCGAAGCTCACGAAGCCGCGATTCTCGGTTTCGACCTTTTCCTTCGCCATGGTCGCGGCCTTGGTGGTCTCGACTTCGAGGGTGTTGTTGAGCCAGGCGTTGAGGTTGGCCAACTCCTGTGGCGACAATTTGTCCAGGCCCGCGGCCTTGAACTGCGCCGGATTCATCTGCTGTTCGATCGGCGGCTGGGCGAAGGCAGCGGGAACGACCGCGGCCAGGGCCACGAACATGAGCGAATGCCAAAGCGGACGCAGGCGGATCGAGGGCATGACTGTTCCTCCGGACGGTTGGGGGCTAGTGTAGACCGGCCGCTACGATTTCATCGCGACGCCCCCACCGTGATTTCCGCTTCCGCCATCGATCTGGATGCCCTGCTTGCGTCGCCCGCCACCGCGCAGGCGGCAGCGGCCATTGCGCCGCCGCTGCGGCGCGCGTTGCAGGCGGCATACGGCGACGCGGACGTAGTGATGCGCGATGCGCAGCCGATCGTCGAAGCGACGCTGGCGTCGCTGGCCAGGCTCGGCGCCGATGGCGAAACCGTCGCCGCCGCACTCCTGCACGATTGCCCGCCCCCGGCGGGCGCCGCGGAAATCGAGAAGAAGTTCCCGGCCGTCGCCGCGCTCGTGGAGGGCCAGAACGCGGCGTCGCAGGTGTGGTCGCTGCATGCCGAGCGCGGATCGCATGCCAGCAACGAAGGGCTGCGCCGCCTGCTGCTGGCCATCGTCCGCGACCTGCGCGTGGTGTCGATCCTGCTGGCGCGACAACTGGCGCGGATGCGCAACGCGGGCACGCTACCGGAAACCGAGCAGCGCGCGCTGGCCGAACTCACCCGCGACATCCATGCGCCGCTGGCCAATCGCCTGGGCATCTGGCAGTTGAAGTGGGAACTGGAAGACCTCGCCTTCCGCTATCTCGAAGCCGATACCTACAAGCAGATCGCGCGCCTGCTGGACGAGAAGCGCGGCGACCGCGAGCGCTACATCGAGGCGGTGAAACGGACGCTGCAGCAGGCGATGGCCGCGCAGGGCGTCAAGGCCGATGTCGCGGGACGTCCCAAGCACATCTACAGCATCTGGAAGAAGATGCGGCGCAAGGACGTGCCGATCAGCGAGCTCTACGACCTGCGCGCCGTGCGCGTGCTGGTCGACGATGTCGCCGCCTGCTACGCCGCACTCGGCGTGGTGCATTCGACTTGGGCGCCGATCCCGAGCGAGTTCGACGACTACATCGCGCGGCCCAAGCGCAACGACTACCGCTCGTTGCATACGGCGGTGATCGGGCCGGAAGGCAAGACCCTGGAAGTGCAGATCCGTACCTTCGACATGCACAGGCAGGCCGAGCTCGGCGTTGCCGCGCACTGGAAGTACAAGGAGGCCGGGAGCCAGAGCGCCGACGCGGCGTTCGATCGCAAGATCGCGTGGATGCGCAAGCTGCTCGAGGAAGGCGAGGGCGCGCTCAGCGGCGAGTTCGACAACGAACTGGTCGAGGATCGCATCTATGTGCTTACGCCCAAGGGCGAGGTGATGGACTTGCCGGTGGGCGCCACGCCGCTCGATTTCGCCTATCTGGTGCACACGCAGGTGGGTCACCGTTGCCGGGGCGCCAAGGTGGACGGACGCATCGTGCCGCTCGACCACAAGCTGCGCACGGGGGACCGCGTGGAGATCCTCACTGGCAAGACCGAGGAACCGCGGCGCGACTGGCTGGTCGCAGCCAACGGGTTCCTCGCGAGCGGGCGTTCGCGCGAGAAGGTGCGTGCCTGGTTCCACAAGCTCGACCGTGCGCGCAACGAGCAGGAAGGCAAGGAGATGCTGGACAAGGAACTGCGCCGGCTCGGCTTGCTCGGCGCCGACCTCGCGCCGGTGCACCAACGCTTCAACGTCGACAGCGACGGCGACCTGCACGTGCTGGTGGCATTGGGCGATGTCGGCCCGCACCAGGTGGGTCGCGTGCTGCTGGAACTCGAGCGCGCGGCGACGGTGCCGGACGAATCCGCAACTACCGGCATCCAGGTGCCGCGCGCGCCGCGCAAGGTGGCGCGGGGGAGTACGGAGTTCACCGTGGAGGGCGTCGGCAACCTGCTGGTGCAGCTCGCACGCTGCTGCCAGCCAGTGGCCGGCGAACCCATCGTGGGTTACCTCACCCGCGGCCGTGGTGTCAGCGTGCACCGTCCGGATTGTCCCTCGTACCTGCGCCTCGTCGCGGCGCAGCCACAGCGGGAATTGCCGGTGGAATGGGGCAGCAAGGGCGGCGGCTACGAAGTGGATGTGGAAGTGCTGGCGCTCGACCGCAAGTGGCTGCTGAAGGAAGTCAGTAACGTGATCGCGCAGGCCAATGCCCATGTCGCCAGCATCAGCAGCCAGCTGGAGCGCAATGGCGCGCACGTACGCCTGCGCGTGCGCTTGCGCGTGAACGACTATGGCCAACTGTCGGCCCTGCTCGGCAAGCTTTCGGCGCTTCCCGGCGTGGAACATGCCAACCGCACCTGACGCCTGTTAACCGGGTCGAAGTCTGACTGCGCTCACGGCCTCCGTTTCGCATGGCGTTATCCTCGCCGCAATGACGATGCACGATCCCGGTCCCGGTCACGATCCCGACCCCGAACGTTCGCAACGACGCCCGCTGTCGCTGGGGCGTTTCGACGAATCGGGTGCAAATGTCATCGCACGGCGACTCCGCTCGTGGGACTGGCAATGGATCATCGCCATCGCCCTGTGTTTCGCCGTGCTCCTGTTCGGCCTGCGGCAACCGCTGGCCGACTGGTTGTGGCCGCAGACCCGCGCCGAACGGCTGAGCATGCAGGCCGAGCGCGCCCTCGCCCAGGGCCGGCTCACCGCCGCCGATGGCAGCGGCGCGCGCGAGCTCTACGCGGCCGCACTGGCGCTGGATCCCGACCGCGCCAACGCGCGCGCCGGGCTGGACCGCGTGGGCCAGGCCGCGCTGGCGCAGGCGCGCGCGGCGGTTGCGCGCCGCCAGTTCGCGCGCGCACACGAGGCCTTGCAGCTCGCCGACGAGTTGTCCGTGCCGCGTGCGCAGGCCGATGCGTTGCGGGAGCAGTTGCGGCGCGCCGAAGCCGGCTCGGTCGGCATCGACGCACTGCTGCGCATGGCCGCGAGCGCGCATGCGGCGGGCAAGCTCGAAGGCAGCGATGGCGCCTTGCCGCTGTACCAGCGCGTGCTCGAGCTGGAGCCCGATCGCATCGGGGCGCTGGAAGGGCGTGAGGACGTGCTCTCGGACCTGCTGCAGCAGGCAAAGACGCAGCTGGCCGCGGGCGATGCGGCCGGCGCCGCCGCGGTGGTGCGGCGCGTGCAGGCCGCCGATGCCGGCCATGTCGAACTCCCCGATCTGCTGGCCGCGCTGACGCGTGCCGCGGAAGAGAAGCGCAGGCAGGCAGATCATCATCTTGCAAGTAAGGAACTCGATCAGGCCCTGGAGGCTTACGAGGCTGCGCTGCAGGTAAATCCGGACGACGCCGATGCGCTACGCGGCGTGCATGCGGTCGCATCGGCGCATGCCCAGCGCAGCGATCGTTTCGCCGCCGACTACCGTTTTTCCGAGGCCGAGGCCGAACTGGCGCAGGCGCGCACGATAGCGGGCACGGTAGCGGGCACGTCAGCCGCGCAGGTGCCGGCCATTGCCGAAGCGCAGCAGCATCTCGTTCGCGCGCGTCAATCGCAACGACAGGTCGCCGTCCCGGCGCCCACGGCATCGCAACGCAGGCGCGTCGCGCAACTGCTGGCGGATGCCGCGAACGCCCAGGCCCGCGGCGATCTCATCACGCCGCCGGGCGACAGCGCCTTCGACAAGCTGCGCGCCGCGAGCGCGATCGCGCCGCAGGACCCAGGGGTCAAGGCGGCGTCAGCGCGCCTGGCACCCGTCGCAATGCAATGCTTCAACGAAGCGCTGCGCGGCAATCGCCTGGTACGTGCGGGCGCGTGTCTTGACGCGCGCCGCGCCCTGGAAGGCGAAACCGGCGCCGTGCGCGCCGGTCGCCGTGAACTCGCACAACGCTGGATCGCGCTCGGCGACCAGCGCCTCAGCGCCGGTGAGATAGCCGGCGCACAGGCCGCACTGCAGTCCGCGCGTTCGCTGGATCCCGATGCGGCGGGGCTCGCCGCGTTTGCGGATCGCCTGCGCATGGCCGCGGCCGCCGCGGACCGGGAGGATTCGTATTGACCGCGGTGGCGATCAGGCCAGCAGCACGCGACGCACCACATCGCGTCCGGCATCCAGTGAGAAGTGGCGCTCCACGTTGAGCAGGCCGCTGGCGGAGAGTCGTCGCCACAAGGTTTCGTCCTGGTAGGCCTGCAGCACGGCATCCGCGAACGCCTGGGCGTCGTCGGCCACCAGCACATCCTCGGCGTGGCGCAGGTGCATGCCTTCCACCGCGCATGAGGTCGCCACCACCGGCTGTCCGTGCGCCATGCTCAGGTTGACCTTGCCCTTGACACCCGCGCCATAGCGCAGCGGCGCCACTGCGATCCGCGCGCCGTCCATGTAGGGCGCGATGTCGGGCACGTGCCCGTGCACGACCACCCCCGGCTGCGCAGCCAGCATCGTGATTTCGTCCGGAACGTCGCCGCCGATGCAATGGAAGCGCACCGCGGGCAAGCGCATGCGGATGAGCGGAAACACCGCCGACACGAACCATTGCACCGCGTCGGCGTTGGGCGGATGCCGGAAACCGCCGACGAAGACGATGTCGTGGCGTTGCGCGAACGGACGGCCCGGTCCGGCGACATGGTGCAGGTTGGACAGCACTTCGACCCGCGACTGCGGGGCATCGTGGGCCAGCAACGCGCGCTCGGTTTCGCTCACCACCAGCGTGGCGTCGCTGCGGGCGATCACGTCCAGTTCCAGCGCCCGGGTGCGCTCGGCGGCGCGCAGCAGCGCGGGGTCGGCGGCGAGCTCGGCTCCGCGGCGTTCGCGCAGGTAGTGCAGGTCGACACTGTCGAACACGACCCGGGCCCGTGGGGCGTGCTGGCGCAGCATCGGCAGGAAGTTGCGGGCGACGAAATGGCGACAGACCACGACCGTGTCGAAGCGGTGCCCATGCCGGCGCAGCCATGCCGCGGGACTCTGGACGAAGGGCGCGTGCCAGGCCTCGATGCCGAGTTGCTGCAACGCCTCCGTGTAGGCGCCGTCGTGCGCGCGATCGGCGGGCAGGAACACCACGTGCGCGCCTTCACCACGCAGCAGGCGCATCAGGTTGACCAGGCGCAGCGAACCGGAGTCGCGGTCGGGTCGCGGCGTGGATTCGTCGATCACCAGCACGGTGGGATGGCGTCGCCGGACGGCGGCGGCATCGGCATCGGTGTCGGCGCGGGGCTGCACGGCGAGCGCCTCGTGCCATTTCTCCTGGAACACCGAGCGGTTGCGTACCTGGTACGCCTTCATGCCGCTGCTGGTATCCGTGCCCGCCGTCGCGCCCTCCATGTGCACCACGCGCGAGGCAGGCTGGTACAGCACGCGGAGCCCGGCCTGGCGCACCGCGAAGCCGAGGTCCGTGTCTTCGTAGTACGCCGGCGCATAGCGCGTGTCGAAGCCGCCCAGTCGCGAGAACAGGGCGCGGGGCACCGCGATCGCCGCGCCGGAGCAATAGTCGGCCTCGCGCAGGAAGGCAACGCGCGGATCGTCGGGCGATTCGAAGCGGCCGTAGTTGTGCGCGCTGCCGTCGGCAAAGACAATCCCGCCGGCTTCCTGCAGGCGGCCGTCCGGATACAGCAGCTGCGCGCCGGCCAGGCCGCAGTCGGGGTGGTCCGCGAAGGTCCTCAGCAACTCATCGAGCCAGCCCGGCTGCGGAATCGTGTCGTTGTTGAGGAACACCAGGTAGTCGCCGCGCGCCAGGGCGGCGCCGTCGTTGCAGGCGGCGATGAAGCCGCCGTTGCGCGCGCGGCGGTGGTAGCGCAGCCCGGCCACCTGCAGCAACGCGGCCTCGGTCTCGTCCGACGAGCCGTCATCGACGACGATGACTTCGACCGAGGCGCGCGGCATGTGCGCGGCCAGCGCCCGCAGGCACGCCAGGGTGTGCGCGAACTGGTTGAACACCGGGATCACGATGCTCGCCCGCGGTGCGGCAGCCGATGCCGCGGGCAGGGCGAAGGGGGCGAACGCCGCCGCCTCGGGGAAGTAGAGCGCGCGCCGCTGCGACACCGGTGCGCTGCGCAGGTGCTTGTGCACGCGCGCCCACGATGCCCGCAGCCCGCGCGTGCGCAGGCTTGCGAGTCCACGCCTGAACAGCCCCGCGCTTCGATTGAGGAAGAACCGCAGGTCGGTCCAGTTCATGCCCATGGGATTCGCGTCCAACTCCGTTTCGATGACTGCCTCAATCCCGCGTGAACCGGCATGCCGGAACCGGGACTGCCGGCGCGGGGAGCCACGATCCGCCTGCGCTAGACTCGCCCAGTTCGGGCCAAGCCCGGTTATTTTGGCATCTCGTGGCAATCGATTACGACGAAGACGAAGACGGCGCCCCGGCGGACGGCGACGAAACGGGACAGTGGAAGCGCCGCCTGGTCACCTGGTCGCTGGCGGCGATGGGCCTGGGGCTGGGCTTCCTCATCCCCTACACGCTGTACCTGAACCACCAGGTGACCGAGCGTTTCGGACGCCTGCAGTGGCAGATTCCGACCCGCGTCTATGCGCGCCCGCTGGCGTTGCGGCCGGGGCTGGTGCTGGACTCCCGCACGCTCAAGACCGAGCTGGACGCCGCGGGCTACCACGAGGGCGATGGCAGCCGCGAAGGCAGCTATTCCCAGAACGGCGGGCGTTGGAGGATTTCCAGCCGCGGCTTCAACGACGTCGACGGTGCGGTGCCGGCGCGGCGCATCGAAGCGGTGGTGTCCGGCGGCCGCGTGGCCAGCGTTCGCGATGTCGCCGGCAAGGGCAAGCTGCAGGTGGCGCGCCTGGATCCGGCGCGCATCGCCACGCTCTACGGCCAGAAGCAGGAAGAGCGCCGTCTGGTCCGCATCGAGGAAGTACCCGAGCTGCTCGTCACCGGCCTGCAGGCGGTCGAGGACCGCGACTTCAACCACCACATCGGCATCGACTTCAGCGGCATGCTGCGCGCGGCGTTCAAGACCGCGACCGGCACGAAGCAGGGCGCCAGCACCCTGACCCAGCAGCTTGCCCGCAGCGGCCTGCTCGGCATCGGCAAGGAGCAGACGCTCAGCCGCAAGTTCAACGAGATCCTGTACGCGCTGATCATCGATGCGCGCTACGAGAAGCGCGACATCCTCGAGGCCTACCTCAACCAGGTCTACCTCGGCCAGCGCGGTTCGCAGGCGATCCACGGCGTCGCGGCGGCCTCGGAATTCTGGTTTGGCCGCGACCTGCGCGACCTGAGCACCGAGCAGGTGGCGTTGCTCGTCGGCATCGTGCGCGGCCCGTCGTGGTACGACCCGCGCCGCAATCCGGAGCGTGCGCTGGAGCGCCGCAACTTCGCCCTGGGCGAATTCCGCGAAACCAACCTGATCGACGAGAAGGAATACCAGCGCGCGCTGAAGGCGCCGCTGGGCATCACCGAGGTGCCCGGCAGCCTCGCGCCGAACCGCTTCCCGGCCTACGTCGATCTCGTCCGCCGCCAGCTGGCGCGCGATTACCCCGCCGACCAGCTCGTCGGCGCCGGCCTGAGCGTGATGACGGGCATGTCGCCATCGGCCCAGGCCCTCGCCGAAGGCGCGGTGGCCCGCACGCTCAAGGATCTCGACAACAAGCGTCGTCCGCCGCTGCAGGCCGGCCTGGTCGTGACCGACGTGCACAACGGCGAAGTCATTGCCGTCGTCGGCAGCCGCGTGTACAGCGAGCACGGCTTCAACCGTGCAGTGGAAGCGCAGCGTCCGGTGGGCTCGCTGCTGAAGCCGTTCGTGTACCTGCTCGCGCTGGCGACGCCGGACCGCTATTCGCTGGCCAGCTATGTCGACGATTCCCCGGTCACCGTCGACCTCGGCCGTGGCAAGAAGTGGAGCCCGGGCAATTCCGATGGCCGCAGCCACGGCAGCGTGCGCCTGATCGACGCGCTGGCGATGTCCTACAACCAGGCCACGGTGCGCGTGGGCATGAAGGTCGCGCCCGAGCGCATCGCCGACCTGATCCGCACGCTCGCCGGCATCCAGGCCGAGCCGCGGCCGTCGTTGATCCTCGGCGCGCTCGACCAGAGCCCGTATGCGATGGCGCAGCTGTACCAGTTCCTCGCCAGTGGCGGCCAGATCCAGCCCCTGCATGCCGTGCGCGGCGTGCTCGACGCCAATGGCCGCGCCCTCAATCGTTACGACACCAAGCCGGCGCCGGCGCAGGAAGGCGATGCCATCGCCGCGCGCCTGATCACCATCGCGGGCCAGCAGACCGTCACCAGCGGCACCGCGGCGCAGCTGGTGCGCGATGGCCTGGGCCGTCTCAATGCCGCCGGCAAGACCGGCACCAGCAACGACGGCCGCGACAGCTGGTTCGCTGGCTGGACGGGGGACCACCTCGCCGTGATCTGGGTAGGCAACGACCAGAACAAGGAAACCGGCCTGTACGGCGCCACCGGTGCGATGCGGGTGTGGTCGGCGATCTTCTCGCGCCTGCCCAGCGCCTCGCTGCAGATGGGCGACAAGGGTGTCGACTGGCAGTGGGTGGTCGGCAGCAACACCACCGACGCCGACTGCGCGGGCGCGCGCCGCTTCGCCTTCGTCGCCGGTTTCGCGCCGCAGTACGCGCCGTGCCCGATGCAGGCCGAAGCGCAGGAAGAGCAGGGCGGTGGCTGGCGCGACTGGTTCGGGTTCGGCCGCAAGGACGACGACAAGCAGGGCGACGCGGCACCGCCTCCGCCGCCGGACCAGCAATGAGCCGATTGCACTCGACCCCGCGCGGTTCGTGGCTGTTGCCCGGGGTACTGGTGCTCGGCGGTTGCGTGACTCCGGCGCCGCAACCTGCCGCCCCCGAATCCGATGCCCCCGCATTCGATGCCGCCGCGCTGGTGCGGACCATCCGTGCGGCAGGGGCGGCCAGTCCGACCGAGCTCGACGTGCAGCCGCTGCGCGACCCGCAGGTCGAGGACCTGCGCCAGCAGGCCGAGCAACTCGAGGCGAAGCACATGTATCGCGACGCGGCCGACCTGCTCGACCGCGCGCTGCAGCTCAATGCCGAGGATCCCGCCCTGCTGCAGGAACGCGCTGAAGTCGCGCTGCTGCTGGGCGAGGCCGCCCAGGCGGAGCTCTACGCGAAGCAGGCGATCGACCTGGGCTCCGCCACCGGTCCCCTGTGCCGCCGCCATTGGGAAACCCTCGTGCAGGGAGCGCTCTTGCGCGCGAACGATCGCGTGATCCGTCGTGATGAAAGCGAGGCGCAGGCCACCGCGCGCGTGCAGGCCGCCGCCGCGGACGCACGCACCGCACGCACGCGCCGCGACGCCTGTACGGTCGCCGCGTTGAATCGCTACTGATGTCCAGTCGCCTAGCCGAAGCCAGTCGCGCGGCATTGAGCGAAGGGGGCGAGCTCGCGTCGCGGATCGACGCGTTTGCGCCCCGTGCGGCGCAGCAGGACCTGTCCGCGGCGATAGCAGAGGCCTTCGAAACCCGCGGCACGCTGATCGCCGAAGCCGGTACCGGCACCGGCAAGACCTTCGCCTACCTGGTGCCTGCGTTGCTGTCGGGGATGAAGACCATCATCTCGACCGGCACGCGCGCGCTGCAGGACCAGCTCTACCACCGCGACCTGCCGCGCGTGCGCGACGCCCTGGGCCGCGGCTTGAAGACCGCGCTGCTGAAGGGCCGCGCGAACTACCTGTGCCTGTATCGCCTCAACCACGCCAAGGGCGAACCGAAGTTCGCCAACCGCGAGCAGATCGTGCAGTTCCAGCGCATCGTCGCCTGGAGCGGGCGCACGCGCATGGGCGATCTCTCCGAACTCGACGCCTTGCCCGAGGATTCGCCGCTGCTGCCGATGGTGACGTCGACGGCCGACAACTGCCTCGGCAGCGAGTGTCCGTTCTTCGCCGACTGTTTCGTCGTGCAGGCCCGCCAGCGTGCGCAGGCGGCGGACGTGGTCGTCGTCAACCACCACCTGCTGCTGGCCGACCTGGCGCTCAAGCAGGAGGGCTTTGGCGAGATCCTGCCCGGCGCGCAGGCGTTCGTGGTCGATGAAGCGCACCAGTTGCCGGATCTCGCCGCGCAGTTTTTCGGTGAGGCCCTGAGCGCGCGTCCCCTGGTGGAACTGGCGCGCGACGCGATCGCCGAATGCAAGGACGTCGCCGGTTCGCTGGCGGCGATCCAGGGACCGGCGCGCGAGCTCGAACATGGCGTGCGGGCCCTGCGCGCGGCGATGGACGAGCTGCCGGTGCGCGGCACGCGCCGCCGCGCCGCGGAACTGGATGCCTCGGAGCAGGCCTTCGACGCGCTCGACGCGGCGCTCGAACACCTGGCCGCCGCGCTCGAACCGCTGCGCGAATCCGCGCCGGGTTTCGAGAGCTGCGCCGCGCGCGCGCGCGAATTCCTGTCGCGGCTGCGGCGCTGGCGCGGCGACGCCGGGCAAGGGGTGGGCGACGACGACTTCGACATGCCGTTGCACGACGACCCGCCAGCCACGACGGGCGAAGACCATGCGCCGCCCTCGCAGCAGGCGGACAGCGAAGACACCGGTGTCCACTGGTACGAACTCACCGCGCGCGGCTTCCGCCTAAGCCGCACGCCGCTGGATGTCGCCGGGCCGTTGTCGCAACACCGCGAGCGCTCGCACGCGGCCTGGGTGTTCACATCCGCGACTCTGGCGATCGGCGGCCGCTTCGACCACTACGCCACCAAGCTCGGACTGCGCGATCCGCGCACGCTGCTGGCACCGAGCCCGTTCGACTGGCCGCGACAGGCGCTGTGTTACCTGCCGACCGGTTTGCCCGATCCGGCCGTCCGCCATTACGGCGAAAGCCTGGTCGACAAGCTGCGTCCGGTGCTCGAGGCCTCCAGCGGGCGCGCCTTCATCCTGTTCGCCTCGCATCGCGCCCTGCGCGAAGCCGCGGAATTGCTGCGCGACGGTCCCTGGCCGTTGTTCGTGCAGGGCGAAGCGCCGCGACCGGTGCTGCTGGAGCGTTTCCGTGCGTCCGGCAACGGCGTGCTGCTGGGCGCGGCGAGCTTCCGCGAGGGCGTCGACGTCGCAGGCGAAGCGCTGAGCGTGGTGATCATCGACAAGCTGCCGTTCGCCGCCCCGGACGATCCGGTGTTCGAGGCGCGCCTGGAAGCGATTCGCCGCAGCGGCGGCAACCCGTTCCGCGACGAACAGCTGCCGCAGGCCGTGATCTCGTTGAAGCAGGGCGCCGGCCGCCTGATCCGCAGCGAGACCGATCGCGGCGTGCTGGTGCTGTGCGATCCGCGCATCAGCTCGAAAACGTACGGCAAAGTGTTCTTGGATTCGCTGCCGCCATTGCCGAAGACGCGCAAGGTGGAGGATGTGGTTGGGTTTTTCTCGGTCGAGTCAGCGGCGCAGGCAGGCCGGGCGCACGATGAAAGTCTTGACTGATTTCGTCATACCGGCGAAGGCCGGGATCCAGCTTTTTGCGTTCCCGTAGAGTCAACGGCTGGATCCCGGCGTTCGCCGGGATGACGAGCAAAAACGGTAGGCTCTTCCCCGTTCCCCGTTCCCCGTTCCCCGTTCCCCGTTCCCCGTTCCCCGTTCCCCGCCCATGAAACTCCTAGCCATCGAAACCGCCACCGAAGCCTGCTCCGTCGCCCTCTGGCTCGACGGCGAAGTGCACGAGCGCTTCGAGATCGCGCCCCGGCGGCATGCCGAGCTCACGTTGCCGTGGGCGGAGCAATTGCTCGCGCAGGCCGGGGTGAAAAAATCGCAGCTCGATGCCATTGCGATCGGCCGCGGTCCCGGCGCCTTCACTGGCGTGCGCCTGGCGATCGCGCTCGGGCAGGGCATCGCGCTCGCGCTGGACCGGCCGATCGTGCCGGTCTCGACGCTCGCAGCGCTCGCGCTGCAGGCGCCGGGGCCGCACGTGCTTGCCGCGATCGATGCGCGCATGGGCGAGGTCTATGCGGCTTCGTTCGAACTGCGCGATGGCGATGCCATCGCGCTCGATGCCGAGCGGGTGCTGCCACCGGATGCGGTGATCCTGCCCGAGGCAACTGGATGGCACGGCGTCGGCACCGGCTTCGCCGCGCAGGACGGTGCGCTGGCGGCGCGTGCGCGTGCGCATTTCGCCGCCATCGATGCCACCGCGCTGCCGCATGCCGCCGACGTCGCCCGCCTGGCCGCGCTGGCCTACGCGCGTGGCGAAACGGTGGCTCCGGAATTCGCCGAACCGGCGTACTTGCGCGACAACGTCGCGCTCACCATTGCCGAGCAGCAGGCTCTGCGCGATGCGAACAAGTAAGCGGATGCGCGGCAGGTAATCGCGTCGATCGCGCGGCCCGGACCTCAATCGTCGATCAGTTCCCCGCCCGGCATGAACAGCCAGGTGCGGGTGACGTGCAGGATGTCCGGGTTTTCTTCCGTCTTCGGCAGCGGCGCGTAAGGCTCGGCCAGCTGCGCAATGCGCAAGGCCGAGGAATCCAGCAGCGCGATCCCGCTCGACTGCACGATCTGCATGCGCTCGACGGTGCCGTTGCGGCGGATCGCGATGGTGATGACGACCTTGCCGGCAAGGTGGCGGCTGCGCGCCTCGTCCGGATAGTTGAGGTTGCCCACGCGCTCCACGCGCTTCACCCATTCGCTCAGGTACGCGGCCCAGGCGTACTCGGTCGTGCTGGCCGATACGAACTTGCGCTTCGGACGTTTCGCGTAGCGGTCCGAGCGCAGGTGGATCTCCGCGGCCAGGCGCGCCATCGCCATGTCGCGGGCGATCTTCTCGCGGCCGGGCGGCAGCACGCGTTCGTCGGGCGGCGGCGTGGCCTGTGCCTTGGCGACCTGGGTATCGGCCTGCAAGGTGCTGATCACCCGGTCCTGCGGCGCGGGCTGCGGCGCGGGTGACTGCGCCCGCAGCGTGCGCGGGGCGATGCCGGGTTCCGGCAGGGGCGCCGGGCCCGACTGGGTTTCGCGCGGCCGGGTGGTCTTGTCGTGCTCGCCGCCGCCCTGGTTGGTGGCCTGGGCGAGGAAGTCGGCCTGCTTGCGGGTCAGGGGCGACGTGGTCTGGGTCAGGATCACGTCCAGTGTCGGCATCACCGGCGCCGCGCTCTCCACCGCCCAGCCCACACCGAGCAGGAGCATGGCGTGGACCAGCACCGACAACACCATGGTGGCGCTGATGCGGCGGTTCTCGCCCAGGGCATATTCGCCAGGGTGGGGCGGGACGCGGGCGGCGACGGTGCTCATGGGGACAGGGACTGGACTCGAGAAGGGAAGGCGGGTTCCGGGGCTCCGGCCCCTAGGTTCCGGCCCCCAGCCTGCGTTCGATCGCATCGAACAGCATGCCTGCGATGTTGATCCCGAACTGCGCATCGAGTTCACGGATGCAGGTCGGACTGGTGACATTGACCTCGGTGAGGTAGTCGCCGATCACGTCCAGGCCGACGAAGATCATGCCGCGGCGCTTCAATTCCGGAGCGACCTGGGCGGCGATCCAGCGGTCGCGCTCGCTCAGCGGCTGGCCGCGGCCCTTGCCACCCGCGGCGAGGTTGCCGCGGAATTCGTCACCCTGGGGGATGCGGGCCAGGCAGTAGTCGACCGGCACGCCATCGACCAGGAGGATGCGTTTGTCGCCCTCGGTGATTTCCGGCAAGTAGCGCTGGGCCATCGCTAGGTCGCGGCCGCCGGCAGTCAGCGTCTCCAGGATGACGTTGGTGTTGGCGTCGCCGGCGCGGACCCGGAAGATCGAACGCCCGCCCATGCCGTCCAGGGGCTTGAGCACCACGTCGCCATGCTCGGCCACGAAGGCCTTCAGCA
The DNA here is from genome assembly GCF_054779795.1 of Lysobacter rhizosphaerae. NCBI lineage: Bacteria > Pseudomonadati > Pseudomonadota > Gammaproteobacteria > Lysobacterales > Lysobacteraceae > Lysobacter > Lysobacter rhizosphaerae. Next base: position 330,558 of record NZ_BAAGXO010000001.1, read on the forward strand.
CCGCTGCCTCGCGGCTCACTACGGTCGGCGGCACGCACTGGGGGAATTCCAGCGCGGCGAGCTTTTCGTTCATGTCCCGCAGGCCCTGCGGATCATTGAGGACCAGGGCGCCGGCGCGCTGCGCCAGGCCGAGCAGGTGGGTGTCATTGAGGTACGCGGTATCGACCGGCGGGTCCTTGCGCATGAGCACGACCTGGCCCGGGCCGAAGACCAGCCGGCTCCACTCGCCCAGTTCGTACCAGCCGGCCGGATCGTCGGTCACGGTGAGCGGCGCGACCGTTGCCTGCGCCTGCCCCCCGGCGGCCGCCAGGCTGCCCGGGCGCACGTACCAGAGCCGGTGCCCCCGGCGCTGGCCCTCGAGCAGCATGGCAAAGGTGGAGTCCTTGGCGATCTTGATGGATCCGATCGGATCCATCACGACGACGATGTCGGCACCCGGCTGGAAGGGCATGTTGGTGGCGGTGAAAACGATGCCGGCGATGGTAGCAGGCGGGGTTGCGCCCCAGTCGGTGCTTGCCGCAAAACGTCATGTTCTGGCGCAGCAAGTGCAAACCGGGTCGCGATTGTGCACCCGCGCACATTCAGGGACGGGAGCGGCGAAATTCGTGCTTGACAGTCCGCGCTATGCTTGAAATAAAGGCACTTCGCGACGCGCGGAGACCGCCGAGATCGCACAGGGGATTGAAAGCATGCAAGAGGGTCGCAACGGCAGCCTCGACGGGCTGAAGGTCATGGTGATCGATGATTCCAAGACCATCCGCCGTACGGCGGAGACCTTGCTCAAGCGGGAAGGTTGCGATGTGGTGACCGCGACCGATGGCTTCGAAGCCTTGGCCAAGATCGCCGACCAGCAGCCACAGATCATTTTCGTCGACATCATGATGCCGCGTCTGGATGGTTATCAGACCTGTGCGTTGATCAAGAACAATCAACTGTTCAAGAGCACGCCCGTCATCATGCTGTCGTCCAAGGACGGGTTGTTCGACAAGGCGCGGGGCCGCATCGTCGGGTCCGAGCAATATCTGACCAAGCCGTTCACTCGCGAGGAACTGCTGGACGCAATTCGTAATCACGTGCAGGACACCGCACGCAACGCCTGACCGGGGGGGTAAGGCACCAATGGCACGTATTCTGTTGATCGAGGATTCGCCGACTGACGTGGCGGTCCTCACCCAGCTGCTTGAGCGCAATGGACACCAGGTCCTGGCCTCGGGCAGCGCCGAGGATGGCATCGCTGCCTGCAAGCGCGAGCTGCCCGACCTCGTCATCATGGACGTCGTCCTGCCCGGGATGAATGGTTTCCAGGCCACGCGCGCGCTGTCGCGCGATGCGGCCACCAGCGCCATCCCGGTGCTGATCGTCAGCACCAAGGACATGGACACCGACCGGGCGTGGGGCATGCGCCAGGGCGCGAAGGACTACATCGTCAAGCCGCCGCGCGAATCCGAACTGATCGCCCGCATCAACGCGGTGCTGGGGCACTGAAGTGAAGAAACACGTCACCACGCTCGGCCCGTTCGAGCGGCTGGCCGACTACGAGCGTCGCAGCCTCGAACACGTCGCCGGCCTTCCCGAACAGCTGGATGCGCCCGGTCTGTGGCGCGGCGTGGGTTACCGCGTGGGCACGCACCGCCTGGCCTCCGGCTTCGACGAGGTGCGCGAAATCCTGCCGCTGCCGCCCATCACCCAGGTGCCCGGCGCGCAACCGTGGATGCTGGGGGTCGCCAACGTACGCGGCAACCTGCTGCCGATCGTCGACCTCAAGCAGTTCCTTGAGGGCGAGCGCACCGTGCTGCATGAAAGCCAGCGCGCGCTGCTCGTGCGCCAGCCCGGCGGCGACGTTGCCGTGCTGATCGACGAGCTTTACGGCCAGCGCAGCTTCACCGAACCGCAGAAAGTCGCCGACGCGCAGGTCGCCGAAGATCCGCTTTACCAGGGACGCTACACGCACTTCATCGACCGGGCCTACCGCGTCGACGAGCAGCCGTGGGGCATTTTCAGCCTGGACCGGCTGGCCCGTACACCCGAATTCCGCCAAGCCGCCGCAGGCTGACGCCTGTCCCGGTCATCAAATCGCACGCAACAAGCAGCAATCGCCAACGAGGTTGAACCATGAGTACTGTGATGAATCCCAAGGGCCGCGGCCTCGGTGTCAATACCTGGTTGACGATCCTCGGTATCTCGGTGGTCATCTTCGGCGTCAACGCCGGCTACGCCACCTGGAAGGGTTCGCGCCTCGCCAGCGCCAGTTCCGCGGCTTCGTCGCTGCAGGTGAACTCGCAGCGGCTCGCGGTGCAGGGCGCCGAGGCCGTGGGCGGTGACAAGGAGGCCTACGCGGCCTTCAAGGCCACCAAGGCGCAGATGGACGCCGACGTGAAGCAGCTCAACGACCGCTTCGGTGGCGAACTGGGCGTGTCGGGCGACATCGGCAACGTCGCCAATACGTGGGACCTGGTGGGCAAGAACGCCGACCAGGTCATCGCCTCCGAAGGCGCGGTGACCGGCCTGGCGAGCAACGCCGACAGCTTCGCCGCCAAGGTCCCGCAGCTGCAGGCGCGCCTGGACGAACTGGTGCGCGCGATGTCGTCCAGCGGTTCGCCGGCCTCGCAGGTCTACCTCGCGCTGCGCCAGAACGTGCTCGCGGGCCAGATCGACAAGAACATCACCGCGATGCGCGCCGGCGGCCAGGGCGCCTCGATCGCGGGCGACCAGCTGACCCGTACCGCCGCCGTGTTCGGCAACGTGCTTGCCGGCCTGCGCAAGGGCGACGCCGCGCTCGGCGTGACCCCGCTGTCCAACGGCGGCGCGCTGGCCGCGCTCGGCCAGGCCGAAGCGCTGTGGACCGACATGAAGAAGGACCTGGACGCGATCAGCTCCGGCTCCAAGAACCTGTTCACCGCGCAGGCCGCGGCGGGCACCATCACCAGCGAATCCAACACCCTGCTGGGCCAGAGCGAATCGCTGTTCCGCTCGCTCACCGCCTTCGGTTCGGTCCGCAGCAAGAACCCGCTGGGCCACATCCTGATCTCGGTCCTGTCCGGTATCGCCGCGATCCTCGCCATCGCCGGCTTGCTCTTCTCGTTGAACAGCGCGCAGAAGAAGCGCTACGAGAGCACCAAGGAACTCAACGACCGCAACCAGGAGGCGATCATGCGCCTGCTGGACGAAATGGGTTCGCTCGCAGAAGGCGACCTGACCGTGAAGGCGACCGTGACCGAGGACATGACCGGCGCGATCGCGGACTCGATCAACTTCGCCGTCGAGCAGCTGCGCAGCCTCGTGCAGACGATTACCGACACCTCGGTGCAGGTGGCATCCAGCGCGCAGGAAACGCAGGCGACCGCGATGCACCTCGCCGAAGCCGCCCAGCACCAGGCGCATGAAATCAGCTCCGCCTCCGACCGCATCAGCGAAATCGCGGCGAGCATCGACCAGGTGTCGCGCAACTCCGCCGAATCCGCGGACGTGGCGCAACGCTCGGTGCAGATCGCGACCAAGGGTGCCGGCGTCGTGCGCCAGACCATCGCGGGCATGGACTCGATCCGCGACCAGATCCAGGAAACCTCGAAGCGAATCAAGCGACTGGGTGAGTCGTCGCAGGAAATCGGCTCGATCGTGGAACTGATCAACGACATCTCGGAACAGACCAACATCCTGGCGCTGAACGCGGCGATCCAGGCGGCCTCGGCCGGTGAAGCGGGCCGCGGGTTCGCGGTCGTGGCCGACGAAGTGCAGCGACTCGCAGAACGCGCCTCGAACGCGACGAAGCGAATCGAAACGCTGGTCCAGACGATTCAGTCCGACACCAACGAAGCGGTGTCCTCGATGGAGCAGACGACCTCGGAAGTGGTCGCGGGTGCACGCCTCGCGGAAGACGCGGGTACGGCGCTGGGCGAGATCGAAAAGGTGTCGTCCGACTTGTCGGGCCTCATTCAGGGCATCTCGTCGGCCGCCAAGCAGCAGTCCAGCGCGGCGTCGAACATCACCGCCACGATGAACACCATCCAGTCGATTACCGCGCAGACCTCGCAGGGTGCGAGCCAGACGGCGCAATCGATCGGAAACCTGGCGCAGCTTGCGGCCGACCTGCGCCGCTCGGTCGCCGACTTCAAGCTGCCGGCCTGACGCGAGACGGAACCGATAACGAGATGGACGGCTTGAAGGCAAATCGCCCCGCGTACGCGCCCGCCCCTGGGGCAGGCGCCGCGGCCGCGCGCCGATACGGAGGCAATCGATGACCGTGTTGCGTGACGCGATCGACACGACCACGCTGGGCTGGGTCAAACCCGAACTCGATGCGACGCTGCGCCTGGCGCGCGACGAGATCGAGTCCTTTGCCGAGAATCCCTCGCAGACGGCGCACATGCGCACCTGTGCGGGTTACATGCACCAGGTGCACGGCACGCTGCGCATGATCGAGCTCTATGCGCCGGCAATGGTGGCCGAGGAAATGGAGCGCCTCGCCTTGTCGCTGCTGCGGGGTGAAGTCTCCGAGCGCGACGACGCCTGCGCGGCGCTGATGCGCGGCGTGGTGCAGCTGCCCGATTACCTGGAACGCCTGCAGGGCGGCCATCGCGACATCCCGATCGTGCTGCTGCCGCTGCTCAATGAGCTGCGTGCGACGCGCGGTGAGACCGGCCTGAACGAGAGCGTGCTGTTCTCGCCCGATCTCGACCGGCCCTTGCCGGAAGACGTTCCCGCACCTGCGTCGTCGGCGCCCAAGCCGGCCCGCGACGAACTGGTGACGCACCTGGGTGCGCTGCGCGACGCGCTGGCTGCATGGCCGGAAGACGGTACGCCCGCCGATGCCTCCCAGCTCGCGAAGACCATCGAGTCGTTGCTTGCGCAGGTGGACACCGAGCCGCTGCGCCGCATGCTCTGGGTTGCGTCGTCCGTCGCCGATGCCCTGCGCGATGGCGCCCTCAACGCCAGCCGTGGCATGCGCCAGGCCTTCGCCGGCGTCGAACGCGAAGCGCGCCAGACACTGATCGAAGACAGCTTCGCCTTCGGCGCCCCGCGCACCGATGCCGCGGCGGAACCGACCCGCCAGCTGCTGTACCACGTCGCCCACAGCCAGGCTCAGCATCCTGCCCTCAACAGTCTGCGCCAGACGTTCGACCTCGCCGGCCAGCTGCCCAGCGAAGACGAACTCGAGCACGCCCGCGGCAGCCTTAGCGGGCGCAATCGCGCGCTGCTCGACACCGTCTCCGCGGCAATCAAGGAAGACCTCCTGCGCGTCAAGGACGCGCTGGACCTGCACCTGCGCACGCGCCAGACCGACGTCACTGAACTGCGCGAGCAGGTCGATGCGCTCACCCGCGTCAGCGATACGCTCGGCATGATGGGCCTGGGCGTGGCGCGCAACGTCGTGATGCAACAGCGCGACGCCATGCGCGAAATCGTCGCTGGCCACCGTGCCGCCGACGAAGGCGCGCTGCTCGATGTCGCCGGTGCGCTGCTGTATGTCGATGCATCGCTGGACGACCAGGTTGCACGCCTGGGCCGCCCGGATGCGGCTGGCGACGAAGACCTCGTCTCCGGCGAACACAACAAGGTCATCGACGTCGTCGTGCGCGAAGCCATCGCCAATTTCGGCGATGCGCGCCAGTCGTTCGTGGCCTTCGTCGAGACCGGCTGGGACCATGCCGAGCTCGGCGAGGTTCCGCGCCTGCTCGATGAAGTCGGCGGCGCCCTGCGCATGCTCGAACAGCAGCTTCCCGCCGACTACCTCGTCGCGGTGAAGCGCTACGTCGATGTCGAGCTGATCACGCGCAAGCGGGTTCCGAACAGCCAGCAGCTCGACACCATGGCCGATGCACTGGCCAGCCTCGAGTACTACCTCGAAGCGCTGCGCGACCAGCGCCCCGGACGCGACGAGATCCTCGAAATCGCCCGCCACGCCCTGGAGCGCCTGCGCTACTGGCCACTGCCGGCGTTGGAGGAAGTCGGCGCGCCGTTGACGACGGCAGAAGCACTCCAGCTGTCGCCCGATCTCGCCGACGCGCTCGACTTCGGCAAGATCGAGCCGTTCCGCGGCCTGGCTCATTCGAGCCCGGTCGAAACAACGACCACGACACCGGCAAACGGCGTGGTCGAAGCCACTGCCGATGTGGCCGCGGTCAGCGCGCCGGCACCGGTGGCTGCCAGTGCCGATGCTGTCGCCGCCGGCGGTTTCGAACGCAGCGACGACATCGACGACGAAATCCGCGAAGTCTTCCTCGAGGAACTCCAGGAAGAAATCGCCAACCTCGGCGAACTGCTCAAGCCCTGGCGCGACAACCCGGAAGACGCCGAACGCCTGCGTCCCATCCGTCGCGTTTTCCACACTCTCAAGGGCAGTGGCCGGCTTGTCGGCGCCAAGACCCTCGGTGAGTTCAGCTGGAAAGTCGAGAACATGCTCAACCGCGTGCTGGATGGCACGCGTCCGGCCAGCCCCGCGGTCGTGGCCCTCGTCGGCCAGGCACACGACACGTTGCCGCAGCTGCACGCCGCGTTGCGTGGCGATGCAGCCATCACCGCGGATCTCCGCGGCATGGAAGCGGTCGCCGATCGCCTTGCCGCCGGTGAAGAAGCATTCTTCACCCCGGCAGCGGCCGCACCGGTCGTCGAAGCCATTCCGGAGCTGGCCGAAGCCGCCGTGGTTTCCATCGACCTGGGCGAACCGGGTGGGGAACTCAACGAGGCGGTGTTCGAGGAACCCGCGGCAATGCCGCCGGCCGCTGCAGAGATGGTCATCCCGGGCGTTCCCGCGTCGGTCGATGCCGTGCTGCTGGAAATCCTCGCCGGTGAAGTCGGCGGCCACCTCGTCACCATCGAGGACTGGCTGGACACCGCGCGCCAAGGGCCGCAACCGGCGACCGAATCGCTGCAGCGCGCCGTGCATACGCTCAACGGCGCCTTTGCGATGACCGAAGTTCCGGTGATTACGGAAATCACCGGTCCGACCGAGACATACATCAAGCGTCTCCTCGCTGCCGGCGTCGTGCCGGCGAACGAAGGCGTGGCCGCGATGGGCGACGTCGCCGCGGCGATTCGCGGCACCATGCAGGGCCTGCAGGCCCCGATCGCCCATGTGCCACGCTTCGAAGGCCTGGCTGCGCGCATGCAGGCGCTCCGCGACAGCCTGCCGGAGGCACGCCACCATCAGGTCGAAGAAGAAGCGGCACACGAAGCCGAGCTCACTTCGTTCGATCTCAGCGAATTCACCGATCTGGCCGTCGACCTTGGCACGGGTGGTCTGGTGCAGTCCATGCCGGCTGCCGCCCTCACCGCTGCTGCCCTTGATGCGGGCTCGTTCGAAGCCGGTCACGGTGACGTCGCGTTGGAGGAGGTCGAGGCATTCACGATCGACGACTTCGATGCCGTTGCCGACAACTCGCTGAACCTCCAACTCGAGGCCGCACAGCTCGAAGTCGAGCGCGTCGACGCCGAGCGCTTCGAAGCAGAACGCGTCGAAGCCGAACGTCTCGAAACCGAACGCTTCGAGGCCGAACGCGTTGAAGCCGAACGTCTCGAAACCGAACGCTTCGAAGCCGAACGCCTCGAAGCCGAGCGCCTCGAAGCCGAACGCCTCGAAGCCGAACGCCTCGAAGCCGAACGCCTCGAAGCCGAACGCCTCGAAGCCGAGCGCCTCGAAGCCGAACGCCCACTGGCTGACGGTGGCGAAGGTTCCGAAGCCGAACGCGTCGAAGCCGAACGCGTCGAAGCCGAACGCGTCGAAGCCGAACGTGCCGAAGCCGAACGTGCCGAAGCCGAACGTGCCGAAGCCGAACGTGCCGAAGCCGAACGTGCCGAAGCCGAACGTGCCGAAGCCGAACGTGCCGAAGCCGAACGTGCCGAAGCCGAACGTGCCGCCGCCGAGGAAGAAGCCGAATACGCGCGTCTCGAAGTCGAGTACGCCGAAGCCCAGCGCCTCGCCCAGGCGCAGCGCGAGGCTGCGGAAGCCGAACGCATCGCGGCCGAACAGGCCGAAGCCGAACGCATTGCCGCCGAGCTTGCCGCTGCCGAGGAAGCCCAGCGGGCGGAAGCGCAGCGCCTCGCCGACGAAGAGCGTCTCGAAGCCGAACGCCTCGCCGTGGAGCAGGCTGCCGCCGCGCAAGCCGCCGCCGAGGCGGAAGCCGAAGCCGTGCGTCGTGCCGAGGAAGTCGGCGAAGCCGAAGCCCAGGCACAGCGCGATGCCGCCGCTGCGGCCGCCGCGCTGGCCGCTGCCAGCACCCTGCCGGAACCGGAACCCGCGGTCGCGGCGATCCTGGCGCAGGCCCAGGCCGGCGGAGAAGATCCCGACGAAGCCCTCGACCTTACCGGCCTCGATCCGGAGCTGGTCGACATCTTTGTCGAGGAAGGCGCCGACCTGCTCGATCATTCCGACGGCCTGCTCGCCGAATTGCGCGCGGCCCCGGATTTGCGTGAACCGCTGATCGGACTGCAGCGCGACCTGCACACGCTCAAGGGCGGTGCCCGCATGGCCGGCATCATGGCCGTGGGCGAACTCGGCCACACCATGGAATCGCTGCTCGAGTCCGTGGTCGAGAACCGCGTCGAACTCGGCAGCGATGGCGTGCCACTGCTCGAACGCGGCTTCGACCGCCTGCATGCGATGGTCACGCGCGTCGGTGCGCGCCAGGCGATCGCGATGCCCGAAGCGCTCATCGCCGAATTCGACGCACGCTCGCGGGGCCAACGACTCGCTGCGCCCACGGACGAGGTCACCGGCACGCCGCAACGCGCCGCCGCGCCCGCCCTGGAACTCAAGCCGCTGTCGGCACCGATGTTCGATGCCGCGCAGGTCGACGAAGACGACATCGCAGCACGCGCACCGCAGGAGCAGGTGCGCATTCGCGCCGACCTGCTCGACCGCCTGGTCAATTACGCCGGTGAAGTCGCGATTTATCGCGCCCGCCTGGAACAGCAGTTGGGTGCGTTCCGCGGCGCCATCGCGGAAATGGACCAGACCAACATCCGTATGCGCGACCAGCTGCGCCGTCTCGAGATCGAGACCGAAGCGCAGATCATGGCCCGCTACCAGCGTGAGAACGAGACGCCGGACGCGACGTTCGACCCGCTCGAACTCGACCGCTTCTCCACCCTGCAGCAGCTGTCGCGCGCGCTCGCCGAGTCCGCGGCCGACCAGACCAGCCTGCAGACCACGCTCGACGACCTGACGCGCCAGTACGAAACCCTGCTGCTGCAACAGTCGCGCGTGAGCTCGGAGCTGCAGGAAGGGCTGATGCGCACCCGCATGGTGCCGTTCGATGCGCTCGTGCCGCGCCTGCGTCGCGTCGTGCGCCAGGCCTCGGGCGAACTGGGCAAAAACGTCCAGCTCAAGCTCGGCAACGCCCAGGGCGAACTCGACCGCAACGTGCTCGAACGCATGACCGCGCCGCTGGAGCACATGCTCCGCAACGCAGTCGCGCATGGCCTGGAAAAGCCCGACAAGCGCAAGAAGGCGGGCAAGGCGGAAGAAGGCTCCATCAGCATCGCGATCCGCCGTGAAGGTTCGGAAGTGGTGCTGGAAGTCGCCGACGACGGCGCCGGCCTCAACCGCGACGCGATCCGCAAGCGCGGTGAGGAACGCGGCCTGGTCCGCAGCGACGCGGTGCTGAGCAACAGCGACCTCGACATGCTGATCTTCGAGCCGGGCTTCTCGACGGCCGACGAAGTCAGCCGCCTGGCCGGTCGCGGCGTCGGCATGGACGTGGTCGCATCGGAAGTGCGCCAGCTCGGCGGCACCATCGATATCGACTCGAGGCCGGGCGAGGGCACGCGCTTCATCCTGCGCCTGCCGCAGACGCTCGCGGTCACCCAGGCTGTGTTCGTGCGCATCGGTGAAACCAGCTTCGCGGTGCCGATCGCCTCGGTACGCGGCGTGGGCCGCATCCCGCGCGACCAGTTGGCGCAGGCCGATGCGGTCTACCAGTACGGCGGCGAAGACTATCCGGTGCACGACCTCGGCAACCTGGTCGGCCATGCCACGGCGAAGGCCGAAGGCCAGCTGCAGATGCCGTTGCTGCTGATCCGCGCCGGTGACCTGCGTGCCGCGGTCAGCGTCGACCACGTCATCGGCAACCGCGAAATCGTGGTGAAGCCGGTGGGTCCGCAGGTCGCATCGGTGCCGGGCATCTTCGGCGCCACCATCATGGGCGACGGCAGCGTCGTGGTGATCCTCGACGTCGCGCCGCTGGTGCGCCGCCAGGCCGTGCTTGCGCCCGAGCGCCTGCCGGTCGCGCCCGTGGTCGAAGCGCGCCGGGTTCCGATGGTCATGGTGGTCGACGACTCGGTCACCATGCGCAAGGTCACGGGCCGCGTGCTCGAGCGCAACAACTTCGAGGTCCTCACCGCGAAGGACGGCCTGGATGCCCTGGAAAAGATGGTCGAGCACGTGCCCGACCTGATGCTCCTCGACATCGAGATGCCGCGCATGGACGGTTACGAACTCGCCACGGCGATGAAGTCCGACCCGCGCCTGCGCAACGTCCCGATCGTGATGATCACCTCGCGTACCGGCGAGAAGCACCGCCAGCGCGCCTTCGACATCGGCGTGAACCGCTACCTGGGCAAGCCGTACCAGGAGCCGGAATTGCTCCGCAACGTGTTCGAACTGCTGGGGGTCAAGCGCGGCCATGAATGACAACGCCCGCCGCGTCGTGTTGTTGGCCCGCCCCGGTGCGGCCCGCGACCGCATGCGCGAGGCGCTGGACCAGGCCGGCGCGAACATCGTCCTGGAGGCCGATCCGGCCACCGGCGATCAGGCCGCCGTGCTTGCAGCGCAGCCCGAAGCCGCCCTGGTCATGCTCGACCCGGCGATGGCGGACGAGGCGCTCGACCGCTTCGATGGTGTGCTCTCCAACCCGCAGATCGAGATCCTGTTCGAAGAGGCCGAACTCGCTGTTGGCCGCGTAGGTTGGGACGCCGCACGCTGGGTGCGCCATTTGCGCGCCAAGCTGGGCCTGTCGGACACGGTGTTGCCGCCCGGCCGCGCCACTTCCGTAGCGGAGGTCTTGCCGGAATCGCCCGCGCCTGTCGCGGAGGCGGCAGCGTCTGTCGCAGAATCGCCCGAGCCTGTCGCGGCGGCGCCCGCCAAATGGGAGCTCACCCTCTCCGACCTGGATGACAGCGGTTCCTCCGATACACACCTGGCGATCGAGCCGGTCGAGGCTCAGTTGGGCACAGCCCAGTCGAGCGCAGACCTGCCGGGCACGGACGAGCCAGGCACGGACTATCCGCCCCTTGGCCTCGAAGATGACGCCGGATCCACGCCGACGGTGATCGCAAAGTTCGAACTCGAACTTGTCGATGACACGCCGACCGAGATCATGTTCGAAGGCCTGGAAATGGCGCCGGACCAGGCCTCGGACGCCAGCCGTTTCCGTGACGACATGGCCGACCTGCACAGCCGCGTTGGCGCGATGGAGCTGGTGCACGATCGCACCGTGGCCCCGGCGCATGGCGCGGTGCTGGTATTGGCGGGCATCGGTGGCCCGGATGCGGTGCGCCAGCTGCTGGGCGCATTGCCGGAAGGGTTCCCGCGGGCTGTGCTGATCCAGCAGCGCCTCGACGGTGGCCACTACGACAAGCTGGTCGCGCAGATGCAGCGCGCCACTTCGCTGCCCGTGAAGCTGGCCGTCAGCGGCGACACCGTGCAGCCCGCGACTATCTACATCCTGCCGCCGAGCCTGGGCGTGCACGATTACGAACAGGGCCTCGCCTTCAACGATGCGCCCGGCGAACTGCTCACCGGGCTGCCCGCGAACGACAGCGCTGTGCTGATGCTCAGCGGTTCCGACCCGGCGCAGGTCGACGCCGTGATGAAACTTGCAGCCAACGGTGCGCTCATTGCCAGCCAGGCGCTGGATGGCTGCTACGACGTTGCGGCGCCTGCGGCACTTGCATCGCGCGGTGGCCAGTCGGGCAAGCCGCAGGAACTTGCCCGCCGACTCGCACAGCGTTGGCTCTGACGAACTGCCACTGAAGAATTCCAAAGACGTCGATGAAGACCTCCCAGCACAACGCGCCCCAGGCGCAGGCCAACCCGCAGACCGACATCCGCGGCGTATTGATCGCCGTCGCCCGTGCACGCCTGCTCCTGCCCAACGCGACCATTGCCGAAGTGCTTTCCTTCGCACCGCCGACGCCGGTCGAAGGTGCGCCGGAATGGCTGTTGGGCCGCATCCGCTGGCGCGGCTGGGAAGTGCCGCTGGTCGCTTTCTCGCGCATGGCCGATATCGCGCCGGAAGCAGGCGGGCTCGGCAGCAAGGTCGTCGTGCTCAAGGCGCTCAGCGGTGATCCCAAGGCGCCCTATTTCGCGGTGCTGACGCAGGGCTTCCCGCGACTGGTGACGGTGTCGCCGGATCGACTCCAGTTCGACGCGGACCAGCACCTGCCGGCGGGCGTCCACGCCCGGGTCTGGCTCAACGAGGACGAAGCCTACATTCCCGACCTGGAAGCCATCGAGGTCCTGATCGGCAACGCGATCGCGCAGGCCCAGGCCGCTTGAGGACGATGCACGCGGCTGTGTCGCCCGAGGCGACATCCCGCGTGGACACCGGTTCCTCGCCAACTCGTTCCGCTCCTACCCGCTGGGCATCGGTCGATGCGCTGCGCGGCATCACCGTCGCCGCCATGCTGCTGGTGAACAACCCGGGTGATTGGGGCCACGTGTATGCCCCCCTGCTGCATTCAGAGTGGCACGGGATCACGCCGACCGACCTGATCTTTCCGCTGTTCCTGTTCATCGTCGGCGTTTCGATCGCGCTCGCGGTGACGCCACGGCTTGAGCGCGGCGAACCGCGGTCGGTACTGGCGAAGACGGTACTCGCGCGCGCCGCACGCATCTTCGGGCTCGGGTTGTTGCTGCACCTGTGCGCCCTTTGGGCATTCGACCTGCCGCATTTCCGGGTGATGGGTGTGCTGCAGCGGATCGGGCTGTGCTTTGGTGCCGCCGGCCTGCTCGCGCTGTACCTGCGACCGCGCCTGCAGTGGGTGATCCTCGTCGCGTTGCTCGTCGGCTATTCGATGCTGCTCGCCGGTGGCGGGAGCTATGCGCCGTTCGACAACATCGCCAGCCGCCTCGATCACGCGCTGCTCGGCGTGCACGTCTACCAGATCGAGCCGGTCAGCGGCCGCGGGCACGATCCCGAAGGCCTGGTAAGCACCCTCGGCGCACTGGCTACCACTCTGTTCGGCGTACGCGCCGGCTCCTGGTTGCGCGACGGCCGCGTGCGATGGCTATGGGCGGCGGGCGCGATCGCGCTGACTGCAGGGCAGGTGTGGTCACTGGCGCTGCCACTCAACAAGAACCTGTGGACCCCGTCGTATGCGTTGTGGACCGGCGGCGCCGCGTGCCTGCTCCTGGCGCTGTGCCACTGGCTGGTTGATCGACGTGGCTTGCCGGAGTGGGGCCGCGCCTTCGGCGTGAACGCGATTGCGGCCTACGCCGGCTCCGCCTTCCTCCTGTATGCGCTCGCCGCGCTCGGCTGGCTTGCTCCCGCCTACCAGCACGGCTTCGCCGACTGGATGACCCCACGCTTCGGGCCATACGTGCCGTCCCTGGCTTATGCGCTGTCTTTCGTTGCGATCTGGTGGGTCGTCGTGCGCTGGCTCGACGCACGGAAGCTCTACTTCAAGATCTGAGCGACCTCGGGGTTGGTTGCGTCAGGCCAGGTCGCCCAGGCGCGACTGCAGGGCCGCAATCGCTGCGAGTCCTGCGGTTTCGGTGCGCAGGATGCGCGGACCCAGCTTCAGTCCTTGGAAGCCGGCGTCGCGCAACTGCTCGCGGTCCGCGGGAGACCAGCCGCCTTCCGGTCCGACTGCAAGGACGATCCTCGCTTCATCACCGACCGTGAGCGTGCCCAGTGCCAGTTCACCCTCCGGATCGAGGATCAGGCGCAGTCCGCCCGCGGGCAAGGCGCCCAGTGCCACGGACAGCGACACCGGCGCCGCTACGCCGGGCACGCGCGCGCGGCCGCATTGCTCGCAGGCCGAGGTCACCACCCCGCGCCAATGGGCCAGGCGCTTTTCGGCGCGCGCCTCGTCAAGTTTCACTTCGCTGCGCTGCGACCACAGTGGCGCGATGGCATTCACGCCAAGCTCCGTCGCCTTCTGCAGGATCAGGTCCATCTTCTCCCCGCGCGCAATGCCTTGCAGCAGCGTGATGGCCAGGGGCGACTCGTTGTCCACTTCACGGCCGGAGGCGACCGCGACACGCAGTTCGCGCTTGCCCACTGCGGTGATGCGCGCGTCGTAATCGATGCCGTCACCGTTGAAAAGCACGCATTCGTCGCCGACGACAAGCCGCAGCACGCGCGACAGGTGGGCAGCGGCGTTTTCGGGTAGCGCCAGTTCCAGCCCGGCCGAAAGCGGCGTGTCGACATGCACTCGCGTCAGGCGCATCAGGTCGCCTCCGCGGTCGCTTCATCGATGGCGTGTCGCGTCACGTCGGCCAGCAGGCGCAGGGCATCGTCGTCGATGCAGTAGGGCGGCATCCAGTACAGGATGTCGCCCAGCGGGCGCAGCAGTACGCCGCGCGCCAGTGCAGCGCGATAGGCGCGCAGGCCCACGCGCGCCGCCGGGTCGAAAGGCGCGCGCTTGTCGCCCTTCTTCGTCAGCTCGAAGGCGACGATCATCCCGGCCTGGCGCACGTCCGCGACATGCGCGTGCGCGGCCAACGGCTGCGCGAGGTCCCGCATCCGTTCCGCCGTGGCGCGGTTCCGCGCCAGGACGTCGTCGCTGCCGAAGATATCCAGCGACGCCAGGGCCGCGGCGCATGCCAGCGGATTGCCGGTGTAGCTGTGCGAATGCAGGAATGCACGTTCGCGCGAATCGTCGAGGAAGCCGTCGTAGATGGACTGCGTCGCCAATACCGCGGCAAGCGGCATCGCGCCGCCGGTAAGGCCTTTCGACAGGCATAGCAGGTCGGGCTGGATGCCGACCTGCTCGCAGGCGAACAGAGTGCCCGTGCGTCCGAATCCCACCGCGATCTCGTCCGCGATCAGGAACACGCCGTGGGCATCGCAGAGTTCGCGCACCAGCTTCAGGTAGGACGGGTCGTGCATGCGCATCCCGCCGGCGCATTGCACGCGTGGTTCGAGGATGAGGGCGCAGATCTCGCCCGCATGCCGTTCAAGCAGTTCGCGCAGCGCGTCCGCCGCGCGGGCGGCGCGTTGCGCGGGGGATTCCCCGGGTTCGCACAGGTAGGCGTCCGGGGAAGGCGCGAACAGCGCCTCCGCCAGCAAGGGGGCGTAAACGCGCCGGTAAAGCGGAATGTCGCCGACGGCAAGCGCGCCGATGGTTTCGCCGTGGTAGCCATTCTCCAGTGCGACGAACTTGGTGCGCCCCGGTTCGCCGCGATTGCGGAACCAGTGGAAGGCCATCTTCAGGGCCACTTCGACACCGGCCGAGCCGTTGTCGGCATAGAACACCTTCGACAGCGGCGCACGACCGGCTTCGCGCGGCGCGATCGCCAGCAGCCGCTCGGCCAGTTCCACGGCCGGCGCATGCGAACAGCCGGCCAGGATCACATGTTCCAAAGTGGACGCCTGGCGCGCGATCGCCGCCGCGATACGTGGCTCGGCATGGCCGAACAGGTTGGTCCACCAGCTGCTGATGGCATCGAGGTAGCGGCGACCGTCGCGGCCGATCAGCCACGGGCCTTCGCCGCGGGCGATCGGCAGCAGCGGCAGTGTGTCCGGGTGCTCGCGCATCTGCGTGCACGGGTGCCAGAGCACCGCCAGGTCGCGCGAACGCCATGCATCGGCGTCCGCTATCATCGCGGCATCGTGAGTAATGTCCTGCATCCCGCCATTATTGCAGCCTTCCGCGCGGCCGCCCGGCGAAGGCCCGGAGCCGAGCCGTGACGCGGCCCCTGCCCATCATCCACGGCATCACCGAGCACGACGCGGGCCCGTACCGCCTGGAGCGCCTCGAGCTCGAATTCGCCAATGGTGAACGACGCAACTACGAGCGCCTGCACGGCCGCGGCCACGGCGCCGTGATCGTCGTGCCCATGCTGGACGCCGACACCGTGCTGCTGGTGCGCGAATACGCCGCCGGCATGCACCGCTACGAGCTGGGCCTGGTCAAGGGCCGCATCGACGCGGGCGAAACCGCCCTGCAGGCCGCCGACCGCGAGTTGAAGGAGGAAGCCGGTTACGGCGCGCGATCGCTCACCCTGCTGCGCGACATCACCCTCGCGCCTACCTACATGAGCCACACCGCGCAACTGGTGGTGGCACGAGACCTGTATCCCGAGCGCCTGCCGGGTGACGAACCGGAGGAGCTCGAAGTGATCCCGTGGAAACTCAATGCCCTGCACGAACTGATCCTGCGCGAGGATTTTTCCGAGGGACGCAGCATCGCGGCCCTGTTCATCGCCCGTGAGTGGCTGGGGATGCAGGCGTGATCGACGCAAAAGTGCGGGAAGAGGTGATCCGGCTGGCGCAGGACGCGGCGGCGGCGATCCTGGGCATCTACGACAGCGAATTCGCGGTCGAGCACAAGGACGACAATTCACCGCTGACGGCGGCGGACCTCGCTGCACACCGCTGCATCGTCGACGGACTGGCCCGCATCACGCCGGACATACCGGTGCTGTCGGAAGAATCCGCCGACGAAGTCAGCGCGGCGCAGCGTCGGCAGTGGACGCGGTTGTGGCTGGTCGATCCGCTCGACGGCACCCGCGAGTTCGTCAAGCGCAATGGTGAATTCACCGTCAACATCGCCCTGATCGAAGACGGCGTGGCCACCTTCGGCGTGGTGCAGGCGCCGGTGACCGGCCAGCTGTGGCATGGCGGCGCAACGCTGGGAGCGTTCCGCCGCGAGCAGGGCCGCGATGCCACCTTGCGCGTGCGCGCGCCGGCCAAGTCGCCGCTGCGGGTCGCCGCCAGTCGTTCCCATCGTGATGAGCGCACGCAGGCCTTCATCGATCGCATGGGCGACGTCGAGCCGTTGGGACTGGGCTCGTCGCTGAAGTTCTGCCGCATCGCCGATGGCGGGCTCGACGTCTATCCGCGCTTCGGGCCGACCAGCGAATGGGATACCGCCGCGGGCCAGTGCGTACTGGAAGGGGCAGGGGGCGCGCTGTTCGATCCGCAGGGACGGCCGTTCCGCTACAACCAGCGCGAACGGATCCTCAATGGCGACTTCATCGCCCTGGGTGACACCGCGCTGCCGTGGCGCAAGTGGATCGCATGACGCAACCGATGAACGAACTGCCGCACGACCACCACGACATCCACACCCTGCTCGCGATCATGGCGCGGCTGCGCGACCCACAGGGTGGCTGCCCTTGGGACGTGGAGCAGACCTTCGCCAGCATTGCGCCCTACACGATCGAGGAAGCCTATGAGGTCGCCGATGCGATCGATCGCGAGGATCGGCATGCGCTGAAGGACGAGCTCGGCGACCTGCTGCTGCAGGTCGTCTTCCACGCACGCATGGCGGAGGAGGAGGGCAGCTTTGCCTTCGGCGATGTCGTCGCCGCGATCAGCGACAAGATGATCCGCCGCCATCCGCATGTCTTTGCCGATGCCAGCGTCGAGGATGCAGAGGCCCAGACGGTTGCCTGGGAAGAGCAGAAGCGCCGCGAACGCGAATCCTCCGGGCACGAAGACACTTCCGCGCTCGCCGGCATCGCGCGCGGGCTGCCGGAATGGCAGCGCGCGGCGAAGCTGCAGAAGCGCGCCGCGACCGTCGGCTTCGACTGGCCCGACATCACGCCGGTGATCGCCAAGCTGCACGAGGAAATCGAGGAAGTGCGCGTCGAATTCAGCGCCGTCGCCGACGATCCGGGCGATACCGCCGCACGCAATCGCCTGGAGGAGGAAATCGGCGACCTGCTGTTCGTCGCGGCGAACATCGCGCGCCATGCCAGGGTGGACGTCGGCGCCGCGATGCGGCGCGCCAACCTCAAGTTCGAACGCCGCTTCCGGGCGATGGAGGCAATGGCCGACGCCGATGGCAACGCGCTTGCCGCGTTGCCGCTGGAAGCCCAGGATCGGTACTGGAACCGCGCCAAGGCCGGTGAAAAATAGCGGCGTGGGCAACCTACAGGGGCAACTGATGGGCCAGTTCTCGAGCTTCCGCGATTTCTATCCCTTCTACCTGGGCGAGCACGTCAATCGCACCTGCCGCCGCCTGCATTTCGTCGGCAGTTGTGGCGTGCTGGTGCTTCTGGCGCTCGCGCTGTGGAACCGCAACGGCTGGTTCGTGCTGGGCGCCCTGGTGTGCGGCTACGGCTTCGCCTGGGTCGGTCACTTCTTCTTCGAGAAGAACCGGCCCGCTACCTTCAAGCACCCGTTCTATTCCTTCGTGGGTGACTGGGTGATGTTCAAGGACATCCTGACCGGACGCATCAGGTTCTGACGCGGGCCAGGTTCTGACCGGGCCGCACGCGGTTAATCACGGAAGATCAGCCACGCCGCAACCACGATCAGGCCGAAGCCGGCCCAGTGGTTCCACTTCAATGGTTGGCCCAGGTACCAGGTGGAGAAGCCGGCGAACACGAGCAGCGTGATCACCTCCTGCATGCCCTTGAGCTGTGGCGCCGAATACATCGCGCTGCCGAACCGGTTGGCAGGCACCATCAGGCAGTATTCGAACAGGGCGATCCCCCAACTGGCGAGGATCGCCAGCGCCAAGGGGGCGGATTTGTAGCGCAGGTGTCCGTACCACGCGAAGGTCATGAACAGGTTGGAGCCGAGCAGCAGCAGGGCGGGATAGAAGCGATCAAGCATCAGGAAGGCCGGTTTTTAACAGGTCGTAAAGGTGAATGAGACCACATCTGTGGCCGCCTTCACGGTGCGTCTACCCTAGGAAGGGCAACTTCACAAACCTGAAGTCGAACTGGAGCTCCTGGTCATGCAATCAACACGCGATGGCGGCCTGGTCCTGATAGTCGAGGACAACCGGAACATCTCCGAGATGGTCGGTGAGTACCTCGAGGGCCGCGGGTTCGAGGTGGATTTTGCCGCCGATGGCCTGGACGGCTACCGCCTCTCCACCGAGAACAGCTACGACGTGATCGTGCTCGACCTGATGCTGCCGCGCATGGACGGCATCGAGGTGTGCAAGAAGCTGCGCGAGGAAGCCCGCAAATCGACCCCGGTGCTGATGCTCACGGCCCGCGACACCCTGGACGAGAAGCTCAATGGCCTGTCGGTCGGTGCCGACGACTATCTCACCAAGCCCTTTGCCATCCAGGAACTCGAAGCGCGCCTGCGCGCCCTGATCCGCCGCGAGCGTCGCCAGGTGGGGGGCGAAGTGCTGAAGGTCGCCGACCTCGTGCTCGACCCTGCCAGCCTGCGGGTGACGCGAGGCGGGACCGAACTCCAGCTCTCGCCCATCGGCCTGCGCCTGCTCACCATCCTGATGCGCGAGTCGCCCCGCGTGGTCAGCCGCCAGGAAATCGAGCGTGAGATCTGGGGCAACGGCTTGCCCGATTCGGACACCCTGCGCAGCCACCTCTACAACCTGCGCAAGACCATCGACAAGCCGTTCGACAAGCAGCTGCTGCACACAGTGCAGAGCGCCGGCTACCGGGTGGCCGACATATCGCAGCCGCCCGACTGATCGGTACGCTCATGCCGCAGGGGTTGCCGCGAAGGATCAAACTGGCCTTCATAGCGCAGGCGCTGGTCGCCAGCGTGGTGCTGTGCCTGTTCCTGCTGGCGATCGGCCTCGCGGTGCGGCAGTCCGTGGTGAACTGGGCGGCGCATCGAGAGGCCACCCGGTTCTGGACGGAGGTCGCCGCGCAAAGCAGCGAAGCCCTGCCGCGCAGCCGGGCGTTCGACAGCTATTTCATTCCGGCCGGATCTGCTCCCGATGCGTTGCCGCCAGCGATGCGCGGCTTTCCCCCGGGGCTGAAACAGGTGGCGCTGAGCCGTTTCGTCTACGTCGACGAACGGCCGCAGGGCCGCTTCGTATTGTCGATCGACACCACCCTGATCGACACCGCCATCCTGGTGACCGTGCTCGTCACGCTGCTGTTCGCGCTGGGCCTTTCGTACTTGATGGCATGGATGACGTACCGGACCACCAAACGCATGGTGGTGCCGGTCAGCTGGCTTGCCGACGTGGTGGCGTGGTGGGATCCACGCGCGCCCGATACCAGTGCGGTCCGCGCCAGCCGGCTGCCGCCGGATTCGGGCAGCGAGGTGCACCAGCTCGCCAGCGCATTGGCCGGCCTCGGCGACCGCGTCACCGACTTCGTGCAGCGCGAACGCGATTTCACCCGCGATGCCAGCCATGAATTGCGCACGCCGCTCACCGTCATCCGGGTCGCCACCGACCTGATGCTGGCCGATCCCGACGCCAGCGACCGGCAATTACGTTCCCTCGCGCGCGTGCAGCGGGCGGGACGCGACATGGAGGCAGTGATCGATGCTTTCCTCATCCTCGCGCGCGAAGCGGAGGTGGAGCCGTTGAGCGAGGAATTCGACGTGCGCGAAGTCGTGGCGCACGAGGTCGCGCGGGTCCAGCCCTTGCTGGTGGGACGACCGATCGAACTGGCCGTGATCGACGAGGGCACGCCCAGGCTGTTCGCGCCGCCGCACGTGTTGGCGGTGATGATCGGCAACCTGCTCGGCAACGCCGTGCGCTTCACCGATTCCGGTCGCATCGAATTGCACCTGGCGCCCGAGCGCATCGAGGTTCGCGATACCGGCATCGGCATGACACCCGAGGCACTCATGAAGGCCTTCGACCCGTTCTATCGCGCCGACCATGCGCGCGAGGAAGGACGCGGTATGGGATTGTCGATCGTGCGCCGCCTCGGCGATCGCTTCGACTGGCCAGTGAGCCTGGAAAGCCAGCCGGGCAAGGGCACCACGGCGATCATCCGCTTTGCCTGATCTGTCCGCTGCGCTCCGTCGCCGTCGTGCGGGGCTGGACTTGTAAACGCCACGCCCTTTCGCGCGTTATATCCAACGACTTCCTTTTTTCCTCCCCCATGAGCGCAGCCCGCACGCCTTCCCCTGCACGCAAGACATCCGGCTGGTCGCGCCGCATCGCGATAGTGATCGCAGTCTTCGCCATCGTGATCGCTGGCGTTTACACCTGGCGCCACAGGAGCAGCGAGGAAGCCGCTTCGGCATACCGCACGGTGAAGGTCGATCGCGGTGACATCCGCGTCACCATTTCCGCCACGGGCGCGCTCAATGCCACCTCGAAAGTCGATGTCGGCAGCCAGATTTCCGGGCAGGTCACCGACGTGCTCGTCGACTACAACGATCACGTGACCAAGGGGCAGGTGATCGCGCGCATCGATCCGAGCACCTTCGAGGCGCAGATCGCACAGGGCAACGCGCAGATCAACAGTGCGCGTGCCGACCTGGCGACGGCGCAGGCAACCGTGCGCAATGCCGAGGCCGACTACAACCGCAAGGCTGAGCTCGCGCAGCAGCAGCTGATCGCGCGCGGCGACCTCGACCTCGCCCGCGCCGCCCGCGACCAGGCACGCGCGCAGGTGGCTTCGGCGCAGGCGCAGATCAGGCAGCAGACTGCGTCCACGCAGAGCACGCGCCTCAACCTGCAGCGCACGGTGATCCGCGCACCGGTGGATGGCGTGGTGCTGTCGCGTTCGGTGGAACCGGGACAGACCGTGGCGGCGAGCCTGCAGGCGCCGGTGCTGTTCCAGATCGCCGAAGACCTGTCGCAGATGGAAATCCTGCTGGCGGTCGATGAAGCCGACATCGGCCAGGTCAAGCCGGGCCTGGAAGTCGGCTTCACCGTCGATGCGTTCCCGGAGCGGCGTTTCCGCGGCAAGGTCAAGCAGGTGCGGCTGGCCGCGACCAATACGGCCAATGTCATCACCTACCCGGTGGTGGTGACCGTCGGCAACAGCGACCAGTCGCTGCTGCCGGGCATGACCGCCAACGCGGAGATCGAAGTCAGCCACCGCGACAACGTCCTGCGCGTCGGCAATGCCGCGCTGCGTTACAAGCCGGACGACAACGGCACGGGCGCGGCCGCGCAACAGGGCGGCACGCGCGGCAACTTCGGGCAGGATTTCGAACGCATTGCCCATGCGCTGAAGCTCAATGCCGGCCAACAGGCCGCCTTCGACGAAGCGATGGCCGCGATCAGGCAGCGGGCGGCAGCGCGGATCGCAGCGCCCGCGGCGCAGAATCCGGGCGCGACCCTTTTCGGCCGTGGACCGGGCGGCGGCGGAGGCAACAACCGCGGAGGCAACGATGGCGGCAACGCCGGTGCGATGCGCCAACGCATGGCCGAGCGTTTCAACCAGCAGTTCGCCGCGTTCAAGGCCACGCTCGACGACAGCCAGAAAGCCGTGTGGGACAGGGAGACCGCCGCACTGCTTGGTTCGCGTCGCGCGCCGCTGTACAAACTGGCCGGCGGCAGGCCGCAGGCGGTGATGGTGCGCGTCGGGGCTTCCGATGGCAGTTACACCGAGGTGTCCGGCGACATCCATGAAGGCGACGAAGTGATCGTCGGCAGCGGGCGCGCCGCGAAATGAACTCGCGCGTGGCCGTGATCGAAACCCGCGGATTGGGCAAGGTGTATTCGCCCGGCACGGAAGCCGAAGTGACCGCGCTGCGCGACGTGGACCTGCGCATCGGTAGCGGCGAATTCGTGGCCATCATGGGGCCCTCGGGTTCGGGCAAGTCGACGCTCATGAACCTGTTGGGCTGCCTGGACACGCCGTCGAGTGGTACCTACCTGTGCGCCGGCATCGATGTCGCCACTCTCGACGCCGAAGAACGCGCTGCGTTGCGGCTGGAGAAGATCGGCTTCGTTTTCCAGGGTTTCAACCTGCTGCCGCGCATGAATGCACTGGAGAACGTGGCGATGCCCATGGGCTACGCCAACATCCATCGCGAGGAGCGGCTGCAGCGTGCCCGTGATGCGTTGGAGGCCGTGGGCCTCGGCGAACGCGCCGGGCATCGCCCGAGCGAGCTTTCCGGCGGACAGCAGCAACGTGTCGCCATCGCGCGGGCGCTGATCAACCGCCCGCCGATCCTGCTCGCCGACGAGCCGACCGGCGCGTTGGACAGCAAGACCGGCGAGGAAATCCTTGCGTTGTTCAAACGCCTGCAGCAGGAAGACCACACCGTCGTGCTGATCACCCACGATCCGGATGTGGCGAAGCATTGCGATCGCATCTTCGTAATGAGGGATGGGCTCATCAGCGCGTAAAGCCGATGCCCTATCGGCATCGGCTGCGCTGATGAGCGCCCGGCCATGGATGGCCGGGCAGGAGGTTGGAGCACCGGACGGTTGCGCCACGGACGGCACCTGAGCACTGAGCCGATGCCCTATCGGCATCGGCTGCGGGGATGAGCGCCCGGCCAGGGATGGCCGGGCAGGAGGTTGGAGCACCGGATGGTTGCGCCACGGACGGCACCGAGCACTCTGGAGAATTGCCATGAACTTCCTGGAAATCCTGCGTACCGCCGTCTTCGCCCTGCGCGGCAACTGGTTGCGCAGCGCACTTACCTCGCTCGGCGTGATCATCGGCATTGCCGCGGTGATCGTGATGGTATCGGTGGGGCAGGGCACGCAGGCCGAGATCGACAAGCTGGTTTCGGGGCTCGGCTCCAACCGTCTCGATATCGGCGGCGCGGGCGGGTTCGGCGGCGGTGGCGCGCGCATCGCCGCGGGCAGCCGTTACACCCTCGATGAAGCCGATGCGGAAGCGATCCGCGACGAGATCCCCGAAGTCCAGTACGTCGCTGCAATGCTCCGTGGCGGCACCCAGATCGTGTACGCGGAAAACAACTGGTCGACGCAGTGGCAGGGCGTGCAACCGGATTTCTTCGCCATCAATGGCTGGGAAGTGCGGGATGGCAATGCCTTCGAGGCCCGCGACTACAACGGTGGCAAGGCCGTGATCCTCGGTGAGACGGTACGGCGCGAGCTGTTTGGCGATGAGGATGCGGTCGGGCAGACGGTGCGCATCGGCCGCGTGCCGTTCACCGTCGCCGGCATCCTCAAGCCGAAGGGGCAGGGCGGTTTCGGCCAGGACCAGGACGACATCGTGCTGGTGCCGCTGGAAACCGCGCGCCGCCGGCTGGCCGGCGCAACGGCGATACCGCCGGGCGCGGTGCAGCAGATCGCGCTGGGCGTCACGCGCGCCGATGATGTTTCGTACGTCCAGGACGAAGTCGAAGCATTGCTGCGCCAGCGGCACCGGATCCAGCCCGGCGACGAGGATGATTTCAGCGTACGCAACATCGCCGAAGTGGTGGCCACCCGCACGCAGACCACACGGCTGATGTCGCTGTTGCTGGGCGCGGTGGCGACGATCTCGCTGATCGTCGGCGGCATCGGCATCATGAACATCATGCTGGTGTCGGTGACCGAGCGCATCCGCGAAATCGGTCTGCGCATGGCGGTGGGCGCGGGACCGTCGGACATCCGCCGGCAGTTCCTGGCCGAGGCGATGCTGATTTCGCTGATCGGTGGCGTCATCGGCATCGCGCTGGGCGTCGTCGGCGCCTTGCTGGTGGGGCGCTTCGGTTCGCTGCCGGTGGCGCTGAACGGGCAGGTGATCGCGCTTGCGGCCGGGTTCTCGATCGCTACCGGCCTGTTCTTCGGCTACTACCCGGCGCGCAAGGCTTCGCAGCTCGATCCGATCGAGGCGCTGCGCCAGCAGTGACTCCCCGCACGCGAACCGCGGGCGAGCTGCACTATGCTTGGCGTGTCATGAACTCCAAGGCCTCGCCATGCGCTTCCTTCCCGTCCTGTTCCTCGTACTCGCCACCATGACCGCCCAGGCCGCAGACAAGCCCCGGACCGCACTGGTGATCCACGGCGGCGCCGGTGTGATCGAACGCAGCGCATTGAGTGCAGCCGAGGAACGCGAAGTGCGTGCCGCGCTCGATCGCGCACTCGATGCCGGCAACGCCGTGCTGGCGAAAGGCGGCAGCGCGCTCGATGCCGTGGAAGCCGCCATCGTGGTGATGGAGGAAGCGCCGCAGTTCAATGCCGGCAAGGGCGCGGTGTTCAATGCCGAAGGCAAGCACGAGCTCGATGCGTCGATCATGGAAGGCCACACCCGCCGCGCGGGCGCGGTCGCCGGCATCAGCACCGTGCGCAATCCCATCCGACTCGCGCGCGCGGTGATGGAGCACAGCCCCCACGTGATGATGGCAGGCGCGGGTGCGGAGAAATTCGCCGACAGCCGTCCGGAGATCGAACGGGTACCGAATTCCTGGTTCGATACCGAACGCCGCCGCAAGCAGCTGGAAGCGGAGCAGGCGAAGGAGAAGTCCGGTGCGGCCCTGGTCGAGAAGGGTAAATACTTCGGTACCGTCGGCGCGGTCGCGCTGGACGCACAGGGCCATATCGCCGCGGCGACCAGCACCGGCGGCATGACCAACAAGCGCTGGGGCCGCATCGGCGATTCGCCGGTGATCGGGGCGGGCACGTGGGCCGACGACCGCTGCGGCGTGTCGGGCACGGGCTGGGGCGAGTTCTACATCCGCAATGCGGTCGCCCATGACATCTGCGCGCGCGTGGCTTATCGCGGCGACGCGCTGGCGGTGGCCGCGGAGGAAGTGGTCAACAAGATCGTGCCGGCGAATGGCGGCGACGGCGGCGCGATCGCGCTGGACCGCGACGGCAACATCGCGATGCCGTTCAACACCACCGGCATGTACCGGGCCTGGATCAAGCCGGATGGATCGCGTGGCACCGCGATCTTCCGCGACGAGAAGTGATTCACCGCGGGTGGGAAACATCCCGGGCCGCACCCGGAGCGTTGGCTCTTGCGGCCCGCCGGTGTCGGCGCGGCACCGGGCCCATGCTGCAAAGGCCGGCAGGGGCGGGACTGGGGGCCTTGTGGCAGAATCCGGGTACTTGATGGCGGCTTTACTGCCGCCTCCCCGGCCCCGTTCGCGGCCGCCCAGAGCATCGCGCGACATGCCCTTTTTCCCATCCGCAACCGTCCCGGAGCGCCGCCATGGCTGACGCCTTCGGTCATCTTCCCCGCCATCCCTCACGCATCCTCAAGGCCGCCAAATGGTCGATGCAGGGGCTGCACGCGGCATGGCTGCACGAGTCCTCGTTCCGGCTCGAGGTCTATCTGTTCGTGGTGCTGGCGCCGATCGGGTGGTGGCTGGGCCAGACGCCGGTGGAGCGCATCCTGCTCATCGGTTCCATATTGCTGGTGCTGAGCATCGAACTGCTCAATTCGGCGATCGAAGCCGTGATCGAACGCTATGGCCCGGAGTTCCACGAGCTCGCCGGGCGCGCCAAGGACATGGGCTCGGCTGCGGTCTTCGTGCTGATGATGAACGTGCTGCTGGTATGGGGCGCCATCCTGTTGCCGCGTGTCCTGTAATCCGTTTCCGACTTGCCTGACGGCGGGCCGAAGCCCGCCTTGCCGAGAATTTGCACGTGATTGAACTGCTCACCGACCCGCAAACCTGGATCACCCTGATCACCCTGAGCGCGATCGAGATCGTGCTGGGCATCGACAACCTGGTATTCATCTCGATCGCGGTGAGCAAGCTGCCGCTGGTGCAGCGCGAGAAGGCGCGCAAGTTCGGCATCGCGGTCGCCTGCATCACCCGTATCGGCCTGCTGCTGACGTTGGCGTGGCTGGCCGGATTGACCACGGAGCTGTTCAATCTCTTCGGCCTGGGCATCTCGGTCCGCGACCTGGTGCTGATCCTGGGCGGCGTGTTCCTGGTGGTGAAGGGGGCGTCCGAGGTCAAGGACCTGATCATTGGCGAGGAAGAATCCGAGGACGTCCACAGCAAGCCGGCGATCTCGTTCATGGGCGTCATTGCGCAGATCGCGGTGATCGACATCGTGTTCTCGCTCGACTCGGTCATCGCGGCGGTCGGCATGGCCAACAAGACCCCGGTGATGGTCGCGGCCATCCTGCTCGCGGTCGCGGTGATGCTGCTGGCGGCGACGCCGCTGGGTCACTTCATCGAACGCAACCCCACCATCAAGATGCTGGCGCTGGCCTTCATCGTGCTGGTCGGCGTCTACCTGATCCTGGAAGGCTTCGACATGCACATCCCGAAGGGCTACATCTACGGGGCGATGGGCTTCTCCGCGCTGGTGGAGTGCCTGAACCTCTGGGCGAAGCGCAACTCGCAGCGGCGGCTGGTCGAGGACTGACCTGCCGGTGCCGCCCGTGGGGGAATCGGGCATCATCACGCCACCTTAATTCCGGCCGATGCTGCAATGCGCAGCGTCCCACCCCAACCAGGAAACCCCCATGCGCAAGTTCCTCATGATGCTATGCCTGCTCACGCTCGCCGGCATGCTCAGCGGCTGCGGCTACAACAGCATCCAGCAGAAGGACGAGGCGGTGAAGGCTGCCTGGTCGCAGGTGATCAACGTCTACAAGCGCCGCGCCGACCTGGTGCCGAACCTGGTCGCCACGGTGCGCGGTTACGCCACCCATGAGCAGCAGGTCTTCACGCAGGTGACCGAGGCGCGTTCGAAGGTCGGCAGCATCAACGTCAATGCGGACGATCCGGCGTCCTTGCAGAAGTTCCAGCAGGCCCAGGGCGAGCTGCAGAGCGCGCTCAGCCGCCTGCTGGTGGTCAGCGAGAACTACCCGCAACTCAAGGCCGACCAGAACTTCCTGCAGCTGCAGGCGCAGCTGGAAGGTACCGAGAACCGCATCGCGGTGGAACGCCAGCGTTACATCACCGCGGTGCAGGACTACAACACCTTCATCCGCTCCTTCCCGCAGAACCTCACCGCGATGATGTTCGGCTACAAGACCAAGCCGAACTTCACCGTCGAGAACGAGCAGCAGGTCCAGGAAGCGCCCAAGGTCGATTTCGGCCAGCCCGCGCAGCCGGCTCCGGCGCCGCAACCGCAGCAGCCGCCGCAACAGCAGCCGCAGCAACAGCCGGCACCGTCGGGCGGCTGAGCCGACGGGCGTAATCCCCATGCTGCGGCGCCTGGTTGCGCTGACCGTGTTGCTGTTCGCCTGCGCCCTGGCGCAGGCACAGCAGCTTGCGGCCATTCCACCGCTCACCGGGCCGGTCATCGACACGACGGCGACCCTGGATGCGGCGACGAAACAGCGACTCGAGGCGCAGGCGCTCGCATTGCAGCAGCGCAAGGGCAGCCAGCTGCAGGTGCTAGTCATCCCGACCACGCAACCCGAGGACATCGCGCAGTACGCCACGCGTGCCTATGACCAGTACAAACTCGGGCGCACGGGGACGAACGATGGCCTGCTGCTGGTCGTCGCCAAGGATGATCACCGCGCCCGCATCGAAGTCGGCTATGGGCTGGAAGGTGCGATTCCGGACGCGATTGCGATCCGCGTCATCACCGAATACATGACGCCGAAATTCCGCGCCGGCGATTTCAATGGCGGCCTGACCGATGCCACCGCCGAGCTGGTGAAGCTGATCGATGGCGAGGCGTTACCGCCACCCATGGTCGAGCAGCCTCGGCCCCGCGGCCGTCGCGGTGGTGGATTCCTGTTTGCGCTGTTCGCGGCGTTCATCGTGGCGCAGATCGCGCGCGCCTTCCTCAGTCCTGTGCCCTCCGTCGTGCGCGGCCTCCTCGGCGCGGTCGCGGCGGGCGGGGTGGCATGGCTGCTCTCGTCCGTGCTGGTGGGCGGCATCGGCGCCCTGATCGGTTTCTTCGTCGGCCTGGCCGGGCTGCCACGCGGCAGTTATGCCAATCACGGCGGCTGGGGTGGTTTCGGTGGCGGCGGGGGCTGGGGCGGCGGTGGATTCGGTGGCGGTGGGGGAGGATTCGGCGGAGGCGGCGGTGGCTGGTCCGGTGGCGGCGGCATGAGCGGGGGCGGTGGCGCCTCCGGCAGCTGGTAGGAGCCCGCGATGCGATTGCTCAGGCATCTGTTCGCCACGCCAACTCGGCGCCTGTTCGCAGCCGACGCGCTGGAGCGCATTGCGGCCGCGATCGCGGCGAGCGAGGCGCGCCATACCGGCGAGGTCCGCTTCGCGGTCGAGAGCGCGCTGCATCCGCGCGCGGTGCTCGCGGGCGTGCAGGCGCGCGACCGTGCGCATGAAGTCTTCGCCCAGTTGCGCGTGTGGGATACCCGCGCCAACAACGGCGTGCTGCTGTACCTGTTGCTGGCCGACCATCGCATCGAGATCGTCGCCGACCGCGGTTTCGCGGGCCTGGTGAGCGCGGAGCAATGGCGCGGTGCCTGCCAGCTCATCGAGGAACGGCTGAGGGCGGGCGAACCCGAAGCCGCGGTCCTGCGTGGCATCGAGGCGTTGTCCGTCCTGGTCGAGGCACATTTCCCGCGCGGGGCCGACTACGTCGACGAGAACGAGCTGCCGGATGCGCCGCACCTGCTGTAGGACCGCGGCTGGCGCGGCCACGGTCGCGGAACGACCGGAGCGTTGGGCTCCCCTCGCGCTGCGGCGCGTTTGAGTGTTTCGCCCCCCGATCCAACTCGCGGCGCGGCACAATAGCCACATCCCCGCGGAGCCCGTTCCGGAATGACCGTACTGCACCAGATCGACCCGATCGCCCTCGACCTCGGCACCTGGAACCTGCCCCTGCTTGGCAGCGTGCATCCGCAGATCCACTGGTACGGAATCATGTACCTGCTCGCCTTCGTCGCCGCCTGGTGGCTGGGCCAGCGGCGCGTGCGCGCCGGGCGCCTCCCGGGGGTCAACGAGCAGGCCTACGGCGACCTCATTTTCTATTGCGCCCTTGGCGTGGTGCTCGGCGGACGGCTCGGGTACATCCTGTTCTACGACCTGCCGACCTATCTCGACCAGCCATTGCAGGTGCTGAAGATCTGGGAGGGCGGCATGAGCTTCCATGGCGGCCTGATGGGTGTCGTCGCCGCCGCGTGGTGGTGGTCGCGCAGGCAGAAGCTGCACCTTTTCGACACCGTCGACTTCATTGCGCCGCTGGTGCCGCCGGGACTCGGTTTCGGGCGCCTGGGCAACTACATCAACGGCGAGCTGTGGGGCAAACCCACCGAGGCCGGCTGGGGCGTGGTGTTCCCGTCCGCGCCGGAACTGCAGCACATGTCGATGGAGCAGATCCAGGCGCAGTTCGCCAGTGGTGCGCTCGATCAGTTCGCACGCCATCCGTCGCAGCTGTACCAGGCCGGCCTCGAGGGGCTGGTCATGTTCATGGTGCTGTGGTGGTACTCGCGCAAGCCGCGTCCGCGCTACGCGGTGTCCGGCGTGTTCGCCCTGTTGTACGGTGTGTTCCGTTTCGCCGTCGAGTTCGTGCGCGTTCCGGATGCGCAGATCGGCGATCACGGTTACCTCGCCTTCGGCTGGCTGACCATGGGGCAGGTGTTGAGCCTGCCGCTGGTCGCGCTGGGCCTGTTCTTCCTGTGGCTCTCGCGGCGCTCGCCGACGCTGCAGCCGGCGCTGTCGCACTGAGGAGACCTGTTCGATGAAGCAGTACCTGGAGCTCCTTCGCCACGTCCTCGAACACGGTACGGAAAAATCGGACCGCACCGGCACCGGCACGCGCAGCGTGTTCGGCTGGCAGATGCGGTTCGACCTCAACGAAGGCTTTCCGCTGGTCACGACCAAGAAGCTGCACCTGCGCTCGATCGTGCATGAGCTGTTGTGGTTCCTGCAGGGCGAGACCAACGTCGCCTACCTGAAGGACAACAAGGTCTCGATCTGGGACGAGTGGGCCGATGCCGCGGGCGAGCTCGGTCCGGTCTACGGCAAGCAGTGGCGCCGCTGGGCGGGGCCCGATGGCCAGGAGATCGACCAGATCCAATGGGTCGTCGACGAGATCAGGCGCAATCCCGACTCGCGCCGGTTGATCGTCTCCGCGTGGAATGTCGCGGACCTGCCGCGCATGGCACTGATGCCATGCCACACGATGTTCCAGTTCTACGTGGCCGACGGAAAGCTCAGCTGCCAGCTGTACCAGCGCAGCGGCGACATCTTCCTCGGCGTGCCGTTCAACATCGCCAGCTACGCGCTGCTCACGCACATGGTGGCGCAGGTGTGCGGCCTGGGCGTGGGCGACTTCGTGCATACGCTCGGCGACGCACACCTGTATTCGAACCATTTCGAACAGGCGCGCGAACAGTTGTCACGCGCGCCGCGTGCGCTGCCCCAGCTCATGCTGAATCCCGGGGTGCAGGACATCTTCGGTTTCAGCTACGACGACATCCGCATCGAGAACTACGATCCCGCACCGGCGATCAAGGCGCCGGTGGCGGTCTGACGCATGCAGTTCGTGCTCGTCGCGGCGCTGGATCGCCACAACGCCATCGGTCGCGACAACGACCTGCCGTGGCGCCTGCCCGATGACCTGAAGCGTTTCAAGGCGCTCACTCTCGGCAAACCCGTGCTGATGGGGCGCAAGACCGCACAGTCGTTGGGACGCGCGCTGCCGGGACGCCTGAACCTGGTGCTGACCCGTTCGGGACAGGTTCCCTTCGAGGGCATGCAGGCGGTCGCATCGCTGGACGATGCAGGCCGCGTCGCCAGCGAGGCCGGAGCCGGCGAGTTGTGCGTGATCGGTGGCGGTGAGGTCTACGCGCTATGCCTGCCGCTGGCGACGCGGATGCACCTCACCCACGTCGACACGGTGGTTGCCGGAGCCGATGCGTTCTTTCCAGGCTTCGATGCCGCGGCCTGGCGCGTCACCGCGCGCGAGGCGCACGCGGCGGATGCGAAGCACGCCTTCGATTTCGACTTCGTCGACTACGAACGAGTCGTCGCTTCCTAGGCGCCGCCGCGCGGCGCCTGCGGCCGTCGTTGCGGGGTGCGCGGGCGCGGGGGGCTTGCCGGCACATCGCGCCCAGGCACCTGCACCACCCGCAGTTCGTCGGTATCCAGCTGCAATGCGGTCAGCTTGCCACCCCACACTGCGCCGGTATCGATCGCATGCACGCCATGGCCGATGAACAGCCCGAGCGTCGACCAGTGCCCGCACACGATCTTCAGGTCCCGCTCGACGCGCCCCGGCACTTCGTACCAGGGATAGAAGCCCGGCTGCTGGGTGCCTGGCGAGCCTTTGTCCTCGAAGCCGATGCGGCCGCGTGGCGTGCAATAACGCAGGCGGGTGAAGACATTGATGATCGCGCGATGGCGGTCGACGCCGGCGAGCTTGGGGTGCCATGCCGGCTTGTCGCCGTACATGTTCTTGAGCAGGCGCGCGGCCTGGTCGCCGTGCAGGCGCTCCTCGACTTCTCGCGCGTGGCGTTCGGCCATGGTCGTGGTCCATTTCGGCGCGAGGCCGGCGTGCACCATCATCCAGCCCAATGAACGGTCGACATGCAGCAGCTTCTGCGTGCGCAGCCAGCCGATCAGTTCGTTGGCGTCGGGCGCGAACAGCACGCCCTGCAGATCCGGGTTGACCTTGCGCTGCTCGTCCTCGCGGCGCTCGCTGATGGCGAGCAGCGAGAGATCATGGTTGCCGAGCACCACGACGCTGTTGGCGCGCAGCGAATGCACCAGGCGCAGGGTTTCCACCGACTGTCCGCCGCGGTTGACGAGGTCGCCGCAGAACCACAGGCGATCGCGCGCGGGATCGAACGCCAGTTTTTCCAGCAGGCGCTGTGTCGCGTCATAGCATCCCTGCAGGTCGCCAATCGCCCAGACACTCATTCGAACGCCACCATGTCAGTGCAGCGTCCGCGGAACGGCCAGCGTGAAGGCGGGGATCGGCGCTTCGAACCGCGTACCGTCATCGGCCAGCATCTGGTAGCCGCCACGCATCGTGCCGAGGGCGGTTTCCAGCACGGCGCCCGAGGTGTATTCGAAATTCTCGCCGGGACGCAGGTAGGGCTGCTCGCCGACGACGCCCTCGCCCTCGACCTCTTCGGTCTTGCCGTTGGCGTCGGTGATGATCCAGTGGCGCGTCAGCAGGCGCGCGGGCACCTGGCCACTGTTGCGGATGCGGATGGTGTAGGCGAAGACGTAGCGATCCTGCTCGGGCTCGGACTGGTCGTCGAGATAGCGGGTGGCGACATCGATGTCGATGGCGTAAAGGCTTTCCATGGTCGCAGTGTAGTGCGCGACGCCCGCCCGCGGTAGGTTGCACATCGTCGCGATGCCGATGCCGCGCGCGCCGCTGACGCGGGCAGGCAATGGCCGATTTGTCGTGTGGCGAAGCGCCTGCCTAGACCGACAAGGAATTCGCCAGCCTCACGAAGTCCGCAACCTCGATCTGCTCCGCACGCGCATCCGGCCGCACGCCGGCGGCTTCGATCGCGGCGGCATCGCACTGCTGCGACAGCGCATTGCGCAGCGTCTTGCGGCGCTGGCCGAAGGCATCGCGTACCACCTCGGCGAATCTCGCGTGGTCGCGGACGCCAATCGTGGCCGGATCGCGCGGCACCATCCGGACCACGGCGGAATCGACCTTCGGCGGCGGACGAAACGCCCCCGGCGGCACGTTGAACAGCGGGGTCACGTTGCAGTACGCCTGCAGCATCACGCTCAGGCGGCCATAGACCTTGCTGCCCGGGCCTGCGGCCATGCGATCGACCACTTCCTTCTGCAGCATGAAGTGCATGTCGCGGATCGCTGGCGCATGGTCGAGTGCATGGAACAGGATCGGCGTTGAAAGGTTGTAGGGCAGGTTGCCGACCAGGCGGATGGGACCGCCGTTGTGCGACAGCGCGGTGAAGTCGACCGCCAGCACGTCGCGATGGATCACCTCGAGCGTGCCGTGGGCACGCGCCGCTTCGGTCAGGGGGAAGATCAGGTCGCGGTCGAACTCGATGACAGTGAGTTCACCGTGCCTGTCGAGCAGCGGGAAAGTGATTGCGCCCTGGCCGGGGCCGATCTCCACCAGGCGGTCGCCCGGTTGCGGGTCCACGGCCTGCACGATCTTGCTGATGATCCCGCGCTCATGCAGGAAGTGCTGGCCAAGGTGTTTCTTGGCAGGCTCGGTGAAAGCGGCGGGTCGGGTCATGCAGGGATTATCGCCGTTGTTTGCCTTGGCCAGCCGCCGGCGCGGCATCGTTAGCGTCTTCGCGTGACGTTCACTGGGGGCCGGCGCTGGGTCGGGTCATTCCGGGATTATCGCCGTTGTTTGCCTTGGCCAGCCGCCGCCGCGGCATCGTTAGCGTTTTTGCGTGACGTTCACTGGGGGGCGGCGCGGCGCGAGCGCAGGGCGGCGATGCGCGCACAGGTGTGGGCGGCGGCGATCAGGCTGGAAGGGTCGGCGAGGCCACGGCCGGCCAGGTCGAGCGCCGTGCCGTGGTCGACGGCCACGCGTGGATAGGGCAGGCCCAGGGTCAGGTTCACCGCGTGTTCGAAACCGCTGTACTTGAGCACGGGCAATCCCTGGTCGTGGTACATCGCGACCACGGCATCGAACCCGTGCAGTTTCGACGGCAGGAACGCGGTATCGGCCGGCAGCGGACCCACGAGCTGCATGCCCTCGCCGCGCAGCGCGGCGAGCACGGGCTCGATGATCTCGATTTCCTCGCCACCCAGGTGGCCCGCTTCGCCCGCGTGCGGGTTGAGGCCAAGCACGGCGATGACGGGATCGATGATGCCGAAATCCCTACGCAGAGCCGCGTGGGTAATGCGCAGCGTGCGCTCCACCGCCTGCGGCGTGACGGCGTCGGGCACGGCACGCAGTGGCAGGTGGGTGGTGACGAGCGCGACACGGACGATGTCGTTGGCCAGCATCATCACCACATCGCGCCCCGCCTGCCGGGCGAGCAGTTCGGTCGTGCCGGTGTAGGCGATGCCGCCTTCGTTGATCGCGGCCTTGTGCACCGGTCCGGTGACCAGGCCATCGAAGTCGCCCCGCAGGCAGCCCTCCGCTGCCAGTCGCAGCGCGCCGATCACGGCCGCGGCGTTGCCTGGGTCGGGGGTGCCGAAGGCGGGGACAGTCGCATTGGCGACCTCGACCACTGCGAGTTCGCCTGCCACGCCCTCCGTATGTCCGGGGGCGACGAGGGCGATGGGAAGCGACAGCGCGTCTGCCGCGGCACGCAGGCTGCGTGGATCGGCGAAGACGATCAACTCGTAGTCGCGCGGCAGCTGGGCAAGCCGCACGCATAGCTCCGGCCCGACGCCAGCCGGTTCACCCGGGACCAGCGCGAGCCGGATGGGACGCATGCTCAGCCTTTCGGCGGCTTGGCCGGCTTGGTGCCCTTGGCCGGGGCCGGGGCCGGTTCGTCAGCCGGCAGGCCGTTGCGCATGTCAAGGAAGTAGGCTTCCCCGCGCATTTCCTGCAGGGCGCGGTTCCACTCGTCCTCGAGCTTGCGGCGGCCGATGGTGTCGCTGACCTGCGCGCGGCGGTTCTGTTCGGCGGTATCGGTCTGGCGGGTCGCGATCCGCTGGACGATATGCCAGCCGGCGTCGGAGGTGAACGGTGCGGACACCTGGCCGTCGCTCAACGATGACACCTGCACGCCGAACTCGGTGCCGAACTGCTCCGGCACGAACCAGCCCAGATCGCCACCCTTGGCCTGCGTGCTGAGGTCCTGGGACTCCTCGCGCGCTACCTGGGCGAAGTCCGCGCCGCCCTTGAGGCGCGCCGCGATGGTGTCGATCTTGGCCTTCGCTGCGGCCTGGGACGTGGTGTCGTCGGTGCGGATCAGGATGTGGCGTGCATGCACCTGCGTGATCATGTTGGCGCTGGCAGCCTGGCCTGCGTCGCGCACTTCCACCAGCTTGAGCAACTGGAAGCCGCTGGCGCCGCGCAACGGGGCGCTGACGTCACCGGGTTTCATGTTCTTGATGAGCGAGGCGAATGCGGCCGGGATCTCGTCCATCGAACGCCAGCCGAGGTCGCCGCCTTCCAGTGCGTTGGGACTGTTGGAGTAACGCACCGCAGCGGCGGAAAAATCCATCTCGCCCCGGTCGAGCAGGCCCTGGACGCCTTCGATCTTGCTCTTCGCTGTGCTGATCTGCTCGGGCGTCGCGCCCTCGGGCAGGGCGACGAGGATGTGGGCAAGGTGGTACTGGGCGCCGGCGTTCTTCTGCGCGGCCAGGGCGGCCTCGATTTCGGCCTCGCTTACGGAAATGCGGCTCTGCGCGAATCGCTGGCGCAGGCGCTGCACGATCAGCTCGTCTCGGATGGAGTTGCGGAAATCCTCGAAGGTTCCGCCATCCGCCACGGCCTGCTGGCGCAACTGGTCCATGCTCAGCTTGTTCTGCTGCGCGATGCCGGCGATGGCGCTGTCGACTTCCTGGTCGGTGACGCGCACGCCGGTCTGTTCGGCGCGGGCGAGCTGCAGCTTCATCAATACCAGGCGCTCGAGCACCTGCCGCTCGAGCACATCACGCGGCGGCAGCTGGTTCTCGCGGCCGGCGTACTGGCGGTTGATGTTGTTGATGGCGCGATCGAGCTCACTGCGCAGGACCACGTCCTCGTCGACCACGGCGGCAATGCGATCGAGGGGCTGGGAGGCGGTCGCCTGCTGCTGGGCGAAGGCGGAAGTGCCGGTCAGGACGACGGCTGCGAGAAGGCACGCAAACAGTTTCTTCATGGAATGGGGTCTGGAACCTGGTCGCTGTCGGTGCTGTTCACCGACGAGGGCGGGACGAGATAGAGGTCGTCGCGGTCGTATCCGAGGATAGCACGGCGCATGATACGCCTCGTGTCCTGGCCGGCGGAGCCCAGGCCCTTGAGTTCGAACTCCACCTGCAGGCTGTTGTTCAGGTCGCCGGTGCGGTTGCGCAGATAGCGACGGGAGAGCACGCGCACGGCCAGGCAGCAGCTGTCCCACTGCACGCCGAAGAGTTGCTCCAGCGTCTTCTTGTCCAGCAGCGAGTAGTAGTAACGGCCCGCCACGCTCCAGTTCTGGCTGACCGGGTACAGGAACGAGAAGTCGGCCTGCTCTACCAGATCGGCACGCGTGATCGTGTCGCGGCGGTAGCGGTAGCCGATGTTGACGATGCCCCTGTCGCCGATCAGGTAGCGCGCCCGCAGGCTGGCCAGGTTGCCGCCGTTGTACTTCGGGTCCCCCTGGTAGGCGGCGGAGATGTTCCAGCGGTCACTGGGCGCGATGGTGGCTTCCGCCACCCAGGCGGACTTACCTTGCTGCACCGCCGGCTCGCCGGGCATGACGACCCGGGAGGGATCGAAGTACTTGATCTGGCCGAGGCTCACCGACAGCCGCTCGCGACCGTCGTCCTCACCGATCAGGCGGGTGGTGATGGCGGCGGTGAGCTGGTTCGCATCGGACTGGCGGTCCGCGCCGCCGTAGCGGTTGTCGCGGAACAGCTGGCCCCAACTGAAGGTCAGCGGCGAGGTGTCGAAGATCGGCAGCTCGCTCTGGTCCTCGAACGGCACGTGCAGGTAGAAGAGGCGTGGTTCCAGCGTGTGCAGGTAGCGATCGCCGCGGATGGTGGTCTCGCGATCGAAGAAAAGGCCAGCGTCGACGCTGGTGATGGGTACGTTGCGCGTCGGCTTGTCGTCGCGGAATTGCTCGGTCAGTTGCGCGATCAGTTCCGGCGTGGGGGTCAGGCCGTAGCGCGATATGAATTCGTCGGCGCGCTCGGCGGGGGTGCCGTCCAACTGGTAACCGGTGTAGCGCCACGCCAGCTTGGGGCGCAGGAACCAGCTGTTGCCCTGCAGCGGGAAGCTGACATAAGGCTTGAAGTCGAAGCGGCTGCCGCCCGGAATATTGGTATCGGGTCCGACCAGGGTCACATCGTCGTGCTCGAAGCGGACGATTTCGGAATCCACGCCTGCCTCGAACCAGTCACCAAAGGGTTGCGCCCAGTGCGCGTAGCCGCGCGGGAGGCGGTCGAAGGGCAGGCTGCGTTCGGTGAGCGTGTAGTCGGCCAACTGGTGGCGATCGACCATCGCGCCGGCGTCCCACCAGCGACCGCGGCCGTAGACGCCGGCGGTGCTGGTCACGAAGGACGACGAAATTCCATAAAGACTGTTGCTGAAGTCCTCGAAATAGTGGGTGTCGCTGACCCACCCGAGGTCGGCGCGGGCAAACCAGTAGTCCCCGAGGCGATGGACGGCGTTGAACGCGAAATTGCCGCGGTCGTCTTCCGGAAGGGTCGCGCCGGGGATCGGGTTGCCGTTGACGTCGTTGAGGTACCGGTCCGGTTCGTCGTCGGGCAGGTTGTCGTGGTACATGTAATTGCCCGACAGCCGGCCGCTGCCCTGCGGATACAACCAGCGGAATTCGCCGCCAAGCACGACGCCGCGCTTGCTCATGTAACGCGGGTTGAGCGTGGCATCGTAGTTCGGCGCGAGGTTCAGGTAGATCGGCTGGCGCCAGTCGAAGCCATTGCGGCCGGAAAACGCGATCGAGGGGTACAACAGGCCGGTGCGGCGGCGCTCATCGACCGGGAACATCAGCCACGGTACGTGCAGCACTGGCACCTTGCCGATGCGCAGGGTCGCATTGTGCGCAACGCCCATGCCTTCTTCGGTATTGATGTCGATGCGC
Organism: Lysobacter rhizosphaerae; assembly: GCF_054779795.1. Classification (NCBI taxonomy): domain Bacteria; kingdom Pseudomonadati; phylum Pseudomonadota; class Gammaproteobacteria; order Lysobacterales; family Lysobacteraceae; genus Lysobacter; species Lysobacter rhizosphaerae. Next base: position 368,839 of record NZ_BAAGXO010000001.1, read on the forward strand.
CGGGCGCGCAGCTCCCACACGCGCTGCGCGGGCTCGCAGGTCGAATAGGTGGACCCGATCAGCGAACCGTCCGCGCCGTGCATCTCGATGGCCTCGGCGCCGCCGTTGCCACGGCGACGGGTCAGCTGGTACTGCACGTCCTCGATCCGGTGCGTGTCCTTATCCTGGTTGCCGGTGGCGCGCTCGGCGACCACGCGCATGCCCGAATCCTGATAGCGCACGCTGCCTTCGGCGGCGTAATCGCCGGTCTCGCGATTGAACGTCAGCCTGTCGGTGTGCAGGGTCTGGTCGCCGTGGCTGAGCGAGACATTGCCCTGGATCAGCGTGCTCGTGTTCTCGATGTCCTGGAGCTGGTCGCCTTCGATGTCGGTGGGCTGCTGCGCGCGCGTTTCCGACGACCCCTTGGGCGGCTCGTCGAAGCCGGGCAGGGCATCGACCACCGGGCACAGACCCCAGTTCTCATCCCGCTCCCTGGCTTGGGTGGGCAGCGCCAGCGCGATGCAGAGAGACAACGGGAGCAGGCGAAAGCTCGGGCGCACGCGGGCATCCAGGTCCTATACAAACGGCCGCTAGCTTGCCCCATCCCTTGCATACGGGCAATGCAGACGCCCCGTGGGCGGCATCGACGTTCATTCCCGGGAAGCGGAGGGAGTGATCTGTCCCGCGCGTTCGAGCAAGGAGGATGACGGCAAGTGGAGCCATCGGATGCAGATGCGTGTTGCGCATTTCACCCGTGGCGAGTGATCACAATGCCGCGGGCTGGCGTACAGCTGCGCAGAAGCAAAAGCGGCGGATCGTTGCCGATCCGCCGCCAGGGTGAAAGCACCGGGATCGGGTAGTCCGCTTACTTCGGCGCCGCGGTCGTCTTGGTGGTGGTGGTGCCGGCGTCATCCGGCTCTTCGCCCCGGGTGGACGGTTTGCCGGTACCCGCGAACAGCGTCGGATCATCGAACTCGATATCGATCCATGGGCGTTCGCTCAGGCCGATCGCACGATCGAGCATGGTCGGCAGCATGCCGGTGGGCAGCGAGCTTTCGCTGTTCCACAGGATCGCGATGCCCAGGTCCCGATCGGGAAGCATCGCCACCACGCCGCGGTAGCCCTGCACGGCCCCGCCGTGGAAGACCAGGTTGTTGCCGGCGTAGTTGTAGACGCGCCAACCCAGGGCATAGCTAGCCGAACTCAGGCGTTCGCGCCGCCAGGACGATCCACGCAGTTCGCTGGGCGTGGCCACCAGTGGCTGGTGCAGGGTGGCCAGCAGCGGCGCGGACAGTACGTCCGCGCGATGGCCGGTGTGTGCCAGCAACCATTGCGCCATGTCGGACGCGCTGGCGTTGACCCCCGCGGCCGGGGACACGTGGTAGTAGCTCGGCTTCGGCGTCAGCGACAGCCAGCCACCGCGGGTGCGGACATGCGGGCGGGCCCAGTTGGGGCTGGCGAGAATCCCCTCCAGGCCCACGCTGGCGTCGTTCATGCCGAGGGGGCGGAGAATGCGGTTCTGCACGGCCTGGCCATACGGCACGCCGGTGGCGCCCTGGATGACGTCACCGATCAGGCTGAAGGCGATGTTCTGGTAGCCGTAGCAGGTACCGGGTGCGCATTCCATCGGCGCATAGGCAAGCTTCTGGGTCAGCGTCGCGTAGTCGACGTTGGCTTCCAGGTCACGGTCATAGGCGTTGTGGCGCAGGCCGACGCGGTGGCTCAGCAGGTCGGCGACCGTGATCTTCTGCGCGGCCGACGGATCGGCCAGGCGGAAGTTCGGGTCGTATTGGGTCAGGCGGGTATCCCAGCGCAGGGTGCCGTCATTGACCAGCAGGCCGGTGAGGGTGCCCGCGAAAGCCTTGGATAACGAGGCCAGGCGGAAAACGGTGTGGGCGTCGACCGGCAGCGGCGCGCGCGTGTCGGTGATGCCGTATCCGCGGGCACTGAGGACCTGGCCGTTGTGGACGATGGCCATCGCCAGTCCAGGCACGCGCTGGTTGGCGACGAGCTGCTCCGCCATGGCCTCGAACTGGGCGACGTTGAAATCCGAACCCAGGGGGCGAACGTTCTGTACGGCGGCGCGATCGATATAACCGGAGCGCGAGGCCGGCGCCGACGAGGCGGCACGGCCTTCCCACCGCAGCGGCGTCTGGGCGGCAGATCCCAGGGCCTGGGTCATCAGGCACGAGAGGATCAATCCGGCTTGCCACATCCTGCGGGACCGGCGGCTGGATGGTTCTTTCATCGCTCGCAGCGCCTGCGTATGCTGTAAATCGCGCCGGATCATAACTCCAAAACAGCTCCAAAATTCAAGGGATGGGGGCAACAAACATGTTCAGCTTGCTGATTTTGTTGGCTTTGGTGATCGTGTTCGCGTTCTGGGTGGTGGGCATCTACAACGGCCTGATCACGGCGCGGAATGGATTCAAGAACGCCTTCGCCCAGATCGACGTGCAGCTCCAGCGCCGGTTCGACCTCATCCCCAACCTGGTGGAAACCGCCAAGGGATACTTAAGACACGAACGAGAGACCCTGGAAGCGGTCATCGCCGCCCGCGGCGCCGCCATCTCCGGCCTGGCCGCCGCCAAGGCCAGCCCCGGCGACCCCGCCGCGATGGGGCAGTTGGCCGCGACCCAGGAACAGCTCAACGGCGCGCTCGGCCGCCTGCTGGCCGTGGCCGAGGCGTATCCGGACCTCAAGGCCAACCAGAACATGATGCAGCTCACCGAGGAGCTGACCTCCACTGAAAACAAGGTCGCGTTCGCCCGGCAGGCCTTCAACGACAGCGTCATGGGCTACAACAACCGGCGCGAGGTGTTCCCCTCGAGTGTCATTGCCGGCATGTTCAATTTCGCGCCCGCGGCGCTGCTGGAGATCCCGGCCGGACAGCAGGCCGAGGTGAGGGCGGCGCCGAAGGTCCAGTTCTGAGCCGGGGATTCCCGATCCGTCGGCAGGGGCGCCGTGCCCATTGCCGCGACTCCTGATCACGGGTGGGACCCTGCCGGCGCGAGATGAACTTCTTCGAACACCAGGCCGCGGCGCGGCGCAACGCATCATGGCTGGTACTGCTGTTCGCGCTGGCCGTGGCCGGGATAGTGACAGCGGTGGATCTCGCCGTGTGGCTGGTGTTCGCCAGCGCGGATCCCCTGCCGGGTGAAAACGGCGCGATGCTGGTCTTCACCTCGCTGCTGACGCTGGGGGTCATCGGCCTTGGATCGCTCTATCGCATCGCGACGCTGCGCGGTGGCGGCGAATCCGTGGCGCTGCAGATGGGCGGCGTGGCGGTACCCGAGCACAGCAGCGACTTCCACCTGCGCCGCCTGCGCAATGTCGTCGAGGAGATCGCGATCGCCTCGGGCGTGCCGATGCCCAAGCTCTACGTGCTGGAGCACGAAGCCGCGATCAACGCCTTCGCCGCGGGTTATGCGCCGTCCGATGCGGTGGTGGCGGTGACGCGCGGCGCCCTGGAGCGCCTCAACCGCGACGAATTGCAGGGCGTGATCGCGCATGAGTTCAGCCACGTCCTCAACGGCGATATGCGCCTGAACATCCGCCTGATGGGAGTGCTGTTCGGCATCCTCATGCTCGCGATCATCGGCCGCAAGGTGCTCGAACTGGGACGGGGGCGCGACAAGAGCGCCGGCGCGATCCTCGTCGCAGCGCTGATCGCGATGATCGTCGGCTACATCGGCCTGTTCTTCGGCCGCCTGATCAAGGCCGGGGTGAGCCGCTCGCGCGAACGCCTCGCCGATGCATCCGCGGTGCAGTTCACGCGGCAGACAAGCGGCCTGGCGGGCGCACTGAAAAAAATTGGCGGAATCGACGAAGGCAGCAAGCTCAGCCATCGCGGCGATGCCGAGGAAATCAGCCACATGCTCTTCGGCGATGGCGTGGGCCTGCGCAGCTGGTTCGCCACGCATCCGCCACTGCTCGAGCGCATCCGGGTGTTGGAACCCGGCTTCACCAGCGACCAGCTCGCGCGGCTGCGCCTGCAATGGCACGCATTGCCACCCAACGGCCTGGACGAGGACGTGCAGTTGGGTTTCGCCGGTGACCGCGCCGTGCCGTCATTGCCCGCGTCGGCAACGGAGCAGGCGGTGACGCCTGCGGGCGTCGTGGCGCAGGTGGCGCAACCTGGCGCGGACGATTACCGCGCTGCGGACGTGATTGCCGCGCATCTTCCCGAGGAGCTGCGTGCGCTGGCGGGGCAGCGCGACAGGGTGGTTCCGTTGCTGCTCGCATTGCTGCTCGACACGCAGCCCGCCGTGGCGGACAAGCAGAGCGACGAGATCGCCGCGCGCATGGGCAAGACCATAGCCGTGGAGGCACGCACGCTACAGCAGGACGCGGTGGCATCGCTGCATGCGGTGCTGCGCTTGCCGCTGGCCTCGCTGGCATTTCCGGTGCTGCGCCGGCGGCCGCGACCGGAACTCGACGTGTTCCTGGATACCGTCAATGCGATGGTCTATGCCGATGGCAATGTCTCCCTGTTCGAGTATTGCCTGGCGCGGCTCCTCACCGTGCACGTGCGCGAGTCCCTGGACCCGTCCCGCTACGCGCGCTTCGGCCGTCGCAAACTGAGCGGCGTGCACCGCGAGGTCACCACGCTCCTGACCGTGGTGGCGCAATGCGGCAACACCGATGCGGAAAGCGCCCGCCAGGCTTTCCTGGCCGGCATGCTGCGCGTGCTTCCCGACCAGCCCTTGCCCTACGTGCCACGCACCGATGGCGTGCTGGCGCTTGATGACGTGTGGGTGCCGCTGGATGCGCTGGAGCCGTTCGCGAAGGAGGCGCTGGTCGAAGGGATCACCGCCACCATCAGCCACGACGGACGCATCGATATCGCCGAAGCCGAACTCCTGCGCACGATCTGCAGCGTATTGCATTGCCCGCTGCCGCCGTTGTTGGGCCAGCCATGAGCCGGCGGGCGGCAGGGTCGGGCTTCAGGCCATCCGTCCGCTGATCAGGTCCGCGGCGCGCTCGGCGATCATCATGGTCGGGGCATTGGTGTTGCCGCCGATCAGCGTCGGCATCACCGACGCATCGATCACCCGCAGACCCTCGACGCCGCGCACGCGCAATTGCGGGTCGACGACGGACGCGTCGTCGCTGCCCATGCGGCAGGTGCCGACGGGGTGGTAGACGGTTTCGGCCTTGGCGCGGATGAATTCGACGAGCTCTGCATCCGACAGGTCGTTGCGCGCGGGATGGATCGGCGCGCCCCGGTACGCATCGAACGCCTTCTGTGCGAACACGTCGCGGGTGATCTTCGCGCACTCGACCATCATCTTCAGGTCGAAGCCTTCCGCGTCGCTCAGGTAATTGGCCTCGATCCGCGCCTTGTCGCCGGCATTGGCGCTGGCCAGCAGGATGCGGCCGCGGCTGCGCGGCCGCAGGAAACAGGCATGCGCGGTATAGCCATCGCCAGCGAGGCGGTGGCGGCCGTGGTCGTCGAGCATCGCCGGAACGAAATGGAACTGGATGTCGGCGCGATCGTCCGGTGCGAATCGCGAACGCACGAAGGCGCCGGCTTCGGCGATATTGCTGCTGCCAGGGCCGCTGTGGCCGCGCAGGTAGTAGTCGAAGGCGATCTTCGCGTCGCTGACGCGGTCGTAGGTCACGCGCTGGGTCGAATGCTGCAGCGTGCAGATATCGAGGTGGTCCTGCAGGTTTTCGCCCACTTGCGGCGCGTCGAATACGACATCGATGCCGTGCCGGCGCAGGTGATGGGCTGGACCGATGCCGGACAGCATCAACAGCTGGGGTGAATTGATCGCCCCACCGCTCAGCAGCACTTCGCGCGTGGCGACCTGGTGGAACGCCTTGCCGCCGGCCGAATAGGTGACACCGTTCGCGCGCTGCGCGCCTGTCGAAGCCGGGTCGAACGTGATGCGGCTGGCCTGGGCGCCGGTGACGACGGTGAGGTTGTGGCGTTCGCGTATCGGATGCAGGTAGGCCACGGCCGCCGAGCAGCGTGCGCCATCCTTCTGCGTCACCTGGTAGAGGCCGAACCCCTGTTGGTGCGGGCCGTTGAAGTCGCGGTTGCGCGCGTAACCCGCTTGCTGGCCGGCTTCGATGAAGGCCTGCGACAGCGGGTTGGTGTATCGCAGGTCGGAAACGTACAAAGGACCCTGGTCGCCGTGCAGGGCATCGCCACCGCGCTCGTTGTGTTCGCTGCGCTTGAAGAACGGCAATACCTGTTTCCAGCCCCAGCCCGTTGCTCCCTGCGCGACCCAGTCGTCGTAGTCGCCGGGAACGCCGCGGATGTAGCACATCGCATTGATCGAGCTGGAGCCGCCGAGCACCTTGCCGCGTGGCCACCACATGGGCCGGTTGTTGAGCTGCGGCTCGGGAGCGGTGTCGTAATTCCAGTTCACGCCCTTCTTGCCGACCAGCTTGGCCAGTCCGGCGGGCATGTGGATGAAGGGATGCCAGTCGCGCGGGCCCGCTTCCAACAGCAGGACTTTGCAGGCAGGGTCCTCGGAAAGCCGGTTTGCCAACACGCAACCGGCAGAGCCGGCGCCGATGATGATGTAGTCGTACAACGTGCTGATCCCGGTTGCGTTACCACTTGATGACCGCGCCGACGCTATTCCCCGAGCCTAGAGCATTTGCTCTGGCAAGGGGCGGGCTGCCGGATGTGCAGGCGGATCGCGTTGGCGCGCTGTAGCGGGAGGGGCGGGCTTGGGCTACCGTGGCGCCAGTTTTCGCGGAGCGGTTGCATGGCGACCATCGACGCCGCCGGTAACGCCGGGCGGCGCATCCACACGGGGGAATGGCGCGCGGTCGCGCTGTCTTTCGTCTATTTCTTCTGCGTGCTGACCGCCTACTACGTGATGCGGCCGGTGCGCGAGCAGTTGTCAGCCGCAGTGGGATCGACGCAGCTGCCATGGTTCTACGCGGGGACCTTCTTCGCGACCCTGGCGCTGGCGCCGGTATTCGGCGCCCTGGTGTCGCGATACCCGCGACGAATCGTCGTGCCGGTGGTGTACCTGTTCTTCATCGCGTGCCTGATCGGCTTCATTCCGCTGTTTACCCACCAGGGATTGCTCAGTCCGCGCGCCCTCGGCACCGCGTTCTTCGTCTGGGTAAGCGTGTTCAACCTGTTCGTGGTGTCGGTGTTCTGGAGCTTCATGGCCGACATCTGGAGCGAAGAGCAATCGCGCCGTCTGTTTCCCATCATCGCCGTCGCGGGCACGGCCGGTGCGATCACCGGACCGCTGCTGACGAAGTCGCTGGTCGACGTGATCGGGGTCGCGCCGCTGCTGGCAGTATCGGCGACGCTGCTGGCGGCCGCGGTGGTCTGCGCGATATTGCTGGGGCAATGGGCCCGCGTGCATGGCGCCCGGCGCCACGATGCCTCCCACGAAACCGCCATCGGCGGCGGCATGCTCGACGGACTCAAGCAGGTCTTCACGCAGCCGTTCATGCGCAGCATGGCGTTCCTGCTGCTGCTCGCGGACGGCATCGGCACGGTCAACTACGCGCTCGTGTCCGACTACTCGGGAGCGACCTTCAGCGATGCGGTCGCGCGCACGCGCTTCGCCGCCAACGTGGACCTGACGGCGAACATCCTGACCGTGGTGCTGCAGTTGCTGGTCACCCGCTGGTTGCTGCCGCGCAAGGGCCCGGGCGTGCTCATCACCCTTTGGGCCGGTATCAGCGTGATCGCGCTGTGCCTGGTGATCTTCTCGCCCGATCCGCATGCGCCGATCGTCGGCGGATTCCCGGCGGTGGCCCTCGCGCTCATCATCAGCCGCGGCCTCGCCTACGGCATGGCCGAGCCCGCGCGCCACAGCCTGTTTACCCGCGTGCCGCGCAACGAGCGCTACAAGGGGCAGAACACCGTCGATACCGCCGTGTGGCGGTTTGGCGACATGGCCATCGCACTGGGGATGAATGGCCTGCGTTCGCTCGGTGTCGCTGCTGGCGGGTTCGCCACGTTGAGTGCGCTGGCGGCGTTCACCGCGGCTGCGATTGGCGTGCGGCTGTCGCGGCAGGCGATGTTTGGCGGGCGGGACTCGCGGGCGCCAGCGCGCACTTGAGTGCCGGCGTATTTGAGTGCCAGTGCACTTGAGTACCGGTGCCCCGGCCCCGGCCTGGGTTACGCTGCGGCTTCGCAACAGTGCCGCTTTCCATCGAAGGGGAAACCGATGTCCACCGTCGCCGTCCTGCTGGTGCTGCTGGTCGCCCTGTTGCACCTGTACTTCCTTGTGCTCGAGATGTTCCTGTGGACCAAGCCGCTGGGCCTGAAGGTGTTCCGGCAATCCGCGGAAAAAGCCGAGCAATCCAGAGTGCTGGCCGCGAACCAGGGGCTCTATAACGGTTTCCTTGCAGCGGGATTGGTTTACGGCGCGGTTACGGGGTCGCGCGAGTTCGAACTGTTCTTTCTCGCCTGCGTGATCATCGCTGGGCTTTACGGCGCGGCGACGGTCAACAGACGCATCTTCTTCATCCAGTCGATGCCGGCGTTACTGGCGATGGGCGCTGTCCTGGCGGTGTGATTTCGGCGACAGCCACATCATGATCCGGGCGCGGAATACTTCTTCCCCGGCCGCATCGCGTACCGACACAAGCACCGGCAGGTCGTAGCCGCTCGCCGCGTCCTTGAAGGCAAGCTCCGGCGCGGCGACGGCGTGCAGGGTGCCACGCGCCTTCTTGAGGTATTCGACCGTCATGCCCTTGGGTATCCAGCGCATCGAAGCCGGCAGCGACGCCTCGGTCATCACGCCGGCACTCAGTTCGGCCAGGTTGCACAGGGCGATCGCGTGCACGGTGCCGAGATGGTTGTGGACGCGGCGCCGGTCGGGAATCTCGACTTCGCAGCGCCCCGGTTCCAGTGCCATGAAGCGCGGCGCGATCGTCGCGAAGTAGGGGGCGCGCCAGCACACCGCACGCGAGAAGAGCCAGCGCCCGCCGGGCCAGCGGCTGAGGCGGCGGTACATCGAAAGCACGGAAGCAGCCATGCGTTGTGCTCCGGAAAAGGAAGACGGCGGGCCTGGCCCGCCGTCCTGTGCGATTGACTGGATGGCTGGATCAGGCCGCGGCGCGGCTGTCGTAATTCTCGCGACGATAGCCGGCGGAGCGCAGTTCCTCTGCGTCGAAGTCGTCGACGCTGATCGCATCGATCGTCATCTCGCGCAGTTCTTCCAGTTGCTTGCGCTCGTCGGCGGTAATCCAGCCTTCGCGCACGCCTTCGTCGAGCTGGGAGGCGAAATCCAGCGCCTCGATGTCGCTGTTCTTCAATGCCTTGAGGAACTTGCGCTCCACCGGCTCGGCCAGGATCACCTTCTGCAGGTAGCTGTTGATGCGGCCGGCCGGATTGTTGGCGCATGGCGTCAGGAAGGTGCCGGTGGCAAGGCGATCGCGCGCCTCGTTGGGCGACATCAGCAGCGAGGCGATCTTGTGGCCGAGGCGGTCGCTCGGTGCCTGCGCACGGCGACCCCACGGGAAGATCAGCGCCCACAGCACGTAGCTGACCGGCCGCACCGGGAAATTGCGCAGCGCGGCGGAAAATGCGGTTTCGATCTTGTTGACCGCATCGTGGAAAGCCCACGCCAGCAGCGGTTGGTCGGACACCGGACGGCCCTGGTCTTCGTAGCGCTTTAGCATGGCGCTGGCGATGTAGAGCTGGCTCAGCACGTCACCCAGGCGGCCCGACAGCGATTCCTTGAACTTCAGCTTGCCGCCGAGCAGCAGCATCGACGTGTCCGCTGCCAAGGCCAGCGCCGCCGAATAGCGGTTGAGCTTGCGGTAGTAGCGGCGGGTGTACTTGTCGCCCGGGGCCTTGCCGATGCGCGCACCGGTGAAGCCGTACCACCAGCTGCGCACGGCATTGGAGAAGGCGAAGCCGACATGGCCGAACAGGTTCGCGTCGAACTCGGTCAGGCGCTCTTCCGGATCCGACAGGCCCGCGGCCTTCATTTCCTTGAGCACCCACGGATGGCAGAGGATCGCGCCCTGGCCGAAGATCATCAGCGAGCGCGTCATGATGTTCGCGCCCTCCACCGTGATCATGATCGGCAACGCCTGCCAGTTGCGGCCCGCGTAGTTCCTCGGGCCGAGGATGATGCCCTTGCCGCCGTGGATATCCATCACGTCGGTGGCGACTTCACGCGCCATCTCGGTGCAGTGGTACTTGGCGATCGTCGACGGCACCGCCGGCAACTCACCGCGCGTGACGGCGGCGGCCGCGGCTTCCGACAGCGCGCTGATCGCGTAGGCCTTGCCGCCGATGCGGGCGAGGGCCTCCTCCACGCCTTCGAAGCGACCGACGGAGAGGCCGAACTGCTTGCGGATGCGCGCATACGCTCCGGTGACGACGGCGCCGAACTTGGCGCCGCCGCTGGCGGTGGAGGGCAGGGTGATGGAGCGGCCGATCGACAGGCATTCGACCAGCATCTGCCAGCCCTTGCCGGCAAATCCCTCGCCGCCGATCAGCTGGCTGAGCGGGATGAAGACTTCCTTGCCATGGATCGGGCCGTTCTGGAACGGCGAGTTGAGCGGGAAGTGGCGGCGGCCGACTTCCACGCCGGGCGTGTCGCGCGGCAACAACGCCAGGGTGATGCCGATGTCGCGCTTGTCGCCGATCAGTCCGTCCGGGTCGTACATGCGGAACGCCAGGCCGATCAGGGTCGCGACCGGGGCGAGGGTGATGTAGCGCTTGTCGAAGGTGAGCTTCACGCCGACCACGCGCGCCCCGTTCCACTCGCCCATGGTGACGATGCCGAAGTCGGGGATCGACGTCGCATCCGAACCCGCCCACGGGCCGGTGAGGCCGAAGCACGGTACTTCGCGGCCATCAGCCAGGCGCGGCAGGTAGTAATCCTTCTGTTCCTTGCTGCCGTAGTGCAACAGCAGCTCGGCCGGGCCCAGCGAGTTGGGCACGCCGACGGTGGAACTGAGCACGGTCGAGACGGTGGCCAGCTTCTGGATCACCTTGTGGTTGCCCAGTGCGGTGAAGCCCAGGCCGCCGTATTCCTTGGGCACGATCATGCCGAAGAACTTGTTGCGCTTGATGTAATCCCAGATCTCCGGGGTCAGGTCCGCGTTGACGTGGGTGATCTGCCAGTCGTTGGTCATGCGGCAGACCTCTTCGACCGGACCGTCGAGGAAGGCCTGCTCATCCGGGCGAAGCTCGGGCTTGGGCTGGTCGAACAGCACGTCCCAGTCGGGCTTGCCCGAGAACAGCTGGCCTTCCCAGCCGACCGTGCCGGCTTCCAGGGCGACGCGCTCGGTTTCCGACAGCGGGGGCAGGATCCTGGTGTAGAAGCCAAGTAATGGCTGGGTGATGAAGGGCAGGCGGATCTGCGGTACCAGCAGGGGCACCGCTACCAGGGCGGCCAAGACCGTGGCGATGATGGTCGCGGTGATGTTCGCTCCCAGCATCAGGCAGCCGATCAGGGCGGTCAGCGTGGCCGCGGCCCAGACGACGAGGCGCAGGCGGTGGTAGGCGGCAACGGCGCCGACGACCAGCAGGGCGAGGAAGGGAAGGGCGATGCTCATGTGGGCTCCGACGCGACGTGGCGTTGACGGGCTGAGGTAAGGGTAGTCCGTTCCGCGCCGGGTGCCTGGATCTGCCTGCCGCGCGGGCGCGGATTCAAACAGTGGCATGAAACGCGTAACATACGGCCGAGTATGTTTCGGGCGTGCGAGCACTGTCAACCGCGCCACCATCCCCGTTTCGGGACTGTGCGTACTATCACAGTCGCCACCGTATGGTTAAACTTGCCGCCATGACTACCACCACCAAGCCCGACGCCGCCAAGGAACGCACCGGCCGCCTCAGTGCCGATGACTGGGCGTCGGCCGCCTTGGACCTCATTGCCGAGCAGGGGGTGGCCGCCGTCGCCGTCGAACCGCTCGCCCGCCGGCTGGGTGTCACCAAGGGCAGTTTCTACTGGCACTTCCCGTCGCGCGAAGCCCTCCTGGTCGCTGCGCTGGAGCGTTGGGAGAAGATGGAACAGGAGTTGTTGTTCGGCGAGCTCGAACCCATCAACGACCCGCGTGCCCGCCTGCGTGCGCTCTTCAACCTGGTGGCGCACGAATACAAGTCGCACGTCGTCTATTCCGAACTGATCAAGGCGATGGACCACCCGGCGGTGCAGCCGGTGATCGGTCGTGTTTCCGAACGTCGCCTGGATTACCTGACCGCCTCGTTCCGCCAGGCGGGTCTTGTGCGCACCGACGCGCGCCATCGCGCCCAGCTGCTGTACTCCGCCTACGTCGGTTTCCTGCAGCTCAATCTGCAGCTGCACCAGACGCGGATGCAGCATGACGAATTCGAGGCCTATGTCGAGCACATGGCCGTGACCCTGATTCCCAATCCGTAGAAGGTTTCATCGATGAACAATGTGTCGCAGAACGCTCCGGCTGAAAATGCCGGACGAAGCAAACTTGCCGCGCTCAACGACTGGGTTGCACAAGTAGCGTCTCTGACCCAACCCGATGCGATCCACTGGTGCGACGGCAGCGACGCCGAGAACGCCGCGCTCATCGCGCGGATGGAAGCCGACGGCACCTTGATCCCGCTGAACCCCGAAACCCACCCGCGCAGCTGGCTGCATCGCTCCCATCCCGACGACGTCGCCCGCGTCGAGCACCTGACCTTCGTCTGCACGCCGCAGCAGGACGATGCCGGTCCCAACAACCACTGGATGTCGCCGGCCGATGGCCACGCCAAGATGGATGCGCTGTTCGCCGGTTGCATGAAGGGCCGCACCATGTACGTCATTCCGTACTGCATGGGCCCGATCGACTCGCCGTTGTCGCGTTGCGGCGTCGAGATCACCGACTCTCCCTACGTCGTCGCCAACATGCGCATCATGACCCGCATGGGCGCGCCGGCCCTCGCGCGCATCGAGCGCGAAGGCTCGTTCGTCAAGGGCCTGCATTCGATTGGCGAGCTCGACCCGAACCGCCGCTACATCATGCACTTCCCCGAAGAACTGGCGATCAAGTCATTCGGTTCCGGCTACGGCGGCAACGCACTGCTGGGCAAGAAGTGCCATGCGCTGCGCATCGCCTCGCATCAGGCCAAGGCCGAAGGCTGGCTCGCCGAGCACATGCTGATCCTCGGCCTGGAAAGCCCGCAGGGTGAAACCCATTACATCGCCGCGGCATTCCCGTCCGCGTGCGGCAAGACCAACCTCGCCATGCTCATCCCGCCGGAGGGCTACCGCAAGGACGGCTGGAAGGTATGGACCGTCGGCGACGACATCTGCTGGATGCGCCCGGGTTCCGACGGTCGCCTCTATGCGATCAATCCGGAGGCGGGCTTCTTCGGTGTCGCCCCGGGTACCTCGATCAACTCCAATCCGAATGCGCTGAAGACCATCGCGCACGACACGATCTTCACCAACGTCGCCACCACTGCCGACAACCAGCCCTGGTGGGAGGGCTTGAGCCAGGGCAAGCCTGTCATTGATTGGCGCGGAAATGACTACGATTTCAGCAAGGGCGCTCCGGCGGCTCATCCGAATTCGCGTTTCACCGTGAGCGCGAAGCAGTGCCCGTCGTACTCGCCGCACGCGGAAGACGCGCAGGGCGTGCCGATCAGCGCGATCGTCTTCGGTGGCCGTCGCGCATCGCTGGTGCCGCTCGTATTCGAAGCACGCGACTGGACGCACGGCGTGCTGGTCGGTGCCGCGATGGGTTCCGAAACCACCGCCGCGGCCACCGGTGCCGTTGGCGTGATGCGCCGCGACCCGATGGCGATGAAGCCCTTCTGCGGTTACAACTTCGCCGACTATTTCGGCCACTGGCTGTCGTTCGACCAGGATGGCGCGAAGCTGCCGAAGATCTTCCACGTCAACTGGTTCCGCAAGGGCGACGACGGCAAGTTCCTGTGGCCGGGCTTCGGCGACAACCTGCGCGTGCTGGAATGGATGATCAAGCGCGTGAAGGGCGAAGCTGGCGCGGTCGAAACGCCGATCGGCCACTTGCCGAGCCTCGATGATGTCAATGTCGATGGCATCGCCCTGAGCGATGAAGCGAAGGCCAAGCTGTTCGGATTCGACCACGCCGGCTGGCGTGCCGAGTTCGAGAGCATCGGCGAATACCTCGGCGAGTACGGTCCGCGGATGCCGCAGGCACTGCACGACGAGCAGCAGCGCATTGCCCGTTCGCTCGCCAGCTGACGAGCCATGACCTCGAACCCCGCCGCGCCCGCGAGCAGTCGCGAGCTGTTGATCGATGGCCGCCCGCTGCGGGTGTTCGACGGGCTGCTGCCCAATGTGGGCGAGTACGTCCAGGGGCTGGCGCGTGCGATGTTCACCCGCACGGAAGTCGCGCGACCGGAGACGGCCGAGCACAAGCACTGGGCCACGGAAATCAAGCTCGAAGCGCTCATGCGCCAGCCGATTTTTGAAGTTACCCGCCTCGCCGTGGATGGCTTCGCGGGGCCCGGGGTTGGATATAGACCGTATCGCGCCTACACCAACGTCGCGAGCTACGGCGACATGCTGTTCACGCATACGGACTGCCTGCCGGACCAGCATGACCTGACCGCGCTGTGGTACTTGTGCGAACGCTGGGACCTCGAGTGGGGCGGCGAGACGATGTTCTACGACGCGCAGGACGAGATCGCCTGCGCAGTGCGTCCCCAGCCGGGACGGCTGGTCATCTTTGACGGCGCGATCAAGCACGTCGGAAGGCCGCCGAACCGCATCTGCTATGCGCCGCGCTACACCTTCGCCATCAAGTTCGAGCGCGTCGCGAACGGCGGGGCATGATGAACGCAGAAACGGTGCCCGCGCTTTGGAACAAGGCTGAAACCTACGCCCGCCAAGGGCAGTGGGCCGCCGCACTGGCGCAATACGACAACGTGCTGGCGCGTGATCCGGGCCATGCGATGGCGATGCTGCGCGCATCGAGGATGGCGCTCTCGCTCGGCCGTTACCGTGACGGCCTCGACTACACCTTGCGCGCGTTGGCCAGACGCCCCGGCAGCGATGAGGCCGTACTCACCCTGGTGCGAGCGTTGCGCATGTACAACGAGCCCGTCGCGCTGCTCGAATGCGTGGAGCACTCGCGCTGGCGTGAACGCCGCTCGGCCACCTGGCTGACGGACCTGGCCATGATGGTCAGCACGATAGGCGCCAACGACCTGGCGATGGAGATGCTCGATCTCGCGATCATTCGCGAGCCGAACAACCCGCAGACCCGCTATTTCCGCGGAGTCGTACAGATGTTCTTCGGCGACATGGAAGCCTCCGAACGGGAGCTGGAGCTGAGCATCGCCAAGGCGCCCGGGTTCGCCCAGGCCCATTGGGTGCTGTCGCGCCTGCGCAAGCAGACGGAAGACGCCAATCATGTCGAACGCATGCGCGCCCTGATTCCCAGGGTGCAGCGCGGCAGCGAAAGCGATTCATACCTGGCGTTCGCCCTGCACAACGAACTCCATGACCTGGGTCGCTTTGACGATTCCTGGCAGGCGCTGCAGCACGGCTGCCGCTGCAAGCGCCAGCTGACGCCGCACGACCGCACCGATGCCCGCCGCATGTATGACGGCCTGATGGCGTTGGCCGACGAACAGTTCGTGCAACCCGTCGCGCAGCCCGAGGCCACCTTCGTGCCGGTCTTCATCGTCGGCATGCATCGCTCCGGCAGCACGCTGCTCGAGCAATTGCTGGGCGGCCATCCAATGGTGGCGGACGGCGGCGAGACATATTCGTTCACGACGCAGATGCGTTATGCGGCGGATTACCGCAACAAGGGTGTGGTCGATGCCGAATTGGTCCGGCGCGCGGCCAACGTCGATTACGGCCTGGTGGGGCGCCGTTTCGATGAAGCGACGGCATGGCGCGCCAAGGGCAAGCCTTACCTGACAGAAAAACTGCCGTCGAACTTCCTCAACCTTGGCTTCATCGCCAAGGCCCTGCCTCAGGCGCGGATCCTGCACATGGTTCGCGACCCGTTGGATACGTGCTTCTCCAACCTGCGCACGATGTTTTCGGACGTGAACACGTTCTCGTACGACCAGCGGGAGTTGGCGGAGTGGTATGGCCAGTACCGGCAGCTGATGGCCCACTGGCACAAGGTGATGCCGGGCCGGATCCTCGACGTCCACTACGACGCGTTGGTCGAGGATCCCGAGGGCTTGATGCGTGGGGTGCTCGAGTTCTGCGGCCTGCCGTGGGACGCAGCTGCGACGACGCTGGAAGGAGCCGGCGCGGTGGCCACAGCGAGCAGTCCGCAGATGCGCGGCGGCATCATCAAGAACCGCAAGGCCGCCTGGAGTCCCTACGAGCAGCAATTGCAGCCGTTGATCGAAGGCCTGGCGCCTTATCGCTGACGAGGGCCCGGTCGGCCCTCGCTAGCTGTCATTTCATGCCGAACCAACAGTTGAATGCGACGGTGATGCGTTCATCGTTGCCGAAGAACGGCATGACCTCATGCTGCAGCCATGACGGGAACAGCACCAGCTGCCCCCCCTCGAAACGGACGCTCCAGGTGCCATGGTGGTACGGGGCGCGCAGCCGCGCATTGCCGGGGTCGAGGAAGTAGTTGCTGTAGTGGTGCGGATTGTGGAAGCGCAGGATCCCGGATTCAGGCCGGTCCGCGGGCGTCTCCCCGGCGGCCACACAGTAGACGCCCGACCAGGAGGCCATCGGGTGGGTGTGCATGATGGTGAATCCGCCGTTCCGGGTCACGTGGAACCAGGTGTGCGAGAAGATCTGCAGGCGCTGCATATCCTCGGCGCTGTAGCCGTTGAGGTCCTGGATCAGCTTGCCCAGTGCCGACCAGCAGAACTGGCGCAAGCGCTGCACGCAGGGCTCCGGCCATGAGAACAGGTTGAAGTCGCTCTCGAATACGCCCTGGTGCTGCTTCAGCGAAGGATTGGGGTTGGCGTAGCGGTCCCCTTCCGACTCGCGTGCGAGCAGCAAGGCCTTCAGTTCCGCATTGATGGATTGCGCATCGGGCAGGGTTTCCTGGCCGAGCGGCACGGCGAATACCGGGTTGATCTCAAGTGGCATGCGTGGCGATTCCTGGGGCGCGGCGCTCCCGCGCAACGCGGCTAGTGTACTGCGCAAAAAACTACGGCCCCTTTCGGGGCCGTAGTGGCAAACATACAACTGGGCTGGATCAGAACTTCTGCGCGTAACGCATGTAGTAGAAGCGGCCCGGGACTTCGTACTGCGGGTCGAACGAGTTCGCGAAGGCATTCAGCGCAATCGGCGGATCCTTGTCGAACACGTTGTTGACGCCCACGGTGATCTTCGCGTTCCACGGCGCGTTCCAGTAGGCGCTCACGTCGTGGTAGGTCGTCGCACCGATGTGGTTCTCGGCAGCAGGCGTAGCGACGATGGAATCGCCACCGGCCTCGCCGTCCCACACGCCATTGCCGTTGTCGTCGCTCGGCAGGCCGATGAAGCGGTCAGGATCCGAGCACAGGAAGGCGTAGCCGTAGTCTTCGAAGTTCTGGCAGCCCTCGTTCTGGGCCGAGAAGTAACGAATGTTCCAATTCGCGCCGAAGTCGCCCATTTCCCAGCGCGTGGCCAGGTTGGAACGGATGCGCCACGAGTTGGAGTTCTGGGCGAACTCGCCGACCTGGTTGCCGCCTTCGTTGAAGTTGAACGGCTGGCCGATGGCCGGCAGCTTCTGCTGGTCTTCACCGAAGCGACCGTCGCCGTCGATGTCCTGCTCGAAGCTGGACAGGTAGGTGGTATCCCACACGAAGCTGAAGGTACCCCACGCCGTTTCCGGCAGGCGGTAGCTGACCGTCATGTCGTAGCCTTCGAGCTTGGCGCCGCCGATGTTGGTCGTGGTGTTCAGCAGGGTGTTGATGTCGCCGGCCGGATTACGCGAATAGAGCGCGCAAGTCGGGCCCGTACCACCGGAGTCCAAGCACTGCTGGATGATGTTGGCGCCGCCGATCGTGGTGATCTGGTCTTCCAGCTTGATCTTCCACCAGTCGAGCGAGATGTCCAGGCCTTCCGCGAAGCTCGGGCTGTAGACCACGCCGAAGGTGGTGGACTCGGCCGTTTCCGGCTGCAGGTCAGGATTGCCGCCGACGGTGATGCGGATCTGCGAGCTGTCCTGCACGTAACCGCCGTTCGGCACGCCTTCGGCAATACACCGGGCCTTGGCCGCCGGGATCTGGTTCTGGAAGTTGGCGACGTTGCAGGGGTCCGACAGGGTCGGGAACGAGTCGGCCTGGCCGGCGAACAGTTCGCCGATCGACGGAGCGCGGAAGCCTTCGGTCCAGTTGCCGCGGACCATCAGGTCATCGATCGGCTTCCAGCGGAAACCGAACTTGCTGTTCAGCGTGTTGCCGAAGTTGCTGTAGTCCGAGTAACGGGTGGCGACGCTGAAGTCGAGCAACTTGGCGAACGGCATGTCGGCCAGCACCGGGATGGCCAGTTCGAGGTAGGCCTCGTCAAGCGAGTAGCCGCCCTTGGTGGGGGTACGCACGTTGCCGGTGGTGTTGCCCGAAGCGATCAGCGCGTCCGGCGAGTCGTAACCGGATTCGCTGCGGTGCTCGAGGCCGAACGAGAAGCCCAGCGCGCCGGCCGGCATGTCGAACACTTCGCCGCTGACGTTGGCGTAGTAGGTCTTCTGCAGGTAGTTGTACTCGTCGTGCGCGGTGAACGACACGAAGTCGAGCATTTCCGGGGTGATGCTGCCAACGCCGCCGAGCAGGTCGAGCGGCACGCAGCCGGCGACGATGGCGGTGGCGGTACCGCAGTGAGCCACGCCGGCAGCGTCGCGGAACGACGGGCCGAGCGCCTGCTTCAGCGCGATGACGTTCATCAGGCCTTGGGTGGTGTTGTTGGCCTGGTTCTCACCGCGGAAGTAACCAGCTTCCCAGTCGAAGTACTTCTCGCCGAAGTTCAGCGTGCCTTCGAAGCCGGCGTCCACCGCGAACGTACGCACGTCCTGGTTGAACGAACGGCCGCCGGTTTCGACGAAGCGGCGGTTGATGCGCGAGACGTCCTGACCGAACGGGTTGTAGATGCTGTCCTTGCTGATGAAGACCGCACGGCTCAGCGGAGTGGCGCCCGGAGCGGTACCCAGAACGACCGGCATGGCGGCGAGCAGCTGCTCGGACGTGCGCTCGTTATAGGTGATGGTGGTCTTGAAGCGGATGTCGTCGGTGATGTCCACCGAGGCATTGCCGAACACCGAGCGGCGTTCCTGCGGGGTCAGCAGGTAGTTCTCAGGGGCGAAGTTGTACGCATCAACGCCCGGGACGTACGGACGCGGCGCGCTGTCCGGACCGCCGTCGTAGGTGAAGGTGCCGGCGCCGCCATTGAAGTTCCGCTGCGGGCCATTGCAAAGGTTGGTGGCGCTGTTGAAGCCGCCCGGGCACAGCGAGAAACGGCCGCCCGGCGAGGTGCCGCTGCCGAAAGCGTTGCCCGTGCCGACGACCGGCTCCTTGGAGATGTCGCGGTCGCCAGCCATGACCGGCTCTTCCTTGACCCAGCCGAAGCCCATCATCGCGGTGAAGCGGTCGGAGGCCGAACCGATGGTGAAGTCGTAGGCCTGCTTGGTGCCGTCGCCCTTGTCGAACTGGCCGATGTAAGCGTTGGCTTCGGCGCCTTCGAAGTTCTGGCGCAGGATCACGTTGACCACGCCGGCGATGGCGTCGGAGCCGTAAATCGTCGAGGCGCCGTCCTTCAGGACTTCGATGCGCTCGACCGCGGCGGTCGGAATGGTGTTCAGGTCGACCGCGCCACCCAGGCCGGTACCACCGACCCAACGACGGCCGTTGACCAGCACCAGGGTGCGGTTCGAACCGAGGTTACGCAGGCTGACGCGGGTTTCACCGTTGCCGCCGTTGTTGAAGGTGCTGTTGAGGGTCGAACCGTTGGCCGTGATGTTCTGGATCACGTCACCGACCGAGGTCAGGCCCTGTGCGGTGATTTCATCGCGGCTCAGCGAGAACACCGGCTGCGAGGTCTCGATGTCGGTGCGCTTGATGCGCGAGCCAGTCACTTCGATGCGATCGAGGGTGGTGGCTTCCTTCTTTTCCGGCGGAGCGGCTTCCTGCGCGAACGCAGAGCCGGTTCCGGCGATGGCGCCCACAGCGATAGCGAACGAAATCGCGTCGCGGAGCTTGTTGGTCTTAAGGGTCATTTCTCTCTCTCTCCAAGTCGGTCTTGGTTTGTTTCCCATGGGAACCTCCCCGGCGGAGTCAAGGAAGACACCTAATCCGGCAAGGCCGTCCGGATAGTAGACGGCTGCTCGGAAAAATTAAAGTGTCGTTAATAAGCGCCGACGAATGGTCCCCGGACGGGTTCCAAAGGCAAAAACGAGGGAGAGGGCCGCCGGAAGAGGGGCGGCGGAGAGCGGACTAGAGGTCCTGCTCGTAGAGGACGCAGAGAACGGTTCCCGCGAATGGCTCCGGGCGGGTTCCAAAGGCAAAAAGAGGGGCCGCCGAGAGGGGGCGGCCGGGGAGCGGACTAGAGGTCCTGCTCGTAGCGGACGTAGGGAACGGTTCCCTCGTCCTTGTCGCTGCCACTGGGAGCGAAGGGGTTCTTGCCGCGGGTCACGATGTTCTCGGCGCCCACGGTGAGCTGGCCGCTCCAGGGCGTCCGCCAGGTGAGTCCCACTCCAAGGCCGCCCCATTGGCCCGGGACCCCGGGGGTGTCCACGACGCGGCCGATGATGTTGGCGCCAAAATTGCCCACCCCGGCGCCGACCGTGAAGGTCTTGCTGGTCCAGCGGTCGGCTACTTCGGACGGGATGTCGTCCGCAGGGATCAGGCGGGCCCGGGCCAGGGTGCCGCCAATGGAGACGGTTGCCTCGCGGCCGACGTTCTTCTGGCCGTAGAGGGTAAGGCTGTTCTGGTCGAGCTTGCCGGTCTTGTAGCTGGGGCTGAGCCAGGCGGGCAGGGTGTCGCGTCCAGTGCCCAGGATCAGGCCCACGCGGCTGTTACCGTGGCTCAGACTGGCTCCGCCACTGAACTGCCGGTCGCCGCTGCCATCACCATCGCCGTCGAGGGTGGCAAGCATGCAGTGGTTGGCGAGGCTGCTTATCGCCGAGGTCAACCCGTTCTTGCGATCGCATACCAAGCCCAGCGTATCGCCGGCAGCGACGCCGAAAGCGGCATCCAGGGTATTGCCGCCCACGCGCCAGCGGGCGCCGGCAACCGGGATCGTGCTGGGTTCGAGCTGGAGGACGGCTTCGAGCTTGCCATTGGTGTTCCACACCGGGAGCAGGGTCGCATCGGTGCGCCCCGTGGCCTGCGCATGCACGCCCGAAGCCACGCCAAGGGCGAGCAGCAGGGCTAGTGGCAGCTGGAACAGGCGCGCTTTCATGGCGTGGTTACGACCGGAATCGGTCGGTGAAGTTCCCCGCGTTATGGCCTATGACTATAGCTACTTTATGCTTATTTAACAATCTGTGCGTTGCGTCGCAAGCCCCCTATTGGGTCCGTTCGGGGGCAGGTTGAACCTCCAACCCGGTCTCGAAAAGTCCGGTGATCTGCTCCCCACTGAACCGATACGACTGGCCGCAAAACTCACAACGCACGAGCGCCTCCCCGTCGGCCAACGCCGCGTGGGCCTCCTCCGCACCCAGCGAGGTCAGCATTGCCTCCACCCGTTCCCTTGAGCAGGAGCAGGCAAAGGTCAGCGGCCTGGAGCCCAGCAACTGGACGCCGTCCTCGTGGAACAACCGGGTCACCAGTTGGGTATCGGTCCAGTCCAGCAACTCCTGGGGGGTCAGGGTCTCGAACAACGCGCCGGCCCGTGCCCAGCCGTCGTCGTCGCCGGCGTCGCCGGGCAACTTCTGCAGCATCAGCCCTGCGGCAGCGGTCTCGTCCGCCGCCAGCAGGAGGCGTGTCGGCAACTGCTCCGAGCGACGGAAATAGTCCTCAAAGGCGCCGGCGAGCGAATCGGATTCGAGTGCGACCAGTCCCTGGTAGCGCATGGGCTCGCGACCATCGCGCGAAGGGTTTTCGATGGTGATGGCGAGCAACGCGTCGGGCCCCAGGTCGCGGAGGTCGCGGGACACGGTGCCCTCGTCGGCCAGTTGCGCGATGCCGCGCAGCGTGCCGGCGGCGGTGCATTCGGCGAACAGGGTGCGCAAGGCGCCATGGCCCCGCAGCTGCACCGAGAGCCGGCCGTCGACCTTGGCATGCCCGGTGAAGAGCGCGGCCGCGGCGGCGGCTTCACCCAGCAGTTCCGCCGCGGCCGCCGGGATTTCATGGTCCAGGCTGGCGGCGCGCGTGCGGATCTGCTGCCAGGTGTCCTGCAGGTGCACGCGCACGCCGCGCACCCCGGCGCCTTCGATCAGGAAACGGCTCAGCTGGTCACGATCTGTGGGGGTCGTCATTGGGGGGCTCATGCGGTAAGGCGCGCGTCATCCACGATAATGCGCACCAGGGTTTGCGGGGATGACCGCAAGATGGGGATGAGGGCAGCCGGGTGCAAGACGCAGGTCAAGAGGGGAACGAAGTGACGGCACGGGCCGTGCGAAAGCGCTGGCGGGGCTGGCTGTGGAAGCTGCCGGTGATGTTCGTGGCCGTCACGGTCCTGCAGGTGTTGCTGCTGCGTTTCATCGATCCTCCGTTCACGGCATTCATGGCCGCCAGGGAGGTCGAGGCCTGGGGCTCGGGCGAATTCGGCTTCCGCATCGCCTACGACTGGCGCGATCTCGACGAGATCTCGCGCAACGTGCCGCTGGCGATGATCGCGTCGGAAGACCAGAACTTCGCGACGCACAACGGCTTCGACTTCAAGGCGATCGAAAAGGCCCGCGCCCACAACGAGCGCGCCGAGGAACGTGCGCGCAAGCGCAACAAGCCGGTCAAGCGGATCCGTGGCGCGAGCACCATCAGCCAGCAGACAGCGAAGAACCTGTTCCTGTGGAAGGGGCAGGGCGTCACGCGTTGGGCGCGCAAGGGGTTGGAGGTCTGGTACACGGTGCTGATCGAGGCGCTTTGGCCCAAGGCCCGCATCATCGAGGTCTATGCCAACACGGTGGAACTCGGAGACGGCGTGTACGGCGCGCAGGCCGCGGCGCGCACCTATTTCCGCAAGGATGCGAACACCCTCACGCCGGCCGAAGCCGCGAGCATGGCCGCGGTGCTGCCGAATCCACGCCGGTACAGCCTGGCGCGCCCGGGTCCCTACGTGCAGCGGCGCAGCAGCGCCATCCAGCGGCAGATGCGCTACATGGGCGGCCCGGAATTCCTGCAGCGAATCGACTGAATCGCGACGGGCGGCGCCGGGCCCGTTACCATTCCGGCATGCCCCGTGACCTGCTCACCGTCGTCGTTGCGGCCTTCAACGAGGCCCAGGCCTTGCCGCTGTTGCATCCCCGCGTGCGCGCCGCGCTGGATGGGATGCCCGATGTCGACGGCCGCGTACTTTATGTGGACGACGGCAGCCACGACGCCACCTGGGCCGTGCTGCAACAGATCGCCGCCAACGATCCGGGCGTCGGCCTGCTCCGCCTGTCCCGCAACTTCGGCAAGGAGGCGGCGTTGACCGCGGGGCTGGACCATGTCGGCGCCGGTGCCGCGTTGATCCTCGATGCCGACGGGCAGGACCCGCCCGAGCTGATCCCGCAGTTCGTCGCCAAGTGGCGCGAGGGCTATGACGACGTACACGGCACGCGCTTGGAGCGTGAGGGCGAAAGCTGGCTCAAGCGCGGCACCGCGCACGCCTTCTATCGCGTGATCGGCCGGCTCTCGCATACGCCGATCCCTGCCGATACCGGCGACTTCCGCCTGCTTTCGCCGCGTTCGCTGGCGGCGTTGCGGCAGTTGCGCGAGCGCCACCGCTTCATGAAGGGGTTGTTCGGATGGGTGGGTTTCAATTCCACCGCGATTCCTTACCACCGCGAAGCGCGCACCGCCGGCACCAGCAAATTCAACCTGTGGCGCCTTTGGAATTTCGCGCTCGAGGGCATCACGAGCTTCTCCACGGCACCGCTCCGGCTGGCGACATACCTGGGCCTGCTGACCGCGGTCGTGGCCTTCCTGTACGCGCTCTGGGTCGTGCTCAAGGCCATGTTCTGGGGCGACCCCGTCGCCGGCTGGCCGACGATGATGGCCGTCATCCTCTTCCTCGGGGGCGTGCAGCTGATCGCCCTCGGTCTTATCGGTGAATACCTGGGCCGCCTGTACGACGAAGCCAAGCAACGGCCGCTCTACCTGGTCGATTCCTGGAGGCCGGCGGCAGGAGTATTCTCTGCCTCGTCAGTCGGCATCGAAGGAGAGGGCCATGCGTACCGTGCGGCAGCTGCTCGAAGCGAAAACCCCGGAGATCTACGCGATCGCGCCTGATGCGCCGGTGATCGATGCGATCCGGCTGATGGCGGAAAAACGCATCGGCGCGGTGCTGGTGATGGAAGGGACGCGACTGGTGGGCATCCTGTCGGAACGCGACTATGCGCGGAAGATCGTGCTGCAGGGGCGCTCGTCCAGCGACACGCCCGTACGCACCATCATGACCGCCGACGTCCTCACCGTGCGCCCGGACGACACGGCCGAGTACTGCATGCAGGTCGTCACCAACCAGCGCATCCGCCACCTGCCGGTGATCCGGGGTGGCGAAGTCGTCGGCGTGGTTTCGATTGGGGACCTGGTGAAGGCGGTCATCGAGGACCAGCAGTTGGAACTGGACCAGCTGCAGCGCTATATCGCCAGTTGAGCGAAGCCGGGCGGAGCGCGCATCACCTGGCGTAGTGCCCTCCACACGCCGCATCCTTGCCGGGTCCCAGCTCCAGTGTCGCCAGCAGCGCAGCCGGCGGGACGATGTTGCCCAGCACCAGCGCAAAGGCGCTGCGCAGCCCGACGCGTCCGTAATCCGGATGGAACCCGGGATCCTTGAACGTGCCGTCGATCCATAACGGCGACCGCAACGCGAGCAGGCTGCGATCCTTCGGTCGCGGCCGCAGTTTCAGATGCAGCGTTTCGTCGCGCAGGCTCACGGTACCTTCGCCGACGATGATCGTGTCGGTGGTGTCGAAGGCCATCGCGCGCGTTGTCATGACGCCGTTGCTGACGCTGAAATCACCGAAGGCGCAGCGGATGGGCACCTTGCGGTCGCCCTCGACGAGGAATTTCAGGGCCTCGGCGATATCTATGCCGGCCAGTTCCATCAGCAGGTTGCTGATCTGGCCGTGTCCCATGCCGATGGCGACATCGCCGTCGCTGCTTCCGAGCATGAGGGCGATCGAGTTGCCGTTACCCGTCAGCGTCACGAGGCCACCGATGCGGCCGATCGCGTCCTGCGCCAGCTTCACGTCCGGGATGAGTTCGCGCAGGTTCAATCCGCGCGCGTCGATCCGGGCGCGCGTGCGGATGGGATTTCCGCGCGCATCCATGCGCACCACCGAGCGCACCTGCCCCCCTGCCACACCGAAGTTCAGCGGTTGCAGTTGCAACACGCCGTTGTCCAGCCGCAGGTGGGTATCCATGTTGTCGAGCGGCAATCTGGGTGCGTCGATGCGATGTGCCGTGTAGTGGATTTCGGCGTCCATCGCGCGCAGCTTTTCGAGTTCGTACGGGCGGTCCGGAAGCAGGCGCGGTCGTGCATCGTCGCTCGCGGCTTGCGCCGCGAGTTGCGCGTTGGTCGATTCGCCGTCGCCGGTGTCCGGGGCCTTGTTGACGAAGCCGGCGAGGTCGTCGAAGTCGAGCCGCTTCGAGGCCAGGTTGGCGCGCAGGAAGGGACGTGCGCCACCGACCGTCAGGCTCGCGTCGCCGGCGAGGTCGGTGTCGCCGACGACCCCGTGGAAGTTGTCGTAGTGCCAGGTGTGTTTCCCGGCACTGATTTCCCGCGTCAGCCGGCCATCGAGCTTGTAGGGCGGCGTGTTGGGCGAAACGATGCCGAGCAAAGGGTACAGATCGGCCATGTCCTGGCCGTCCAGCGCAAGTTGCAGATCGAAGTCGCGCAGCAGCACCGGGTCGACCAGGGAGCCGCGCGCGTGCGCGTGGGTGTCTCCCGCGCTGGCGCGCAGGTCGATGCGATACGGACGTTGGCGCTCGCGCAGCTCCAGGGGCGATTCGGCGGTGCCGTTCACGCGGAATTGGCTGCCTTTCCAGTGGCCGCCGCCGTCGAGCGCCACCGACGACGCGACGGCGCCCGGCGTGAGCTTGCTGGTCACGTCGGTGGCGATGTCCGTCCTGCTCGCCGCGTCGATGAAAGTGAGCTTGCCGCTGTCGATCCACAGCCGCGAGAACTGCGGGCTGGGGCCGCCGGGTTCGCCGAACTCCCAGTTGCCGATACCTTGCGGCCCGGTTTCCAGGTGCAGCACGGGGCGGCGCAAGCGCAGGTCGGGGACGAGGAACCGGCGCCGCAGCAGCGGCCACAGCCGGATGGTGAACTCGACCCGGTCGGCCGACGCCATCACCGGTTGCCTGGACCAGCTTGCATTGGCGAAGCGCACGGCATCGGCACGAACCGTCGGTTCGGTCCAGTCCAGGTCGACGTCGAGGTCGCCGCCGATTTCGAAATCGCGCCCGGTGCGCGCCTCGACCTGGCGCTCGACGGCGCCCTTGAACCAGTTCCAGTCCCACAGCCAGATCAGTACCGCCAGGCCGGCGAGGGCGAGGCCCAGCAGGGTCAGCCAGGGATGACGTCGCAGCGCGGCAAACGCTTGGGCCGGTTCAGGCAGACGCGGCGCGTCCATGTCATTGGTCGGGTGGCTTCATGGCGCGAAGCCACTGTTTCTAGCCGCCGCGGGATGGACTGCCAGCGATGGCGACATGTGTCCGAGCGACAAGTGTCTGAGCCGCGGCATGCCGATGCTCCATGGGAACCGGCACTACCTTCGGCAAGTTGCGGTCAAGCGTGGGTGAACACGTTGTGGTCGATTCAGCGTTGCGACGCGATCAGGCGCGTGGCGCCACCTGCGCCATCACCGAAACGTAATGGCACACGCTGCCAGCAACGACGAACATGTGCCACACGGCGTGCGAGTAGCGCATGGTCGGGCGGTGGTAGAAAACCGTGCCCAGCGTGTAGCAGGCACCGCCGGCAATCAGCCAGCCGAACGTCCAGGCGTCGAGTGCGCGGAACACGGGCACGATCGCCGCCAGCACGAGCCAGCCCATCGCGATGTAGATCAGGGTCGACAACAGCTTGAAGCGCCCGGTGAAGAACAGCTTGAAGACGACGCCGGCGAGCGCAAGTGTCCAGATGGCCCCGAACAGCCACCAGCCGACTTCGCCGCGCAGGCCGATCAGGGTGAAGGGTGTGTAGGTGCCCGCGATCAGCAGGTAGATCGCGCAATGGTCGACCACCTTCATCCGCGCCTTCAACACCGGGTGCTGGATCGCGTGGTAGAGGGTCGAGGCGATGTAGAGCAGCAGCAGGCTCAGGCCGAACACGGAGGCGCCCACCAGTTGCCAGCCGTCGCCATGGCGGGCGGCCAGGGCGACGAGCACCGCGCCACCCGCCAGCGCCGCGGCGGCGCCAAGGCCATGGGTGAGGGCGTTGGCGAGTTCCTCGCGGGCGTCGGCCAGGGGACTGGACTGGGTCATGGCTGGAGCATCCGGTTCATCGCTGGAGCAAATACTCAGGGCCGCAGGCGGGCGGCGGGTGGCCTATGATTCCCCGTCCATCGGTTGCCGTTCGCAAATGATCATTTCCCATCAGCATCGCTTCATTTTTGCCGCCATTCCCAAGACCGGAACCCATTCCGTGCGGCAGGCACTGCGCGAGCACATGAGCGACGAAGACCTCGAGCAGGTCGGCCTGTTCGTCAACAAGCGTTTCCCGTTCGAGGAGCTGGCCTCGATCAAGCATGGCCACATCACGCTGGACCAGATCCGGCCGTTCGTCGGCGAGGAAGCCTTCGCCAGCTACCTGAAGTTCGCCTTCGTGCGCAATCCGTTCGACCGCTTCGTTTCCTACTGCGCGTTCATGACGCGGGCCAATGACGCGTTCAATCAAAAACCGCAGGCGGTGATGCGCCATATCCTGTTCGAGGCGCGGCCGATGCAGCACATCCTGTTCGTGCCGCAGCACACTTTCGTCACCGACCGGGACGGCCGGATGCTGGCGGACATGGTGGGCCGGGTGGAGGATATGCAGGCGTCGTACGACAGCCTCTGCGCGCGGATCGGCATCCCGTCGCGGTCGCTGGAACAGGTCAACAGCTCCCGCCGCGGCAGTTACCGCGACTACTATGACCAGCAACTGATCGACGGCGTGGCCGAGCTGTATCGCCGCGACCTCGAACTCTTCGACTACCAGTTCTGAACATCGCCATGAACGTCCCTGCTCCTGCCGCCGCCATGCAGCCCAACCCGCGCAAGACCACGTCCATGCGCAAGCTGGGGCCGGTGGACATCACCCGTCTGCGCGAAGCCGTGCTGGCGATTCCGGATGCGGTGTGGGATGCCGAGAACGCGGACAAGCCGAACCGCTTCGAAGCGCTCGACAAGACCCGGCATATCGTCTTTCGCTTCGTCAGCAATTTCCGCGACTGGCGCGATTCCTACGACCGTCCGCTGTGGGCGCAATGGCGTGGATTGCTCGAGCCGGTGCTGGCCAAGGCGGTCGAGCCCTACGGCTATGCGCGGGGCGTCTTTCCGCGCGTGATGCTGGCGCGCATGGCGCCCGGGGGCGTCATCAAACCGCACCGCGACGCCAATCCGGCGGCCAAGTGGCCGCACAAGATCCACGTGCCCTTGCTGACCAACGACAAGGTGACCTTCTTCATCGACAACGTCGGCTACCACTTTGCCGAGGGCGAGGCCGTCGAGGTCAGCAACATGGCCGTGCATGCCGTGGAGAACGCCGGTACCAGCGACCGCATCCACCTGATCTTCGAGTACTACGATCCGGACCAGCCCGAACCGGCATGGTTGGCGTTGGCGACAGCGCAGAAATAAAAACGCCCGGCATGGCCGGGCGTTTTCCTTTGCAGTGCAAAAACGAAACGTCGCCGCTCAGTCCAGCGATACCGCGTGCGCATGCTCGCGGGTGGCGAGGAACTGCACACCCGGCGCCCGCTCCTGCGCCAGTTGCAGGTTGACCCGGGTCGGGGCGAGGTAGACAAGCTCACCGGCCGCGTCGATGGAGAGGTTCATCGCGTTCTTGTCGCGGAACTCCTCCAGCTTCTTCGCATCCGCGCACTTGATCCAGCGTGCGGTGGCGACATTGACCTGCTCGAAGCTGGCGTCGACGCCGTATTCGTCCTTCAATCGGTACGCGACCACGTCGAACTGGAGCATGCCGACCGCGCCCAGGATCAGGTCGTTCGACATCAGCGGGCGGAAGAACTGGGTGGCGCCTTCCTCCGACAGCTGGGCGAGTCCCTTCTGCAGCTGCTTGAGCTTGAGCGGATCGCGCAGGCGCGCGCGGCGGAACAGTTCGGGAGCGAAGTTGGGAATGCCGGTGAACGACAGCATTTCGCCTTCGCTGAAGCTGTCGCCGATCGAGATCGTGCCGTGATTGTGGATGCCGATGACGTCGCCGGGCCATGCGCTCTCGGCGATCTCGCGATCCGATGCCATGAAGGTCAGCGCGTTCGCCAGCTTCACTTCCTTGCCGGTGCGCGGCTGGAAGGCCTTCATGCCGGCGCTGAACTTGCCCGAACAGATACGCATGAACGCGACGCGGTCGCGGTGCTGCGGGTCCATGTTCGCCTGGATCTTGAACACGAAGCCGGACAGATGTTGTTCGTACGGCGCGACTTCGCGGCTGGTCGTGCCGCGCGGCTTGGGCGAGGGCGCGTGTTCGATGAAGAAATCGAGCAGCAGCTGCACGCCGAAGTTGTTGACCGCCGAACCGAAGAACACCGGCGTCTGCTTGCCGGACAGGTAGGCGGCCGGGTCGAACGGATGCGAGGCGCCCTGCACCAGTTCCAGTTCGTCGCGCACCTCCTGCAGCATCGGCGTGCCGATGCGTGCTTCCAGCGCCGGATCGTCCAGCGACGCGAAGATCGTCGAATCCTGGCGGGTGAAGTTGCGGCCCTGCTCGTAGAGGTGGACTTCGCCGGTGATCAGGTGGACCACGCCCTTGAGGCGCTGGCCCATGCCGATCGGCCAGGTCACCGGCGCGCACTGGATGCCGAGCACGCTCTCGACCTCATCCAGCAGATCGACCGGACTCTTGCCCTCGCGATCGAGCTTGTTGATGAAGGTCATGATCGGCGTGTCGCGCAGGCGGCACACCTCCATCAGCTTGATCGTGCGTTCCTCGACGCCCTTGGCGACGTCGATCACCATCAGGGCGGAGTCGACCGCGGTGAGCACGCGATACGTGTCCTCGCCGAAGTCGGCGTGGCCGGGGGTGTCGAGCAGGTTGACGATGCGGCCCTCGTACGGGAACTGCATCACCGAGGACGTCACCGAGATGCCGCGCTCCTTTTCCAGCGCCATCCAGTCGGACGTCGCGTGGCGCGCGGCCTTGCGGCCCTTGACCGAGCCGGCCATCTGGATCGCGCCGCCGAACAGCAGCAGTTTTTCGGTGAGCGTGGTCTTGCCGGCGTCGGGGTGCGAAATGATCGCGAACGTGCGGCGGCGCAGGGCTTCGAGGGAAACGTCGGACATGGCGTCGGCGCGCCGGGCGGCGCGTCGTGGAGCGGGGAAGGGTGGGGATTATAGGGGAAGCCGGGGCCGATCCCGGGCCGGGCCACTCCCGTAGTTCACCTGGGCCAGCCGCGGGACGCATCCCGGCGCCGAAGTCTTATCGCGGGCTGCTACCGCCGGCGATCCGCAGCGGCCCGTCCGGCCCGCGCATGTGGAAAGGCAGCGATTCCAGCTTCATCCCGCGGTTCACCTGAACCACGAAATGCAGGTGCGGCCCGGTGGTGAAGCCGGTATTTCCGGACAGACCGATCATCTGGCCGGCGCGGACACGCTGGCCCACCCGCACCAGGGCGCCTTCCTCGCGCAGGTGCGCGTACAGGGCCATCGTGCCGTCGTCGTGCAGGATGCGGATGAAGTTGGCGCGGCCGCCGTATTTCTCCCGGCTCAGGCCGGCCTTGGCGAAATCGTTCTCGACCTGCATCACCACGCCGTCGCGTGCAGCCAGCACCGGCGTGCCGATGTCCGCGGCGAAATCGACGGCGTAGCGGTTCTGGGGGTCGTCGTGGCTGAAGCTGCCGCCGAAGCCCTGGTCGATGCGGAAGTCGCGTTGCCGCAGCGGCAGCAGGTATTCGACATCGCGTGGCCGCGCGCTGGGATCGCCGGGCAGGCTGTCCATCATCAGTTCGCCGCCACGGGAGCCGTCGAGCACGGCCACCAGCGTCGTGCCGCGGGCGGGCACCGTGGCGCGCGCCGGCAGCGGCGGGTCGCTTTCGAGGCCACCGCCCCGCGCCTGAAGCAGCACTTCGATCGGGCCCGCGAGGTTGTTGTCGGCGAAGGCGAGGTAGCGGCCGTTGCTGGTTTCCAGGCGCAGGCGCGCGACCGCACGCGGCTCGGCGACGACCGGGATGACCTTGACCGAGCCGGCCTTCACCGCCGGGCTCGCGCCGTCGGGCGCGTTGTCGCCGTAATGGGTGACGCCGTTCTTGTCGGTCCACTTGTAGACCTTGGCGGCGTGCGCGCCCATGCCCAGGCCGGCCAACAACGTGGCGATGGCCAACACGGTCATG
This sequence comes from Lysobacter rhizosphaerae, assembly GCF_054779795.1. NCBI lineage: Bacteria > Pseudomonadati > Pseudomonadota > Gammaproteobacteria > Lysobacterales > Lysobacteraceae > Lysobacter > Lysobacter rhizosphaerae. The sequence continues at coordinate 400,324 of NZ_BAAGXO010000001.1, forward strand.
GATCGCGCAACTGCCATCGCCGCTCGCCTACTCGGTGCAACCCTGTTTCAGGCCCAACGATCGTGCCACATCGCGCAGGTCGAAGGCAGCAACGGCCTTGTCGTCGCTCTGCGCAAACAGCGCACCACCGGGAAACGCCGCCGTGGCCGCGGCATGCAGGGTCACGCCATCGGTCCGCGCCGTTTTCGCGCCCTGGAAACTGCCTACCGGCTTGAGCGTCACGCGGTCGAAGAGATGGAAGATCGTGAGCGGCGCGAGCTGGTCGACGGCGATCCAGTAGCCGCTGCCATCGGGGCAGGTCCATAGCGCGACACCCTCGGCTTCGGCGCCGAACGCGTCCTGCGGCAGGCTGCGGCCGGTGTAGTGGCCACTGAAGGTGTATTCGCGCAGCGTCGAGAGATGGCGGCGGTCCTCGTCGGCGACCAGCATCCGGTCGTTCTCCGGATCGCCAGCGATGGATTCGACCATGCGCAACGCGCTTTCTTCATGGGTATCGCCGAAGGAGCCCGCGTACTGGGCACGCATGGCGCCGTCCTGGTCGAAGACCACGCGGTAGCGGCGCACGCGCTGGTTCAGTTCCTCGAACGGCGGCACCACGTCGAACTTCTTGCCGTACATGAAACTGTCGGTGATGTAGACGTCCAGCTCGCCGGGTTCCTTCTCGGTCAGCCAGATGCCGTACGGGCTGCGCAGTTCCTTCTCGCCGAAGGTGCCGATCGTCTTGAAGTCGGGCAGCGACAGCAGTTGCACGCGATGGTTGTCGCGCTCGACCACGAACAGGTAATCGCCCTGCACCGCGATCCCGTTCGGGCGCTTGAACTGGCCCGGCCCCGGGCCTTCCTCGCCGACGGTGCGCAGTTCCACGCCGGTGTCCGCGTCGAACACCACCAGGCGGTGGCTCGACTTGCCGGTGGCGATCAACCAGGTCTTGCCGTCCTCGGCAGGCCAGGTGGCGAGCGAGTCGAGTTCCTCGGCGGGGGTCTCGTCGGAGGTGTAGGCCTCGACGACGGTGACCGGGTTCGGAGCGGCGGCAGTGGCAGGAGGAGCGGTTTCGCGAGGCGTGGTAACGCAGGCACTCAGCAGGGCGGCGAGGCCGGCCGCAATCAGGAGACGTGGATTCATGGGGTGAAGTGTATGCGGCGGGCGCCGCGGCAGGCGATGGGAGGGATAACGGGACGCGGCATTGTGTCGAAATCCGGGCCGATCGGGGACGGTTGTTCCATCGTGGCCGGCCGCGCGTGGCAACCGTGTCGGAAATCGTCTGCCTCGCCCCGATGCCTCTGGCGTCATGACGATTGGAAATATATATCGCTTTATTCGCATGAAGCGATTGACTTGATGGCGAGGCGCTGGCAGTCTGGCGGCATCCATCGAGACCGGCTGAGGGACAGGCCCTTTGACGCCGGGGCAACCTACCGCTTCCACCGCATCGCGGTGACGGAGCGGGAAGGTGCCAACTCCTGCGGAACCCGCGCCATCGCGAGGCTCCGGAAGATGGTTGTGGCTTCGCCTGCAGCAGGCGAGGGCCGCAGCTGACGACTCGGTGGTCCTTACTTGGACCGGAATCGCCGACATGAGCTTCGCCAGCAACCTCGAAAAAACCACGCACTCCACCGCTTCCTTCATCTGCCATGCGCCGGATGCCATTCCTGCACAGCGGGGCGAGGTCGTGGTGTCCCTCGCCCTGCGCCACGCCGGCACGCACATCGTCACCCTGCGTTACGAGGTCTGCGGCGATGCGGCGCTGCCCGCCGTGTTCGTCGCGGGCGGCATTTCCGCAAACCGGCATGTCGGTAGCAGCGAGGCCTTCGCCGATGCAGGGTGGTGGGAAGCGCAGGCCGGGGTCGGGCGCGCGCTGGATCCCCGCCGGCACCGGCTTGTCGCCTTCGACTGGCTGGGCAGCGACGGCAGCCTCGATGCGGTGATCGATCCGGCCGACCAGGCCGATGCCATCGCCTGCGTGCTGGATGCGCTGCGCATCCAGCGCCTCGAAGCCTTCGTCGGCTGTTCCTATGGCGCGATGGTGGCCCTGCAGTTCGCGGCGCGCCATGGCGCACGCCTCAACCAGGTCGTCGCCATCAGCGGCGCCCACCGCGCCCATCCGTTCTCCAGCGCGTGGCGCGCGCTGCAACGCCGCGCGGTCGCGCTGGGCGCGCTGCAATGCGACGAAAGCCACGGCCTGGCCCTGGCGCGGCAGCTGGCGATCCTCAGCTATCGCACGCCGGAGGAATTCGCCGAGCGCTTCGACGCGGCGCAGGTCGTCGACGGTCGCGTACGCGTCGCCGCGGAGGACTACCTCGACCACTGCGGCGCCCAGTACACGGCACGCACGCCTCCGCTCGCGTTCCAGCGCCTCTCCGAATCGATCGACCTGCAATCCGTCGCCCCTGAATGCATCGACGTGCCGGTGACCGTCGTCGCGGTCCAGGAGGATCGCCTCGTTCCCATTGCCGACAGCCTGGATCTCGCGCAGCGCGTGCGCGGTCCCACGCGTGTCCAGGTCCTGCGCTCGCTGTTTGGCCACGATGCCTTCCTCAAGGAGGAGGCCGCGATCGCTGCGGTATTGAGCCACGCGCTGCAGCCCGCTGCGACGTCCCACTCTCCCATTGCCATCGAGGCCGCCGCATGAGCATTCCCTTCCGCACTTCCCCACGCCACCACCGCTGTACCAGCGCCGTGCGCGCCGGCATCGACCGCGACACCGCGTTTGGCGCCGTGACGCCGCCCATCGTGCTGTCGTCCAATTTCAGCTTCGCCGGCTTCGATCAGAAGCGGCAGTACGACTACACCCGCAGTGGCAATCCGACCCGCGACCTGCTCGGCGAGGCGCTGGCGGAACTCGAAGGGGGCGCCGGTGGCGTGATCACCGCGACCGGCATGGGCGCGATCACCCTGCTGCTGCATGCACTGCTGCAGCCCGGCGATCGCCTGGTGGTGCCGCACGATTGCTACGGTGGCAGCTGGCGCCTGTTCAACGCGTTGGCGAAGAAGGGCGCGTTCGAACTCATCACCGCCGATCTCACCGATCCGCGCTCGCTGGCCGAAGCCTTGCGCGAGCCACCCAGGGTGGTCTGGATCGAAACGCCGTCGAATCCGCTGCTGCGCATCACCGACCTGCGCTTCGTCATCGAAGCCGCGCACAAGGCCGGTGCACTGGCCGTGGTCGACAACACCTTCCTGTCTCCGGCGCTGCAGCAGCCCATCGCCTTCGGTGCCGATTTCGTCCTGCACTCGACCACCAAGTACATCAACGGCCACAGCGACGTGGTCGGTGGCGCCGTGGTGTCGAAGGACGCTGAGCAGCACGACCAGATCGCGTGGTGGGCGAATGCGCTGGGGCTCACCGGCTCGCCCTTCGACAGCTTCCTGACCCTGCGCGGCCTGCGCACGCTGGATGCACGCCTGCGCGTGCACGAGGAAAACACGCGGGCGCTGGTGGAACTGCTCGACGGCCATCCCGCCGTCGCCGCGCTGCATTATCCCGGCCTGCAAGGCCACGCCGGCCATTCCGTCGCGGCCAAGCAGCAACATGGCTTCGGCGCCATGCTCAGCGTCGAACTCGAAGGCGGCAGCGAAGCCGTACGCGCATTCCTCGACGGCCTGCAGTGTTTCACCCTGGCCGAATCGCTGGGCGGCGTGGAAAGCCTGATCGCGCATCCGACGACGATGACGCACGCGGCGATGGCGGCCGAAGCGCGCGCGGCGGCCGGCATCGGGGATGGCCTGTTGCGTCTGTCGGTGGGGATCGAGCATGCGGACGACCTCGTCGCCGACATCGCCGCCGCACTGGATCGCGCCGGCGCGCTGGGCACCGGCGCCAAACGCGTGGCGAAATGAGCGCAGTCGTCGACGTCGCGCGCAGGACGCCGCAAGCCGGCGTGCGCGTGCACGCCAACGCTGGCGCACGCGTCGCCCTGCTCGGCACCGGTACCGTGGGCCGGGCGGTGCTGGCGCGGTTGGCGTCGTGGTCCGGCACCGCGCTGGGTGAACGACTGCACCTGGTGCACGTGGCGAACTCACGCATTGCCGTCGCCGATACTGCGGGCGTGTGCCCGTGGCAGGCGGGAATCGCGCTCGGCGCTGCTTCCGTTGCGGATGCCGGCGTCCCGTTCCCGGCGATATCAAACGTGCGTCCCCTGGCTTCGGCGCCTTCGTCACTCGATGCCGTTGCCATGGCGCTGGGCCTGTCCGGGCCACGCATCGTGATCGACGCCACCGCCAGCGAAGCCGTGGCCGCACGCCACGCGGCCTGGCTCAAACAAGGCATCCACGTCGTCACGGCCTGCAAGCTGGGCCAGGGCACCTCGCTCCAGCGCTGGCGCGAGATCCGCGCGGCCTGCGCAGAACGCAATGCACGCTACGGCGACAGCGCGACCGTCGGGGCGGGCCTGCCGCTATTGCGTTCACTGCGCGAACTGCAGGAAGGCGGCGACCGCATCCAGTCCATCGCCGGCGTGCTGTCGGGCTCGCTGGCCTGGCTGTTCAATCATTACGACGGCATGCGGCCATTTTCCGCGCTGGTGCGGCAGGCGCGCGATGCCGGCTACACCGAGCCCGATCCGCGCGACGACCTTTCCGGCGAAGACGTGCGCCGCAAGATCGTGATCCTCGCGCGCGCGGCAGGCGTCGAGCTGGAATCGCAGGACGTGGACGTCACGTCGCTGGTGCCGCCGGAACTCGCCGTGCTGTCGAAGGACGCCGTCGACGCCGCCTTGCCGGCACTGGACGCATCACTGCGCCAGCGCTTCGCCGCGGCGTACAAGAATGGCGAAAAGCTGCGCTTCATCGCCCGGCTCGAACGCAACGCCAAGGGCGAGGCCAGGGCACGCGTGGGCCTGGAATCGCTGCCCGGCGATCATCCGCTGGCCGGAGGCGCCGGCACCGACAACAAGGTCGCGATCTGGTCCGACCGTTACCGCACCCAGCCGCTGGTCATCCAGGGCCCGGGCGCAGGTGCCGACGTCACCGCTGCGGGACTGCTCGACGACGCGCTGCGAGTGCTGCGCTGACAGCGGCCACGAATCGCGCGAGATTGGCGCCGGGCCGCGGCGAGGTCCGGTAGGATTCCAGACTTCCAGCGTCTGGACTGAACCGCGCCATGGCCGCCCCCGCGGAACCCCTGCACATCGCGCTGCTCGAAGACGACGCGCTGCTGCGCGAACGCATCCTGCTTCCCGGTCTCGCCAACTACGGGTTTTCCGTTGAGGGCATGGAGACCGGCGCATTCCTGCTGGACCGGCTGCTGACCACGCCGTACGACATCGTCGTGCTGGACGTGGGATTGCCGGACGCTGACGGCTTCACCGTGGCGCGCATGCTGCGCGAGTCGCATCCGGCCATCGGCATCGTGATGCTCACCGGGCGGACGCAGACGCACGACCGCGTGCGCGGTCTCACCGAAGGCGCGGATGCCTACCTGCCCAAGCCGGTGGAGATCGACCTGCTGGCTGCGACCCTGCACAGCCTTGGCCGGCGCGTCCGGGGGACGCCACGCAACCCATCGCGGCAATGGCATCTCGATGCGGATGGCTGGTGCCTGGTGTCGCCCGCCGGCAGCAGCGCCGCATTGACCCGAGCCGAGCGCCGCGTCGTCGAACGCCTGCTGGCGGCGCCGGGGCAACTGGTGACGCGCGACCACCTGATCGCCGCGCTGACCGACAACGTGTTCGAGTTCGACACGCATCGGCTCGATTCGCTCATCTATCGCCTGCGCCGCAAGGTGCAGGACACCTGTGGCGAGCCCTTGCCACTCAACGCCGTGCATGGCGAGGGTTACGTACTGAGCACCGCGCTCTGATCAGCCCGGCATCGCGCCGGCCAGTGGCAGGCGGATGCGGAATCGCGTGCCCTGGCCCGGGGCACTTTCCACTTCGATTTCGCCGCCCACGGCTTTCACCAGGTCGCGGGTGACCGCCAGCCCCAGGCCGGTGCCGTCGCCGGCCTGCTTGGTGCTGAAAAACGGCTCGAAGATCCGTGCGCGGACCTGCTCGTCCATGCCGTGGCCGGTGTCGCTCAACACGATCTGCGCCATGTCGGATGTCGCCGCGGTGCTGCACGTGAAGGTGCCACCGCCAGGCATCGCATCGCGGGCGTTGGCCGCGATGTTGAGCAGCATCAGTTCGAATTCGCTGCGGTCCAGCCGTACCGGAACGGACGCATCGCCGGTTTCCAGCTCGACCCGCACCGAGGGCGGGAACAACTGGCGCAGCAGGGGCCGCAGCTCGAGCAGTGCCTGGGCGGCATCGAACACTTCGATCCGGAGCACGTCGCGGCGACTGAAGGTCAGGAGTTTGCGGGTGATGGTGACGCCACGCCGCGCCGCCACTTCCACGCCCTCCAGTGAATCGTGCATCGCGTTCGCGCGCTCGTTGCCCGAGCCGAGTTCGTCGGCCTGGTGGCGTTGCCGCGCGAAGCCCAGGATCACGTCGAGCAGGTTGCTGAAGTCGTGCGCGATCCCGCTGGCGAGGCGGCCGCTGGCTTCCATCTTCTGCGCATGGATCAGTTGCGATTGCGTGCGCTCGCGTTCGAGCATCTCGTGCTGGAGCTGGACACGGTGTTCGTTCGCTTCGGCGAGGCTCTCGCGCAAGGCCTTGATCGAGCGGTCGAGGATGATGGTGATGAGCCCGTAACTGATCAGCACCGCCGGCACGTTGACCAGCGCCGCGCCGATCGGGATGCCGGCCTTCACCGCCTGGTTCACCTCGACCGTGAAGCCGGTGGCGAACACTACCATCAACAGTCCGAATGCGATCCACAGCGCGCGCCGGCCCAGCACGAGGCCGCTGATCACCAGGGTCAACATGGTCGGCGCCGGATCGATCGCCTGCGACAGCACGCCGGTCATGAAGAACACGATCTCCAGCGAGACGAGCTGAAGTGCGAGGAACAGCATGATCGCCGGCCGGAAGCGACCGCGCCGGATCATCGCGATGCTCACCCACGCCATGGCGGCGATGAGCATGTCGATCGCGAAGATCAGCATCCTCGCCTCGTTGATCTCGCCGCCGCTGCCCAGGCGCCAGGCCCAGTTCACCGGCAGCAGCAGGCCGTAGAACAGCAGGAGCAACTGCATCACCGGCGCGTTGCGGCGGTCGACCGGATCCTCGATCGGCGCGCTTGCCAGCCAGTCGCGGATGCGCTTCCACATGCGGTTTGCGTCCTCGGCTGCGAGCGCCCACGTGGCGCGCACGGAGCAGGCTACCTGCGGCGCGTGGGCCGCGGAAGGTGTGAAGGCGGCGGTGAGATTTCCGTGAGTATTGGGTGAGAAACCAAGCGTGACAACCCGCGCCACGCCGCCTTAGGTTCGCCAGCGCTGCCGCTACGTTGCATTTGCCAACGAACGCGGCAGTCGAACCACATGCCCAGGGCGGGGGCGAATCAACTGCATGCGATGCAGCGGCAACGGCCGTTTTTCAACGGGCGTTTTGGGCCGACGGGCGTCGTTTGTTCTCAAAAAAGTGATCCAAGGCGGAGAGAGTTTGATGAACAAGATTCATGGCCGGGTGTGGAGTCATGCCAGGCAGGCGTGGGTGGTCACCTCGGAACTGGCCTCGACCCAGGGCAAGCGTGACGGCCGTCGCCGCCTGCGTGGCGCCGTCACGGGCACGGTGCTGATGTGCAGCCTCGCGCTGGGGCCCCCGGTCCTCGCCCAAGAAGTCACCATCGAGCGCAACGGCGACGCCTGCACGGTGCGCGTCGCAGGCCAGGACACGGCGCGGCCGATCGATTGCGCGCTGTTCGAGCAGGCCAATGCGGGCATCAACGCCTTGACGGGCAGCGGCTATTTCCTCGCGGACGGTGCCGGCGATGGCAGCGATGACCCGATCGCGGCCGGCGACGGGGCGCTTGCCGCCGGTCGCGGCAGCCAGGCGGTCGCCGATGCCACTACCGCAGTCGGCTCGGACAGCATCGCCGCCGGTGTGAACGCCACCGCGGTTGGTGCGATGAGTGTCGCCGCCGGTGAAAACAGTACTGCGGCCGGCGACTCGAGCATTGCCAATGGCGCCGACAGCAGCGCCTTCGGCTACCAGAGCGATGCCGAGGGCGACTACGCGACCGCGCTGGGCAGCAGCAGCCTGGCGCTGGGCACGGGATCGACGGCGGTTGGCGATGGCGCCAACGCACTGGGCGAGTTCAGCACCGCCACAGGCTATGGCAGCGTCGCCAGCGCCGATTATTCGACCGCACTCGGCGAGGCCAGCCAGGCCCTCGGCAACGCGTCGGTCGCGCTCGGCGCGGAAAGCCTCGCGCAGGGCACCGACAGCGTCAGCATCGGTGCGGCCAGCTTTGCCGGCGACTACGCCACCGCTGCGGGTACGTTGAGTTATGCCGCCGGTTTCGGCTCCAGCGCCTTCGGTGACAACGCCTTTGCGGACAACGACTTCGCACTGGCAATGGGCGCGAACTCCATGTCGCTATCCATCGGCGGCATCGCGCTTGGTACCGGCAGCTACGTCGACACGCTCGCCGACCACGCCATCGCCATCGGCAACGATGTGTACGCCTACGGCAAGAACTCGATCGCCATGGGCGGTCTGTGGACCACCGCGGGTGCCGATGGCGCCATTGCGATCGGCGGCACGATGGCCTGCGAAGGCTTCTTTTGCATCGAGCAGAACACCGCGGCCTGGGGCGTCAACAGCCTTGCGCTCGGTGCCGGGGCGACGGCGCAGGCTGCCGGCGCGACCGCCGTGGGCAGTGGTTCCCAGGCCAACGGCCTGACGTCGACGGCGCTTGGCCAGTTCGCCTATGCCAACAACGACAACGCCGTCGCCATCGGCGCCCGCGCGATCGTATGGGGCAACAACTCGGTGGCGATCGGTGCCGATTCCTACGCCGATCGCGACAACACGGTGTCGGTGGGCAACAGCTGGGGCATGACGCGCCAGATCACCAACGTGGCGGACGGCACCGAAGCCAACGATGCCGTGAACAAGGCGCAGCTTGATGCGGTCGCCGCCGACGGCCACTACTTGGCCGCCGATGGCGTCGCCGACGGCAGCGATGACGCGATCGCCGCGGGCGAACATTCGCTCGCTGCCGGCGCCAACGCCGTTGCCAACGGCGTGGAGAGCATCGCGTCCGGATTCCAGAGCAATGCCGACGGCGATTATTCGACCGCGGTCGGTGGCAGCAGCCTCGCGCTCGGCGAGGGTTCGTCGGCGTTCGGCACCGGCGCCAATGCCATTGGCGAATTCAGCAGCGCCAGCGGCTATGGCGCGGTCGCGGAGGGTGCTGACAGCAGCGCGTTCGGTACCAATGCGATGGCGCTTGGTGCGTCCAGCTTCGCCGGTGGCGACAGCGCGCAGGCCAATGGCGGCGGCAGCGTCGCGCTGGGCGCCAACAGCATCGCGAACGGTTCCAGCGGCGTCTCCATCGGCAACGGCGCCGAGTCGAACGGCTTCTTCTCCGCGGCAATCGGCGGCTCGGCCTTGGCCGACAGCCCGTTCTCGACCGCGATCGGCGCGTTTGCAACGGCTTCGGCATGGGAAAGCACGGCCGTGGGCTCGGGTTCGGCCGCAATCGGCTGGGATTCCACCGCAGTGGGTGCGGGCACGCAGGCCGGCGATGGCGGCGTGGCGATCGGTGCGGGTGCGAGTTCGGGTTACTGGTTCTACGACGAGACCACCGGCGAAAACACCTTCATCGCTACGTCGGGCACCGCCGTCGGCCAGAACGCGATGGCCACGGGCCAATACAGCACGGCGCTGGGCGGTTTTTCGGACGGTTCGTTTGCCTCGGCTGGCGCCGCGGGCAAGAACAGCACCGCGCTGGGTGCCGGTGCCTATGCCGGTTCCTACAGTTCGCTCGTCGGCGACTACACCACCGCGGTGGGCTCGGAGGCGTGGGCGGTCGGCGGTTCGGCCACGGCGCTTGGTTTCAACAGCTTCGCCCAGGCGGACAACGCACTGGTGCTCGGCGCCAATGCCTGGACGTCGGATTCCGCCAGCAACAGCGTCGCACTGGGCCAGGGGTCGTACGCCGATCGTGCCAACACGATCTCGGTTGGCGCGGTGGCGGACTGGACCGATGCTGCGGGCGCCGTGCACGCAGCGATCGATCGCCAGATCACCAATGTTGCGGCCGGTACTGAAGCCACCGATGCGGTGAACAAGGGCCAGCTCGACACAGTCGCAGCGGCGGTCGGTGCCGTCGCATCGAACGCGGTCGGTTACGACGATGCCGGCAAGGGCCGCGTGACCCTGGCCGGTGCAACCGGCACGGTGATCGCGAACGTGGCGGCAGGCGAACTCAGCGCGACCAGCAGCGAAGCCGTCAACGGCAGCCAGCTGTTCGACACCAACAACCGTGTCACCGTGGTTGAAGGTCGCGTCGATACGCTGGAGACGCAGATCGGCAACTTCGCCGGAACGATCGCCAACGCGGTCAGCTATGACGGTGTGGCCAAGGACACGCTGACGCTGTCGGGCGCCGGCGGCACCACGATCGGTAACGTCAAGGCCGGCACGAACGCGATGGATGCGGCCAACTTCGGTCAGCTGTCGTCGATGGCGGCGATGTTCGGTGGCGGTGCGATGTTCGACGCCAATGGCATGCTCATGGCGCCCAGCTACGCGATCCAGGGCGCCAGCTACGGCAATGTCGGCAATGCGTTTGCGGCCATCGACGGGGTGCTGAGCGGGATCGACAACCGCCTGTCGTCGCTGGAACGCGGTGCCGGTCTGCCCGGCGGCACCGGCAACGGTCTGGCGATCGGCAACGGCAGTCACGCCAACGACGTCAACGACACGGCGGTCGGCAACGGTTCGACCGTCGGCGCCGCCAACGGCACGGCGCTCGGCAACAACAGCAACATCGACGCCGCGGCTACCAACGCGGTGGCGGTCGGCGCCGATAGCAACGTGACCGCGGCCAACGGCACCGCCATCGGCCAGGGCTCCTCGGTTACCGCCGACAGCGCGGTGGCGATCGGCCAGGGCTCCGTGGCGAACGAGGCCAACACGGTTTCGGTCGGCAGCGTCGGCAACGAACGCAAGGTCACCAACGTCGCCGCGGGTACCAACGCCACCGATGCAGTGAATGTGCAGCAGATGCAGGCAGGGAATGCGGCGACGCTGGCGTCGGCCAACACCTATACCGACACCACGGCCACGCAGACGCTGACGCGCGCCAACACCTACACCGACAGCCGCATCAACGCGTTGAGCGATCAGTTCACCCAGTTGACCGGCGACGTGTGGAATCGCCTCGACAGCCAGGACCACCGCATCGACCAGCAGGGCGCGATGAGCGCGGCGATGCTGAACATGGCCACCAGCGCGGCCGGTATCCGTACCCAGAACCGCGTCGGTGTCGGCGTCGGTTTCCAGAACGGTGCCACCGCGATCTCGATCGGTTACCAGCGGGCGATCTCCGATCGCGCCACGTTGACGTTCGGCGGCGCCAGCAGCAGCGATGACACCTCGATCGGCGCTGGCCTCGGCTTTGGTTGGTAAGCGAAGTGTTCTAGCCCAGCACTTCCACGACCCGACATGCGCGGGGGCCCCCGCGCATATCGGATTGGCGGGCCGACTTCCTGCAATACGAAAGATCACCCATTCGAAACACAACAGTTCACGACGCATGGCGCCGGTGCCTGACTCGGAAGCAGCCCCAGCCGCCCTTCGTCGACCTCAATTTCCTCGGAGAGAGCAATGAAGAACAGCACCCGTATTCTTGGCGCCGGCGCGTTGACCGCAGCCGTCCTCACCGCCCTGTCCGCCCTGGCGGCGGGGCACGCCAATCCCACTGCATCGACTGTGTCATCGCTGGGCGCACAGACGATGACCGGTGCCACGAGCGCCGCATCGACGGCGCCGCGTTCCGGACGCATTGTCCTGCCGGGCAAACTCGTGAAGCAGGGCAGCTTCGATCGCTTCATCGTCAAGTACAGGACCGGCGCGGCAGCCTCACGCAGCACCGGCACGCTGTTGAACACAGTGAATGCCGCGGCGATGCGCGCGGGCGTCGCGGGCCTGGCGATCCAGGCCAATGGCACGCGCACCGCGCTGGGCCTGCAGCATGTCCGCAAGCTCGCCATCGGCGCGGACCTCGTGCGCCTGTCGCGCCATTTGACCCAGGCCGAAGCGGACGCGTTGCTGGTCGAGCTGCGCGCCGACCCGATGGTCGAGTTCGCGCAACCGGATTATCTCAGGCAGCGGTTGTCGTTCATGCCCAATGATCCGCACTACGGCTACCAGTGGCATTACTTCCATCCCACCGCCGGCATCCAGGCACCGACCGCGTGGGACACCACGGCCGGCGAAGGCGTCGTCGTGGCGGTGCTCGATACGGGCTATCTCGATCACGCCGATCTCAACGCCAACATCGTTCCCGGTTACGACTTCATCATCGACACCGATGTCGCCGGCGATGGCGACGGACGTGATGCCGATGCGCATGATCCGGGCGACTGGGTGGGTTCGGACGACAGCTCGTTCCACGGCACGCATGTAGCCGGCACGGTGGGTGCGGTGACCAACAACAACCTCGGCATGGCCGGCGTCGCGTTCAACGCCAAGGTGCAGCCGGTGCGCGTGCTTGGTCACGGTGGCGGCTACACCTCCGACATCGCCGATGCGATCACCTGGGCATCCGGCGGTACTGTCGCTGGCGTGCCTGCCAACGCCACGCCGGCGGAAGTCATCAACATGAGCCTGGGCGGTTATGGCGCCTGCAGCACCGATCCGGTGACGCAAGCCGCCATTGACGGTGCGAACAGCCGCGGCGTGACCGTCGTGGTCGCGGCCGGCAACAGCAACACCGACGCGGCCCAGTTCTCGCCGGCCAGCTGCAAGGGTGTCATCACGGTGGGCGCCACCGGCCAGACCGGCGCGCGTGCGAGTTATTCCAACTACGGCGGCACCGTTGCGCTGGCGGCACCGGGTGGCGATTACACCGGCGTCGCCCCGGACTACGGCGTCATCTGGTCACTCGGCAACACGGGCACGCAGGCGCCGGTCGCCAGTCCCGGCGGCGATCTATATGTCGGCATGCAGGGTACGTCGATGGCGAGCCCGCACGTGGCCGGTGTCGTTGCCTTGATGCAGAGCGCCGCCAACGCCGCCGGCAAGCCGGCGCTGACGCCGGCCCAGGTCAAGACCGTGCTGCGTGCCACGGCGCGTCCCTTCGGCGTGACGCCACCGTTCAGTCAATCGATCGGTTCGGGCATCGTCGACGCCGGCGCCGCCGTGCAGGCCGCCATGCAGGACATTCCCGCCGATACGAGCATGCTGCTGACCAACCGCGTCGCCGTCAGCGCGCAGTCCGGCACTGCCGGTGATGCGTTGACGTACCGGATCATCGTGCCAGCCGGAAAGACCAGCCTGAACCTGCGCACTTATGGCGGCAGCGGCGATGTGTCGATCTACGTGGCACGCGACCGGATGCCGTCGACGGCCAGCTACGACCGCAAGTCGGCCAAGGCCGGCAACGCCGAAACGGTGGTGATCACCAGTCCGGCGGCCGGGACCTACTACCTGCTCGTCACGGGCGAAACGGCTTTCGCCAATGTGTCGGTGCTGGGCCTTTACTGACGGCACGCGAACCGGATGGGCACGCGCAGATGGAAGCGGAATCCATGAGCCCGGGAAAGCTGCTCACGAACTGCGTTGCAGTCGTGGACCAGGCTGGCGCCGCCGGGGACGCGCTGCTGTTCCGGATCGACGTTCCCCCGCGGGCGCGCAGGTTGACCCTGCGCGCCCAGGGGCAGGGCGGCGTCGCCCTGTTCGTGAGCCACGCATGCGTGCCGACGCCACTGCACTGCGATCACGAATCGGTGCTGCTGGCCAACATCGAGACGGTAACGATCGACCATCCGCGCGAGGGGACTTATTTCCTCAGTGTTGTCGGGCGCAGCGACTTCAGCGAGGTGTTCGTCCTGGGCATGTATATCTAGCCCGCAACGACTATCACGGAGGCGGGGAAACCCGCCTCTCTTTTTTTGCGGTCGAATCTGCGCTCAGGTGGACGGCAGGTGGCGCGGCACCTTGGCCTTTAGCAGGCGCACAAGGTCGGGATCCATGAACTCGTAGTCGTCCGGGATGTCCAGGCAGACCACGCGCGCATTGCCCAGATGCGGCTTGAACCGCGACGACAGCTTGGAGCGATGCGCCCGTTCCATCACGAAGATGATGTCGGCCCAGTGCAGCAGCTCCGGCGTCACCGGATTTTCCGCATCGTGGTTGAGCCCGGCCGAGGACGTCTCGATGCCCGGCCAGTCGGCGAATACCTGTTCGGCCGTCGGACTGCGCAACCGGTTCTGGCTGCAGATGAAAAGAACGTGGCGTGCCAAAGCGTTCTGCAGCCCTTTCGAGTGGTTCAGGCCACGGCCGATTTTGCCGCGAAGAACGACTCGATCGATTGCGGCCGTCCGAACAGGTAGCCCTGTGCGTAGTCGACCTGCATCTCCTGCAGGATGCGGTGCTCCGCTTCGGTCTCGACCTGTTCGGCGATTGTGCTCTTGCCGATCACGTGGGCGATGTCGCCGATCGAACGCACGACCGCCTGCGACAGTGGCGAGGCTTCGAGGCCGCGGATGAAGCTGCCGTCGATCTTGATGTAGTCGACATCCAGATCGCTGAGGTAGCCGAACGAGCAGAAGCCGGTGCCGAAGTCGTCCAGCGCGAAGCGGCAGCCGAGGTCGCGCATCTGGCCGATGAAGCGCTGCGCGCGCTGGCGATCGCGGACGACGCTGGTTTCGGTGATTTCCAGGCACAGGTTCTGCGCCGGGAAGCTGCTGCGGCGCAGGCGCATCGCGAGGTAGTCGGCGAAGTGCTCGTCGGTCAGCGTGGCGCCGCTGAGGTTGATGCCGCAGCTGGTCACGCTTTTTGCCGCCTGCGGATTGCGCTCCAGCCAGCGCAGCGTCGCATCGATGACGTAGCGGTCGATGCGCGGCCCCATGCGGAAGCGTTCGGCGGCGGAGATGAATTCGGCCGGCACGTGGATGCGGCCATCGGGCTCCTGCCAGCGCAGCAGCACCTCGAAATGGACGCCGCCGGACCGGGTGTTGTGCGTCGGCACGATGGGCTGCACGTAGAGCAGGAACTGCTCGCGTTCGAGCACCTCGCGGATCCGCAGCGCGGACCGCATCACCGCGCTGTGTGCCTGCGCCTCGTCGCTGCTCGGATACGACACGTGGAACCGGTTGCCGCCCAGTTCCTTGGCGGCGAAGCAGGCGGCATCGGCATGCGAGAAGAGCATGTCGTAGTCGCGGTCCTGCGCGGTCGCCGACACCAGGCCGATGCTCGCGGTGGTGGTGAGCACCTGGTCCGCCCACGGCACCCGCATCGCCTCGATTTCAGTGAGCAGGCGGCGGGCCTCGACTATCGCGCCGGCCTCGCCTCGCGGCAGCAGGATCGCGAACTCGTCGCCGCCGGTGCGGGCCACGACGGCCGCATCGCCAACCACCGCACCGATCGCGCCGCCGATGGCGTGGATCATGTCGTCGCCGGCGACATGGCTGGTGCTGTCGTTGATGATCTTGAGATTGTCGAGGTCGAGGTAGAGCAGGGTGGCCGGCGCGTCCGTGGCGGACAGGAGGCGGCGGGCTTCCTCTTCGAAGGCCGTGCGGTTGAGCAGGCCGGTCAGGGTGTCGCGGGTGGCGCGCTGGTAGAGCGCGTAAGAGGTCGTGCGCTGCTCCAGCCCGGCGAGCGCCATCATCACCGGAATCACCGCCACCAGGCACAGCAGTAACAGCAGGACCGCGGTCTCGACCAGCGACTTCGGTGCGGTGAATCCACCCACTCCCAGTCCGGCGGAAACGCTGAAATATGTGACGGTCACCCCGGTTGCCACCGCCGTCCACACCGGCGCGAAACGCAGCGCGGACCACAACAGCAGCACCAGCGACACGCTGATCATGCCGAGTACGTAGATGCCGCGGCCACCGAGCGCCGGGATGGCGATGAAGCTCGTGGCCAGCAGCGCGAGCCAGAACATGCGTTCGCGGCGGGATGCGGGTTCGTGGAAGGGCGAAAGCCGATGCAGCGGATTGCGCGTGGTCGTGGCCAACAGCAGGGTGGGGGCGACGACGGCGATGCCCAGCATGTCGCCCAGTGCCCAGCGGATGAAGGCGTCCGGCGTGCTGGCGTAGTCCATCTGGCCGGCCTGCTGCATGGCAAACAGGCCAAAAGCGGCGCTGAGCACGCTCTGGATCACGCCGCCCCCGAGCAGGCGCATGCCGTCGTCCGTGCGCAGGTGCAGGACCCGGCTCCGCAGCACGTACCAGGCCGCGAGGGCAGTCGATGCGGTTTTCCCGGCGACGATCAGCGCCACGTAAAGCGGAGTGGGCTGTTCCAGCTGGAGCGCATACAGCAGCGAGCCCACGGCGACGACCGCGGTCCAGCGCAGGCCGTAACGCACGGCGACGGCGTAGCCGATGCCCGCACTCGGCCACAGCAGGGCGACGCCGTCGGAATTGCGCAGGAAACGCGAGGCCAGTACCGCGCAGGCAAAGTAGAGCGCGGTCCACATAACGAAGTGGCGGAACTTTCGAGCGTTTCCCTGCATGGCCCCAGTCTACAGGTCAAATCCTGGCGCGTGGCTCGCCCCACTGCGCAATCCGGACGGCCTCGCCACGGGAGCGGGGGCCAAGCCGGGGCGGGATGAAACGTGCTTCAGCATTCGATCACGTTGACCGCGAGTCCGCCACGCGAGGTTTCCTTGTACTTGTCCTGCATGTCGCGGCCGGTATCGCGCATGGTCTTGATGACCTTGTCGAGCGAGACCTTGTGCTTGCCGTCCCCGCGCATCGCCATGCGCGAGGCGTTGATCGCCTTCACCGAGCCCATCGCGTTGCGCTCGATGCAGGGGATCTGCACCAGCCCGCCGATGGGGTCGCAGGTGAGGCCGAGGTTGTGCTCCATGCCGATTTCCGCGGCGTTCTCGATCTGTCCCGGGGTGCCGCCCAGCGCGGCGGTGAGGCCGGCCGCCGCCATCGAGCAGGCCACGCCCACTTCGCCCTGGCAGCCGACTTCGGCGCCGCTGATCGATGCGTTTTCCTTGTAGAGGATGCCGACCGCGGACGCGGTGAGCAGGAAGTCGAACACGCCCTGTTCGTTCGCGCCCGGGCAGAAGCGGTCGTAGTAGTGCAGCACGGCGGGAATGATCCCGGCGGCGCCGTTGGTGGGCGCGGTGACGACGCGGCCGCCGGCGGCGTTCTCCTCGTTCACCGCGAGCGCATACAGATTTACCCAGTCGAGCACGGTCAGCGGATCGCGCATCGCGGCCTCGGGCTTGCCGGAGAGTTCGGCATGCAACGCGGGGGCGCGGCGCGTGACGTGCAGGCCACCAGGCAGGGTGCCTTCCGAACGGATGCCGCGCGCCACGCAGGCCTGCATCGCGGTCCAGAGGTCGCGCAGGCCCTGGCGGATCTCGGGGCCGGAACGCCAGGCATGTTCGTTGGCGAACATCAGCGCGGCGATGGTCTGCCCGTGGGCCTCGCACTGCTGCAGCAGTTCGGCGCCGCTGTGGAACGGGTAGGGCAGCTCGGTGGTGTCGGCGACGATGCGGTCTTCCGCCGCCTCGTCCTGGTTGACGACGAAGCCGCCGCCGACCGAGTAGTAGTCGCGCGTGGCCAGTACCTCGCCCGCGGCGTCGTAGGCGATGAAGCGCATGCCATTGGTGTGGAAAGGCAGCTTCTGCCGCTTGTTCATGATGAGATCGTTCTTCTCGTCGAAGGCGATCTCGTGTTTGCCGAGCAGGCGGATCTTCTTCTCGCCACGGATGCGGGCGAGCGCATCGGGGATGACATCGGGATCGATCTCGTTCGGCATGTGGCCTTCCAGGCCCATCAGCACGGCCTTGTCGGTACCGTGGCCGCGGCCGGTCAGGGCGAGCGAGCCGAAAACCTCGGCGCGCACGCGCGCGGTCCTTTCAAGGTTGCCGTTTTCCTCCAGCCATTTCTGCGCGAAGCGGCAGGCCGCCCGCATCGGGCCGACGGTGTGCGAGGAGCTCGGGCCCACGCCGATTTTGAACAGGTCGAAGGTGCTGACAGCCATGGTGGTTCCAGATTGATGGTGCACGCGCGAGTGCCCGCGCGAATCGGCCTATTCTATGCCCGCCGCGCGGCCCGCCCGCGCAATTCTCTGGCGTATTGAGGGGTTTTCGTTGAAGAAGCGCTCGTTGGTCCTGTTCCAGCGCGACGACTGCCACCTGTGCGATCTCGCCCTGGACGTGTTGGCGCAGGCGCAGGCCCCGGAGTTCGAGAGTGTGTTCATCGACGGCGACGCCCTGCTCGAGGAGCGCTACGGCACGCGGGTGCCCGTTTTGCGGGACGAGGCGAGCGAAACCGAACTGGAATGGCCGTTCGACGAGGGCCAGTTGCGGGAATGGCTGGCCCGGAATTGAAAGGCAAATGCTGAACGCCCGGCGCAAGGCCGGGCCTGCCGTCCCCGTCGTTCAGGAAGTCACTTCGCCGGAGTGAAAATCACCTTGGTGCTGACCGCGATCGAATTAGGGACGAGATCGGTCTCGGCCCAGTCGCCCTGGCCCACGCCGAAATCCAGCCGGTTCACCACGGCCTTGCCGGACAGGACCGGCTGCGCGCCCGGCGTCCATGTGAACGTCAGGGCGACGGGCTTGCTGACGCCGCGCAGGTTCAGGGTGCCGTTGGCGACGAAATTGTTGCCGCCGAGCGCGCGGAAGCTGGTCGCGGTGTAGCGCGCCTGCGGGAACTTCGCCGCGTTGAAGAACGAACTGCCGCGCATCTCGCCGTCGTAGTCGCTGTTGCCGGTGCTGGCGGTGGCGAGCGGGATGGTGACGTCGAGCTTGGCATTCGCCAATTGCGCGGGATCGAACGAGAACCGGGTGACAAAACCCGGGAAGCGGCCGGTGAAGGCCTCGCCCTCGTAGGTGCCGGCGAAGGCCAGCACCGAGCCCGGCGCCTGCACGTAGTCAGCCGCGACCACGGGTGAGGCCGCGACCATCAGACCGGCAAGGAAAACGAACTTAAACGACATCGCGGCGCTCCTGGGCGATGGGGGGAGTGGGAGTGGCATGGGGTACGCGCAGCCAGCCGCGCGGCAGCATGCGCGCCAGGGTGGCATCGTGCTGGAAGACGTGGTGGTAGATCGCGGCGGCCGCATGCATGACTGCAACGGCGATCAGTGTCCAGAACAGCCACTCATGCACTTCCACGGAGACTTCGTGCAGCGCTTTGCTCTTGCCTGCTATCGCCGGCAGGTTGAAGAGTCCGAACCAGCGCAATGGGAAGCCGGCGGCCGAATTCAGCACCCAGCCGCTGATCGGTATGGCGACCACCAGCGCGTACATCGCGGCGTGGGTGAGCGATGCGATGCGTTCCTGCCAATGCGGCGTACCCGGCACCGGCTTGGGCGCGCCTGCGTACAGGCGCCACAGCAGTCGCAGCGCGATCAGCGCCAGCACCGTGAGGCCGAAGGATTTGTGCAGCAGGTAGACCTGGATCTTGTCCGGGCTGTTGCGCATCTCCGTCATCACCAGGCCGACGGTGCCCAGACCCAGGATCAGCAGCACGATCAGCCAGTGCAGCAGCTGGCTGACGGGGCCCCAGCGTTCGGCGGTGTTCTTCCAGGTCATGGATGGTCTCGTTGTGGTGGCGGTGGCGGCTGGTCCGGCTCAGGCTGCGGGGAGGCGGGCTGCGGGGAGGGCTGGCAGTCGGTAGAGGCAGGTGGAGCGGTTTCGGATTCGCGGTCGGGCTGGCATTCCTCGGCCGGGGCGGGTTCGGCGGCGGCCGGAGCTTCCCTGCCTTCGCCTTGGCCGCGAGCGGCCTCGGCTTCGATCAACAGCTTGACCTCGTCGCCGATCACCGTTGGCCACGCCGTCATCCCGAAGGCCTTGCGGCTCAGGACCGCTGTCGCGGAAAACCCGGCGGTGCGGTGGAACGGTGGCAGTGGATGCCGCTTGAGCGCGTTGAAGGTCACGTCCATGCACACGGGCTGGGTGACACCACGCAGGGTGAGATCACCGCAGACCATCGCGTGGTCGGCATCGATGCCCTCGACCTGGTTGGAAACGAAATGCGCCTCGGGATGGTGCTTGCCGTCGAGCAGGTTGGTGCCCAGCACCGACGCGTTCCATTTCGCATCGCCCAGGTCCAGGCGAGTGAGCGGTACCGTAACGTCGACCTGCGCACTGCGCCAGTCGTCGCGATCGAAACGGAGCGTGCCGGAACTGCCGGAAATCGAGCCCATCGCATGCGAGAAACCGGCGTGCTCCACCAGGAAGACCACGCGCGTGTGGACGGGATCGAGCGAATAGGTCGCGGTTTCGGCCTGGGCCGCGCCGGCGGCGGACAGGAGCGCGCATGCGAGCAGGCAGGACAGGCGACACGCCATGGCGGAGCCCTCGAGGGGGAGGCGGCCGATTCTAGGCCGCGCTGACTGAACGCGCTGACTGAATGGGTGAAGCCCGGCGGGTGACTTGAAGTCGGCCGCGGCATGGACGAGCCTAGCGACGGGGAATCCGGGGGGATGACGCATGGCAATGGCCTGGAAGGGGCTGGCAGCGCGTGTCGTATTGCGCGCCGCTGGAGTGACAGGGAAGTGGGCGTTGGTGCTGTTCATCGCAGGCATGGCGGCAGGCGCGCACGCGGGCCTGCCGGAGACACCGCGCCTGCGCCAGTTCACCGTGGCGGACGGCCTGCCATCGAACCGGATCAATGGCATCGCCGAAGACCGCGCCGGTTATCTGTGGATAGCGACCAGCGACGGTCTGGTTCGCCACGACGGCGTCGACTTCCGCACCTGGCGTGTCGAGCAGGGGCTGCACGACAACTTCGTCTGGTCGGTGAACGTGGATGCACGCAACCGGGTGTGGTTCGGCACGCACCAGGCCGGCCTCGGCGTCCTCGATGCAGAACGCCGGCACTTCCGTTACTACAGCCGCGGCAACACGCCGGCGATGGCGAGCGACGATGTCTGGTCGGTGGCATCCACGCCGGATGGCGCGACCTGGTTCGGCACCGCCGATGGCGGCCTCTACCGCATCGCCGCCGATGGCAAGGCGGTCGTCCGCTTCATGCCGCGAGCGGGCGACCCGCGCAGCCTCCCGCACGCCGGCGTTGGCCAACTCGTGGTCGCGCCCGACGGCACGCTGTGGGTCGGCACGCAGGGCGGCGTCGCGCGCTGGACCGGGCGCGACTTCGAGCGCGTGCCCGAGTCCGCCTTGAATTCATCGGTGGTGAACGGCCTCACCATCGAGCGCGACGGCACGCTGTGGATCGGCACGCCCGAAGGCGTCAGCGTGCGCCGGCCCGATGGCCGCTATTCCAAAGCGCCGTTCGCGCAGCTGGCGGGCGACGGCAAGGTGCTGCATGTCCTCAGTCACGATCGCAGCGGCCAGTACTGGTACGACGTTCCCGCCGGCCTGGGCATCAATGGCGAACGCGGCATCGAGCCGGTGCCGCTGTACGGCTCTGCGAATGGAGCCGTCCGGCCCTCGTGGGTCGGTGCGCACCAGGATCGCGAAGGTGGGCTGTGGTTCGTCAGCTACACCAATGGCCTGTGGTACCTGCCGGCAAACTGGCGCCGCTTCGCGGTGTTGTCGCGCCGCGACGGCGTGCCGGGCTCGATCGCCAACGCGCACGTGCGCGGCATCGCGCCTTCGGCCACGGGCGACATGTGGCTGGTGGGCTCGGGCGGTGTGCTCGACCGGCTGAATCCCGAGACGGGGGCATTGACGCACGTCGCGCGCGATGTCGGCGCGGGCTACGTGCTCGCCAACGTGTTCGAGGACCGGCGCGGGCAGGTGTGGGCGAGCTACTCGGAAGGCCTGGCGCGCGTGGATCCGGCCAGTGGCGCCGTCACGCGCTGGCGCCGCGGCGACGGTGCCGATGCGGCGCTGTTCGGCGAGGCGCGCTTCGCGCAGACCGCCGATGGCCTGCTGTGGCTGGCGACCGAACACGGCGTGCAGGTGCGCGACGAGGAAGGCCGCGTCCAGCGTTCGATGCCCTCCGGCAAGGACGGCCTGCCGTCCGACCTCTTCATCGAACAGATTGGAACTGGCCCGGATGGTGCGTTGTGGCTCGCCGGCTCGAAGGGGTTGTTGATGTGGAATGCGGGGGCGCGGCGCTTCGAGCCGGTGCCGGGCGCGCCGTCGCAACGCGTCTTCGGTTTCGCGAGCGCCGACAAGCATCGCGTGTGGCTCGCCCGCTTCGGTGCGGTCGAGGCCTATCGCTGGAATGGCGCCGCGCTCACGCTGGAATCCGGCATCGACACGCGCAACGGATTCCCCGCGCTCGAACCCGCCGGCATCGCCATCGACATCGCCGACCGGCTTTGGTTGACCAGCGTGCGCGGCCTGATCCGTGTGGATCCTGCCAATCGCTCCGTCCGCGTCTTCGGCGTGCGCGACGGCTTGCCGGGGCAGGAGTTCGAAGACGCACCGGTGGTGCGCCCGGGCGACGGACGCATCCTCGCCGGCGCGACCGACGGGCTGGTGATCTTCGATCCCTCCGCGATGAAGGACACGAGTGTGCCACCGCGGCTGGTGATCGAATCCGTCGATGCGCTGAGCGGTGATGGCAAGGTGGCCTTCGCTCCGCACGGCACCATCACGATCGCGCATGACGCACGCGACGTTCGCATCGTGGCGCGACTGCTCTCGTTCAACGATGCGCGCAACCACGGCTATCGCTTCCGCCTGGACGGCCACGACAGCGACTGGGTCGAGACCGGTCCGTCCGGCGAACGCGTGTTCTCGCGCCTCAAGCCCGGCCGCTATCGCCTGCACGTGCAGGCCCGCGCGGCGGACAACGTGTGGTCGCCAGTGCAGGAGCTCGTGCTCGACGTGCAGCCGCCGTGGTGGCAGACGTGGTGGGCGACCGGCACGTTCGCGCTCGCGGCCGCGGCGCTGGCGTGGATGCTGGCGAGTGCTTACCGCCAGCGCCTCAAGCGCCGGCATGCCTGGCAGCTCGCCAGGCAGAAGCAGGACCTGGCCGAGCAGGCGTCGCTGGCCAAGACCCGCTTCCTCGCCACGCTCGGCCACGAGGTGCGCACGCCGATGACCGGCGTGCTGGGCATGAGCGAACTGCTCCTGGGCACGGCGCTCAACCCGCAGCAACGCGGTTATGTCGGCGCGATCCGCGGCGCGGGCGAGCACCTGCTGCGACTGGTCAACGACGCGCTGGACCTGGCGCGGATCGAATCTGGCAAGCTCGAGCTCGCCGACGAGTCTTTCGACCTGCATGCCTTGATGGAGGACCTCGCCGCCCTGGTCGCTCCCCTGGCCAAGCAGCGCGGGCTCGCCTTCGCGCTGAGCATCGGCGACGACACGCCGCGGCACGTGCGCGGCGATGCTGCCCGCGTGCGCCAGATCCTGCTCAACCTGCTCGGCAACGCAGTGAAGTTCACCGAGCGCGGCAGCGTTTCGCTCGGCGTGGCGCCGACGCCGGAAGGCGTGTGCTTCGAAGTCGCCGACACCGGTCCCGGCCTCAATCCCGAACAGAAATCGCGGCTGTTCCGCCGCTTCGAGCAGGCCGAAGGTGCGCGCACCAGTGCGCGTTACGGCGGCAGCGGCCTGGGGCTTGCGATAAGCCAGGAACTCGCCGCAGCGATGGAGGGCAGCATCGGGATCGACAGCGCGCCCGGGGAAGGCACCCGCTTCAGCGTGCGCCTGCCGATGCCGGCATCGCCCGTCTTCGCTGCCCGCGACGAGGCGGAGGTTTCCGAAGCGCCCACGCAGCGCAGTCTGTCGTTACTGCTCGTGGAGGATGATCCGACCGTGGCCGACGTACTGACCGGCCTGCTGCGCCTGCAGGGCCATCATGTCGTCCATGTGCCCAATGGACTGTCCGCGCTGGTGGCCGTGGCGACCACGCCGTTCGACGCCGCCCTGCTCGACCTCGACCTCCCTGGCATGGACGGCCTGGCGCTTGCGCGACAACTGCGCATACAAGGTTTCCAGCCGCCGCTCATCGCAGTCACCGCGCGTGCCGATGCCGATGCCCAACCCGAAGCGATAGACGCCGGCTTCGACCATTTCATCCGCAAGCCCATGACACTGAAGATGCTCGCCACCCTGCTGGAGGGCATCGACCCACCCGTGCGCGGACAGGCGTTGCACGACATGGATGCCGAAATCGGCCAGGCGGTGGATGCATGAGGTGGTTGTTGGGGTCGGTCCCAGACGGACCTAAAGCGATGCCTCGAATCTTTTGATGAAGGTCGTGAGCGACACTCCGCATACGGCGCAATACTCGCGCAGCTGCAACAAATCCAGGCGCCGCTCGCCACTCTCGACATTGCTTACAAAAGACTGCGGTCGCCCGAGTGCTTCCGCACATGCGACCTGGGTGAGGTCGGCGGCAATGCGCATTTCGCGGATGAGGCGGGCGAGGGCGGCGTTCTCTTTCCTGTAGAGCGATTTGGCAGGCACGGGCGTGGTCGGATGTGGGACCACAAGAAAGCTATATCCTGTTTACGGATATCTAGTATTCGGATATGTTGGAGCAGCTGCCATGACGGCCAGCCCGAGGAACGGGCGCCAGGCTCTCATGCGCAGCGTTTCTGGCGTGGCTGCATGCGCCAGTGACAGGGGGGAAATGGCCGCGTGAGCGGCCATTTCTTTTTTGCCGGCGGACTCCGATCCTCGGCGCGCGGTCCCGTCCCGCGATAACGAGCGCAGACATGAACCGGTCGCGCACGCGGCCGACCAGGATCAACGCATGCTGAGCTGGTGCACTGCGTCGACCAGGACGCCGACGTGTTCGGGCTTCATGTCGGGCGACATGCCGTGGCCGAGGTTGAACACGTGGCCCTCGCGTGAACCGCCGTTGCCATCGCGGTAGCTGTCGAGGGCGCGGCTGGCTTCGCGACGGATCGCGTCGGGGTCGGCGTACAGCGTGACCGGATCGAGGTTGCCCTGGATCGCGACCTTGCTGCCGGCGCGGCGGGCGGCGTCGCCGAGTTCGATGGTCCAGTCGACGCCGACCGCTTCGGCGCCGCTGCTGGCCAGGTCTTCGACGTACGGCGCGTTGCCCTTGCCGAACAGGATCAGGGGCGCGCGTCCGGCGCCTTCGCCACGCGGCAGTTCGGCGGCGATGCGCTGCAGGTAGCGCAGCGAGAATTCGCGGTACATCGCCGGCGACAGCACGCCGCCCCAGGTATCGAACACCTGCAGCGCCTGTGCACCCGCCTGGTGCTGCGCGGACAGATAGGCGATGACGGCGTCGGTGGTGACGTCGAGCAGCTTGTGCATCGCGGCCGGGTCATTGAGCGCCAGCGATTTCACCTTGGAGTAGTTGTCGCTGCCGCCGCCTTCGACCATGTAGCAGGCCAAGGTCCACGGCGATCCCGAGAAGCCGATCAGCGGCACCGAGCCATCCAGTTCGCGGCGGATGGTGCGTACCGCATCCATCACGTAGCCCAGGTCGGTTTCCATGTCCGGCACGCCTAGGCGCGCGATGTCGGCGGCCGTGCGGATCGGGCGCTCGAACTTCGGGCCTTCGCCCTCGACGAAGTACAGGCCCAAGCCCATGGCGTCGGGCACGGTGAGGATGTCGGAGAACAGGATCGCGGCGTCGAGCGGGAAGCGGCGCAGCGGCTGCAGCGTGACTTCGCAGGCGAGTTCCGGGTTCTTGGCCATCGCCAGGAAGCTGCCGGCCTTGGCGCGCGTGGCGCGGTACTCGGGCAGGTAGCGGCCGGCCTGGCGCATCAGCCAGACCGGGGTGCAGTCGACGGGCTCACGGCGCAGGGCGCGGAGGAAACGATCGTTTTTCAGGGGTGCGGGCACGAGTGGGGGTCGTCCTGGTGGGGGGACGTGGCGGGAACTGCCACGATCACGAGTTCTTCGGCGCTTCCATGCCTTGGGCGAACATCAACTGGAAGCCACGCTTGATCTGCTGGTCGCGCGCATGCTCCAGCGCGGCGAGGGCGGCGGTCTGGTCGAGGAAGACTTCGCGCCGGACCGTGCTGCGGCCCCCGATCTGGCCGGTTTCGCGCAGCAGTTCCCAGCCGCCGAACAGGTCGGGCTGCAGCATCAGTTGCACGAAGCGCGGGGCTTCGTGGCCCTGGGGGCGTTGTTGCAGGAGCAGGCGCATGGGACGCGCATTGTAAGGGCTGGGCGCGGCCTTCCTGCCGGTTGCTGGCTTCAGCTGGCTTCCAGGACGGCGCGCACGCTGCTCTCGGCGACGCCCGCGACCACGCGCGCGGCCCCTGCGCTGTCCAGGAGGATGAAGCGCAGCCCATGGGCGTCCGCCTTCTTGTCCAGGCGCATGCGGGCGATCAGGGCCCCGGCCTCCAGTCCATCGGGCACCGCGGTGGGCAGGCCGAAGCGCTGCAGCAGCGCCTGCAGGCGGTCGCCATCGGATGCCGGGGCGAGGCCGAGCAGGGTCGACAGCCGGGCCGCCAGCACCATGCCCACCGCCACGGCTTCGCCATGGAGGAGCGCGTCGCGGCCGGCGCCGTAACCCTGCTCGGCCTCGATGGCGTGGCCAAAGGTGTGGCCGAAGTTGAGCAGGGCACGGTGGCCGTGCTCGTAGGGATCTTGCGCCGCGACATCGGCCTTGAATTCGCAGCAGCGGGCGATGACCTCGGCCAGCGCGGTGTCATCGCGCGCCAGCAGGGCCTCGGCATGGGCGTCAAGCCAGCCAAGGAAGTGCGCGTCGAAGATGGCGCCGTACTTCACGACTTCGGCCAGGCCCGCGCGCAATTCGCGATCGGGCAGGGTGCGCAGCACGGTGGTGTCGGTGATCACCGTGCGCGGCGGATGGAAGGCGCCGACCAGGTTCTTGCCGTGCGGCAGGTCCACCGCGGTCTTGCCGCCGACCGCGGAGTCGACCATCGCCAGCAGCGTGGTCGGCAGCTGCACGCAGTCGATGCCGCGCATCCAGCAGGCCGCGGCGAAGCCGGCGAGGTCGCCGACCACCCCGCCGCCCAGCGCTACCACGGTGGCGTCACGCGTCGCCCCCAGCGCGGCGAGGGCATCGAGGCATTCGCCGAAGCGGGCGAGGGTCTTCTCCTGTTCACCCGCCGGCATGACCCAGCGCGAGAGCACGAGCTGGGGCTTCGCCGCGCGCAACAACGCCTCGACGCCATCGGCATACAGCGGCGCGACGTTGCTGTCGCTGACGACCAGCGCATGGCGCCCGCGCAGGACCTGGCCCAGCCGCCGCGCATTGTCCGCGTACCCGGCCGCGAGCAGGCCCGGACCAATGGTGATCGTGTAGGGCGCGTCGCCCGAGACTTCGACCTGCCTGTGGGAATGGGGATGCGGCCCGGTCATGCGTTGGCTCCGATGCGATGCCAGCGCTGCTCCAGCAACGCGGCCAGTTGCGTGGCGGCGGCGTCGGTGTCGAGACCGGCGGTGTCGAATACGAGGTCCGCCACTTCCGCGTACCACGGCGCGCGGGCGGCGGCGAGATCATGCAGCACGTCCTCACGATCGGGACGCGCGAGCAGCGGGCGGGTGTCGTCGAACGCGAGGCGCTGCAGCTGCTGCTCGACGCTTGCGTGCAGATGCACGACGAAGCCGCGTCCGCGCAGCAGCGCGCGGTTGTCGGCGTCGAGCACGGCGCCGCCGCCGGTAGCCAATACGATGCCATCGCCGCGCAGCAGTTCGGCCAGCATCGCGCTTTCGCGTGCGCGGAAACCGGCTTCGCCTTCGTGCTCGAAGATCTGCACCACGCTCGCTCCGGCATCGCGCTCGATCTCGTGGTCGAGGTCGAGCAGGCGCAGCCCGCACTGCAGGGCGAGGCGTTCGCCGACGCAGGTTTTCCCCGCGCCCATCGGGCCGACGAGGATCAGGTTGCTGGCGGGGTCCATGCCGCGATTCTAGCCGCGCGCTTAACGGAGCGCGGCGTAGCGTCGCAGCTCCCACTCATTCCGGCGCCGCGCCGGTCATCCAGGGAGAACCGCCATGTCGGTCGCCAAGATCATCGAGCTCAACGCCGCGTCGAAGACCAGCATGGAGGACGCCGTGAAGGCGGGCCTGAAGAAATGCGCCGAGTCGGTGAAGAACATCCAGGGCGCCTGGGTCAACGAGATCAAGGTCGTCACCGACGAGGCCGGCAACGTGACCGAATGGCGCGTCAACCTGCGCGTGACCTTCATCGTGCAATGACCCCGGGGGTGGGCGCCGCGACCCGCGCATACAATGGCGGGATGACCGCCACCGACCTCTACGCCGAAGCCCTGGCCACCTTTGACCGCCTCTTTGACGAGGCGGCGGCCGCGGGCGAACCCGACCGCACCGCCATGATCGTCGCCACCGCCGCGCTCGACGCCCGGCCTTCGGCGCGCACCGTCCTGCTCAAGGCCCACGATCCGCGCGGTTTCGTCTTCTACACCCATCTCGACGGCCGCAAGGGCCGCGAGCTGCAGGCCAATCCGCATGCCGCGCTGCTGTTCTACTGGCCGCGCGTGCGCAATGGCATCCAGGTGCGCGTGGAAGGGACGGTGGAAATCGTGGGCGACGCCGAAGCCGACACCTACTTCGCCAGCCGTCCGCGCGGCAGCCAGCTGGGGGCATGGGCTTCGAAGCAGTCGGAGACGCTCGATTCGCGTGACACCTTCGAACAGCGGCTGGCCCGGCTCGAGGTGGAGTTCGAGGACCGCGATATTCCGCGGCCGCCACGCTGGGGCGGCCTGCGGGTGAAGCCGGAGAAGATCGAATTCTGGTTCGGCGCCGATTTCCGCCTGCACGAACGCTGGCTCTACGAGCGCAACCGCGCGGGCGAGTGGGCGAAGCGGATGCTGTATCCGTGACCGGTTTCGGGCAATGAGCATGGGGCCGCAACGCATCGTCTGCCTCACCGAGGAGCCCACCGAGGTGTTGTACGCGCTGGGCGAGCAGCATCGCATCGTCGGCATCAGCGGCTTCACGGTGCGCCCGGCGATCGCACGCAGGGAGAAGCCGAAGGTCAGCGCTTTCACCTCGGCGAAGATCGGCGAGATCCTGAAGCTGCAGCCGGACTTCGTGGTGGGTTTTTCCGACATCCAGGCCGACATCGCCGCCGAACTGATCAAGCACGGCGTCGAGGTGTGGATCAGCAACCATCGCGGCGTCGACGGGATCCTCGACTACATCCGCCGCCTCGGCGCACTCGTCGGGGCCGGCGACAGGGCGAATGCCTACGCCGAAAGCCTGCAAGCGGGCCTCGCGGCGATCGAGCGCGAAGCCGCCACGCTGCCGCGCCGGCCCAAGGTCTATTTCGAGGAATGGGACGAGCCGATGATTACCGGCATCCGCTGGGTCGCCGAGCTGGTCCGCATCGCCGGCGGCGACGACATCTTTCCCGAACGCGCCGCCGAATCGCTGGCGAAGCAGCGCATCCTGGAGAACGGCGATGAAGTGGTGCGGCGCGCGCCCGACATCATCCTGGGCTCGTGGTGCGGCAAGAAGTTCCGCCCGGAAAAGGTCGCCGCGCGTCCCGGATGGAACGCCATTCCCGCGGTGCGCGATGGCGAACTGCACGAGATCAAGTCGCCGGTGATCCTCCAGCCCGGCCCGGCCGCCCTGACCGAAGGCGTCACCGAGATGGCCCGCATCATCCGGGCGTGGGCCGCGGCCCGCTGAAAGCGACGTGCGCGCGACGTGCGCGTCGTGCGCGTGGAGTGCCGCTCAGCGCGGATAGAACTCGCGGGTGAACTGCATCGTCGAGCTCGCGCCACCTTCGCGAACGATCGTGAGGTCGAAGCGCAACGTGTCCGGCAGGCTCGTTTCCGTCGTTCCCACGTAATCGAGCAGGTCGCCGCTGCGCAGTTCGCGCAGCGCGATCTGCTGGCGCTGGCCACTGAGGTTGGTCACGGTGGCGGTGATGGTCGCGGGCAGCGCGGTTTCCTGCATCTCAGGACCCTGGCGCACGCCGACCAACAGCATCACGGTCCGATCGCCGCGGCTGATGCCGTAACGGCTGGCCACTTCGGGCGTCAGTGCGGCCGTCTGCAGGGTGGTGGCGCGGATGGTGACATCGCCAATTTTGCTGACGGCTTCCGGCTGCGCCGGCTGGGCGGGAGTCGCGGGCGCCGGGGCGTTGCCGCCGCAACCGGCCATCGCGATGGCGAGCGAGAGCGCTAGTACGAAACGGTGGCGCATGGCGGTCCTCGCGGGTCAGTCGTTGGCGGCGGAAAGCTGGCGGCCGCGTTCGGTCGCGGCGTGGATGGCACGGGCGACGAGTTCGCGGAAACCGCCGGCTTCGAAATTCTCGAGCGCGGCCTGGGTGGTGCCGCCCGGCGAAGTCACGCGGCGGCGCAGCTCCGAGGGCATCTCATCGTTCTCGATCAGCATGCGCGCGGCACCGAGGATGGTCTGCTGGACCAGCGTGCGCGCGGCCTCGCCGGACAGGCCTTCGGCTTCACCCGCCGCCTGCATGGCCTCGGCGAGCAGGAAGACATAGGCGGGGCCGCTGCCGGATACCGCGGTCACGGCGTCCATGCGCGGCTCGTCCTCGATCCACACGGTCTTGCCCGTCGCTTCAAGCAGGTCGGCGGCTTGTGTCCGCTGCGATGCATCGACGCGATCGTTGGCGAACATGCCGGTCACGCCGGCGCCGAGCAGGGCGGGCGTGTTCGGCATCGTCCGCACCACCGCGACACCGCCGCCCAGCCAGCGTTCCATCTGTGCCGCGGTGATGCCGGCGGCGATCGATACCACCAGTGGCCGGCTGGCCTGCGCGGCGGGGGCGAGCGCCTCGCACACCTGGCGCATCACCTGCGGTTTCACTGCCAGCACCCACGTCGTCGCATTGGCCGCGGCGATGGCGTTGTCGGTGAAGGCATGGATGCCGAAATCGCGTGCCAGCGAATCGCGCAGCTCGGCCATCGGTTCCGCCACCCGGATCGACGTGGCCGGAACGCCGCGCGCGACCAGGCCACCGATCAGGCTGCGGGCCATGTTGCCGCCACCGATGAAAGCCACGGTGCCGGATGCGAAGGGAAGCGGATTCATCGGTGGGGTGAATGATTCAGTCGGGGGAGCCGCATCGTAGCCCGGATGGTCACGCGGCACGGCACAGGCCGTGGTTGTTCACGCCTTGCGAGGCCGCGCGCCGAAGAGTGCGGTACCGACGCGCACCATGGTCGAGCCTTCCGCGATGGCGACTTCCAGATCGTCGCTCATCCCCATCGACAGCGTATCCACCTGCGGATGCACGGCCGCGAGGGCTTCGAACAGCTCCCGCGCGCGGCGGAAGGCCGGACGCCGTGCGTCGACGTCCGGATGCGGCGCGGGGATCACCATGACGCCCCGCAGCCGCAGGCGTGGCTGGGCGGCGATGACATCTGCCAGTGCCATCACGTCTTCGGGAGGGCAGCCGTGCTTGCTCGCCTCGTCGTCGATATTCACCTGGACCAGCACGTTCAGCGGTGCCTGTTCAGGGGCGCGGTGGGCGTTGAGCGCCAGCGCGAGCCGTTCACGATCCACGGCCTGCACCCAGTCGAAGCGGGCGGCGGCTTCTTTCGCCTTGTTCGACTGGAGGTGGCCGATCAGGTGCCATTCGAGCCCGAGACCCTGCAAGCGGGCCTGCTTGGCGACCGCCTCCTGGACGTAGTTCTCGCCAAAAGCGCGCTGCCCCAGGCCGGCAAGCCCCGCGATCGCGTCCGCGGGCTGGGTCTTGCTGACCGCCAACAGCCGTGGCGATGGCCGTCCGGCGGCGCTGGCCGCGTTTTCTACCCGGTGTAGGGTGTCTTGCAGGGCGTGCGTGAGCACGTTCGCAGTTCTCGCTTCTGGGGCCGAAAAAGGGGCTGGTTTTACGGCGGGGGGAGGGGGCTATACTGCCTCGCAGGGGTATGCCGTTCCAGCATTCTGCGGGTACGTCGTTACAACTCATTCCGTTGGCAGTGCAAGGGGAGCACGCATGGATATCGCCGAACTGTTGGCGTTTTCGGTCAAGAACAAAGCTTCGGACTTGCACCTGTCGGCGGGTCTGCCGCCGATGATCCGCGTGGACGGTGACGTCCGCCGCATCAACATCCCGGCCCTCGACCACAAGCAGGTCCACGCGCTTGTCTACGACATCATGTCGGACAAGCAGCGGCGCGACTACGAAGAATTCCTGGAAGTCGACTTCTCGTTCGAGATCCCGGGCCTGGCCCGTTTCCGCGTCAACGCGTTCAACCAGAACCGCGGCGCCGGTGCGGTGTTCCGTACCATTCCCTCGGAAGTGCTGACGCTGGACGACCTGGGTTGTCCGCGCATCTTCAAGGAACTGATCGACCAGCCGCAGGGCCTGATCCTGGTGACCGGTCCGACCGGCTCGGGCAAGTCGACCACGCTGGCGGCGATGCTCGACCACATCAACAAGAGCGAATACGCGCACATCCTCTCGGTCGAGGATCCGATCGAATTCGTCCACACCTCGCAGAAGTGCCTGATCAACCAGCGCGAGGTGCACCGCGACACCCACGGCTTCAACGAGGCCCTGCGTTCGGCCCTGCGTGAAGACCCCGACTACATCCTGGTCGGCGAGTTGCGCGACCTGGAAACCATCCGCCTGGCGCTGACCGCCGCGGAAACCGGCCACCTGGTGTTCGCGACCGTGCATACCAGCTCGGCCGCCAAGACCATCGACCGCATCATCGACGTGTTCCCCGCCGGCGAAAAGCCGATGGTCCGCTCGATGCTGTCCGAATCGCTGCGCGCGGTGATCTCGCAGGCGCTGCTGAAGAAGGTCGGCGGCGGCCGTACCGCGGCGTGGGAAATCATGGTCGGCATCCCGGCCATCCGTAACCTGATCCGCGAGGACAAGGTCGCGCAGATGTACTCGGCGATCCAGACCGGCCAGCAGTACGGAATGATGACCCTCGACCAGCACCTCCAGGACCTCGTCAAGCGCGGCCTGATCCTGAAGCCGCAGGCCCGCATGTACGCCAAGGACAAGCGGTTGTTCGACTGATGTTTCGTTTCATCCCTTCCCGGCGGATGCGGGAAGGGTTGGGTGGGGGCAGGGATTGCGACGAGCAGCGTCCCCAACGCATTGAGTACCAGAGCCTCCCGGAGGCAAACGCATGAGCACCATCGACTTCACCTCTTTCCTCAAGCTGATGGCGCACCAGAAGGCGTCGGACCTGTTCATCACCGCCGGCATGCCGCCGTCGATGAAGGTCCACGGCAAGATCTCGCCGATCTCGCAGAATCCGCTGACGCCGCAGCAGAGCCGCGACCTCGTCCTCAACGTGATGACGCCGCAGCAGCGCGAGGAGTTCGAAAAGACGCACGAGTGCAACTTCGCCATCGGCGTCACCGGCGTCGGCCGCTTCCGTGTGTCGTGCTTCTACCAGCGCAACCAGGTCGGCATGGTCCTGCGCCGCATCGAAACCAAGATCCCGACCGTCGAAGAGCTGAACCTGCCGCCGATCATCAAGACGCTGGCGATGACCAAGCGCGGCATCATCATCTTCGTGGGTGCGACCGGTACCGGTAAGTCGACCTCGCTCGCCGCGATGATCGGCTACCGCAACATGAATTCGACCGGCCACATCATCACGATCGAGGATCCGATCGAATTCGTGCACAAGCACGAAGGCTGCATCATCACCCAGCGCGAAGTGGGCATCGATACCGACAGCTGGGATGCGGCGCTGAAGAACACCCTGCGCCAGGCGCCCGACGTGATCATGATCGGCGAGGTGCGTACCCGCGAGGGCATGGACCACGCGATCGCCTTCGCCGAAACGGGCCACCTGGTGCTGTGCACCCTGCACGCCAACAACGCCAACCAGGCGATGGACCGCATCATCAACTTCTTCCCTGAAGACCGCCGCGGCCAGCTGTTGATGGACCTGTCGCTGAACCTCAAGGGCGTGGTCGCGCAGCAGCTGATCCCGACACCGGATGGCAAGGGCCGCCGCGTCGCCATGGAAATCATGCTCGGCACCCCGCTGGTGCAGGACTACATCCGCGAAGGCGAGATCCACAAGCTGAAGGAAGTGATGAAGGAGTCCGTGCAGCTGGGCATGAGGACCTTCGACCAGAGCCTGTTCGAGCTGTACCAGGCGGGCGAAATCTCGTACGAGGACGCGCTGCGTTACGCCGATTCGCAGAACGAAGTGCGCCTGCGCATCAAGCTCGCCCAGGGCGGCGATGCCAGGACGCTGTCGCAGGGGCTGGATGGGGTGGAAGTCGCGGAAGTCCGCTGAAGCCACGCGTCATGCTCACGAAGAGGCCGGGGAAACCCGGCTTCTTTCGTTTCAGGGTGTAGGAACAGGCGCTGGCTTGCAGCGTTGATACGGGGTTTGAATTGGCAAGCATCGCGGGAGCACGTGAGTGGCTGGCGTGTCCCGCGTATCTGCGTGACCCGGCCATCCACCAAGGAAACACGCCATGCCAAGCACAGCCAAGCGGATCCTGATCCTCGGCCATGGCGCCATGGGCCAGGCGTTGGAAATGTTGCTTTCGCAACGGCATGAGGTGCTGGCCTGGGACCGCGACCTGACGACCGGCGAGGAGACCCAGCCGCTGGAGGAGGCCGCGCGCGATCGCCAGGTGGTGGTATTTGCCCTGCCGACCCAGCCACATGACGAGTTGGCGGGGCGGCTTGTGCCGTGCCTGCAGCCCGATGCGCTCTGCGTGTCCATCGCCAAGGGATTGGACGAGCAGGGGCGCACTGCGGCGCAGGTGTTCACGCAGCACTTCGGATCGCGGATCGGGTGGGGTCTGTTTTACGGCCCGATGCTGGCGCGCGAACTCCAGGCGGGCCGTAGTGGGTTCGCTGTCGCCGCAAGCCACCGGCCGGAAGTGGGCGCAGGCCTCAAGGCGCTGTTTGCCGGTACGTCCCTGCGCCTTCAAGTGCACGAGGATGTTCCCGGGGCCGCCTGGTCGGCCGTTCTCAAGAACGTCTATGTGCCCCTGGTGGGCGCCGCGGACGCACTGGGCATGGGCGACAACATGCGCGGTTTCCTGATCGCGGCGGCAACCCATGAACTGGCCGACATCGTGGAACACCAGGGAGGTCGCCGGGAAACCGCCTACACGCTCGCCGGCCTGGGCGACCTGGTGACTTCGGCGACCGGCGCGTCGTCCCACCACCGGCACATCGGCGCCGAACTCGCGGCGGGACGCTGCGGGGAACTGGCCGCTTCCGGCGCCAACATCCGCAGCGAAGGCGTGCATACCGCGGCCATGGTCCGTGACCACGCCGTGTTCGACTGGCAGCGTTTCGAGCTCTTCGCCCTCGTCTGCGCGTTCCTGGACGATCCGTCGCAACTTGAACGAAGGCTGGGTGAATACATCGCCCGTCGCTTCTGAGTCGCAATCCGGCGCCTCAGTGCCGTTTGAAGTACTGCACTTCGCGTTCGTGTTTTTCGGCGGCGTCGCGGGTCTGGAAAGTCCCCAGGTTCCTCCGCTTGCCGGTGCGAGGGTCCTTCCTGCGCGAGTACAGGCGGTACCCGCCAGAGGGAAGCTTGCGAATCATGCTTCTGTCCTCCCTTGATGGGAGCGGACATCGAAGCATGCCCGCGGTGACAGCTGCGTCGAAGCAGGCCGCCATGTTCAGGACATCATGCTCAGGACATCCCGAGCGCTCGCCGCCACGGTGGATCCAGCGCCGCGATCACCGCGAATACCGGGCAGTCTTCGCGATGCGTGCCCGGCAGATAACCCAGGCTCATCAGGAACTCGTTGGTGATCTCGCCGCCGGTGAAGCGGAACGTCTTCTTGAACAGCTTCACCCAGCCAGTCTTGTCGCGTGCCCTGCCGGCATCCACCAGCTGCGCATCGAGCCAGCCGGCGAAGCTGCCGTGCCCGGCGCGCAGGCCCTGGATCACCTGCGCATTGTGGATCGCGGCGTCCACCTTGAGCCGGTTGCGGATGATGCCGGCGTCGGCCAGCAGGCGTTCGCGATCGCGCTCACCGTAAGCCGCGACTTTGTCCACGTCGAACCCGTGATAGGCGCGACGGAAACCATCGCGCTTTTTCAGGATGGTTTCCCAGCTCAGGCCGGCCTGGTTGATCTCGAGGACCAGGCGTTCGAACAACACCGCTTCATCGCGGCTGGGAAACCCGTACTCGGTGTCGTGATAGGGGCCATGCAGCGCATGGCCCGGTGCGAAATCGCAATAGCCCGACATGTCACTGAGTGGCAGGCGTGGCGTACTGCGTCAGCCCCAGTACGTCCAGGCCCTGTTCGAAACGGATGTCCACCGGGATCTTCGCGTCCTTCAAGCGGGCGAGGTCGGCCGCGAGTTCCGGCTTGACCACTCCCAGCGTGTCGGTCATGCGCTTGGCTTCGGCGTAGTCGCCGTCGCCCTGCACCGTGAGCAGCTTGGCGCTGAGCGAATTCATCGCCGCGCGCATCTTGTCGAAGTCGACCCGGTAACGGCCATTGGCATCGCGGCTGAACGCCCCGGCGTCGGCGAAATAGTTGAAGCGCAGCATGTTGGCCTTGCCGTGCGCGTCGGCCGCGCCGAAGCGCACCGAGCGCAGGATGCCGGCGAGGAAGGTCACGTAGCTGTCCATGATCTTGGCCTTGTCCATCTCGCCCTTCGCGCTGAGCGCGTCGATCATGTACAGGCCGAGGATGTCGGCCTTGCCTTCCTCGAAGCTGGAGGAATATTCCTTCAACGCCTCGTCGACCGTGCCCTTGCCATCGAGGGTCTTCTTGATGCCCAGGCCGTGCGCGACTTCATGGAACATCGTGTCCTCGAAGAATGCATCGAAGGTCACGTGCTGCAACTGGTCCTGGGCGATCAGCTGCTTCGCGATCGGCATGAGGATGGCGTCGAATTTCGCCTGCATCACGTTTTCGAGCTGCAGCCGGCGCGTGCCCTTGGCGAGCTGCACTTCCTCGTCATTGGGCAGATTGATCGCGATGGTCTTGGCGCCGACATTGGCATCGCCGGCGTAATACACCGCTTCGTACGCATTGAGGTCGGCCTTGGACCCGGGCTTCTCGGCCTTGTACCTGGCTTCGACCGGCAATCCCTTCTGCAGTTCGGGCAGGAAGCCGGCGTAGCGGGCGAGCTTCCTGCTCCATTCGGCATCCTTCACCAGGACCAGGCCTTCATACGCGGCCTTGTAGCCGAACAGCTGGTCCTCGTAGGTTTCGATCGGACCGATGACGATGTCCACCGGGTTGGTCTTCATCTCCATCCATGCCATGTCGCTTGGACGGAAATCGTCGCTGAGCAATGCGTCCGCGCGCATGCGCAGGTAATCGGCGAAGCTCTTGTCGCCGCTGAGTTCCGCGGCTTCGCGCAGCAGCGCGGCGGTGCGCTCGAGCTCGGCCTTGTATTCGACGTGGTACGGGACGGTGATCAGCTTGCCCGCGGAATCGCGGCGGAGCAGGGTGTAGTTGGATTTCTTGTCCGCGAGGGCGGCGGCTTCGAATTCGTCCTTGGTCATGTCGAGCGGATAGAACGGGCCGCCCGGCGGGCGCGGCTTGATGTTGGCGATGAACGGGGTGTCTTCGTTGAGGCGGTCCCATGGGCCGAAGTTGATGTTCACCAGTTCGCGCGTGGCATCGTCGGGCGCCTGCGCGAGCAGTGCGGCGCGGTCACCGTTCCAGGTCTGTTTCCAGGCCAGGTCGTTCATGACGTCGGCGGCCTGCACCAGCTTGGCGATCATGCGCCGGGTGTTCTCGTCGAGGTGCGAGAGGTCGGCCTTCAGCGGCACCACCGCATAGTCGCCGGCATGCGCCTGCGCGTAGGAGGCAGCGGCCGCGGGAGCGGATTGCGCGGCCGTCGGGGCGGTTTCCTGCGCGGCATGCGGCTTGCAGGCGCCCAGTGAAAGGCCGGCCAGCGCGGCGAGGCAGCCCAGGGCGAGCGGACGAAGATTCGGTGCGGTCATGGCGAGTCGCGGATCGGTCGGGGAAGCCGCCATCCTACGCCCTGCCGTTGTGCTTCCGTCATCTGGCGCGAAGGGGCGTGCGCGCTAGAATGCAGCCATGCCCGTGATGCCCGAGCCCCTGACGAACCAGCTGCTGATCGCGTTGCCTGCGCTTGCGGAAACCAACTTCTCGCGCAGCGTCGCGCTGATCTGCCAGCACGACGACGACGGCGCGATGGGCATCGTGGTCAACCGCCCATCCGAGTACACCCTGGGTGAAGTGCTGGGGCAGATGGGCCTCGAAGGCGGCACCGAAACGCTCCGCGCGCAACCCGTGCTGGCCGGTGGACCGGTGCATCCGGAACGCGGCTTCGTCCTGCATGACGGCGGCCCGCGCTGGGATTCCACGCTGGCAATCACCGACAGGCTGTTCCTCACCACATCCCGCGACATCCTCGAGGCGATGGCGCGCGGCGAAGGCCCGGACAACGCCATCGTCGCGCTGGGTTGCGCGGGGTGGGGGTCGGGCCAGCTGGAGCACGAACTGACCGAGAACGACTGGCTCACGGCGCCGGCCGACGCCGAGCTCCTGTTCGATCTGCCGCTCGAGGCGCGTTGGCAGGCCGCGGCCGGACGCATCGGCGTCGACTTCGCACACCTGGCGGACTACGCCGGGCACGCATGAGCATTCGTAGCGACGGCACCGTGCTCGGCTTCGACGTCGGTGCGCGTCGCATCGGGGTAGCGGTCGGCAGCGCGTTCGGATCGGGCGCGCGTGCACTGGCCGTGATCGACGTGCATGGCCATGGTCCCGACTGGGCTTCGATCGAGCGGCTGCGCAGGGAATGGCGTCCGGACGGGTTCATCGTCGGCGATCCGATGACGCTCGAAGGCGGCGACCAACCCGCGCGCACGCGCGCGCATGCCTTCGCCCGCGAGCTGGTCGAGCGCTTCCGGCTGCCGGTGGTGCTCGTGGACGAGCGCGCCAGTTCGATCGAGGCCGCGCAGCGCTTCGCCAGCGACCGGGCGGAAGGGCGCAAGCGTCGCCGCGATGCCGAAGCGCTGGACGCCGTGGCGGCCGCGGTCATTGTCGAACGCTGGCTGGCATCACCGCAGGACGCCACCGACGTTCCTGCCGGTTGAACGGCAATCGCATCCCTTCCCACCTCTGAAGACCAGGCAATGAAGCATCTGCTCACGCTGGACAACCTGCCGCGCGCCGGACTCGAGACCCTGCTGGATCGCGCGCAGGCCTTTGCCGATGGCGCCGACGCACGCGAGGCACTGGCCGGCGTTGCGGTCTGCACCTTGTTCTTCGAGCCCTCCACGCGCACGCGCCTGAGCTTCCAGCTCGCCGCACAACGGCTGGGCGCGTACGTGCTCAACTTCGACGCATCGACGTCCTCGGCGACGAAGGGCGAAACCGACCTGGATACCTTCAGGACCATCGAGGCGATGGGCGTGCGCGGGTTCGTGGTCCGCCACAAGGTCGATGGCGCCGTGGCTGCGCTCGCCGCCGCCGCGAAGCCCGGCGTCGCGCTGCTCAACGCCGGCGATGGCCGTAGCGCGCATCCCACGCAGGGGCTGCTCGACATGCTCACGCTGCGGCAGGCCAAGGGGAAGGATTTCGCAAAGCTCAAGGTCCTGATCGTTGGCGACGTCAAGCACTCGCGCGTGGCGCGCTCGGACCTGCATGCACTGCGCGCCCTGGGTGCGGGCGAAATCCGGGTGTGCGGGCCGGCGTCGCTGCTGCCGGATGACGGCACGCTGCAGGGCTGCGTGGTCACGCAGGATTTCGACGCCGCCCTGGAAGGCGTCGATGCGGTGATGATGCTGCGCATCCAGCGCGAGCGCATGGAGGACGGCCTGATCGCCTCGCTCGATGACTACCACCGCGATTATGGGTTGACGGCATCCCGCCTGCGTCGCGCGGCACCGGATGCGGTCGTCATGCATCCGGGGCCGATGAACCGTGGGGTCGAGATCACCGACGACGTGGCCGACGGGCCGCAGTCGCTGATCCTGCGCCAGGTTGGCAATGGCGTGGCGGTGCGAATGGCGGCACTCGAGGCGTTGTTGGCAGGCTGATCGCGCGATCGAGAGCGGCTGATGGGGTGTTGGTTGAAGTTGTTCGTATTTTGCGAACACCGAGTTCTCGGATTCCTTTATCCGGGCGAGTACTTGTGTGCAAGGCTCGCATCGCGATTCAGCTCATGACGAGCTGATCGCACCAACCCCCTTCCTGTCTGACGTGCGTGATGCACGCCTTGACGATTGAAGGGATCCAGAAGGTAGATGGTGGACAGGCTTCGGCTTGTCCCGCCGTTGCGTATGGAATTTCCAAGGAGGTGGAGAGTGAAACAAGACAAGACGATGGGTCGCGTCCTGGGTCGTGTACTGACGCGCGAATTGACTGATGCAGAGAACAGCTCGGTAAGCGGCGGAATCGCCAGCGAGGCTGCCCAGATGGATTCCCAGCTACCCACCAACCATTTCAAAGATGGCGGTAGAGGCGACACCTGGAGCGGGAGCAGTTGGGATGACTTCAGTGCCTGCGACCTCGTTGGTTGAAGTCTTTGTGCCGTACCCGTTCGGTAAACACTCCCGGCACCTGCGACAGGTGTCGGGGGTTCTTGCGAATCATTGATTTGGTGGGGTCTCCGGCATGAACAGCCCTGTGAAGGTTGCCGTGATGCTCGCGGTTTTTGCTTTGGCGTCGAGCTGTGTACAAGCCGTTGCAACGGAGAACGCACATCAGGAGCTGGAATCAGTGTGCCCGGGCATGGCGCGATACCAGGCTTCGCACCCGCATCCAGATTCAACCGCTCCAATCGCGGATGCTCCCGGTGTATCCAATCAGGCCCTGCGTCGGAACCTGCTGGAGATGTATGCGAGGGACGAGGCCGCGGGCGCCGCCTACCGCCAGGAGGTCGACAAGGACGTTCCCGACCCTGAGGTCGTGCGACGTCTGAGCGATGTTCGTGCGGAGAACCTGCTGGCGATAAAGGTGATCGTAGGAAGCCGGGGGTTTCCTATGTCAGACCAGGTGGGCGATGACGGGGTATGGGCGGCATACACGCTTGTCCTCCACGCGGATGGGGATCACGCGTTCCAAAGCGCCCTGGTGCCTCAACTGGAAACCCTGTTCAAGGCAAAGAAGATACCCGGTCAGGTCTATGCCTATCTGTTGGACCGGACCTTGGTGGCTGAAGGCAAGCCACAGGTATACGGAACGCAGTTCCACAGTGTCGGCCAGGATCTCGAGATTCGGCCGTTGGAGAACGTGCAGGCGGTCGATGCCAAACGACAGGAGGCGGATCTCCCATCCATGAGCGATTACCTCTGCTACGTGCGAGTGCGCTCAGGCAAATCCATCCGGCTGCCGGTGACGCAATGAAAAGAACACGGCACGATGTTGTCGCTCTGAGCATTCCATTCGATATACACACTTCGGCTGTAAAGCTGGGCCTGCTCGAATACGGAATCGAACTGTTCCCGATCTATCCGAGCTCGTACCCATACGACAGCACGATCGACTTCAGGACATCGGCCACGGGACACGCGCATCTCCTGGTCGATGGGTTGCCGCTTTCGTCGGACAGCCGGCCATTTGTTTTCTGGGCTCGCCGCAGGGGCCAGATCCAGCCTTTGGTAGGTCTCGATCCCAAGGATGAAAAGATCGCCGCGGATCATTCGAACCGGTTGATCGAAAGCCTGGGGTACGACCTGTCTTCGCGATCGATATTCGCCATCAACGACTATCGTTCCCACCTGGCGGCTGAGAAATCCAAACTGCTTCAGTTGTCCGTGGCAGCAAGAATTGGACTGGAGTCCCCTGAGACGCTCATAACGAATGACCCGGATAGCATTCGTGAATTCCTCAGAAGGGCGGATGGGCCGGTAATAGGCAAGGCGCTTGGGCCTGCCATATGGCGCGAGGATGGGGCGACGCACCTTGGCGCCACTTCGTTTGTCAGCGAGTCCGATCTCCCTGAAGACCGACTCTTGCGCGCGGCGCCGGTAATCCTTCAACGCGCCATCCCGAAAGCGTACGAAGTCCGCGTAAACGTCATGGGCTCTTACGTGCAGGCGGTCAGGATAGATTCCCCTGATCCGAACGGCGAGGACATTGACTGGAGAGTCAACCAGAAGACCATCCGAATATCGCCCGTCTCGCTGCCGCATCCGATAGAGAGAAAGCTTGTAGAGCTGATGCGCTCGATGAACCTGGTCTTTGGCGCGATCGACCTCATCGTCCGGCCGGACGGCTCGCACGTCTTCCTTGAAGTGAACCAGATGGGGCAATTCCTCTGGATCGAAGAACGTTGTCCGGAAGTCCATGTCCTGGACGCCTTCTGCCAATTCCTGGCTTCGGCAAGTCCGGACTTTTCTGCTCCGCATCCGCCCAGGGTGTTCTTTCCCCAGCTACGTAGTGCGGCTTGGGATTGGGGGATGAATGACGGTGAAGGCCGCGGTTTCTGCCTTGAAGAGTTTGCCCGGCAGCAAGCCTTGGCGTAGGTTCCGGAGGGCCAAGCGCTTGCTTCAGGCCCGGGCGATCCACAGGCCCAATGCCGCGCAGTTCGCGGCGACCGCCATCCAGAAGCCAATGCGGTAGCTTGTCTTGCGCGTCTTGTGGCGCATTACGCGCTGGGCGATGAGGGCGCCGGGCCAGCCTCCCAGCAGCTCAAGTGCATGCAGCGTGCTTTCGGGCGTCCGCCAACGGCCACGCTCGGCCGCATGCTTGTCGAACGCGTAGGCGAGGTAAGCGGACGCGCTCAGGAGCGCGATTGCGAAGCCGGCCATGACGGGCAACTGCCCGGCATGGATGGCCCCTCCGACGAAGCCGGCAAATGCGCAGACCAGCAGCAGCGCGAACATCGATCTTCCCCGAATCAGCGCAATAGGATGATCGTCGCCAACCCCAGGAACGCGAGGAACCCCATCACGTCGGTGACGGTGGTGAGGATCACGCCGCCCGCGAGCGCGGGATCGAAGCCCATGCGCTTGAGCGTCATGGGTACCAGCACGCCGGCGAGCGCGGCGGAAAGCAGATTGATGGTCAATGCGCTTGCAATGACCAGGGCGAGCGGCAATTCGTGGAACCACAGGAACACGATGACGCCCAGGACGAGCCCCAGGGCGAGACCGTTGAGCAGGGCGACGCGGATTTCCTTCCAGATCAGCACGCGCACGTTGGCGGCGCCGACCTGGCCGAGGGCAAGACCGCGGATCACCAAGGCCAGTACCTGTGTACCAGCGTTGCCGCCCATGCCGGCGACGATGGGCATCAATACCGCCAGGGCGACGATATGCGAGATGGTGTTCTGGAACTGGCCGACCACGCTCGCAGCGAGGAACGCCGTGCCCAGGTTGATGCCCAGCCACACCAGGCGACGCTTGGTCGCGCGTGGGACGGGCGAGAACAGGTCCTCGTCCTCGTCCAGGCCGGCGGCGCCCAGGGCCTGGTGCTCGGCCTGGCTGCGGATGATGTCGACGACGTCATCGATGGTGATGCGGCCGAGCAGGATGTTGTTGTCGTCGACGACCGGCGCGGAAATCCAGTCGTGGTCGGAGAACTGGCGCGCGACTTCGTCGGCGGATTCTTCCACGCCGATCGCAGGCTGCTCGTCGTCGACGAGCTGGTTGATCGGCGTATTGGGCTCGTGCGTGAGCAGGGCCTGCAACGCGATGCGGCCGAGGTACTGGTGGCGGCGGCTGACGACGTAGAGGTGGTCGGTGTGCTCGGGCAGTTCGCCGCGCAGGCGCAGGTAGCGCAGCACGACGTCGACGGTGGTGTCGGCACGCACCGTCACCACATCCGGGTTCATCAGGCGGCCGGCAGTGTCCTCGTCGTAGGACAGCACCTGTTCCAGGCGCTCGCGGTTCTCGCGGTCCATCGACTTGAGCACTTCATCGATGACGGTGTCGGGCAGGTCCTCGACGAGGTCGGCAAGATCGTCGATGTCGAGGTCCTCGACGGCGGCCACGATCTCGTCGGGGTCCATTTCCGCGAGCAGGCTTTCGCGCACCTCGTCGCCGACGTGGACCAGCACCTCGCCGTCGTCTTCGGCATCGACCAGTCCCCACACCACCGTGCGCTTGGCCGGCGGCAGCGATTCCAGCAGGTTGCCGATCTCGGCCGGCGACAGCGTGTTGACCAGCCGGCGCACGGGACCGAGGCGGCCGGAATCGAGCGCGTCCGAGAGCAGACGCAACTGGCGCGCGGTCTTGTCGTGGCGGACGGCTTCGGCCATGCGGCGCTCCCGTAGGCATAAGCCGCATCCACGGGGATGCGACCGGGCGTTATGCGTTCATGCCGACATTAT
The DNA here is from genome assembly GCF_054779795.1 of Lysobacter rhizosphaerae. Lineage (NCBI taxonomy): Bacteria > Pseudomonadati > Pseudomonadota > Gammaproteobacteria > Lysobacterales > Lysobacteraceae > Lysobacter > Lysobacter rhizosphaerae. The sequence goes on from NZ_BAAGXO010000001.1 coordinate 444,327, forward strand.
GACGGCGCAGGCCGATGCTGCCCACCCCGTCGAAGCGTCCAATCCCGAAATAGGCGGTTACTGGTCCGGGCAATGGGATTTCACCCAGGCCTCGATGCCGACGCGATCGCGTGCGCGCATCAACAGGGGCAGGTGCTTGCGCAGGGCGGCGAGGTCGCACTCGCGGATCACCCGGCGGACTTCCAGCAGTGTGTTCGGGTGCAGGCTGAATTCAGTGAGGCCGAGCGCCAGCAACACCGGCGCATAGAGCGGATCCCCGGCCATTTCCCCGCACACGGCGATGGGCTTCTGGCGCAGGCGGGAGAGCCGGATCACGTCGCGCAGCAGGCGCAATACGGCGGGGTGCAGGGGGGTATAGAGATGCGCCAGTGCTTCGTTGTTGCGATCGGCCGCGAGCAGGTACTGCACGAGGTCGTTGGTGCCGATCGACAGGAAGTCGACGCTGCCGATGAAGCTGGGCAGCGCGAGTGCGGCCGCGGGTACCTCGATCATCGCGCCCAGCGGCACATGCTCGGCGATCTCGTGGCCCTGGATGCGCAGCTCGCGGGCGATGCGCTTGAGCTGGGAGCGTACTTCGCGGATTTCCTCGCGCGAGGTCACCATCGGTACCAGCACGCGCAACGGCCCGTAACCCGAGGCGCGCAACAATGCCCGCAGCTGCGTTTCCAGCAGTGGCCTGCGCGCCAGCGAGAGCCGCACGCCACGCAGGCCAAGCGCGGGATTGGGTTCGTCGCGCAAGGCCAGGCCGGTGCGGTCGGCCTTGTCCGCGCCCAGGTCCAGCGTGCGGATCGTGACCGGTCGTCCGCTCATGCCAAGCACGACATCGCGGTAGGCGCGGAACTGTTCTTCCTCGTCCGGCAGTTCGTTGCGCTGCAGGAACAGGAATTCGGTGCGATACAGGCCGATGCCGGTGGCGCCCAGTGCGTGCGCTTCGGCGACGTCCTCGCGCGATTCGGCATTCGCGTAGAGGTTGATGTCCACCGCGTCGATGGTGCGCGTGGGCTCGCGGCGCAGGCGATGCAGTTCCTTGCGCTCGCGGATGTACTCGCGCTCGCGCGTGCGATGCGAGCGCAGGTCGGCCGGGCCGGGCTCGACCACCACCAGGCCGCTGCCGCCATCGACGACCAGCGCGTCGCCGTCGTTGATCCTGAGCAGGGCGCCGGGCACGCCGACGATGAGTGGCAGATGCAGGCTGCGGGCGAGGATGGCGCTGTGCGACAGCGTGCTGCCTGCGGCGGTGATGACCGCAACCACGCCCTGCGCCTGCAGCTGCGCGAGTTCGGCGGGGGCGACGTTGTCGGTGATGAGGATCTCGCCGGCAACGCCTTCGGCGCCCTCCTTGCGGTTGTGCAGGGCAGCGTGGATGCGGCCGACGACCTGGTCGATGTCATCGATGCGGCTGCGCAGGTAGGCATCGTCCATGCCGGCGAAGACGGCAGCGATGCGGTCGCGTTGCAGGCGCAGGGCGTAGTCGGCGGTGTAGCGGCCGGTGCGGATCAGGCTGTCGAGGCCCTGCAGCAACTCGGGGTCGTCCAGCAGCAGGGCGTGCAGGTCGAGGAACTCGCCGATCTCATGCGCGAGCGCGCCATGCAGGCGCTGGCGCAGCGCGTGCATTTCCGCGCGGACGGTGTCGATTGCGCGCTGCAGGCGGGCGCGTTCGGCTTCGACCTTGGCCTCGGGAATATGTTCCTCGGCGACTTCGAGCACATGCGGCAGGCGCACGCGGGCGCGACCCAGGGCGCTGCCGCGCGATGCTCCAATGCCTTTGAACTCCTGCCGCATCGCGTGCGGTTCCTCAACTGTCTTCGTCGAAGCGGCGCTCGAACAGCGCACACACCGCTTCGGCCGTGGCGTCCTCGTCTTCGCCTTCCACGCGCAGCTTCACCTGCGTGCCCTGGCCGGCGGCGAGCAGCATCACTCCCATGATGCTCTTGGCGTTCACTTCGCGGCCCTTGGCGGTGAGGGTGGTGGTGCTGCGGTAGGCGGACAGCAGTTGCACGAGCTTGGCGGTGGCGCGCGCGTGCAGGCCGAGGCGATTGCTGACGGTGAGTTCGCGTTCGATCATCGCCTAGGCCTCGTCAACGATCACGCCATTGCGCGCGCCGGCGCCAGCGACCATGGGCAGTTCGTCGAGGTCCTCCTCGGCGTAGTTCATGACGCGCAGCAGCATCGGCAGGCTCAGCGCGGACACGCGGCGCACCGGCGTGCCCAGTCGCGCGACCTTGGCCGCGAGATTGCTCGGCGTGGCGCCATAGAGGTCGGTCAGGACCAGGACGCCCTGGCCGCCGTCGACGCGGCGCAGGGCCGCACTGGCCAGCGGGAGCAATTCGTCCGGGTCGCCTTCGAACGGCACCTCCAGCACCTCGGTGCGCAGGGGCAGCGTGCGTAGCAGGCGCGTCGCCACGGCCAGGATGGCCGAGCCGATACCTTCGTGGGTGATGAGGAGAATGCCGACGGACATGCCCTGCAACTTAACAGAGCCGGGTTACCGTCCGGAAGCACCGGAAGCGTCGCGCCCGAACCCGCACTGGGATGCCGGCCGGCGATTCAGTCCAGTTCGCGGTGGTGGACGGCGACTTCCTCCCAGCCGTTCTGCCGCGCATGCTCCGCCAGCCGTTCGGCCAGGTAGACCGAGCGATGGCGGCCGCCGGTGCAGCCGAAGGCGACGGTGACGTAGCTGCGCGTGCCCTCCGATTGCAGCTTGGGCAGCCAGGTGTCGAGGAAGGCCGAAACCTGTTCGACGAATTTCGCCACGTCCGCCTCGGCGTCCAGGTAGTCGCGGACGCCCGCATCGCGGCCGGACAGCGGACGCAGGGTGGCGTCCCAGTGCGGGTTCGGGAGCGCGCGCGCGTCGAAGACGAAGTCGGCGTCGCTGGGCACGCCGCGGCGGTAGGCGAAGGATTCGAACAGCAGGGAAACCGCGGTGGTGCCGCCGATGGCGAACTCCGTGACGACGTGCCGGCGCAGCTTGTGCACGTTCATGCTGCTGGTATCGACCACCGCATCGGCGACTTGCCGCAGCGGTCGCAATACCTGGCGCTCGAGCGCGATCGCATCGAGCAACGACAGGCCAAGCTGGCTCAATGGATGGCGGCGCCGGGTATCGGCATAGCGTTTGAGCAGGACCTCGTCGCTGGCGTCGAAGAAGACCAGCTTGGGGTCCATGCCCATCGCCCCCACGGCCGACAGCCAGGTCGGAAGGTTGGTGAGGTCCCGGCGATTGCGCACGTCGATGCCGACGGCCAGCTTCTCCGGCGAATTGCTGTCGCTGGTCACGCTCTGCACGAATTGCGGCAGCAGCTCGGCGGGCAGGTTGTCGACGCAGTAGAAGCCCAGGTCCTCGAAGGTATTGAGCGCGACCGACTTTCCCGAGCCGGACATGCCGCTGACGATGACGAGGGTGGATGGTGGCGTGGTATTCACGTTGTGGTCGCGTCGCGTGGAGGTAGGCGCACGGTCATTCCGCGCGTTCGAGGAAATGGCTGTGCCGCGCCATGAAGGCCGCCGCCGGGTCCACGCCCTTCGCACGCAGGATGTGCGTGCGCGTGGCGGCTTCGGTCAGGACCGCGAGGTTGCGGCCCGGCATGACCGGCAGGGTGATGATCGGCACGTCGAGATCGAGCACGCGACGCGAGCCCAGGTCGCCGGTCAGTCGCTCCAGCCCACCGGGCTGCGGTTCCAGCGCCGGCTTGGTGAGGTGCACGATCAGGCGCAGGTATTTGTTCTTCTTGACCGAGGTGTCGCCGAACATCTGCCGCACGTTGAGTACGCCCAGGCCGCGCACTTCCAGCAGGTCCTGCAGCAGTTCCGGGCAGGCGCCGTCGAGGACGTCGGGCGCGATCTGGGTGAATTCGGGGGCATCGTCGGCGACCAGGCGGTGGCCGCGCGTCACCAGTTCCAGCGCGAGCTCGCTCTTGCCGGAACCGGATTCGCCGGTGATGAGCACGCCGATCGAGTAGATCTCCATGAACACGCCATGCAGCGTTACCCGCGGTGCGAGCTTGCGCGCGAGGTGGTACTGCAGGTGGTTGAACAGTTCGTGTCCGCGCCGCGGCGACACCCACAGTGGCGTGTCGCTCTCCTCGGCGAGGCGGCGCAGGTCTTCCGGGCAGGACTGGTCCTTGCTGATGACCAGGGCCAGCGGGCGGAAGTCGATGATCTTGACGATCGTGTCCCAGCGCTGGCGCGAATCAAGCGCATCCAGCCAGGCCAGTTCCTCGCTGCCGAGGATCTGCACCTTGTTGGGATAGATGATGTTGAGGTAGCCGGCCAGCGAAGGACGGCGCGCGACGGTATCGACGGCCTCGAGCACGCGTTGCCCGCCCGTGCGCTTGCCCGCCAGCCAGCGCAATCCCAGCTTGTCGCGTTGCTGTTCGAAAAGCTGCGCTGCGCTGATGCTCAGGTTCATGCCGCCGCTCCGCGTCTCACCCCGGGCAATGGTAACTGGCGGAACGCGACCGTGCGGCTGCCCGGGCGTAAAAGCAAGCGGGGGCGGATTCCGCGGAATCCGCCCCCGGCGTGGAATCTGGCGGAGTCGACCAGGCGAGTGTGCCGCTCCGCCGGGTGGCTCAGGCGAAGTCGCCGCTACGGGCGAGGCTTTCACCGCGATGATGGTCGACTATTTTTTCCTTGTGCTTCATGAGCAGCCGGTCGAGCTTGTCGGCGAGCAGGTCGATGGCGGCATACATGTCGACGGCGGCGGCATCGGCATGCAGCACGCGTCCGGAAACGGTAACGGTAGCCTCGGCCTTGTGATCGGGTTTGTCGAGACTGAGCATGGTGCGTACGTCGAAGGGTTGGTCGAAGTGGCGTTTCAGTCGCGCCAGCTTGCTGTCAACGTAGTCTCGCAGCGCGCCGGTGACTTCAATCTGCTGGCCGTGGGTTTCGATACGCATCGTTACCTCCTTATGGTCACTGGCTACGGTGACCCCATTCAACGCCTGTTTTGCGCGAATGGCAATGCGACGTAATGGAGGGGGAAAAGAGGTCGGAAAAAACCGTTACGCGGTCACGCTTACGGCCGGTTCTGCAGGGTTCCGGGAGCCCGCGCAGCGGGTCTCAGATACGCACGCGATCCTGCGAAGAGGGGATGCTCATCGCTTCCCGGTACTTCGCGACCGTTCGTCGGGCCACGGGAACGCCGGTGGCCTTCAGTGTTTCGGCCAGGCGCGCGTCCGAGAGCGGCTTGCGCGGGTTCTCCGCATCGATCAATTGACGAATCATGGCCTGAATGGCGGTACTGGACGCTTCACCGCCCGTCCCGGTGTCGATCCCGGAGGCGAAGAACGAGCGCAGCGGAATGGTTCCGCGCGGCGTGCGCGCGTACTTGCGGGCCACGGCGCGTGAAACGGTGGACTCATGCAGGCCGATTTCGGCGGCGACCTCACGCAGCGTCAGCGGCCGCAGCGCGCTGTCGCCGAACTCGAGGAAGGCTGCCTGCTGGTGCAGGAGGCAACGCATTACCTTGAGCAGGGTTTCGCCACGCGCTTCCAGGCTCTTGAGGAGCCAGCGTGCTTCCTGCAGATGGCCGCGCAGGTAATGGGCATCCGCGGCGCTGGCGTGGCGGATCATGCCCTCGTAACCGCGATGGATGCTGATGCGCGGACGCATGCTTTCGGCCAGCGCCACGCGCCACAGGCCGTGCTGGCGCCAGATCACCACGTCGGGTGCGACGTAGGTGTCATTGCTGATGCTGCCGACCTGCAGCCCCGGCTTGGGATCGAGCGAGCGCAGCAGTTGCACCGCCGATTCGACTTCGCCGATATCCAGCTTGAGTTCGGCCGCGATGCCGGCCATTCCCACCTTCGGCAGGCGTTCGAGGGGACCATTGGCGAGCGTGTGCGCCAGTGTCCTGCCGGGCGCGTTCTCGGGCAGCACGGACAACTGCAGGCGCAGGCACTCGCCCAGTGTGCGCGCACCGACGCCGGCTGGATCGAAGCGCTGCACCTGGTGCAACACGGTGAGGATTTCGTCGTGCTGCGGATGGAAATCGGCGCCCAGTGTGTCGGCGATGTTTTCCAGCGGCTCGCGCAGGTAGCCGTCGTCTTCGATCGCCTCGATGAGGGTGACGGCAATGATGCGGTCGCGCGGCGAAAGCGGGCTGAGGTGAAGTTGCCATAGCAGGTGGTCCTGCAGGGTTTCGCCCTCGGCCACCTGTTCAGCGCCGGGAATATCTTCGTCGGCGTCGGCCGGGCCTGTGCGTTCGTACCAGGTTTCGCCATCGCCCGGTCCCCAGTCGGCCTCGGCTGGCGCGAGGGTTTCGGTTTCGTAGCCCTCGTCGCTCTTGGTGCCGGTGGTGCCGTCTGGCGCGGTTTCGCCATCGGTGACGGCGATGCTGGTTTCGGTCCAGTCCAGCAACGGATTGGTTTCAACCGCCTCGGCGATCTCGGTTTCCAGTTCGGCCGCGGACAATTGCAACAGGCGGATGGCCTGCCGCAGTTGCGGCGTCATCACCAGTTGTTGTCCCAGCGTTGCCTGTAGGCGGGGCTTCATAGGAAGTGTGAACGGATTCTGGCGGGGCCGACGGCCGGTCCGTCATGGGGGATCGACGTCATCATGCACGGCGATGCGCGGTGCGTCGATGCCGCCCGTTCAGCGCGATGGCGAAGGACTACTGTTCCGGAACCGGGATCACAGCCGGAAAGTGTCACCCAGATAGACGCGGCGCACGTCGGGATTCGACAGCAGCGCGTCGGGCGAACCCTGCGCAAGCACGGCGCCCTCGTTGAGGATGTACGCGCGGTCGCAGATGCCAAGTGTCTCGCGGACGTTGTGGTCGGTGATGAGTACGCCGATGCCGCGGTTCTTGAGGTGGCGGACGATGCGCTGGATCTCGCCGACGGAAATCGGATCGACGCCGGCGAAAGGTTCGTCGAGCAGCATCAGCCGCGGCTTCGCGGCGAGCGCGCGCGCGATCTCGACGCGGCGGCGTTCGCCACCGGAGAGGCTTGCGCCGATCTGGTCCGCGACGTGGCCGATCTGGAGTTCATCCATCAGGTTGGCCAGTTCCTTCTCGATGCCGGCCTTGTCCAGGTCCTCGCGCAGTTCGAGTACGAGCCGGATGTTGTCGGCGACACTGAGCTTGCGGAAGACCGATGGTTCCTGCGGCAGGTAACCGACACCGTGCTTGGCGCGGGCGTACATCGGATCGGCGGTGATGTCCTTGCCATCGAGCACGATCTGCCCGGCATCAGCAGGCACCAGGCCGACGATCATGTAGAAGCACGTGGTCTTGCCGGCGCCGTTGGGGCCGAGCAGCCCCACGACTTCACCGGCATCCAGGGTGAGGGCGAAATCGCGGACGACCTCGCGGGAACGATAGGCCTTGCGCAGGCCCTTGGCAGCCAACATCAGTTGCTCCCCGGCTTCTGGGGGGCGGGCTTGGTGGGAGCCGGCTTGGTGGGAGCCGGGGCCGGCTGCGGGTTGCGTGGCTGGATCGTCATCTTTACCCGGCCGGTACTGTCGGAACTGCTGTTCACCATGCCCGTCTTCATGTTGTAGACCACGCGCGGGCCGGAGAGGCTGCCGCGTGGCTGTTGGATGTTGACCTTGTCGGTGAAGACCACGACGTCGCTGACGAGGTCATAGTCCACGCGTCCCGCCGTGGCATTCATGGGAGTGCCGTCATCCAGCTGCTGGCTGAGCTTGACCGGGCCGCCGGTAAGGACGGCCCGCACCGGGTCGCCGCCGCGGGTGGTGACGGTCGCGGTATCCGCCTGGATCTTCAGCGAGCCCTGGGTGATGTTGACGCCCTGCGACAGCACGGTCGGCTGGCGATCGTCCAGCCCGCCGGCGGATGCGCCGGCCTCGATGTCCATGGCCTGGTTGCGGTCCGACGATTTGGCCCACGCACCCGGCGTCAGCAGGAACAGGGTGCTCGCGCCTGCAAGGATTGCGGCGGCGAGGGGCTTAACGAGCGGTCGGGACATAGCGATGGTGGACCTCGGACTTGAACGAGTATTGCTTGCTGGCCAGATCCAGCTGCAGGCCACGGCCGGTCAGTATAGAGCCCGGCCGGGTGACCACGACCTGACCCTGGGCGCTGGCACGCCGGGCATCGGGGTATACCGTCAGTTCGCGCGAGGCGATCTTGGTGCTCGGGCCACTCGCGCCGGAGCTGACCCCCTTCACGTCGCCCTGAAGACGCACTTCGTCGCCGTCGGCGCTGACCCAGCCGTCCTTCGCGCGCACTTCCCAGGCATCATTTCCCGCGCCCTGGCCCGGCGGAATCAGGAATAGCGGCGTGGCGATGTCCAGCGTCTTCTTCTCCGGATCGCGCGCCAGGCGCGGTGCCCGCAGGGTGAAGGACTCCTTGCCCTCCGCGTTCAGGGCCGTGAGTTCGAAATCGATCAGCACGTAGTCGGCGCGCGCGGCCGCGCTAGTGATGGCGGCATCCTTGCTGCGCTGGTTCCAGACCGACCAGCCGCTGGCGAGCGCACCCAGCAGCAGCAGGATCGTGACGACGGCGCGCCAGTTCATGCGGTGCCCTCGATGCGTTCGCCCTGCAACCGGGTGACTTCGGCGAGCAACGCTTCTGCGTGACCCTGAGCGGCGAGTACGAGGTCGCAGAACTCGCGCGCGGCGCCGTGGCCGGCGAGGGCGCTGGTGCGCCAATGCGCGCGCTCGCGTACCCAGGCGTGTGCATCCGAAGGCGCAACCGAGAAGCCGACCTGCGCCATCACGCGCAGGTCCGGGAGGTCGTCGCCCATGAAGGCGACTTCGTCCAGCCCGATGCCCAGCCGCGCCGCGATCTCCTGCACGCAGGCGAGCTTGTCCTTCACCGCGGTGTGCGCTTCGAGGCCGAGTTCAGCGGCGCGCTGCTCGGCGATGACGCTGGTGCGCGCGGTGACGAAGGCAACCGCTATTCCCGACTTGCGCAACAGCACCAGGCCTTGGCCGTCATGCACATGGAAGGCCTTCAGTTCGCCGCCCTTGCTGTCGAAGAACAGCCTGCCGTCGGTCAACGTGCCGTCCACGTCGAAGCACGCAAGCCGCACGCGCGCGGCGCGCTGGCGGATGTCGGCGGGGTAGTCGTTGAGGTGGCTGTAGGGCATGGAGTCTGGTTGGGATTGGGTGGAACAAACAGTGTGGGCGGCAATGCGGGTTGCAGGTGCCGGCCGCCGTGCAGGGCTTTAGACCACCCTTGCCCGCAACAGGTCATGAATGTTCAGCGCACCGACCACGCGGCGATCGGCGTCGATCACCAGCAGGCCACCAATCTTGTGGGCTTCCATCAGTTGCGCGGCTTCGACGGCCAAAGCATCGGAGCCGATGGTCTTGGGCGCACGCGTCATCACCTCGGCAATGCGCGTGCTGCGCATGTCGATGTCCGCATCGTCGAGGGTGCGGCGCAGGTCGCCGTCGGTGAAAAGCCCCAGCAGTTTGCCTTCGGAATCCACGATCGCCGTCATCCCCAGGCGCTTGCGGCTCATCTCGACCAACGCTTCGCTCAACGTGGCATCGGCATGGACGCGCGGCACATCGTCTCCGGCGTGCATCACGTCGGAGATGTGCAGCAGCAGTCGGCGGCCCAATGCGCCGGCGGGGTGCGAGCGGGCAAAGTCGTCGGCGGTGAAGCCGCGCGCATCCAGCAGTGCCACGGCCAGCGCATCGCCCATCGCCAGCGAGGCGGTGGTGCTCGATGTCGGGGCAAGGGCGAGCGGGCAGGCCTCGGCCGGCACGCTGACATCCAGGTGCACATCGGCTTCGCGTGCCATGGAGGACTGCGGCCGCCCGGTCATCGCGATCAGCTTGTTGCCCTGCCGGCGCAGGACCGGGAGCAGCAGCAGGATCTCGTCGCTTTCCCCCGAGTACGACAGCGCGAGCACCACGTCGGCGTCGGTGATCATGCCCAGGTCGCCGTGTGCGGCTTCACCGGGATGCACGTAGAAGGCCGGGGTGCCGGTCGAGGCCAGCGTCGCCGCGATCTTGCGGGCGATGTGGCCGGATTTGCCCATGCCGGTGCAGACCACGCGGCCCCGGGTCTCCAGCATCAGGCGGCAGGCGGCGCTGAACTCGCCATCCAGGCGGGCAGCCACGGCTGCCAGGGCTTGGGCCTCGATGGCAAAGACGCGGCGGCCGCTATCGGCCAGGCCGGCGGTGGCGGAATCGGGCAGGGGACGTGCGGGCGAAGTCGCCATTTCGGACATTGCCATTTAAGCCCGGGGGGCTTTCCGTTAGGCTAATCCGTTCATTTTATGCGCAAAGCGCCGTGCGATGCCCGCCCGGCGCCCCCGCAAGCTGGAACACACCCAATTGAACGCCGATACCATCCGCCATCTGATCGAACAGGGCCTCCCGGGCGCCCGCGCTGACGTGCGCGGCGACGACGGGGTGCACTTCGAAGCCACCGTTGTGTCCGAAGCTTTCCGCGGCAAGCTGCCGCTGGCCCGCCACCGCATGGTGTACGCGACCCTCGGCGAACGCATGGGCGGTGAGATCCACGCGCTCGCCCTGAAGACGGTCACGCCGGACGAGGCCGCCTGAGATGCAGAAGATCCTGGTGGAAGGCGGCCAGCCGTTGAACGGCGAGGTCCAGATCTCCGGCGCCAAGAACGCCGTGCTCCCGATCCTGTGCGCCACCCTGCTGGCGGACGAACCGGTTGAAATCAGCAACGTCCCGCACCTGCACGACGTGGTGACCACGGCCAAGCTGCTCGCGGGGCTCGGAGCGGGCATCACCATCGACCAGGGCACCATCGGCAAGGGCAGCGAAAGCGGGGTCATCGTCGACCCGCGCAGCGTCAACAGCCATGTCGCCCCCTACGAGCTGGTCAAGACCATGCGTGCGTCGGTGCTGGTGCTGGGCCCGCTGCTGGCCAAGTACGGCGACGCCGAAGTCTCGCTGCCCGGTGGCTGCGCGATCGGCTCACGCCCGGTCGACCTGCACATCAAGGGGCTGCAGGCGCTGGGCGCGGACATCAGCGTGGACCACGGTTTCATCAAGGCCAGCGCGAAGCGCCTGAGGGGCGCGCGGCACGTGTTCGACATGGTCAGCGTGGGTGCGACCGAGAACGTGCTGATGGCGGCGACCCTCGCCGAAGGCACGAGCGTGCTCGAAAACGCGGCGATGGAGCCGGAGATCGTCGATCTCGCCGAATGCCTGAAGGCGATGGGCGCGAAGATCGAGGGCGCCGGTACCGGCCGGATAGTGGTCGAGGGCGTCGAACGCCTGCACGGCGGCAAGCATGCCGTGGTGGCCGATCGCATCGAAACCGGCACGTTCCTGGTCGCCGCCGCCATGACCGGCGGCCGCGTGACCGCACGCAAGACGCGGCCGGATACGCTCGATGCCGTGCTCGACAAACTTACGGAAGCCGGTGCCGAGATCACCGTCGACGGTGATCGCATCACCCTCGACATGCGCGGCCGGCGCCCGAAGGCAGTGAACCTCACCACCGCGCCGCATCCGGCTTTCCCGACCGACATGCAGGCACAGTTCATGGCGATGAACTGCATTGCCGAAGGCGTCGGCGTGATCAACGAGACGATCTTCGAAAACCGCTTCATGCACGTCAACGAACTGCTGCGCCTCGGCGCGGACATCCGCGTCGACGGCCACACCGCAGTGATCCGCGGCGTGCAGCAGCTCAGCGGTGCCCCGGTGATGGCGACCGACCTGCGCGCTTCGGCTTCCCTGATCCTCGCCGGCCTGGTCGCCGATGGCGAAACGGTCATCGACCGCATCTACCACCTGGACCGTGGGTACGAGAACATCGAGGAGAAATTGTCCGGGCTCGGTGCGAGGATCCGGCGCATCAGCTGAGGCGTTGCCCTTCGGCGGAAACAAAAAAGACCCCGCGCTGCGGGGTCTTTTCTTTCGGTCGGCGCCGCATCACCCGGCGCGGGAAAACCACTACGTGATCAATGCAATGCCTGCAGGCGCAGGTCCATTTCGTCCTGGCCATCCCTGCGGCGCAGGATGCGCGCGGGCACCGGCATGCCGTCCACGACCCACAGCACTTCCTGCTTGTCGCCGTCGACGCGCGTCACCTTGGTGGCAGTGCGCGCCTTGCCGGCGATGGTGATGGTCTCCTTGCCCAACACCTGGTAGTTCAGCTGCTTGACGCGGCCGTCGTCGACCATGCGGTATTGCAGGGGCTTGCCTGCCGGCACATCGCGGGCGATGGCCAGGTTGATCAGCATCGCGTCGAGATCGCCGCTCTGCAGCTTCACGGGGCCGGCGCGTTCGGGTTTCACATCGCCCGTCCAGCGCGCCTCGCCGCGCGTCCAGTCGTAGACGGCGTTCGTCTGCTTGCGCTTCACCAGCAATGCGGAGGTATCGGTGTTGGAAACCGGCCGCCATTTGCCGTTGCTGTCCTCGAATACGGTGGTCTGGTTGAGGTTGGCCATCGAACCACCGATGTCGAGGCTATAGCGCCAGCGATTGCCGCCCGCCTGCGCCAGCACCATGTGGCCGATGCCCTGGATACCCATGTAATTGGCCGCGTAGTCGGCGGTGAATGGCTTCACTTCGCCAGCGGTCGCCATCGCGCTGGAGGCGTAAAGGGTTGCAGCCACCAGCAGCGGTTTCATGATCAAGGCCTTCAAATTCGTCATCGTCATTATGCTCCCTTGTATTCCACCAGGCGCAGGTCGTACGTGTCCTGCCCGTTCTCGCGTTGCAGCATGCGGACGGGAGTCGGTACGCCGTCCACGACCCAGATCAGTGTTTCTTCGTTGCCGGAATGCACGCGCTGCACGCGCATCGCGCTATAGCTCAACTCGCCGACCTTCACATCATCGAGTTGGGTGGAAACGTCGTAGCGGTGGTCGCGCGCGCGCCCGTCGTCCACGAAACGGTATTGCATCGACCGGCCGGGCTGCGCATCGCGCACGACCGCCAGGTTGATCAGCAAGCCACTCTGGTCGCCGTCCTGCAGGGTAACCGGAGCGCTTCGGGATTCCTTCACATCGCCGGTCCAGCGTGCCTGGTGCGAGCGCCAATCGTAGACGCCCACGGTCTGCCGCTTCGTGAACAGGGTCTTGCGCAGCGTGCTCTGCGCGAGCGGCCGGTAGCGAGTGCCCGCCACGTCGAAGACGGTGCTCTGCTGCGCGGCGATGCCGGCGATGCCGGCCAGCCCCCGGGTGCCGCGGACGTTGAGGTCGACGCGCCAGCGACGGTCGTCGTTCTTGACGACCTGCATCACGGCATCGCCGAGGACGTGGTCGCCCTTGAACACCTGGTATTGCGCGATGAATGGCTCGAGCGGGCGCGGAGGATCCATCACTGCGCCGGCGGTGGCAGCCGCGCTCAGTCCCGGCGAACACAGCACGGCCAGGGCGAGTAGGACGTTGCGGTGAAACATCATGCGGTCGGTTCCTGGACCAGGTGGTTGCGGGCATCGAGCTGCAATGGTGCCGTGAGCGGATGACCATTGAAATGCACGCCATGGTCGATCCACGCAATGCGACCCCCGGCCAGTTCGCGCAGCGTCGCCACCAGCAGCGGATGTTCGCGCTGCAGCACCCGCTCGGCCAGGGTCGCGGCGTCGTCGCCCGCTTCCACCGGTACGCGTGCCTGGGTAATCACCGGGCCGCCATCCAGTTCCGGCGTGACGAAATGCACGCTGGCGCCGTGCACGCTCTTGCCTGCATCGAGCGCCTGCTGGTGCGTGCGCAGGCCCTTGAACTCGGGCAGCAGCGAGGGATGGATGTTGATCATGCGACCGGTCCGGGCAGCGACGGCGGGGTCGCTGATCAGGCGCATATATCCGGCACAGACGATGAGATCGGGCTGAACTGCGTCGACCAGGCTGAACAGGTGTTCATCGAAATCGATGCGCGAGGCGAACTCGCGCGGTGCAAGCGACTGCGCGCGGATCCCGGCATTGCGGGCGTGCGCCAGCGCGGGGGCGGCGCGCCGGTCGGAAAACACGCCGACGACCGTGGCATCGAGTTCGCCGCGCGCGATCGCCTCGAGGATGGCCAGCAGGTTGCTGCCTCGGCCCGAAGCGAGGATGGCCAGGCGCATCACGCCGGCGCGAACAGCGACTTGGCCGATGGCTTGGCCAGCACGATCAGCGTGAAGATGCCCAGCACGGTTCCGAATGGCATGAACGCGCAGCTGATCGCGGCCATCACCAGGCAGAACGTGTAGCGGCGCCGTTGGCGCAGGCATCGCCCGGCGTAGGCGAGCAGCGCGCTGAAGGTCAGCCCGAAAAGGATGAAGGCAGCGCCGATCGCGACGAATATCCAGCCGAACATGGCGGGGTCCGGCTCGCCCGGCTTGTGCGGGAAATGCCCGGTCACCATCGCCAGCCCCATCGCGAGATGGATCACCGGGATCAGCGAGAACAGCGCACTGATTCCCGCGACCACGTAGTGGAATATTCCCAGCAGGTCTAGGTGTTGCTGGTCCTGAGACGGGTTCAGGTAGGTCGTGCTCAAGGCATGCGGCTCGCGGGAAGGTTGTCGTTGACGTGAAGCGGGCACGCGTCCGGCGGAACGGAACGCGGCCCCGCAGCCATCAGGAGATGCGCAGCCGCTCGCCGCTGCCTGCAGTCGTGACCTGGCCGATCTGCCAGTGCGGCAGGCCAAGGCGATCCAGGTCGGCGTTGATCGCGGCCACTGCGTCCGGGGCCACCATCAACACGAAGCCGATGCCGCAGTTGAAAGTGCGCCACATCTCCTCGCGCGGCACGTTGCCTTCGCGCTGCAGCCAGTCGAACACCGGTGGCAGCGGCCATGACGATGTGTTGATTTCCAGCGCGAGCGACGGGGGCACCACGCGGATGATCTTTTCCACCAGCGCGCCGCCGGTGACGTGGGCCATTGCGTGGATGTCGTGCCTGGCCAGCAGCTCCAGTACCGGCTTCACATAGATGCGGGTGGGCTCCATCAGCGCGTCGGCCAGCTTCACGCCACCCACGTCGACGTCCAGACCGCCGTTGTCCGGCGTGGCGCCGGCGCGGGCGAGGATCTTGCGGATCAGGGAATAACCATTGGAATGCGGGCCGCTCGAGGCGATGCCGACAAGCACGTCGCCCTCGCGCACGCGGCTGCCATCGATGAGCTTCGCCTTCTCGACCGCGCCGACGGTGAAGCCGGCCAGGTCATATTCGCCCGGCGGATACATGTCGGGCATCTCCGCGGTCTCGCCACCGATCAGTGCGCAACCGGCGATCTCGCAGCCCTTGGCGATGCCGCCGACCACGTCGACCGTGGTGGCCACGTCGAGCTTGCCGGTGGCGAAGTAGTCGAGGAAGAACAGTGGCTCGGCGCCCTGCACCAGCACGTCGTTCACGCACATGGCCACGAGGTCGATGCCGATGGTGTCGTGGCGGTTGAGCTGCTTGGCGAGGATCAGCTTGGTGCCGACGCCGTCGGTGCCGGACACCATGACCGGCTCGCGATACTTGCCCGAGAGGTCGAACAGGCCGCCGAAGCCGCCGATGCCGCCGCCGAGGACTTCCGGGCGCAGGGTCCGCCGGATCGCGGGCTTGATGCGTTCGACGACTTCGTTGCCTGCGTCGATGTCGACGCCGGCATCGCGGTAGGTCATCGGGGTGGATGCGGGCGGCGTGGGATTGGTCACAGGGGGGATCGCGGGACGGAAGAGCGGCAATTTTACCAGCCGTGACGGGCCCGAATGGACGTGCCACGGCCCGTGGGGCACCATTTCCGCTGGTTCTTCGACCAAGGACAGTAATGGTTCGCGCATTTCGAGGGTTCTGGCTGGCGGCACTGCTGCTGGCGAGCTTCGCCGCCACGGCGCAGCGCGTCGAGGGTGATCGTGCCGGCGCGCAGGGGCCGTACGAGGCCGAAGTGAGCGTCAACGGGCAGGGCGAGGGCGAGCGCACCACGGGGTTTGCTCGTGCGCTGTCGACGGTGCTCGCCAGGCTGTCGGGCAGCCGCAGCGTGTCCGGGCAGCCGGGGGTGGGACAGGAACTGCGTCGCGCCAAGGACTACGTGAAAGGCTACGACTACCGCCAGGACGAGGGCGTGGGTCCCACCGGAGCCCCCACTTTCGGCACGACCCTGATCGTGCGGTTCGACCAGGAAGAGGTCGACGGCCTCATTGAAACCCTGGGCCTGCCGGTCTGGCCGATGCCGCGGCCGAAGCCGGTCCTGTGGCTCGGCATCGACGACGGCAAGGGCCCGCGCCTGGTCGGCCTGCAGCAGGCCAACGCCGCACGCAGTGCGCTCAATCGCGCGAAAGACCGCGGTTATGCCCTGGGCCTGCCCACGGGCAACGCCGCCGAACAGGCCACCGTGGGCGCGATCTGGCGCGGCGACAGCGCCGCGGTCGCGCGCGCCTCGCTCCGCTATTCGCCGCCGATGCAGTTGATCGGCAAGGTGTACCGCGACGCTGAAGGCTGGAAGGGCGACTGGACCTTCGTCGACAACGGCAAGGTACTGTCGAGCTGGAGCACCAGCGACACCGACGCACGCCGCGTGATCGCCACTGGCGCCGACGGCGCGGCCGATGCGCTCACCAAGCGCTACGCCAAGCGCGGCACCGCCGGGCCGCCGGGAACCTATGCTGTCACCTTTGCCGGCATCGACAGCAGCGACGATTACATGCGCCTGGCCGGTTACCTCGACAAGCTCGCCATCGTCGGCAAGATCACGCCGCAGCGCGCCGCGCCCGACGGCGTGACTTTCTCGCTCGAGCTCACCTCGGGCCTGTCCGGTTTCAAGCGCATGGCCGATCGCGACGGCGTCATCGAGTCGACCGACGGCGACCTGCCCGTATACCGGTTGCGTTGATGGACTCGCACGCCTCCCTGCACGAAATCGCCAAGTTCCTGCGGCGATTGCAATGGACCGCCATCGCGGTGGGTGCCATGTGGCTGTTATGGCTGCTGACGCCGGTGCTGACGCCGTTCGTGCTCGCGGCGATGCTCGGCTGGCTGGGCGATCCGCTGGTCGACCGGCTTGAGCGCAACGGCCGGTCGCGCAACACGGCGGTGATCCTGGTCTTCTCCGCCATGACCCTGGTGGTGGTCCTGGTGCTGGTGTTGCTGGTGCCGCTGATCCAACGCCAGATCGCCACCCTGGTCGCCTCGCTCCCGAGCTACCAGGACTGGCTGCTGCAGGTCGCCATTCCGTGGCTGGAAGCGCGCACCCGGGTGGAGATATCGAACTGGCTGGACTTCAACCACCTGATCGAACTCGTTCGCTCGAACTGGGAACGTGCCGGCGGCGTCGCCACGACGGTGCTGGGCTACGTGTCGCGTTCGGGCTTCGCGATCCTTGGCCTGTTCGCCAACATCGCCCTGCTGCCGGTGCTGACGTTCTTCTTCCTGCGCGACTGGGACCTGCTGGTGGCACGCGTCGGCGCGCTGGTTCCGCGCGATCATCTCGAAACCGTCTCGCGGCTCGCGCGCGAATCCAGTGGCGTGCTCGGCGCGTTCCTGCGCGGGCAGTTCCTGGTGATGGTCATCCTCGGCGTGATGTACGGGCTGGGACTGTGGGGCGTGGGCCTCGACCTCGGCATCCTGATCGGCATCATCGCCGGCCTGCTCACCTTCGTGCCTTACCTCGGCCCGGCGAGCGGCATCATCCTGGGCTGCATCGCCGCACTGGTGCAGTACGGCGACTGGGAACACATCGTCGGCGTACTGGTGGTGTTCGGCATCGGGCAGGTGATCGAAAGCTATTGGCTCACGCCCAAGCTGGTCGGCGACCGCATTGGCCTGCATCCGGCCGCGGTGATCTTCGCCGTGCTGGCAGGCGGGCAGCTGTTCGGTTTCCTCGGCATGCTGCTGGCGTTGCCGGTGGCGGCGGTGGTCAACGTGCTGTTGCGCTACGCCGAGCAGCGCTACACGCGCAGCAAGCTGTATGCCGGCGAACAGCCGCCCATGGTGATGATCGATACCTCGCTCACCACGCAGGTGCCCGAGCCCGTGGAGCGCGAGCCGAAGTGATCCGCACCGTGCAAGGCGTGCCGCAACTGCCGCTGGCGCTGCGTTATCCGCCCGACCAGAGATTCGAGGCGTTCGTGCGCGCCCCCGCGGGCACGCTCGAACAACTGCACGCGCTGGCGGGTGGGGGAGCCGCAGCGGCCGCACGCGATTCGCTGTACATCAGTGGTACCGCGGGCGTGGGTAAGACCCACCTCCTGCTCGCGACCTGCGCGGCGGCGGAAGCCGCAGGCCGCCGCGCGGCCTATTTCCCGATGGTCGCGGCGGTGGGACGCCTTCGCGACGCACTGCAGGCGCTGGAAGGCAACGACCTGATCGCGCTGGATGGCCTCGAAGCCATCGCCGGGAACCGCGAAGACGAGATCGCATTGTTCGACGCGCACAACCGCGCACGCGCCGCCGGCGTGGCGCTGGCATACGCGGCGCGCGACATTCCCGATGCCATCGGCCTGACACTGCCCGATCTGCGTTCGCGCCTCGGCCAGTGCACGCGCATCTCGCTCGCGCCGCTGGACGACGACGGCCGCCGTGAAGTGCTGCAGCAACGTGCCCAGCGTCGTGGACTGGTGCTGGAAGAGGCGGCGCTGGACTGGCTGCTCAAGCGTGTCGGGCGTGATCTGGGCGGCCTGACGGCGTTGCTCGACAAGCTCGATCGCGCATCGCTGGCGGCGCAACGCCGCCTCACGGTGCCGTTCCTGCGCCAGACGCTCGACCTGTAATCGCCGAGCGTCATTTTGGCGCGGTCAGTTCGCTGGCGCCGGTTTCAGGTTCACCGACCAGACCACCGACGCGATCTTCCAGCCGTCCTGCGTCCGCAGCAGATGCCAGGCTTCCTTGCCGTGATTGGTTTCCTTCCCATTGCTGAGGAAGGCGTAATCGAACACCACGGAGGCGAGGTCGCCGTCCGTATCGATCTTCGCGTTGTCCAAGGTTTCCTCGGAGCTGTTCTTGCTCGCGACGATTCCTGCGATGAAGGAATACGGCGTCCGGTTGGCGTCGACCTTGAGCTTCTGTGCCGTGGGTGCTTTTTGCCGGATGCGCTGCAGCGCTGCGTCGCTGGTCACCGGTTGCCAGGTGATGTGCTCGTGCAGGAACAGGCGCTCGAACGCAGGCTGGTCGCGGTTGATGATCGCGGTGCGGAAAGCTTCGATCACGGCACGGATCTGTGTGGTTGCGGCTTCGTCGGCAGCGACGGCAGACGTCGCGTCTGCGGGTTCCGGTGCGGCCTCGACGAAGGCCGGGCATGACAGCAGGCAGGCGAGGACGAGCGGCAGGTATTTCATGAGGCACTCCGTTGCAGGGAAGGTAGGTGGGTCAGTCGACCGATGAAGCAAGTGCCGCGTCCAGCTGCGCCAGGCGCTGCGGCGTGCCGACGTCTGTCCAGCGGCCGCGGTGGTGTTCACCATGGACGTGGCCTTTGCCCATGTGCGCGCGCAGGATCGGCGCCAGGCGAAACCGCGGCGGCACCTCGTCGACACCGGCGTCGCTGCTGAGCGCGCGCCAGTGATCGAGCAGCTGTGGGCGGTAGATGCCCAGACCGGCGTAGGTAAGACGCTGCTCGCCATCGCTGCGCACCAGCCCGTCGGGGTCGAGAACGAAATCGCCGTGTGCGGCCTGTGGCGGCCGATCGACCATCACCAGGTGCGCCAAACCGGCTGGCTCGCGCGGCAGCTTGCCAAAGTCATAGTCCGTCCACACGTCGCCATTGACCAGCAGGAAAGGTTGTTCGCCCAGCAACGGCAGGGCATGCAACATGCCGCCGCCGGTTTCGAGCGGGGTCGGCCCCTCGTAGGAATAGTGCAGGCGCAGGTCCCAGCGTTCGCCGTTGCCCAGCGTGGCGGGGAACTGCTCCGCCAGCCAGCTGGTGTTGATGACGACATCGCGCACACCGATCGCCGCGAGTTTTTCCAGGTGCCAGGCGATCAACGACTTGCCGCCGGCGACCAGCAGCGGCTTGGGCGTGTGGTTGGTCAATGGCCGCATGCGCTCGCCGAGGCCGGCGGCGAAGATCAGTGCTTTCATGCGGCGGCGCGCTCCATGGCGGGGCGGATGTGCGTGTCGAGCAGTTCGCGCAACGGCGCCAGTTCGGCGTAGCGCGGCAGTACTTCGTCGAGATAGGCGATGAAGCGCGGCGCATCGGGCAGGTACTTCGACTTGCCGTCGCGGTAATGCAATCGCGAGAAGATGCCGAGGATCTTGAGGTGACGCTGCACGCCGAGCCAGTCGGCATCGCGCAGGAAGTGTTCAAGCGGCGGCACCGGCAACCCGGCCTCGAGCGCGCGCGCGTGGTAGCGCGTGAGCCAGCCATCGACGCGGCCGAGTGGCCAGCTGAGGAACGCATCCTTGAACAGGCTGACCGGGTCGTAGGCGATCGGTCCGGCCACGCAGTCCTGGAAGTCGAGCACGGCCGGTCCGTCGGCCACCGGCATGAGATTGCGCGGCATGAAGTCGCGGTGGGTGAGCACGCGCGGCTGCGCCAGGGCGTTGTCCATCAGGCGGCGCTGCACCAGTTGCAGCTGCTCGGCTTCACCGCAATCGAGTTCGATGCCAAGGTGGCGGCGCAGGAACCATTCCTCGAATAATCCCGCGTCGCGTTGCAACAGCGCCTCGCCGAATTCGCCCATGCCTTGCGGCGGCGCGATCGCCTGCAGCTTCAACAGCTGACCGATCGCCGCATCGAAGTGGGCGTCGGCATTGGCCTCGGTGATCACCTGCGCGAGCGTCGGGCCGCCGAGGTCCTCCAGCAGCAGGAAGCCGGCGTCGATGTCCTGGACCAGCACGCGCGGCACGCGCACCCCGCCGGCTTCGAGCAGGTCCCGGATGCGCAGCCATGGCCGCACGTCCTCGAGCCCGGGTGGCGAATCCATGACGATCAGGCTGGCGACCTGCGTGCCTGCATCCGACGTCGTGGTGCGCCAGTAGCTGCGGAAGCCGGCGTCGACGGATGCGCGCTGCAACTGCAGGCCTGCGTCGCGCGTGGCGGCGCGCGCCCAGGCGAGTCGGGCGATTTCGCGGTCGATGGAGTCGGTGGCGGTCATGCGGTGCGTCGCGTGGATCGGACGCAAAGAGTACAGCGCCGCGCGACCCGCTCCGCGAGGAGACCGGTTCAACGCCCCGCAGTGCGAGGGAAAGTGTGACCACGGCAGCGTAGCCCCGGTGCCAGGGCTACGCCGTCACGCCTGCCGGACTGCTCCGCAGGCGCCGCTGCAATGGCGGCTCAGGCCGCGGCTGTCCTGCCTTCCAGCGACGCCAGCCATTCGTCGTCCGAGCCCTCGTTCACGCCTTCGAACAGGAAGGTGGAGAGATAGCGCTCGCCCGTGTCGGGCAGCATCGCCAGCAGGACCGAACCTTCCGGTGCCCGTTCCGCGACCTGCAATGCCGCAGCAACCGTGGCGCCAGCGGAGATGCCGACGAAGACGCCTTCCTCCACGGCGAGGCGGCGCGCGGTATCGCGCGCCAGGACGTCGTCGACCGGCAGGATCTCGTCGGCGATCGTGCGGCTGAGGACCGCGGGCAGGAAGTCCGGCGTCCAGCCCTGGATCTTGTGCGGCTGCCATTCCTTGCCCGACAGCAGGGCGGCGCCGGCGGGTTCGCTGGCGATCACCTTGATGCCCGGGCGCGCCAGCTTCAGCACTTCGCCCGCCCCGGTGATCGTGCCGCCGGTGCCCCAGCCGCTGACGAAATAGTCGAGGCGCTGGCCGGCGAAGTCGCGCAGGATTTCCGGGCCGGTGGTGCTGCGGTGGTAGGCCGGGTTGGCCTCGTTCTCGAACTGGCGTGCGAGGAACCAGCCGTGCTTGTCCGCCAGTTCCTGGGCCCGGCGCACCATGCCGCTGCCGCGTTCCGCGGCGGGGGTGAGGATCACTTTTGCACCGAAGGCGCGCATCAGCTTGCGGCGTTCGATCGAGAAGGTTTCCGTCATCACCGCCACGAACGGATAGCCGCGCGCCGCGGCCACCATCGCCAGGGCGACGCCGGTGTTGCCGGAAGTCGCTTCGATGATCGTCTGGCCCGGCTTGAGCGTGCCTCTCTGCTCGGCATCGAGCACGATGGCGAGTGCGAGGCGATCCTTCACGGAACCACCGGGGTTGAATGCTTCGTTCTTGGCGTAGAGCGTGACGTGCTTCGGGGCGATGCGGTGCAGCTTCACGATGGGCGTGGAGCCGATGGTGTCGAGGATGCTGTTGTAGATGGTCATGGGGATCTGCGTATTCGGGAAAGGAGTGTGGACGCGGAAGGCAGCGGTCGTTCCGTGCAGGAGGCATCAGGCCGCATGAGCGAAACCGAATGCTGCGCCTGCGCCTGTTAAGGGTTCGCTACCGAACCAGTGCAGCGTCGTGGCCAGCGCGGCGACTTCACCGATGACCAGCAGTGCCGGCGCGCCCACGGAGTGCAAACGTGCCAGCTCCGGCAGATCGGCCAGCGTGCCCAGCACCACGCGTTGCTCGGGTCGCGTGCCGTTTTCGATGATCGCGAACGGCGTGGACGGCGCGCGCCCGTGGGCGATGAGGCGATCGCGGATCTGCCCGAGCCCGGACACGCCCATGTAGAAGGCGAGTGTCTGCTTCTCCCGGGCGAGCGCGACCCAGTCGAATGCGTCGTCGCCGTCCCTGGTGTGCGCGGTGATGAAGCGGACCGACTGCGCGTGTTCGCGATGGGTCAGCGGAATGCCGGCATAGGCGCCGCAGGCGATCGCGGCGGTGATGCCGGGCACGACCTCGAAATCGATGCCGTGTTCGCGCAGCACCTCCAGTTCCTCGCCGCCGCGGCCGAACACGAAGGGATCGCCGCCCTTGAGGCGCACGACGCGCTTGCCGCGGCGCGCGTGTTCGAGCAGCAAGCGGTGGATGCGCTCCTGCGTGGCGTGATGGTCGCCGCCGACCTGCTTGCCGACTTCGATGAACTCCGCGTCGCGGCGGGCGAGGGCGAGTACGTCGGTGCTGACGAGGCGGTCGTGCAGGATCACGTCGGCTTCGTTCAATACGCGCAGGGCACGCAACGTCAGCAGGCCCGGATCGCCCGGCCCCGCGCCGACCAGCGCGACGCTGCCGTGTTCCGGCGCGTGCCGGTGTTCGAGCGCGGCGATCAGTTCACGTTGCGCCCTGGCATGTTCGCCTCGCCGCAGCAGGCCCGGGATCGGCCCCTGCAGCACACGATCGAAGAAGCGGCGGCGCGCGGGCAGGTCGGGCAGGCGCGAGCGGATGCGGGCGCGTGCGCGGATGAGCAGCTCCGCGAACGCGCCGACCGATTCGTCTAGTTGGCGCTCCAGTTGCTCGCGCAGGTGTCGCGCCAGCATCGGCGCGCCGCCGCCACTGGAAATCGCGATCTGCACCGGGCCGCGCTCGACCCGGGCGGGGAGGTGGACGGTGGACAGTTCCGCGTCGTCGACCACGTTGGCCCAGATCCGGCGGGCCTCGGCAGCATCGGCGACCGCCTGGTTGACCGCCGCATCGTCGGTCGCGGCCACGACCAGCCACGCGCCATCGAGCCAGGCCGGGTCGAATTCGCCAAGGACACTTTCAATCCGTCCTTCGGCAGCCCACTGCGCCAGCTGCGGCTCCAGCTGCACCGCGCCGACCCGTACTCGCGCCCCGGTCGGCAACAGGGACAGGACCTTGCGCCGGGCCACGGCGCCACCGCCGACCACCAGCACGGCGCGGCCGGCCAGTCTGGTGAACAGCGGGAAGAGGGGAGGCGCAGGCATGGCAGGCGGGGGCTATCGGGGCGGTTTCCGCAACCTAGCGTTGTGGGGGAGGCCGCGGAAATGACCCCCGGCTGTGGCTTCATGCCCCCAGGGCATGACCGGCGCTGGACAGTGGGTCCAGGTACCGGCTAATGTTTATCCATCCATCCGCATAAAGAGATACGAAAATGAAATCTACCCCGATGTGTACCTGGCGCCGCTCGTCTGCCTCCGTAATCCCGGCCGGAACCTCCGCCCCGCAACCTGATCGACCGTCGACGCCGCCATGACCCTCACGCAACTCCGCTATTTCGCTGCCATCGCCGATTCCGGCCTCAACATCACCCAAGCCGCCGAACGCGTGCACGCCACGCAGCCCGGCCTGTCCAAGCAGCTCAAGCAGCTCGAGGACGAACTCGGTTTCCTGCTGTTCGCACGCAAGGGCCGCAGCCTCGAAAGCATCACCCCCGCCGGCGTCCAGGTGCTCGCGCATGCGCGCCGCCTGCTCGCCGAAGCCGCCAACATCCGTTCCTACGCCGCCAACCAGCGCCGCGACGGCCACGGTCGCCTCGTTCTCGCCACCACGCATACGCAGGCGCGCTTCGTGCTGCCGCCCGCGATCTCGCAACTCAAGCAGGCCTATCCGCGCGTCAGCGTGCACCTGCTGCCGAGTTCGGAAGGCGAGGTGCTGGAACTGCTCGCGCGCGGCGAATCCGATTTCGCGCTGATCAGCACCGCGGGCGAAGCGCCCGCCGGCGGCATCGCCGTGCCGTTGTTCCGCTGGAAGCGCGTGGTGCTGGTGCAGCGTGCGCACGCCTTCGCGCGCAATCACACCGTGCCGACGCTGGCCCAACTGGCTACGCAGCCGCTGGTCAGTTACGAGTCGTCGGTGCGCCCGGAGTCGTCGCTGCGCCGCGCGTTCGCCGAAACCGGCCTGGAGCCGCAACTGGCGATGACCGCGAGCGATGCCGACCTGATCAAGACCTACGTGCGCGCCGGTCTCGGCGTGGGCCTGCTGGCCGAGATGGCGGTGAACGAACGCGAGGACACCGACCTGGTCGCCTTGCCGGCGCCTGCGGCGATCCCCGAATGCATCGCCTGGGCCGTGCTGCCACGCGAGCGCGTGTTGCGCGACTACACGATTGAACTGCTGCATGCGCTGGCACCGCAGATCGACCAGCGTGACCTGCAACGCGTCCTCGCCGGCAATCAAGAACCCGACTGGCCGCAACCGCCGAGCTGGTCGGAACTGAGCGAGGCACTCAAGCAGGTCGCGTGATTCCTTCTCCCCGCTCGCGGGGAGCAGGTGGTGCGCAATTCCTTCTCCCGCTTGCGGGAGAAGGTGGTGCGAAGCACCGGATGAGGGGCGTGACGGCGCCGGTTGCCCATCCACTGCGATTCTCCTTCTCCCGCTTGCGGGAGAAGGTGGTGCGAAGCACCGGATGAGGGGGCCGGCGCCGGTTGTCCTTCCACTGTGATGACGCGTCGAGTGCATGCCGATGCACACTCGATAACCCTTGGTAGCAGAGCCTCTGCGGGCTCCGGCTTGCCCCTCACCCGGCTGCGCCACCCTCTCCCCGCAAGCGGGGAGAGGGAACAGCAAGCGGGGAGAGGGAACAAAAATCACGCCGCCCGGCTATTGCCCCAATCGTCATGCAGCCCGCATTCGCGCTTGAGTCCGAAGAACCGCGTGTCCTCCTCGCTCATCCCGGCTTCCAGCCGTCGCGTCGTATGCACGTCGCCGATCGAGACATAGCCTTCGTGCCACAGCGGGTGGTAGGGCAGGTCGTGCCGCTGCAGGTAATTCCATACATCGCGGTCGCTCCAGTCCGCCAGCGGATGCAGCTTCCAGCGTCCGTCGTGCAATTGCAGGAACGGCGTGTCCGCGCGGCTGCGCGACTGCGAGCGACGGATGCCGGAGATCCACGTCCGCGCCCCCAGCTCGCGCAACGCGCGCTGCATCGGTTCGACCTTGCGCAGACGGTTGTAGCGATCCAGCCCATCCAGACCCTGTTCCCACAGCTTGCCCAAGCGCGCTTCCATCCATGCGATGCCGATCTGCGGGCGATAGACCTTGAGGTCGAGCGCAAGGCGTTCGGTCAGTTCGTCGACGAAGCGATAGGTTTCGGGAAACAGGTAGCCCGTGTCGATCAGGATCACCGGGATGTCCGGCTTCTGCCGCGACACCATGTGCAGCGACACTGCCGCCTGCGCACCGAAGCTCGACGACAGGGCGTGGCCGCCGGCGAGATTCGCCAGGCCCCAGGCCACGCGCTCCTGCGCCGGCTGTGCGGCCAGCCAGAGGTTGAGTTGTTCCAGTGCGCGCGGCGACTCGGCGGCGGTGATGGGATCGGGCGGGCTCATGCGACCAGCTCCAGTGGCAGTGACTTGCTGGCGACGACACCCGTGCGGACGAGGAAGTCGCCGAAGTATTCGCCGCTCTCGCGGCCGGAGGCGTATTGCGCGAGCAGCGGGTCGAGCGCGGCGAGGATCGCCACCTCGTCGATGTTTTCGCGATACAGCGTGTTGAGACGCTCGCCGCGGTGGTCCGCGCCGAGCATCAGGTTGTAGCGCCCCGGGGCCTTGCCAACGAGCGCGATCTCACCCAGGTAGGGACGCGAGCAGCCGTTGGGGCAGCCGCTGATGCGCAGGTTGATCGGGGTGTCGCGCAGGCCGT
The DNA here is from genome assembly GCF_054779795.1 of Lysobacter rhizosphaerae. Lineage (NCBI taxonomy): Bacteria > Pseudomonadati > Pseudomonadota > Gammaproteobacteria > Lysobacterales > Lysobacteraceae > Lysobacter > Lysobacter rhizosphaerae. Next base: position 470,551 of record NZ_BAAGXO010000001.1, read on the forward strand.
GCGTTTCCAGCAGCGCTTCGAAGCGGGTCAGGAAATCCGGCAGGTAGCGTTCGGCTTCCGCCATCGCAAGACCGCAGGTCGGCAGGGCGACGCAGGCGATCGCGTTGAGGCGCACCGGTGTGGCGCGCGCGTGTTCGCCCAGGCCATGCGAGGCGACGATCGAATCGATGTGCCAACGCTGATCCGCCGGAATGTTGGCGATCACCAGGTTCTGGTTCGCCGTCATCCGGAATTCCGGTTTTGAGGCCGCCGGTTTTGAGGCCGCCGATCCTGAGGCCGCGGGCGCGGGCTCGCTACCCTCGACCTGCAGCAGCGTCCTGGCCACTTCGCGCAGCCCGGTCAGATGCGGTTGTTCGCGATCCCAGATGCGCCCCGCGACGATGCGCAGCGTCAGATGCCACAAACCGTTGTCGCCCTGCAGCCAGCCGAAGCGATCGCCGTTGTGGACGAAGTCGAAGCGCCGCGCTGGGGGGAGGGAGAAACCGGCGCGATGCTCCACTTCAGCCTTGAATGAATCCAGCCCGCGATCGTCGATCGTGTACTTCAGCCGCGCCCGCTTGCGCACCTGGCGGTTGCCCCAATCGCGCTGCGTGGTGATCACGGCTTCAGCGATGGCATCGAGCTGGTCGGGAGTGATGAAGCCGATCACGTTGGCCAGGCGCGGATAGGTTTCCGCATCGCCATGCGTCGCGCCCATGCCGCCGCCGACGGTCACGTTGTAGCCGGCGACGGCCCCGTCTTCGATGATGGCGATGAAGCCGAGATCCTGCGCGAATACGTCAACGTCGTTGTACGGCGGAATCGCGAAGCCGATCTTGAACTTGCGCGGCAGGTAGGTCTCGCCGTAGATGCGCTCCTCTTCCTCGCCGCTGCCGGCGACGCGCTGCTCGTCGAGCCAGATCTCGTAATAGGCGCGGGTATTGGGCAGCAAGTGGTTCGACAGCGCCGCGGCTTGCGCATGCACGAAGGCGTGCGGCGCGGATTCGTGCGGGTTGGCCGCCACGGCGATGTTGCGGTTCACGTCGCCGCAGGCCGCCAGGGTGTCGATCAATGTGGCGTTGATCGCCTGCATCGTCGCCTTGAGTTCGCGCTTGATCACGCCGTGGAACTGGAACGCCTGCCGCGTGGTGATGCGCAGCCCGCGTTCGGCATGGGTCGTGGCGATGCGGTCGAGCTTGAGCCATTGTTCCGGCGTCACCACGCCGCCGGGCGTGCGGGTGCGGATCATGAAGCTGTGGGCGGGTTCCAGCTTCTGCAGGCGGCGTTCCTCGCGGATGTCGCGATCGTCCTGCTGGTAGCTGCCGTGGTACTTGATCAAGGTCTGGTCGTCGTCGGCAAGCGCGCCGGTGACCGGGTTGGCGAGCGATTCCAGCAGCGTGCCGCGCAGGCGAGCGCTGGCCTTCTTGATGTCTTCGACGGAATGCGTGCTCATGTCTGTTTTCGCCTTCTCAGTACACGTCCCGTGCATAGCGCCCTTGCGCCTGCAGGTCGTTGAGGTAATCGGAGGCGTCTTCGGCCGACTTGCCGCCGTGCGTGGCGATGATCTCGACCAGTGCGGCGTGCACGTCCCTGGCCATGCGCGTGGCATCACCGCAGACGTACAGGTGCGCGCCGCCCTGCAGCCAGTCGAAGACATCGCGTCCGCGTTCGCGCAGGCGGTCCTGCACATAGACCTTGTGCGGCTGGTCGCGCGAGAAGGCGAGGTCGAGGCGATGCAGTTCGCCGCGCCTGAGCGCCTCCTGCCATTCCAGCTGGTAGAGGAAGTCGCTGCGTGCATGCGGGTTGCCGAAGAACAGCCAGTTGCGGCCGCTCGCGCCAGCGACTGCGCGCTCCTGCACGAAGCCGCGGAACGGCGCGACGCCAGTGCCAGGACCGACCAGGATGACGTCGCGCGTACCATCCTTCGGCAAACGGAAGCGCTCGTTGGATTCGATGAAAACGGGGAGTTTTTCGCCTTCGGCTGCGCGGGCGAGGAAGTTGGAGGCCGCGCCCCAGCGCCGGCTGTCAGCGGCCCCACTGCCGTCGACGTCGTATTCGACATGGGCGACGGTCAGGTGCGCTTCCTCGCCCACGGCCTTTGCACTCGACGCGATTGAATACAGGCGTGGTACCAGTGGACGCAGGGCGGCGACGAGTTCCTCGGCGCTCCATGCGCCCGGATAACCACGCAACAGGTCGATGATCTGCTGTCGGGCCAGCAGTCGCGCGAAATCAGCGGCACGGTCCGGGCGGAGCAGGGCGTTGAGCTCGTCGCTCCCTGCATGCGCTGCATGGGCTGCCACGAACGGCCGCGACAGGCGGGTGAGTTCGCGCTTGCCGGACAACCATTCGCGCAATGGCAGCGTCTGCCCGCCGTGGCTGACGGTCTGGTCGCCGTCGAGCGCAAGCACCGCCAGTACCGCGTCGACCAGTGGCGGTGGATTCACCGGCCAGATGCCGAGCGCATCGCCGGCTTCGTAATGCAGGCCCGCACCTTCCAGCGACAACTCGATATGGCGGATGTCTTTGTCACTGCCGCGGCCGCTTATGCGCTGGTTGACCAGCAGTTCGGCCGGGTAGGGGTTGTCGCGGGTGTACAGGCTCGCCGCGGTGGCCTGCGGACGCAGTGGCGTGACCGTGGCCAAGGGCGCCTGCGGTTTCAATGCCTCCCTGGCCGCGGCCAGCGCGTTCGCGAGCCATGGCGTGGAGACGCTATCGATGTCGAGATCGGCCTCGCCACGCGCGAACCAGCGCTTCGCGCCGAGTTCGGACAGGCGCTCGTCGAGGCGGCGGCCGATCGCGCAGAACTGCGGATAGCTGGAATCGCCCAGCGCCAGTACCGCGTACTGGAGTCCAGGCAGCTGCGGCGCGCGCTTGCCGGTGATGTGGTCGAAGAAACCGCGCGCGTCGTCCGGTGGGTCGCCGTCGCCCTGCGTGCTGATCACGATGACGAGGTGGCGCTCGTTCTTCAGCTCGCGCGTCGGATAGGCGTCGGCGCGAACCAGGCGTGCGCCCAGCCCCGCGGCTTCGACCTGCAGCGCAAGTTTCTCGGCGATGCGCCGCGCGTTGCCGGTCTGGCTGCCGTACACGATGGTCAGCTGCGCCGCGACCTGCGTCGTGGGCACGGCCAATGCCGTCTGCCGCGTCGCTGGCAGGACCTGCGTGCGCGCAAGTCCGGCCGCATAGCCGGACAACCACCACAGCCCGGCGCCATCCAATCCTCCGGTCAGCTGCTCGAGCAACGCGGCCTGCTCAGGCGAAAGCACGGAGGGGAACGCGGGGATGCTGCTGAAGGCGGCGGGTGCGGCGGACATCATGCGGCTCTATGCAAGTCGATGCCGCAAGGCTAGGTATGCGGGCGCGCTGCAGGAAAGGACTTGCAGCTATGCGCTTATGCCGAGCCCGCATTTCGGACGCGCGGCGCGGCGCCGATACTGCCGTCCCGAATCGGGCCCGGCTCCAGCCGGGCACGCCGCCCCGTTTTGAGTCACGATTGGCTCACTTGAGCGCTACTTCCAGCCAATGCCCCTGCCGTCCGTGAGCCCTCCCGTCCTGCCTCTGCCCACCCTCAGCCACCTCGACCGCCTCGAAGCCGAGAGCATCCATATCCTGCGTGAGGTCGCGGCCGGGTTCCGCAACCCGGTGATGATGTATTCGGTCGGCAAGGACAGCTCGGTGCTGCTGCACCTGCTCGGCAAGGCCTTTGCGCCTGGCCGGCCGCCGATTCCGTTGTTGCATGTCGATACCGGCTGGAAGTTCCGCGAGATGATCGCCTTCCGCGATCGCCGCGCTGCGGAAACCGGCAACACCCTGCACGTGCACACCAATCCCGAGGGCGTGGCGCAGGGCATAGGCCCGATCAGCCACGGCGCCACCGTGCATACCGACGTGATGAAGACGCAGGCGCTGAAACAGGCGCTGGACAAGTTCGGCTTCGATGCCGCCATCGGCGGGGCACGTCGCGACGAGGAGAAGTCGCGCGCCAAGGAACGCATCTTCTCCTTCCGCAACGAACAGCACCGCTGGGATCCGAAGAACCAGCGTCCCGAGTTGTGGAGCCTGTACAACACGCGCATCCACAAGGGCGAATCGGTCCGCGTCTTCCCCATATCCAACTGGACCGAACTGGACGTCTGGCTCTACATCTACCGCGAGAAGATTCCGGTGCCGTCGTTGTACTTCGCCGCGCAACGCCCGGTGGTCGAACGCGATGGCGCGTTGATCCTGGTGGACGACGAACGCCTGCCGCTGCGCGCTGGCGAAACGCCGGTGACCCGACGAGTGCGTTTCCGCACGCTCGGCTGCTACCCGCTCACCGGCGCGATCGAGTCCGACGCCGACACTCTGGAAAAGATCATTGCCGAGATGCTGGTCGCGACCACCTCGGAGCGGCAGGGTCGGGTGATCGATCACGACCCGTCGGCGTCGATGGAGAAGAAGAAGCAGGAGGGCTACTTCTGATGGCCGCCGCAACCGTACATGCTGGCCAGGGCGGGGCCGCGGCCGCCGTCGCCGCCTACCTGCACCAGCACGAAACCAAGGGCCTGCTGCGCTTCATCACCTGCGGCAGCGTCGACGATGGCAAGAGCACGCTGATCGGCCGCCTGCTGTACGAGAGCAAGGGCCTGTTCGAGGACCAGCTCGCCGCGCTCGACAAGGACAGCCGCCGCCACGGCACGCAGGGCGACAACATCGACTATGCGCTGCTGATGGATGGCCTTGCCGCCGAGCGCGAGCAGGGCATCACCATCGACGTCGCCTACCGCTTCTTCAGCACGGACAAGCGCAAGTTCATCGTCGCCGATTGTCCCGGCCACGAGCAGTACACCCGCAACATGGCCACCGGTGCCTCCACGGCCGACGTGGCCGTGGTGCTGGTCGACGCACGCAAGGGCCTGCTGACGCAGACGCGGCGCCACAGCTACATCGTTTCGCTGCTCGGCATCCGCCACGTGGTGCTGGCGGTCAACAAGATGGACCTGGTCGGGTACGACCAGTCCGTCTTCGACGAGATCGTGGCGGGTTACCGCGAACTGGCCGCGCAACTGGGCATCGCCCATGTCACCTCGATTCCGCTGTCGGCCTTGCAGGGGGACAACCTGCTGCAGCGTTCGCCGAACACGCCGTGGTATCGCGGCACGAGCCTGCTCGAGTACCTCGAAACCGTCGAGGTCGCCGCGCATGGCGGCGCCATCGGCTTCCGCCTGCCGGTGCAGTGGGTCAACCGGCCCAACCAGGACTTCCGCGGTTTCGCCGGCACGGTTGCGGCGGGCATGGTCCGGCCGGGCGATGAGATCGTGGCGTTGCCCTCGGGCCGGCGCTCGAAGGTGGCGCGCGTGCTCGGCGCCCAGGGCGATGTCGAATCCGCCATTGCCGGGCAATCGATCACGCTCACGCTGGCCGACGAACTCGACATCAGTCGCGGCGACGTGATCGCGGCCGGAAACCAGCCGCCACAGGTCTCCGACCAGTTCGCCGCGCACCTGTTGTGGATGGGCGAACACAGCCTGCTGCCGGGTCGTCCGTACTGGCTCAAGATCGGCACGCGCACGGTCAGCGCCAGCGTCACCGAGATCAAGCACAAGGTCGACGTCAACACACAGGACCAGCTGGCCGCCAAGCACCTGGAGCTCAACGAGGTGGGTTACTGCAACCTCTATCTCGACCACGCGATCGCGTTCGAGGCTTATGCCGACAACCGCGAGCTCGGCGGCTTCATTCTGATCGATCGCCAGACCAATGCCACCGTCGCCGCCGGCACGATCGATTTCGCCCTGCGCCGCGCCGGCAACATCCACTGGCAACACGTCGACGTCGACAAGGCCGCGCGTGCGCGCAGCAAGGCGCAGGTGCCGCGCTGCGCGTGGTTCACCGGCCTGTCGGGGTCGGGCAAGTCGACGGTCGCGAACCTGGTCGAGAAGCGCCTGCATGCGATGGGGCACCATTGCTACATCCTCGACGGCGACAACGTGCGCCATGGGCTCAACAAGGACCTGGGCTTCACCGACGAGGACCGCGTCGAGAACATCCGCCGCGTCGCCGAGGTGGCCAGACTCATGGTCGACGCCGGCCTGATCGTGCTGGTGAGCTTCATTTCCCCGTTCCGCGCCGAACGCCGCATGGCGCGCGAGATGTTCGACGCTGGCGAGTTCGTCGAAGTGTTCGTCGACACGCCGCTGGCGGTTGCCGAACAGCGCGACGTGAAAGGACTCTACGCGAAGGCGCGGGCGGGACGGATCCCCAACTTCACCGGCATCGATTCGCCGTACGAGGCGCCCGAGCATGCCGAGCTCGTGCTCGATACCGTGCACGAAACGCCGGAAACCCTGGCAGAACAGGTGATCGCGCGCCTGCTGGGATGATCCTGCGGTTTGGCGACGCCCAAAACAAAACCCCGGCAGTTGCCGGGGTTCTGTTTTGCATCCATGCGGCTGTGGTCATGCGGCCCTGGGGGTCTTCCTGCGGATGGCTTCGTAGAGGAAGAGCAGGATGATCGCTGCGCCAATCGCACAAGCCCAGACCATCAGCGTGCTGGTCAGGTTGAGCATGGCGGCCAGCTGGCTGCCGGCGTAGGCGCCTGCGATGCCGAGCAGGATGGTGAGGATCCAGCCCATCGGGTCCGCGCCGGGCTTCAGGAAGCGGGCGAGGATGCCAATGACTGCGCCGCCGATGATGTAACCAATGACGCCTTCGAACATGGATGTGCTCCTGTTGAATCGTTGGTTGGTGTGGGGCGCGGCCATCCTAACAGCCGCTTGGGGGTGGGCACGCTGCGGTGCAGCGTAGGCCTGGACAGGGCAGCCGGTGGACTGCGGCCAACAAAAAAGCCCGGCCAGGGCCGGGCTTTTTCGCAACGTGCCACCAGGATCAGCAGCAGCCGTGGTCTCCATGGTGTTCGCCACCAGCCACCGCCGCCACGCCCCGGGTTTCGCCGCGCTGGCTGGCCAGGTGGTGATCGGCGATCACTCGCGACACCGATGCGGTGACGCGCTTGCCCATCGGGATGTGCAGGAATTCGTTCGGGCCATGTGCATTCGAGTGCGGGCCGAGCACGCCGGTGATCATGAACTGCGCGCCCGGGAACTTCTCACCGAGCATGCCCATGAACGGAATCGTGCCGCCTTCGCCCATGTACATCGCCGGTGCGCCGAAGAACTCCTGGCTCGCCGTGTCGATCGCCTTGGACAGCCACGGCGACATGGCCGGCGCGTTCCAGCCGGTGCTGGCCTTTTCCAGTTCCATCGTGACCTGCGCACCGTTGGGCGGATTGGCTTCCAGCGTCTGCTTGAGCAGGTCGCCTGCCTTCTTGCCTTCCAGCGTTGGGGGCAGGCGCAGCGACAGCTTCACCGCAGTGAAGGGACGCAGCACGTTGCCGGCGGACGACAGCGGCGGCATGCCGTCCACGCCGGTCACCGACAGGGCGGGCCGCCAGGTGCGGTTGAGCACGAGTTCGCTCAGGTCATCGGCGGCGCCCTCGTTGAACATCGGCTTCAGGCCTTTGACCAGCGGGAATTTGTCGAAGATCGCGGTATCGAGCACACGCGCGGCTTCCTTCGCCTGCGCGAGGCGTTCGGCCGGCACTTCCACGTGCAGGCCTTCGAGCAGGATGCGCCCGGTCTTTTCGTCTTCGATGCGCGACAGCAGCTGGCGGATCAGGCGGAAGCTCGACGGCACGATGCCGGAGGCGTCGCCCGAGTGCACCCCTTCTTCCAGCACCTTCACCGTGAAGTTGCCGCCGGCCAGGCCGCGCAGCGACGTGGTGCACCACAGTTGTTCGTAGTTGCCGCAGCCGGAGTCCAGGCACACGACGAGCGAGGGCTTGCCGATGCGATCGGCGAGGTGGTCGACATAGGCGGGCAAGTCGTAGCTGCCGGACTCCTCGCACGCTTCGATCAACACGACGCAGCGGGAATGGGCGATGCCCTGTTCCTGCAACGCCATGATCGCGGTGAGTGAACCGAAGATCGCATAGCCGTCGTCCGCGCCGCCGCGACCGTACAGGCGATCGCCCTTGATCACCGGCTTCCACGGGCCGAGGTCGTCGTCCCAACCGGTCATCTCCGGCTGCTTGTCGAGATGGCCGTAGAGGATCACGCAGTCGTCGTTGCTGCCGCCGTTGGCCGCCGGGATGTCGATGAAGATCAGCGGGGTGCGGCCTTCCAGGCGCACGACTTCCAGTTGCATGCCGGCAACGGTCTGCGCGCGCGCCCACTTCTCCATCAGTGCGACCGCCGCATCCATGTAGCCGTGCTTCACCCAGTCCGCATCGAACATCGGCGACTTGTTGGGGATGCGGATGTATTCGACGAGTTGCGGAACAATTTCGTCGTCCCACTTGGCGGACACGAACTGCTCGATCTTGCGGCTATCCATGGAAGTTCCCGGCTTGCGGGCTCTGGAAAGCCCTGGAATTGAGATTGCGGAGGACGGGGAGTTTAGCGCAGGTCCGGATTTTACCGGCCCGGAGCGTGGGGTTTTCCTACCCGGAACGGGACTGTCCCCCGATGGGCCGCTCCCTGGCGGACCCGGAGACTGTCCTCACCGGCCGATCGCCGGAACGGAAGCGATACCCAACCTCAAGGAGCCACGCCATGAACAAGTTCGTCGCCCTGCTGCAGACCCTCACGCTCTCGCTGCTGATGGCCGGCAGCGCCCTCGCCGCGGAGGCGGAGAAGGTCAACATCAACACCGCCGATGCGGCCACCATCGACCGCGTACTGCTCAACATCGGCCCGAGCAAGGCCGAGGCCATCGTCGCCTACCGCAAGGCCAACGGCGCTTTCAAGAGCGCCGAGCAGTTGACGCTGGTGAAGGGCGTGGGCCTGAAGACCGTCGAAAAGAATCGCGATCGCATTGTCGTTGCCGGCGGGGCGCCAGCCGCCGCGCGCAAGCCGGCGCCAGCGGTTGCCCGCCCGGTCGTGCCCAAGCGCTGATCCAGGCAAGCGCTGACCCAGGTATTCGCGGGCAGGAGGCCCGGAGGAAGCAGACCCCCCAGTCTGGACAGGGAAGTGTCGCCCGGCCACGAATGGATTCGTGCGGCCGGGCGAACCTTCACGGCAGCGTTCGAAGGGCATGGCGCGGTCGCCGAGGCGCAGCGTCGCCACGTTAGACTTGGGCCATGGCCGAATCCGCACAGACCGCCCGTTCCTGGGTCATTCCGGCAAACGAGTACCGCCGCGAACGGTGGCGCAACCAGCTGGGCTGGACTCGTGAAATCTACAGGTCGCCCGGGTCCGGCGAATGGGACTGGCGCCTGTCGATTGCCGAAATCGAACGCGATTCCGCGTTCTCGTCCTTCCCCGGTATCGACCGGGAGCTTGTCCTGCTATCGGGCAACGGCATGCGCCTGCGCTTCGACGATGGCGAAGTACACGAGCTGCAGCCGCCCCACGGCAAGCTTTGCTTTGCCGGCGAACGCGGTGTCACGGGCGAACTCGTCGACGGGCCCACGCATGACTTCAACCTCATGTGGCGGCGTGATCGCGTGCAGGCCGAGTTGTGGCACCGGCCGCTGGTGGGGCCGATGGTGATCTTTGCCGAGCCGGGCGCGACGTGGGCAGTGCACCTGCTCGCCGGCCGCGCGCGTTTCGCCGACGACTCCGGCCTGCCGCCGCTGGAAAGGGGCGATACCGCGATCCTGCAGGCCGGCTCGGAACGCCTGCGACACGTGATCGAAGGCGGTGGCGAGCTGCTGCTGGTACGCGTCAGCCGCAATGACGCCCAAGGAGCCGTGGCCTGGTGACGAGGCGGGGCTCAGAGCAGCGCCGGCCCCAATACGAATGCCAGTACGACGATCGACAAGCCCAGCACGCTCGCGACCATCTGCTTCGGCGTGCGACCGCGCGCCCACATCCAGATGCCCGACAGACCCAGCAGCAACATGCCGATGGCGAAGCTGTCGGCGAGCAGGCTCCAGGCCCAGCCACCGCCCACGCCCTTGTGCAGGCGGTTGATCGCGGCGAGCAGCGTATGCGAGCTGCGCTTGAGTTCGGCGCTGTCCTTCCCCGGTGTGTATTCCAGCGCCCACGATTCGCTCGCGGTGCCGCCGCTCAAGTTCCACTTCGACGGCTGCTTGCCGTCCTTCGCACCCGGCGAGCCCTTGCGGATCACCTGCGCGTCCAGTGCCTGCGTCTGCCGCAGCCACAGCGACAGTTCCTCGGGGCTCGTGCGAGCCGCGGTAGGGATCTGCAGCTCCAGGCGACCGGTTTCTTCGCTGTCGCCCTGTGCCCACGCGCTGTCGCCGAAGCGGTGGTTCATGACGAGTCCGGTGAAGCCGTAGATGATCGCGGCGAGCGCGCCCCAGGCGCCGATCCATAGGTGTATCTGGCGGATCCAGCGATGGGTGGTGTTGCTGCGGCGGCGGGCCAGGTCGGCCGTGCTCGTGGTGGCGTTCATGCGAAGGTTTCCGTCGTGCTGCGCATCAAAAGGCAGGAGCCCGCGCGACGTGCGGGCTCCTGACGTGATGCACTGATTGAAGAATGGATCAGAACGCGAAGTTGACGCTCAGGTAGGCCGCACGCGGCGAACCCGGTGTGATGTTGTTGTCGTTGTTCGCCGAAACAAAATACTTCTTGTCGAAAATGTTTTCGAGATTCAACTGCAGGCCGAGATTCTTGCTGACGTCGAAGAACACGGCGGCGTCGTAGCGGGTGTAGCCCTTGATCACGACCTCATTGCTGGTCGACGCGAAGAACTCGCCGCGATAGACCGCGCCCAGGCCCACGCCCCAGCGGTCGCTCAAGTCGTAGCGGTTCCATAGCGAAGCGGTCTGCTCCGGCAGTTGTGCAGGCTTGGCGATGCTGTTGGGAATATCGCCTTCCTGCCAGGCGTAGCCACCCATCACGCTCCACGCCTCGGTGATGTTTCCGGCCAGGCCCAGCTCGACACCCTTCACGCGTTGACCGTCGATCAGGATCGACTGCGCGGGATTCGACGGGTCCGGGGCGATCACGTTGGTGCGCTCCAGGCGGTAGGCGGCGGCGGTCAGGGCCAAGCCCTGGACGACTTCCCACTTGGCGCCGACTTCATAGTTGCGGAACTCTTCCGGATCGAACGCCTTGTTGGTCGGGCTCAGCGATGACAGCTGGTCGCCCGCGCGCGGCAGGTAGGCGATGCCGTAGCTCGCGTACAAGGAGAGCGGCTCGACCGGCTTGTAGACCAGGCCGACGCGCGGCGACAGCAGGTTGTCGGTGGACGTGAGATGACGATTCTCCGGGGCAGTCGAAGCCCTGAGGTCATGGAAATCCATGTCGAAGCGGTCGTAGCGCAGACCGGCGATCGCTTGCCATTGCGGCGAGAACTCGATCTGGTCCTGCACGTAAACGGCGGCGACCTTGGCAACGCTATGGTTGTTCGCGTCGGTCAAATTCGGACGGAACTCCAATGGCCCGGTGTAGCGCGGGTTCTCGAACGGCACCAGCACCGAGGTCACGGTGGAACCCGGCGCGCCGAAGAAGCCGGTGTTGCGCAGGTTGTCGGTTTCCTGGCGGCCCAGTTCGGCACCGAACAGCACGGTCTGCTTGATGGCGCCATCGAGCGACCACACGAAATCGGTCTGGTTGAAGACGTTCTTGCGCTGGGTCGCGTTGTTGTAAGCGCGGATATCGGCCAGCGAGCCGTCCGCAGAGACCGGGCCGCCGGCGTAGACGTTCTGGTAGAACTTGTCGTAATCGGCAATACGGGTGCGGTTGCGCAGCGTCAGGCCGTTGCCGAAGTCGTGCTCGACCAAGCCGCTCACGGCGTCGACATCGACCCAGGTGTCGCTGCGGTCCGGATCGCCGAAGAACGTGGAGCGATCCGTCTCCACCGGCAGGCGGCGCCCGTTGAAGAGAGTAGGCGAGGAGGGCACGCCGCGGTCGGCGACGCGATCATCCTCGAAGTGCTCGTAGCCCAGGGTGATCGTGGTGTTGTCGCCGACGTCGAACGCGAAAGTCGGGTTGATGCCCCAACGCTCGGCGTTGTAGCCGTCCCGATAGCTTTCCGAGTCCTCGACCATGCCGGTGATGCGGAATGCTGCTCCGTCGCTGATGGCCTGGCCGAAGTCGCCGCTGAGGCGCCGCTTGTCCCAGGAGCCGACTTGCAGGTTGAGATTGCGCACGGTGTTCCAGTCGGCCTGCTTGGTGACGCGGTTGATCACGCCGCCGCTGCCGCCGCGGCCGAAGATCATGGCGTTGGGGCCCTTCAGCGCCTCGACGCGTTCGATGTTGTAGAGGTCGCGGAAGTACTGCGTATCGTCGCGCATGCCGTCGATGAACATGTCGCCGGTGGTGCTGTTGCCGCGCAGCACCGGGGTGTCGCGGTTGCCTTCGCCCTGCGCCATGGTCACGCCAGGCACATAGCGGACGACGTCCGCGAGGTTCTGCATGGCCTGGTCGCGGATCATGTCCTGGGTCACAACCGTGATCGATTGCGGCACGTCCTGCAGTTCGGTATCGGTCCTGGTCGCGGTCGTGCTGCGCTTCTGCACATAGCTGTAGTCGACCTTGCCGATGACTTCGATGGTGTCGAGGTCGGTGGCACGCTCATGGCGACCACCGGCGTCATCGGTAGCGGTCTCGGCCAGGGCGGGGGCGGAAAGGGCGAGCGCGGAAAGGGCGAGGGCAAGGGCGGCTGCCAGCGGTGCGGCAGCAGGGATCTTCTTGGTTTTCATGGGTCCCGTGACAAAAAAGTCGGCGGCTTCATGCCGCGGCGGGCGCCATCTTAATGAGAATGGTTATCAGATGCAAACGATTCGCGTTTGCGAGGAGGTCAATCCCGGTCGTCGCGCGTCCACACGCCCGTATCGTCGACTTTGACGGGAAACTTCGTCACCGGCTCATAGGCGGGAGCGCAGAGAGGGCGACCATCGCGCACGTCGAACTTCGCGCCGTGCAGGGCGCATTCGATCGTGGCTTCGTCGCCATCGAAGTGGCCAGCCGACAGCTCGAAATCCTCATGCGAGCACTTGTCTTCCATCGCGTAGAAGTCGCCGTCGTAGTTCACCACGAGGATGGGGGTGTCGCCGTCCCACGCGACGACAGTTTCGCCGGGAAGCAACTGCGACGTGGCGCAGACGAATACCCAATCGCCCATTGATCTATTCCTTGGCAGCAACGGCCATCGCGACGATGGCGAGGATCACAGCGCCTTTTCCAGGACCTCGAAACGGAGGTCGGCGCGCTTGGGCACGCCGAAGCGCTCGTCGCCATAGGGAAACGGCTTCTTGGTGCCCGTACGCCGGTAGCCTCGGCGCTCGTAGAAGGCGATGAGCTCGTCGCGGATGTCGATCACCGTCATCCGCATGGCCGGGAGCTTCCATTCCTCGCGGGCGACGCGTTCGGCTTCGGCGAGCATCGCCTTGCCGATCCCGCCGCCCTGCAGGTTGGGACGTACCGAGAACATGCCGAAGTAGCCGGCGCCGTCTTCGATGGCCACGTGCGCGCACGCAAGGAGTTCATGGCTGCCGTCCTGCGACGTCCGCTCGGCAATGAGGATGCGGCTGTCGGGACGGCTGATGCACGACTCGATGTCATCGGTGCCGGTGCGGCGGCCTTCGAGCATGTCGGCCTCGGTGGTCCAGCCCTGCTTGCTCACGTCACCGCGATAGGCGGATTCGACCAGCGCCACCAGGGCGGTGGTGTCGGCGTGGGTGGCACTGCGGAATTTCAATGCGCTTTCGTGGCTCATGCGACCAGGCGGGAGAAGTAGGGAAGGAACATCAACAGCAGCAGGAGGAACACCAGCGGGATTGCGATCCACACGATGGCCTTGATGGCCTTGCCGGCGCGACCCTGGATCGCCTCGGCGCGATCGTTGATCCGTTCGACGCGATCGAGCTGGCGCTGGTAGGCCTGGAGGTGCTCGCGCTGCAGTGCCAGCGCCTCGCGCTGGTTGTTGCGTATCTCGCGCAGGAGCGCGAGGGACTCGGGGTTGTCGGACATGGGAGGCCCGGGTTGAGCTGTCGTGGTGGCAAAGCGTAGCGCAACGCGGCTTCACCGCGCGCGCTGCCAGCTCATGCCAATAGCTTGCGGACCTTGCGCAGGGCCGCCACGAACGCCTCCACTTCCCCATGCGTGTTGTAGAACGCGAATGACGCGCGACACGTGGCCGGCACGCCGAAGTGGTGCATCAGCGGGTGTGCGCAGTGGTGGCCGGACCGGATCGCCACGCCTTCCAGGTCGAGCAGGGTGGCCAGGTCGTGGGCGTGGGCGCCGTCGACCAGGAAACTGATGACCGCGGCTTTCTCGGCCGCGCGACCGAATATGCGCAGGCCCTCGACCTTGTCCAGTTCCTCGGTCGCGTGTAGCAGCAGCTCCTGCTCGCGCGCTTCAGTGTTGGCCATGCCGAGGGCCGACAGGTAATCGACCGCCGCGCCCAGCCCGATGAAACCGGCGATGTTCGGCGTGCCGGCTTCGAACTTGTGCGGCGCGTCGTTATAGACCGTGCCTTCGAAGCGCACTTCCTTGATCATCTCGCCGCCGCCGATGAAGGGCGGCATGGCGGCCAGGTGCTCGCGGCGCGCCCATAGCGCGCCCGTGCCGGTCGGGCCGCACATCTTGTGGCCGGTGAAGGCGTAGAAGTCGCAACCGATCGATGCAATGTCGACAGGACGGTGCGGCGCCGCCTGCGAGCCGTCCACCGCGGTGACGATGCCGCGCCGGCGGGCTTCACGGCAGATCTCGCGCACCGGGTTGACCGTGCCGAGCACGTTGGAGACGTGCGTCAGCGAGAGGATCTTCACCTCCGGCGTCAGCAGCGCGTAAAGCGCGTCGAGGTCGAGTTGGCCGGCGGCGTTGATTTCCGCGACCTTGATCTTCGCGCCGGTGCGTTCGGCCACGAGCTGCCACGGCACGATGTTGGCGTGGTGCTCCATGCGGGTGAGCACGATCGCGTCGCCGGCACGCAGGTTGGGCAGGGCCCAGGAGTAAGCGACCAGGTTGAGGGCGAAGGTGGTGCCACTGCACAACACCAGCTCGTCGGCGCGGACGTTGAAGAATGCCGCCAGCTTGCGGCGCGCGCCTTCGTAGGCATCGGTCGCCTCGGTGCCGAGCGTGTGCACGGCGCGGCTGACGTTGGCGTTGTGGTGGCGGTAGAAGTCGTCGACCGCCTCGATCACGCTTGCCGGCTTCTGGCCGGTGTTCGCCGAGTCGAGGTAGACCAGCGGCTTGCCCTGCACCTCGCGCGTAAGCAGCGGGAAGTCGGCGCGGACGCCGGCCCAGTCGATGGGTGTGGCGGCGGCGAGCGGCGCGTTCATGCCGGCTCCGATTGCGTGGGGCCCAATTGTGCGGAGTCCAGGCGGGCCAGCGCGGCGTCGAGCTTCGCCGTCAAAGATTCACGCAGCGGCGCATCTTCGATCACGTTGAGGGTTTCAAGGCAGAACGCGGCGGTGAGCAGGGCGCGTGCCTGCGGCTCGGGAATGCCGCGGCTGCGCAGGTAGAACATGGAGGTGGCGTCGAGCTGGCCCACCGCCGCTCCGTGCGCGGCCTGCACCTCGTCGGCGTGAATCTCGAGCACGGGCTGCGTATCGATCTCCGCGCCCGTGGAGAGCAGCAGGTTCTTGTTCGACAGGGCGGCGACACTGCCGTCCGCGCCTTCGCGGATGGTGATGCCGCCGTGGAAGGCTGCCTTCGAACGCCCGGAACCGAGTCCGCGCCACAGCAGGTCGCAGCGCGTGTCGCGTGCGACATGGTCGATGCCCAGTCGGGTGTCGAGGTGGCGCTTGCCATCGGCCAGCAGCACGCCATTGGAGATGACCTGCGCGCCTTCGCCCTGCAGCGAGGCATTGAGTTCGTGGCGCGCCAGAGCCCCGCCGAGTTCGAGGTCGAGGCGGCGATAGATCGCGTCGCGCGCCAGCACCGCGTCGGTGCGGCTGATCAACGACGCGCCCGAGGCTTCGTCCTGCACGCGCACATGGGTGAGGCGCGCACCTGCGGCGAGGTGGACGTGGGCAATGCTGTTGGCGAGGTGGGTATTGGCGGCACCGGCCAGGTGATGCTCGACCAGCGTCAGTTCGGCATCGCGGCGCAGTTCGAACAAATGCCGCGAATGCGAGGCGAGATCGCGTCCGGCAGCGGTGCCCACGAACACGAGGTGGATCGGCAGCGCCGAGCGCACGCCTGCTTCCGCGCGCAGGACCACGCCCTCGTCGGCCAGGGCGGCGTTGAGGCGGGCGAAGACCTCGTCCGGGCGCTCGAAGCGGCGGGCGAGGAAGTTCACTTCACGCTCGCCGCCCTGTGCCAGGAGCTGCGACAGCGGCTTCAGCGCGACGCCCGGAGGCAGTCCGGTCGCATCACTGTGCGCGGGATCGTAGCGGCCGTTGACGAAGACCAGTCGTGGCGTGGGGATATCTGCCAGCAACGCCTCATCGAGAATGGCCGGCTGCGCGTCGGCGGCGGCGAACGTGCGGCGTTCGAACGCGCGCAGCGGGGTGTACTTCCAGCGTTCGCTGCGGGTGCCGGGCATGCCGTCGCGCAATGCGGCGGCCAGCGCATCGCGGCGCGATGCGCCAAGGCCGGCGGCATCGCGGCCGGGCAGGGCGTCGAAGGCGGAAGCGAAGGAGTCGAGCAGGGCGCTCATGTCAGGCCGCGGCTCCGGATGAGGCATGTCCCGGTGCCACGCGGTCCTTCACCCAGGCGTAGCCGTGTGCTTCCAGCTGCAGCGCGAGTTCCGGGCCGCCGGTTTCGACGATGCGGCCGTCCGCCAGCACGTGGACCACGTCGGGCCTGATGTAGTCGAGCAGGCGCTGGTAGTGGGTGACGACCAGGAAGGCGCGGTCGGGCGAACGCAGTGCGTTGACGCCTTCGGCGACGTTCTTCAGCGCGTCGATGTCGAGGCCACTGTCGGTTTCGTCGAGGATCGCGAGCTTGGGTTCGAGCAGGGCGAGCTGGAAGATCTCGTTGCGCTTCTTCTCGCCACCGCTGAAGCCCTCGTTGACCGCGCGCTGCAGCAGGTCGTCCTTGAGGTGGAGGACCGCCAGTTTCTCGCGCACCTTCTTCAGGAACTGCATCGAGTCCAGTTCGCTCTCGCCACGCGCCTTGCGCTGCGCGTTGACGGCCGTGCGCAGGAAGTAGGTGTTGTTCACGCCCGGGATCTCGACCGGGTACTGGAAGGCGAGGAACACGCCGCTGGCGGCACGCTCTTCCGGCTCCAGCGCCAGCAGGTCGCGGCCTTCGAAGGTCACCGAACCGGCGACGACTTCATAGCCTTCGCGCCCGGCGATGACATTGCCGAGCGTGGACTTGCCGGCGCCGTTGGGGCCCATGATCGCGTGCACCTGGCCCGGCTGCACTTCGAGCGAGAGGCCCTTGAGGATGTCCTTGCCGGCGACGCGGACGTGGAGGTTTTCGATCTTCAGCATGTTCATTCCGATTCTTTGATTTACTCCCTCCCCCGCTTGCGGGGGAGGGCTGGGGTGGGGGCGTGGTCGGCCTTGCCCCCATCCGCCCTTCGGGCAACTTCCCCCGCAAGCGGGGGAAGAAAGGTTTCGTTACCCAACTGCGCCTTCGAGGCTTACTTCCAGCAGCTTCTTGGCTTCCACCGCGAATTCCATCGGCAATTCGCGGAACACCGACTTGCAGAAGCCATCGACGATCATCGACACGGCGTCTTCCTCGCTGATGCCGCGCGAGCGGCAATAGAACAGCTGGTCGTCGCTGATCTTCGAGGTCGTGGCTTCGTGTTCGACCGTCGCGGACGGGTGCTTCACTTCGATGTACGGGAAGGTGTGCGCCCCGCACTTCTTGCCGATCAGCAGCGAATCGCACTGGGTATGGTTGCGCGCGCCCTCGGCGTTTTTCTCCACGCGGACCAGGCCGCGGTAGGAATTCTGGCCGTGGCCGGCGCTGATGCCCTTGCTGACGATCTTCGACTTGGTGCGCTTGCCGATGTGGATCATCTTGGTGCCGGTGTCGGCCTGCTGGCGGTGGTGCGTCAGCGCGACCGAATGGAACTCGCCGACGGAATCGTCGCCGAGCAGCACGCACGACGGATATTTCCAGGTGATCGCCGAACCGGTCTCGACCTGCGTCCAGCTGATCTTCGAGCGCGCGCCGCGGCATTCGCCACGCTTGGTCACGAAGTTGTAGATGCCGCCGACGCCGTTCTCGTCGCCGGGGTACCAGTTCTGCACGGTCGAGTACTTGATCTCGGCGTCTTCCAGCGCCACCAGCTCGACGACCGCCGCGTGCAGCTGGTTCTCGTCGCGCATCGGCGCGGTGCAGCCTTCGAGGTACGACACGTAGGCCTTTTCCTCGCACACGATCAGGGTGCGCTCGAACTGGCCGGTCTCGCTGGCGTTGATGCGGAAGTAGGTGCTCAGCTCCATCGGGCAGCGCACGCCCTTGGGGATGAACACGAACGAGCCGTCGGAAAACACGGCGGAATTCAGTGCGGCGAAGTAGTTGTCGTGGGTCGGCACGACCGTGCCGAGGTACTTCTGCACCAGCTCGGGGTATTCGCGGACCGCTTCCGACATCGAGCAGAAGATCACGCCCTTTTCGGCCAGTTCCTTGCGGAAGGTGGTGCCGACCGAGACCGAGTCGAAAACGGCATCGACGGCGACGCCGGCCAGCTTGGCGCGCTCGTGCAGCGGCACGCCGAGCTTCTCGTAGGTGTCGAGGAGTTCCTGCGGAACCTCGTCCAGCGAGGCGTACTTCGGACCCTTGGGCGCGGAGTAGTAGCTGATCGCCTGGAAATCGATCGGGGCGATATTGAGCTTGGCCCAGTGCGGCATCGGCATGGTCAGCCAGTGGCGGTAGGCCGCCAGGCGCCACTGCGTCATCCAGTCCGGCTCGTTCTTGCGTTCGGAGATGGCGCGGATGACGTCCTCGTCCAGGCCCGGCGGCAACGATTCGGATTCGATGGCGGTGACGAAGCCGGCTTCGTACTTGCGGCCGAGCTGCTCGCGGATTTCGCGATTGGTCTCGGTCGGGCTTTCGACGATGCTGGTGGGGAGGGTTTCGGTGGCCATGGCTGCCTACGGACTGCTTATGCGTTGGCGAGGCGCAGGTCGATGCGCTTCGCGGGATTTGGGCCGGCTTCGGGTTCGCGGCGTGGCAGTGGCGCCAGCATCTGCGCGAGGGTGATGCCGCGCAGGGCGTCGATCACCACGTCGTTGATGCGGTTCCAGTTGGCGCGCACGCCGCAGGACTGCTCGATGCCGCAGTTGCCGGCGTGCACGCTGCATTCGGTCATGCCGAGCGGCCCTTCCAGCGCAATCACGATTTCGAGCAGGCCAATCGCTTCCGCCGACCGCGCGAGCCGATAGCCGCCGTTCGCGCCGCGCGTGGCGGCGACCAGGCCGGCCTGCGCCAGAGGCTTGAGGACCTTGGCCACGGTCGGTGTTTCCAGTCCGGCGCGCTCGGCCAGCTCCGATGCGCTGAGCACGGCTTCCGGGGCGCTGCCGTGGTGGCCAGCCAGGACGGTCATGACGACCGTGGCGTAGTCGGTGAGCTTGGTGACGCGGAGCATGGCGGAAGGCCTGAACGGGGCCGGGGGTTAATTCGTACTGGAATTGTACTGATTTGGGTCGACGGGGTCGAGCCGCCGGTTCCTCGACCACCCGCGCCGCGGGCCGGGGGCATCGCGCAGCCGCTCCGCGCCGTCCCGGCGGCGCCATGACGGCGTCACCGCTTTCAAGCGACAATCGCCGCCCGCTGCACTTCACTCGCCTCCGGACCCTGCATGCCTCGCAAGATCGCCACTCGCCGTTCCACCATCCATGGCAACGGCATGTTCGCCGTCGCCCCGATCGAGAAAGGCGAGCGCCTGATCGAATACAAGGGCCGTCGCCGTACCCACGACGAAGTCGATGAAGGCGAGTCCGGCGACGTCGACACCGGCCATACCTTCCTGTTCACCCTCAACGACGAGTACGTGATCGACGCGAACTTCGAGGGCAATTCGGCGCGCTGGATCAACCACAGCTGTTCGCCCAACTGCGAGGCCGTGCTGGAAGAGGACGACGGCGACGACCGCCGCAAGGACAAGGTGTTCATCGAGGCCATGCGTGACATCGCGCCGGGCGAGGAGCTGTCGTACAACTACGGCATCCGCCTGGAAGAAAAGCACACCAAGGAGCTGAAGAAGATCTGGGAATGCCGCTGCGGGTCGCCCGAGTGCACCGGCACGATGCTTCAGCCAAAGAAAGACAAGTCCAAGAAAAAGAAGAAAAAGGACAAGAAGAAAAAGAGCAAGGGAAAGAAGGACTGATCGGGTCCTTCCCGCTTGCCGGCGCCGGGCCAGTCCCGGCGCTTCTTTTTTGCGGTCCGCGCGGGGATTTCCGGGGCGGGAGCACGTCCCTCGCCAGCTGACCACCGCCCCGTCCGGCAACCGCGAAGCTGAATGGTGATGCCGCGATGCAGGGATTAGGCAATTGGTTGGCATGACTTCCGCCATGCGGTAACCGCCACGGTCGGCAATACCCTGCCCACCTGTCGTGGGCCGCGCACAGCGGCGCCCGCGGACCGGCGCGCTGGAAGCGGGCCGCAATCCCCCATAACCGGACCTTCCATGCGTGCAACGCTGACCATCGCCATCCTGGCCGCGCTCGCCGCGCCGCCCGCCTTCGCCGCCGTCGTGATCGACGGCCGCATCGATCCAGCCGAATGGCAGGGCGCGCAGCACATCACCGATTTCCGCCAGACCCAGCCGCTGTCGCGGGCGCCGGCGTCGCAGCCGACCGAGGCCTGGATCCTCGCCACCGAGGACGGCCTGGCCATCGGGTTCCGCAACTTGCAGTCGCCCGATATCGCGCGCACGCGCCAGGAGGCGCAACGCGACCAGGGCGCGCAGGCCGACCGCGTCAATCTCTATGTCGACTTCGACGGCGACGGCCGCACCGGTTACAACTTCACCGTGTTGCTGTCCAACAGCATCATCGATACCACCATCACCAACGAGAACCAGTTCAACCCGGACTGGGATGGCGACTGGCGCCACGCCACCAGCGAGGACGAAGCCGGCTGGTCGGCGGAGATGCTGATCCCGTGGCACGTCGCGACGATGCGCGACGTGAAGAACGGCACCCGCACGCTCGGCATCTCGCTTGATCGCGTCATCGGCGCCACCGGCGAACGCGCCTCCTGGCCGGCGGTCAGCTTCCAGGAATCGCGCTTCCTCACGGCGTTGAACAAGGTCGAGGTGCCGGCGTACAGCCAGTCGCTGCTGGCGATCACCCCGTATGTGTCGGGCGTTTACGACAACGTCGCAACGAACTCCGACTTCGACACCGGCGCCGACATCTTCTGGAAGCCCAACGGCCGCTTCCAGCTCAGTGCGACGCTCAACCCCGACTTCGGCCAGGTCGAGAGCGACCAGCTGGTCGTCAACTTCAGCGCGAACGAGACCTTCTTCAGCGACAAGCGCCCCTTCTTCACCGAGAACCAGAGCTACTTCGACGTGCCATTCGGTGGGCTCAACAACGCCAACCGGCTGATCTATACCCGTCGCGTTGGCGCGGATGCCGACGACGGCAGTGGTGCCGGCGACGTGACGGCCGCGGCGAAACTCAACGGCAGCCTGGGCGCGATGAACTACGGCGTGTTCGCCGCCACCGAAGCGGACGAGGCAGGACGCGATTTCTATGCCGTGCGCACCTCCCGCGACGGTGCCACGCAGGGCATCGGCGCGATGGTCACCCGCGTGGAGCGGCCTTGTTATGGCCAGGACGTGGACACCGGCGCATGCATCGGCCGCGAGGCCAGCGTCTACGAGGTCGACCACCGCTGGACGCCCAATCCGCAGTGGTCCATCCGCACCACGCTGGTGGGGTCGGACGTCGATGGCATGGGGCAGGACGCCTACAACAGGCCGGATGAAAACCAGTCCGGCAGCAATACCGGCGGGCAGATGCGCATCGACTGGGACATGGGCGAAGGCTGGCGCCAGCAGCTGTACATGGTGCACCTCGGCGACAAGCTGCAGCTCAACGACTTCGGTTTCCTCGAGCGCAACAACTTCAACTACGCGCGCTACGACCTGGGCAAGCGATTCACCGACTTCCCGGAGACCTCGCAGTACAGCGCGGCCGACTGGCACTGGGCGGCGTCCCGTCGCGTCAACGACCACGGCGTGCACATTGGCGATGCCGCGTCGATCAACCGCAGCGGCCAGCTGCGCGACGGCGGCAACGACTACTTCGAGATCGTGACGTGGACATCCGGCCACGATGACCGCTTCCTGCGCAGCAATGACAATGATGTCATCAACATGCCGGCGAAGTACTTCCTGTTCTACGAGCGCAACCGTCCGCGCCAGGGCAGTGGCCACTGGAGCTTCTACGGCAACATGCGCTGGGCCTCGGAAGGACTGGATACGCCGGGCAAGGGTTCGCTCCAGCTCGACCTTGAGCCGACCTACCACGTCAACGATCGCCTCAGCTTCTTCACCGCCTGGTTCTTCGAGCACAACAACGACTGGCTGCTGTGGCACGGCGACAACCTGATCGGCAGCTACAACGAGGACATGATCCTGCTCAACGCCGGCAGCGTATGGCTGATCAACGACAAGCACGAACTGCGCGTGCGGCTGGAAGCGATCGGACTGGACGCGAAGGCGAGGCAGGCTTACCGCGTGGCTGACAACGGCGAGCCGGTGGAATCTGCGGAGACGATCCCCGATGTCGGGGTGAGCAACCTCGGCTTCCAGATCCGCTACCGCTACGAACTGGCGCCGCTTTCCTACCTCTATATCGCTTATGTGCGCGGCGGTTCGCTGACCGAGTTGGAGCCCTTCAGCGGTTTCAACGCGCGCGACCAGTTCCAGGACGCGTTTGCCCTGCGCGACAGCGAACAGTTGCTGGTGAAGCTGTCGTACCGCTTCGAGCTGTAGCGCGCCTGCGCCTAGCCGGGGTGTCCTAGCCGGCGTGGATTGAGCCCCACTCCTGCGGCGCGAGGATCTCGAACAGACCTTCGCGCCGCGCCCGCCGCGCGAGAGCGAGCAGGTGGTCATCGCGGCTCAGCAGCCAGCGGGCACCGGCATGCAGCGCCAGGTCGAGGAATTTCTGGTCGTCGGGATCGCTGCAGCGCAGTGGCTGCGCCGCGCCTTCCTCGTCATCCGGGCACGGTGGACAGCGTTGCATCAGGGCATCGAAGCAGGCCGCGGCGGCTTCGCGCGCGGCCTCGTCGAGGGCCAGTTGCGGATAACACAGCACGCGCAGCCACTCCTCGCGGCAGGACGCACTGGTCACGGCGATGACATCGCCGGCGTGCAGTGCATCGCGCAGGCGCCGGCAGCGCGGGTCATCGAACACGAACAGGTCCAGGCATACGTTCGTGTCGAGCACGATGCGGGGCGTGGCATCCATGGTCGCGTCGGCGCACGCGCCGCTTATTGCGTTTCGCGCAGGTCCGCCGAGCCGATGCGCCACTGCCGTTGTTCCGGGGTCGCGCCGTCCACCACCGCGCGGCGCAGCGTGTACGTGCCAGTCAAGTGGTGCTGGCTGCCATCGCGGCGAGTGGTGGTGATGGCCACGGGAACCTCGATGTAGCGCGAGCCGGCCGCGGCATCGACGGCGCCCGGCGACTGCATTTCCACCGAGACGCCGGTGATGTCGGCAAAACCCGCGGCGAATTGCGGCGCCGACTGTCCGCTGGAGCGGCCACTATCCGACCACAACCCATACGCGCGGACGAAATCGCCGCTGTTGATCGCATCGTAGTAGTCGCGGATCACGGCGACGGCGTCTTCGGGCGTGGGTTCGGCCGTGGTCTGGGCATCACCGGGCACGGCTTCGGGCAGCAACGGGTTGCCGTTTTCGTCCACCGGCACTTCCGGTTGTTCCGCTACCGGCGGACCGACCGGACCGGGACCCGGCCGGGCGGGCATGCCGGTGACGCCCCCGGATGCGCCCGTGGGTGTCGGCAGCTGCTTGTCGGGGGCGCCATCGGCCGCCGAGTGCTGCGCAGCATCCTTGCCGCAGGCAGTGGCCAGCAGCGCGAGCAGGGAGAGGGTGAGGAGGAAGGAAATGCGCATGCGAAAAATCATCTCTTGTCAGTTGTCGCCGAGGTGCACCACGACTTGGCCGTTCTCGATGTCGGTGCGGCCGATGCGGCGTGAGCCGAGGCGGTCGAGCAGGCTGTTGTCGAAGCGATAGACGGGTTCATCGCGCGCGTATTCGGCAAGCCAGGTGTTGAGCAGGCCGCGAGCGGAAGTGTTCATCATGCCACCGAGCGCCGGCACGTCGACCTGTTCGATCGTCGGCTCCTGCAGATGCAGGCCGCGGGTGCCGGAGTCATAACGCAGCGCGCTGCTCAGCGCGAAATGGCCGCTGGGACGCGTGCTGTCGCTGCCGAGCGCGCCGATGCCGAGATCGAAATCCAGTTGCAGGCGGTTACTGCCTTGCGGGATCGACAGGCGTGGATTCAGCAGCGTCATCGATACCAGTCCGCCGAGCCGATCGTAGTGCTTGGGGAAGTTGCGATTGAGCGCCTGCTGCAATTGCGGCTGGGTGAAATTGACGCGGTCGCCCAGCAGGGCGCTGACCGCTTCGAGCGTGGAACAGCCGGCCAGCGCGACCAGCGCGCAGGCGAGGGCCGTGGTGGAGGCAGCAATGAAAAAGCGGCGGCGCAGGTCCATCGGTCGTACCGTCGTAGGGGCGAATGGCCGGACGATACCCGCGCGGCTTTGCATCCAGAGTGAATCGCGTGGGGGCCGGCTGGCTCAACCGGTGCGGCGTGGGTTGAGGTAGGCGACGAGCACGCCGAGCGCCACCATGCGCACACTGTCGAAGATCAGCTGCTTGTGGACGATTCCGGCAGGCATCTTCGTCACCACCCAATAGATCAGGAACTGCGGGATCACGGTAAGGAAGGCGACGGCGATGCCGAAACGCACGCCCTGGCCCAGCGTCGCACTCGGGCCGATGCCCTGGCGGTAGATCCAGGTCATGGCGAAGCCGATGCAGGCGTCGGCCAGCAACATCCAATGCATCATGCCGTTGGCTTCCTCCGGGGAGCGCATCACCGTTCCCACCAGCGTGTTGTAGTCGTCCGCCAGCAACAGGCCGTGGACGACGAAGCCGAGCAGCGCCGTGGCGATGGTCATCACCACGCCGGAAATCCAGAAACGCTTGTCCATGAAGTCCCCCTTGGGAGTTGCGGGCGGGTTTGGAACGCGAGGAAGCCGGCAGGCGGGGGACTGGCGACGGCGCGATGCTAACGCGATGTGGCGGCGAGTCGTTAGCTGTTGTCCAAAGCTTTCGGGGAGCTGCGCTCGGAGGAGGGTTCGCGGCGGGCTCGCCTCAAGGCCGTGGGTTGCCTCTATCGGCCGCGGCCGCGGCATCACCCCTGCTGCCGCTTGGAGTGAGTCGCAGGGCGGCCGTGTCAGCCGCGCTGCTGCAGCGCGAGGCGCAGGCCCAGGGCGATGAAGAAGCTGCCGAGCACGCGCTGTCGCCAGCGGGCGAATGCGCCATCGCCGCGCAGGCTGCGGCCGAAGCGCCCGATCATGGTGCTCAATACGGCGCTGTTGGTGAAGCCGATGATCGACAGCAGGGCGCCCAGCACGAGGAACTGCAGCCAGGCCAATCCGCGCTCGGGGTGCACGAACTGCGGCAGGAATGCGAGGAAGAACAGCGCGACCTTGGGGTTGAGTACCCCGGTTACGACGGAGCGCCAGTACACGCCACTGAGGTCGCCCGAAGGCTGGGGTTCGGCGGGAGCCGGGTGGGGATCATCCGCGGTTGCTTCGCGGCCACCGCGCCAGGCCTTGATCCCGAGCCATACCAGATAGAGCGCGCCGGCGTACTTCAGCATCTCGAATGCGAGTGCCGATGTCGCCAGCACGGCCGACAAACCCAAGCCCGCCGCGAGCGCATGGATCAGGGTGGCGGTCTCCAGCCCCAGTCCCGCGCGCAGGCCGCGTGCGGTGCCGCCCGCGACCGTCTGCGCGACGATCCAAGCGGTGCCGGGGCCGGGAATGATCACCAGCACCACGGCGGTGGCGAGGTAGGCGAGCAGGGTGGGTGCGTCGAACAAGTGCATCCGGCGATTATCCCGGACCCGGCGGTCGCGTTCGACTCTGGATCACGCCGGGAATCTGTGCGCAAAGCGCCAACAGGCATGGCGGCGAGGGAGCCCGCGGCGCGGGCGTGACCAGTCAGCGTGACAGTGCCGGTCGAGGCCGGCACGCGATCCGTGCGATCGGATCAGAAGTGGCCGGACAGGTTTCCGGTCACGGCCCAGGTGACGGCAGCGAGCAATGCGACACCGAGCATGCTGCGGGCCAAACGTTCCAGTCGGTCGCCAGACCGGGTGGGTTTTCCAGCGTTCATGGGTCATCCCCCTGTAACTTGCAGGGTGGATGAAACGACTGAAATCGACGACGGTCTGCGATGCGGGTCACAGGCCGGGGCGGTGTTGCGGGGACGGTGCCGGGTTGGCGACGGAGGTCGCACTATCGGCCGCGTCGTTCACATAGTCAGGAAACGCGGCAGGTCCGGCCGTTCACTCGTGCACAACCATGAATGGAGCGCACCCGGGACTTCTGCGCGAAGCGGGCCGGGTGCGAGCGTTGTCTCGAGGCTCAATCCTCTTCGGTCTTCGGCTTGTAGGTCTCGATGAGCTTCTGCTGCACCTGCGGTGGCACCGGCTCGTAGTGGCTGAAGTCGAGCGAGTAGCGGCCGCGGCCCGCGGTCACCGACTTCAGTTCGGCTGCATAGCCCTCCAGTTCGGACAGCGGCACCTGGGCGCGAACGATGATTTCGTTGCCACGCGCGGAATCGGTGCCATTGATGCGCGCGCGCTTGCTGGCGAGGCCGCCGCTGATGTCGCCCATGTGCTGCTCGGGCGCGTTGACCTCCAGGTCGACGATGGGTTCCAGGACCTGCGGCCGCGCTTTGCTGATCGCATCGAGGAAGGCCTTCTTGCCCGCCGCCACGAAGGCGACTTCCTTGCTGTCGACGCTGTGGTGCTTGCCGTCGTACACGATCACGCGCACGTCCTGCATCGGATAGCCCGCGACTGCGCCGTGATGCAGCACCTGGCGCACGCCTTTCTCCACGGCCGGCATGAACTGGCCCGGGATGGTGCCGCCCTTCACCTCGTCGACGAACTCGAAGCCTCCACCGCGTGGTAGCGGCTCGATCCGCAGGAAGACTTCGCCGAACTGGCCGGCCCCGCCGGTCTGTTTCTTGTGGCGATGGTGGCCCTCGGCCTTGCCGGCAACGGTTTCGCGATAGGCGATGCGCGGCGGGCGCGATGTCACTTCAACGCCATGCTTGTCCTTCAGGCGGTCGATGTTGACGCGCAGGTGCAGGTCGGAGAGGCCGCGGATCACGGTCTCGTTGGTTTCGGCCTCGTGCTCCACGGTGAAACAGGGATCTTCCTCGGCCAGCTTATGCAGCGCCGTCGACAGCTTCTGCTCCTGGCCCTTGTGCGCGGCGTCCACGGCGAGGCCGAACATCGGCTTGGGAAAATCCAGGGGCGCCAGGTGGATCTGGTCCTCGTCGTGGCTGTCGTGCAGCACCGCGTCGAAATGCAGCTCCTCCACCTTCGCCACGGCCGCGATGTCGCCGGGCACGGCCTGGTCGATCTCGATATGTTCCTTGCCCCTGAGCTTGAACAGATGGCCGACCTTGAACGGCTTCTTGCTGTCGTCGACGAACAACTGGGTGTCCTTCTTCACCGTGCCCTGATAGACGCGGAAGATGCCGAGCTTGCCGACGAAAGGGTCGTTGACGATCTTGAAGACGTCGGCGATGACGTGCCTGGACGCGTCGGGCAGGGCCTCGATAGGTATCGTGTCCTGTCCGTTGAGCTTGTGGAACGGCGGCGGATTCGCCTCGGCCGGATTGGGAAACAGCTGCTCGGCGACATCCAGCAGTTCCTTGATCCCCACGCCACTGCGCGCCGAGCAGAACAGGACCGGCACCAGATGGCCTTCGCGCAGGCATTCCTCGAAGGCGTCGTGAAGTTCCTCGCCCGACAGCCCGCCTTCGCCGAGGTCGAGGTAGTGCTCCATCACGTTCTCGTTGATCTCGACGACCTGGTCGATGATTTTCTGGTGCCAGTCGGCGACAGCGCCAAGGTCGCTGCTGCCGCTGCTGTTGCCGTAGCAGTCGATCACGGACTTGCCGCCATCGGCGGGAAGGTTGAGCGGCAGGCATTCGTTGCCGAAGGTCTCGCGCAGTTCGGTCAGCACGCGCGCACTGTCGGCGTCGGCGTGGTCGATCTTGTTCACCACCAGCACGCGGCAGAGGTTGCGCGCCTTGGCGTATTCCATCATGCGGCGCGTGCCGTACTCGATGCCGCTGTCGGCGTCGACGACTATCGCGACGGTTTCCACCGCCGCCAGCGCGGAGAGCGCGGGGCCGCGGAAGTCGGGGTAGCCGGGAGTGTCGATCAGGTTGACGTGGATGCCGCCATGGTCCGTGCTGGCGATGCCGACGTCGAGGGAATGGCCGCGCTGTTTCTCGATCGGGTCGAAGTCGGAGATGGTGCTGCCGCGCTCGATCGTGCCTGCTGTCTGGATCGCGCCGCCGGCCTGCAGCAGGGCTTCGAAGAGCGTCGTCTTGCCGGCGGCGGGGTGGCCCGCCAGGGCCACGTTGCGGATGTCTTGTGTGCTGTACGACATGAGGCCGTTTCTCCCGTGGTTGGGTAGGGCATGCGCCCAGGAAATCGGCCGTCATGGCTGTCCGCGTCGGAAGCGCTGCCGTTCCGAGCGTGCACTCGGCGAGGGCGGTCATGGCGGGTCCGGCGGGTAGCCGGGAAGCAACCATCCCGCAGGTCGTGCGGCCGGTCAAGCGCGGGCGAGGCCGGGGCCGGCGGTGAAAGCCGCATCACAAACCTAACGAACCCGGCGCTACGCTGGCCGCCCTTTTCCCCCGGAGCATCGACATGGCTTTCAAGCGTTACGCGGACGCGGTCTGGCAAGGTGACCTGCAAGCTGGCAAGGGCAGCATGAGCACGCCGCAGAGCGGCCTGTTCGCCGACCAGAATTATTCGTTCAAGACCCGCTTCGGCGACGAGAAGGGGACCAACCCCGAGGAGCTCCTGGCGGCGGCGCACGCGGGTTGCTTCAGCATGGCGCTGTCCGCGGTATTGGGTAAGTCCGGCTTCACGCCGGAACGGATCCAGACCCGCGCCGAGGCGTCCATGGATCCGGGCATGGACCCGGGCCCAACCATCACTGGCGTCAATCTCGTCGTGAACGCCAAGGTGCCCGGGATGAGCGCAGAGCAGTTCCAGCAGGCCGCCGAAGCCGCCAAGGCCGGCTGCGTGGTCTCGCGTGCGCTGTCGGTGCCGGTGACGTTGTCGGCCACGTTGGGCTGACCCGCGATCCATGCTGTCTTCGATCGGGCGGTCTTCGATCGGGCAGGCGCTCCTGCTGCATGGGGCAGGTGGTGGCGGCTGGGAATGGAATGCTTGGCGCGGCGTACTGGCGGCTTCGGGGATCGAAGCCGTCACGCCGGATCTGCAGCCGGCCGCGGGCGGACTGGCCCGCACGACCTTCGACGACTACCTGTCGCAGGCGCGCTCCGCTCTCGCCGCGTTGCCGCGGCCACGTGCCCTGATCGGCGCCAGCCTTGGGGGACTGCTGGCGATGGCGTGCGCCGACGAAGCCGATGCGCTGGTGCTGGTGAATCCGTTGCCGCCGTCGCCGTGGTCGGCCGGGCTGCCTGCGCGTGATTGGCCCGACGTCGTGCCCTGGCGTCGCGATGCGCGACTGGCTTCCACGCGGCGCGCGCTGCCCGATTCCGACGCTGCGACGGTGCTGTTTGCTTTCCGTCGCTGGCGCGACGAATCGGGTGCGGTAGTGCGCGCAGCCCATGCGGGTATCGAAGCGACACGGCCCGCGTGCCCCGTGCTCTGCATCGCGTCGACGCAGGACGAAGACGTGCCACCCGGGCTGACCCGCGGGCTGGCGGCGGCATGGAATGCCGAATTGCTGCAGGCCCCTTCGGAAAGCCATGTAGGACCGTTGCTGGGTCGTGGTGCCCCGGCGCTGGCCTTGCAGGTCTGCACCTGGCTGTCGGCCAGGTAAACCCGCTTGCGGAAGTTGGCTGGATTCAGCCTGTATTGACCGCGGCAGACCCACGATCCGCGCACGCCATCCCGGCGTCCGGAGTGCCCACATGAAGCGCCTGTTCGTTTCCACCCTGGCCCTGTGCCTGGCGGCCACCACCGGCCTCGCTTCCGCACAGACCTACAGTGCTGCGCCGTACAACGCGCAGGCCGCGAATGTCCGTTACGACTATGCCCGCGTGCTCCGCGTCGATCCCGTGTTCGATTCGGGCAACGGCTCGGGCTATGCCACGTCGAACTCGCAACGGTGCTACCAGCGCAATACCGTCGTCCAAGGTGACGATTCCTACAACGGCGGCTACAACAACGGTAGCTACAACAACGGTAGCTACAACAACGGTAGCTACAACAACGGTAGCTACAACAACGGTAGCTACAACAACGGTGGCTACAGCAACGGCGGCTACAACAACGGTTACGGGAACGACGGCTACTACGACCAGTACGGCAATTACCATCGCAATGCCGGCACGCAGACCGGCGCGACCATGGCGACCGTGCTCGGCGGCATCGTCGGTGCCGCGATTGGCAGCCAGGTCGGCGGCGGCAGTGCGCGCTACGCGACCTCTGCGATCGGTTCGATGGTGGGCGGCATGGCCGGCCGGCAGATCTATGAGCAGCGCCAGCGCCAGCGCGTGCCGGATCGAACGGGCACGGTGACCGTGTGCGACCCGGTACCGGTTCACGACGGCAACGGTTACTACAACAGCAACGATGGCTCGGTCGACGCGTACGACGTGACCTACGAATACGCCGGCCAGCAGTACACCACCCGCACCCACTACCATCCGGGCGATCGCATCCGCGTACGCGTCGACGTGCGACCGGAGTAAGGGTTGGGGAGACAAGAAGGGGCCCACGGGCCCCTTCCGATTCTGATCAGTGGACTTCTGATCAGTGGACTTCTGATCAGTGGACTTCTGGTCAGTTGACCCGGAGCCGCCGCGCGAACGCGGTGTACCAGCGTAGCGGCAGGAAGCGCTTGAACAGCACGGCGACACGCTCGACACCGGCAATGGTGACCTCATAGCGGTCGGCTTCCACGGCGCGCCAGATCTTCTCCGCACACACCAGCGGATCCATGCCGCCGTCGATGTCGTGGTCGGATTTGCCATACGGCAGCCCGCCTGGCCCGAGCGCGTTGACCGACACGTTGGTACGCACGAAGCCCGGGCAGGCCAGGGTGAACTTCACGCCACGATGGCCCAGTTCGATGCGGGCGCTGTCGAAGAAACCGTGCAGGGCGTGCTTGGCGGCCGCATAACCGGTGCGCCGTGCCATCGCGATGTAGCCGAATACGGAACTCACGACCACGACATGGCCGTTGCCCCGTTCCACCCATCCGGGCGCCAGTGCCTTGGTCAGCGCCATCGGCGCGAACAGGTCGATCTCGATCAGCTGGCGGTAGGCCGCCATGTCGGTATCCAGCATGGCCGTGCGCTGGGAAATGCCGGCGTTGTTCACCAGCACGTCGATGGGGCCGAAGTAGCTGGCGGCGCGCGCGGCGAGGGCCTGCGCGTCATCGAGGTTGGCCAGGTCGACTGGCAGCACGGCAACGTCGTGCGGCCGCGGGCATGACTGCCGCACGCGTTCGAGCTCGGTTTCGCGCCGCGACGAGAGCACCAGCTTCGCGCCGCGCTGGGCCGCCAGTTTCGCCAACGCTTCGCCGATGCCGCTGGAGGCGCCGGTGATCCAGACGACTTTGTTGGTGAGTTGGGTCATGAATGGGGCTCGGGGTTGTCGGCAGTTTCAGCGCCCT
Source organism: Lysobacter rhizosphaerae (assembly GCF_054779795.1). NCBI lineage: Bacteria > Pseudomonadati > Pseudomonadota > Gammaproteobacteria > Lysobacterales > Lysobacteraceae > Lysobacter > Lysobacter rhizosphaerae. The sequence continues at coordinate 502,285 of NZ_BAAGXO010000001.1, forward strand.
TCGTTCGTCATCCCGGCGAAAGCCGGGATCCAGCTTTCCGAAGCAACAGCAACGGCTGGATCCCGGCTTTCGCCGGGATGACGAGCAAAAGCGATACGCCACGGGCAATCAATGTCTGACGTGGCTCGCGAATCACGCGGGCCAATCGATTTCCCCGGTCACCACGTCGCAGACGCGACCACCGGACCAGACTTCGCCGTCGGCATCCACCTGCAGGTCGATGATCGCGTCGTGGCCGACTTCGCGGCCCTGGCTCACGCGGTAGCGGCCGTCGGCGCTGGGCAGGGCGCCCCGCGCCGCCAGCCACGCCGCCAGCGTTGCGTTGGCGGCGCCGGACGCGGCATCCTCGAACCGCGCCGGCGCGCCGACGAAGGCGCGTACGGCGTAGTAATGCACCGGATCGGCGCTGCGGGCATAGACGAACAGGCCCATGCTTTCGGTGGCCTGCGCGAGTTCGGCGATGGCGTCCCAGCTGGGCGAGGCGGCGCGCAGCGCGGCCTCGTCGGCGAGTTCGGCCAGCCACCAGCGCCGGCCACCATCCATCAATGCCGGCGGCAGGGTGCCCAGGGGCAGGCCGGCGAGGGCGGCGGCGAGGCGCGGATCGCCCGGGGCGGCGATTTCCACGACCCGCGCCTTCGGCGTGCGCACCGCGATCGTGCGCGTGCGTCCTTCGCCGACGACACGCAACGGCAATACCCCGGCGATGCCTTCCTGCCATAGCAGGCCATCGCGGGGTGCCGCCAATCTGGCCTCCATCACGGCGTGCGCTGTGCCGACGCTCGGGTGCCCCGCGAACGGGACTTCGCGGCGCGGGCTGAACATGCGGATGCGGTAGCTGGCGCCCGGCTGGGTCGGCGGGAACACGAATGTCGTTTCCGGCAGGCGCGTCCACTTGGCGATGGCCTGCATGGCGGCATCGTCCAGGCCGTCGGCATCGAGGACGACGGCGAGCGGGTTGCCGTCGCCGGGGTTGCAGGCAAAGACATCCAGTTGCAGATAACGACGTTTCATCAGGAAGGGCTCGTGGAACGCAGTCCGGGTGGTATCCCGGGTGGGGGAATGAACTGGCGGGTTCGACTAGAATTGCCGGTTCTTGAAGTCTCGTACCGCTGAACCTGCCGGTCCGCGCCTCGCGGCGCGGATGGATCTTCCGGAGTGGGCCCGAAAGACGCGATTCTAGGGGGCCGGCGCCCCCGCGCGGACATTTCCTTTCCTCATCACCTTCATAAGGACGCACATCAGTGACAGCGGGAGCGACTCCCTGGGTAGTACTCAAGTTCGGCGGAACCTCCGTATCGCGCCGCAACCGTTGGGACACCATTGGACGCCTCGCCTCGAAACGCATGGCCGAGGACGGCGCGCGCGTGCTGGTGGTGGTGTCGGCATTGTCGGGGGTGACCAACGAGTTGCAGGCGATCTCGAATGGCGACGACATCGCCGGCCGAATCGCCGCGCTGGTCGAGCGCCATCGCGCGTTCTGCACTGAACTCGACCTTGATGCCGAGGCGGTGCTCGGCGAACGCCTGTCCGTGCTGCAGGCCCTTGGCACCGATCCGCGAGCAGTCGAACGCACGCTCGACTGGCAGGCCGAAGTGCTCGCCCAGGGCGAACTGCTCTCCTCCACGCTGGGGGCGGCGTACCTGCGCACCCAGGGCCACGATTTCGGCTGGTGCGACGCGCGCCAGTGGCTCGATGCCGTGTCGCTGCCCAATGCCAGCCCCTGGGCGCAGCGGCTGTCGGTGAATTGCCGCCACAACGGCGAGGCCGGTTTCATCGAACGGTTCTCCCGGCAGCAGGCACCGATGCTGCTCACGCAGGGCTTCATCGCGCGCCATGGCGATGGCGGCACCGCGATCCTGGGTCGTGGCGGTTCGGACACGTCCGCCGCGTACTTCGGCGCGCTGCTAAAGGCCAGGCGGGTCGAGATCTGGACCGATGTGCCGGGCATGTTCACCGCGAATCCGCGCGACGTGCCCGATGCCCGCCTGCTCACCCGCCTGGACTACGCGGAGGCGCAGGAAATCGCGACCACCGGCGCCAAGGTGCTGCATCCGCGCTCGATCGCGCCGTGCCGCGACGCGGGCGTGCCGATGGCGATCCTCGACACGGAGCGCTTCGACCTGCCGGGCACGCGCATCGACGCCTCGGCCGCGACCGTGCCGGGCGTGAAGGCCATCAGTCGTCGCAACGGCATCGTCCTGGTCTCGATGGAAAGCATCGGCATGTGGCAGCAGGTCGGCTTCCTTGCCGACGTGTTCGAGCGCTTCAAGCGCCATGGTCTTTCCGTCGACCTGATCGGCTCGTCCGAAACCAATGTCACCGTCTCGCTCGATCCCAGCGAGAACCTGGTCACCTCCAACGTGCTGGAGGCGCTCAGCGCCGACCTGGCCGAGATCTGCCGGGTCAAGGTGATCGCGCCGTGCGCGGCGATCACCCTGGTCGGTCGCGGCATGCGTTCGCTGCTGCACAAGCTGTCCGACGTCTGGGCGACGTTCGGCCGTGAACGCGTGCACCTGATCTCGCAATCGTCCAACGACCTCAACCTCACCTTCGTCATCGACGAGGCCGATGCCGACGGCATGCTGCCGCAGCTGCACGCCGAACTCGTGCGTGGCGGCGCGATGCCGGTGCTCGATGACAGCGTATTCGGCCCCAGCTGGCGCGAGATCGCGCACGGCAAGGTCGAGCGCGCACCGGCGTGGTGGGCAGGCGCGCGCGAACAGCTGTTGCAACACGCGCAGGCCGGCACCCCGCGCTACATCTACGACCTCGCCACGGTGCGCGAACGCGCGCGGGGCCTGCTGTCGGTATCGGCCATCGACCGCTGCTTCTACGCGATCAAGGCCAATCCGAATGCGGCCGTCCTGCACGCACTCGCGAACGAAGGCTTCGGCCTGGAATGCGTGTCGCAGGCCGAGCTCGACCACGTCTTTGCCGTACTGCCGGAGCTGTCGCCGCAGCGCGTGCTGTTCACCCCGAGCTTCGCGCCGCGCCGGGAATACGAGGCAGCGTTCGCACGCGGCGTGACCGTGACGCTGGACAACGTGGAGGCGCTGCAGCGCTGGCCGGAAGTCTTCCGCGGCCGCACGATCTGGTTGCGCCTCGACCTCGGTCATGGCGAGGGCCACCACGAGAAGGTGAAGACGGGCGGCGTCGCGGCGAAGTTCGGCTTGCCGGTCGCGCGCTTCGACGCCTTCCTGGCCGAGGCGCGCAAGCTCGGCATCCGCATCAGCGGACTGCACGCGCACCTGGGCAGCGGCATCGACGATCCGCGGCACTGGCGCGAGGTTTACGCGCACCTGGTGGGCCTCGCCGACAACGTGGGCACCATCGAGACTGTCGATATCGGGGGCGGCCTGCCGATCCCGTACACGCCGGACGCGCAGCATTTCGACCTGGTGGCATGGCGCGAGGGCCTGGACGAAATCAAGGCGGCGTATCCGCGCTACGGCCTCGTGATCGAGCCGGGCCGCTACCTGGTCGCCGAAGCGGGCGTGCTGCTGCTGGGCGTGACCCAGGTCGTGGAGAAGGACGGGGTTCGCCGTGTCGGCTGCGATGCAGGCATGAACGCGTTGATGCGGCCGGCGATGTACGAGGCGTACCACGGCATCCACAACCTGACGCGGTTGACGGACCCGGCGATGGTCGCGTTCGACGTGGTCGGACCGATCTGCGAAAGCGGCGACGTGCTCGGCCGCAGCCGGTTGTTGCCCGCAGCGACCAGCGAAGGCGACGTGCTGCTGGTTGCCGACGCCGGTGCCTACGGCATGGCGATGGCCAATACCTACAACCTGCGGGCGCTGCCGGCCGAGGACGTGCTGTAAGGCGGGCTGGTCCGCCACGGCGATGATGATGTTTCAACGGCGGGCCGCGGCCCGCCCTACGATGGTTCTGAAATGACTGACTGGAAATTCCAACGCGACGCGATCAAGGCCTTCCGCTTCGTGCGCTGCACGTTCGATGCGGCCACGGGCGTCGCACAGCTGGTGTACGCCTTCGACGATGGCCCCGAGCTGATCGAAACGATCACCGTGCCCGGTGCGCCGTTCGTGCTCGAAGGCAAGCGTGCGGCCGCCGCGCAGAGCGCGCTGCAGCTGCTGCACCTGATCGCTGGCGTGAGCTACTACAAGGCGGCGGTGCCGCCGGAGATCCACATCGATTCGTACGCCATCGATGCCGATACCGCGGCGATGCTGGAACTGATCTACGTCAACGGCCTGGGCGAATTCGCCTACCGCAACGGCCTGAACCTGCACGGCAAGATCCGTTTCCCGAGCGAAGCCAAGCCGCGCGCCGCGGCGCCCGCGCTCGGCCTGCGCGAGCATGCGCTGGTCGCGATCGGCGGCGGCAAGGATTCGCTGGTCAGCATCGAGGCCCTGCGCACGCTCGGCGTCGAGCAGACCGTCACCTGGATCGGCGGCTCGCAGCTGATCAAGGCCTGCGCCGAGCGCACCGGCCTGCCCACGCTCAATCTCGGCCGCGCGCTGGCGCCGCAACTGTTCGACTACAACCGCGAAGGCGCGTGGAACGGACACATCCCGGTCACCGTGCTGAACTCCGCGATCATGGTGTTCGCCGCGGTCCTGCTCGGCGTCGACCAGGTGGTGTTCTCGAACGAACGCTCGGCCAGCTACGGCAGCATGATCGAGGGCACGGGCGAGGTGAACCACCAGTGGTCGAAGGGCTGGGCCTGCGAGTCGGCCTTCGGCGACTACGTGCAGCGCGAGATCGCCAGCGACCTGCATTACTACTCGCTGCTGCGTCCGCTCAGCGAGCTGGCCGTCGCGCGCCAGTTCGCCAGGACCGACCGCTACGACGCGCACTTCAGCAGCTGCAACCGCAACTTCCACATCCTCGGCGAGCGCCCGGCCAACCGCTGGTGTGGCGTTTGCCCGAAGTGCCATTTCGTGTTCCTGGCGCTGGCGCCGTTCATGCCCAAGCCGCGCCTGGTCGGCATCTTCGGCCGCAACCTGCTCGACGATCCGGCGCAGACCGCCGGCTACGACGCGCTGCTCGAATACCAGGACCACAAGCCGTTCGAATGCGTCGGCGAGGGCCGCGAATCGCGCGCTGCGATGGCCGCGCTGAGCGTGCGGCCCGAATGGCGCGAAGATGCGCTGGTCGAGCGTTTCGCGCGCGAAATCCGCCCGCAACTCGATGACGCGGAACTGCGCATCGAGCCGCTGCTGGTGATCGACGAAGAGCAGCGTATTCCCGCCGCGCTGTGGAACCGCCTGCGTGCGCATCTCGCAGCTTGAGGGACGCAAGGTCGCGTTGTGGGGCTGGGGCCGTGAAGGCCGCGCCGCCTATCGCGCGATCCGTTCGCGGCTTCCGCAACTGCCGTTGACGCTGGTCTGCAATGCCGACGAGGCGACGGATGCGCGCGCCCTGGGCGATGCGTTCCTGTCCGTCGAAACCGACGCGGATGCGCTGGGTGCGTTCGATGTCGTGGTGAAGTCGCCCGGCATCAGCCCCTACCGGCCCGAAGCCGTCGCGGCGGCGGGGCAGGGCACGCGTTTCCTCGGCGGCACGGCGCTCTGGTTCGGCGAGCATGCAGACGCCGCCGGCTTCGCCGACAACGCGGTGTGCGTGACCGGGACCAAGGGCAAGAGCACGACGACCTCGCTGCTGGCGCACCTGCTACGCGCCGGCGGCCATGCGACCGCGCTGGCCGGCAATATCGGCCTGCCGCTGCTGGAGGTGATCGAGCCGGAAGCCGCGCCCGATTACTGGGCGATCGAACTGTCGAGCTACCAGACCGGCGACGTCGCCGCGAGCGGCGTGCGGCCCGGTGTCGCCATTGCGCTCAACATCTTTCCCGAGCACCTCGACTGGCACGGCTCGCACGAGCGCTACATCGCCGACAAGCTGCGCCTGTTGACCGAGGCGAAGCCGCGCATCGCGGTGCTCAACGCCAGCGATCCGATCCTTTCGGCCCTGCAGCTGCCCGACAGCGCGATCCGCTGGTTCGGCCGCGGCGATGGCTGGCACCTGCGTGAAGACGCGCTGTATCGCGGCGACGAGTTCGTGATGGACACCCTCGCGCTGCCGCTGCCCGGCCGCCACAACCGCGGCAATCTGTGTGCGGTATTGACCGCGATCGAAGCGCTGGGACTGGACGCCGTCGCGCTCGCCCCGCACGCCGCCAGCTTCAAGCCGCTGCCGCATCGCCTGCAGACCATCGGTACGCGGGATGGGATCACCTACGTCAACGACTCGATCAGCACCACGCCGCACGCCAGCCTGGCGGCCCTGGACGTATTCCGCGGCCGGCGCGTGGCGCTGCTCGTGGGCGGCCACGACCGCGGCCTGCCCTGGGAAGAGTTCGCCGCGGCGATGCGCCATTCCGCGCCGCTGGCCATCATCACGATGGGCCAGAACGGCCCGCGCATCCATGACCTGCTTGCAGCAGTCGCAGGCGAAGGCGGCTTCGCGCTGAGCGCCGCTGCCGATCTCGCCGATGCCATGCACCAGGCCAGGGCCGCGCTCGCGGGTGACGGGGTGGTGCTGCTGTCGCCGGGTGCGCCCAGCTTCGGTGCCTACCGCGACTATGTCGCACGCGGCCGCCATTTCGCCGAACTCGCGGGTTTCGATCCCGACGGTATCAGCGCGATTCCGGGATTGGGCATCGGCTGACGCAGCAGCCGCGTCGCACGTCCGAACGGCCAACATGCGCGGGGTGCCCACCCGCGCCACGATGGCAAGATTGCCGGGCTACACGGTGGTGCCGGCCCGCAGCACAGGCTGCGCCATCCGCTACCTGCGACGGACCCCAGGAGATGACGCGATGCGCAAGCTGATGGCCACCCTTGCCCTTGTCATGGGAATTGCCCCGGTATTCGCCCCGGCATTCGCCGCGATGCAGACACGCCCCGTCGAATGGACGGTAGGCAACGACAGTTTCAGCGGCATGCTGGTTTACGACGATGCCAGCACGACCACACGGCCCGGACTGGTGATGGTGCCGAACTGGATGGGCATGTCGCAGGCAAACATAGCCCGCGCCGCGGGAGTCGCCGGCCGCGATTACGTCGTGCTGGTGGCCGATGTCTACGGCAAGGGCGTGCTGCCGTGGGACAAGACGGAGGCGAAAGCGCAGGTGATGAAAGCCGTCGCCGATGGTGGAGTGACTCTGCGCAGGCGCGCGGCCGCGGCCGTGGCGGCGTTGAAGGCGCAGGCGGGCAAGGCCCCGCTGGACCCGTCGCGGATCGGTGCCTTCGGCTTCTGCTTCGGCGGTTCGGTGGCACTGGAGCTCGCGCGCAGCGGCGCCGACATCGCCGGCGTGGTCAGCATCCATGGCGACGTGGACAGCTACCGGCCGGCGAAGAAAGGTGACATCAAGGCGTCCGTGCTGGTGCTCAACGGCGCCGACGACGCGTCGGTGCCGGACACCCAGATCGCCGCCTTCGAGAAGGAAATGGATGCGGCCGGCGCCGATTGGCAGTTCGTGAACTTCAGCGGTGCGCGCCACTGCTTCACGCAGCCGGAAGACCAGCCGACGGACCCGGCGGACAACTGCCGCTACGACGAACGCTCGTCACGGCGCGCGTTCGAGATGCTCCACGCCTTCTTCCGCGAGCGCTTTTCCGCGAAGTAACGCTGCCGCGATCAGTAATCGCGGTTGACCGCGTAGCGGGCCAGTCCGCGCAGGGCGGCGGTGTAGTCGTTGTCAGCGAAGCCGTCGAGCGCGCGTTCGGCGGCACCTGCGTATTCGAAGGCGCGCTGGCGGCTGTAATCGAGGCCGCCGGTCGCGTGGATCGCCTGCAGCACTTCCGGCAAGGCCCCGGTATCGCCGTGTTCGACGGCGTGGCGCAGGCGTTCGCGCGTCGCGGCTTCGCTGTGCAGCATGGCGTGAATCAGTGGCAGCGTGGCCTTGCCCTCGGCGAGGTCGTCGCCCAGGTTCTTGCCCAGCGTCTCCGCGTCGGAGGCGTAATCGAGCACGTCGTCGGCGATCTGGAAGGCGTAGCCCAGGTTGAGGCCGTAGTCGTGCAGCGCATCGCAGGTCGCCGCATCCGCGCCCGACAGCAGCGCGCCCAGACGGGTCGCCGCGGCGAACAGCACCGCGGTCTTGCGTTCGATCACGCGCAGGTAGGCGGTTTCGTCCGTGTCGGGGTTGCGCACGTGCAGCAGTTGCAACACCTCGCCCTCGGCAATCCGGTTGGTGGTGTCGGCGAGGATGCGCATGACTTCCATGCGGTCGAGTTCGACCATCAGCTGGAAGCTGCGCGAGTACAGGAAGTCGCCGACCAGCACGCTGGCGGCGTTGCCCCACACCGCGTTGGCAGTCTTGCGGCCGCGGCGCAGGTCGGATTCGTCGACGACGTCGTCGTGCAGCAGGGTGGCCGTGTGGATGAACTCGACCACCGCGGCGAGCTGGTGCGCGTCCGGGCCGCGGTGTCCGAGGGCGCCCGCGGCGAGCAGCAGCAGCATCGGGCGCAGGCGCTTGCCGCCGGCACCGACGATGTACTCGGCGACCTGGTTGATCAGCACGACGTCGGACGCAAGGCGATGGCGGATCAGGGCATCGACCGCAGCCATGTCGTCGCGGGCGAGGGCCTGGATGGTGGCCAGGTCGGGCAGCGACGACGTCGCGGGGTGCAGGGAGGAATCGGCAGACATGGGCCGCGATTATACGGGCACGTATTTATACGGGCACGCATGCGGGCAGCCCGCGCCCGGACTTGCGCGGTCAGCGCCAGCGGCGTGCGTTGACGACCTTGAGGACGGTTTCGACGTAATTCGGCCCGATCGCGTGATCGGCCCCGGAGGCCAGTGTCAGCGACATGCCCTTGGGCCCACGCCGGTGCAGGCTGGTGACCTGCTTGAGGTTGACGATCGTCGAGCGATGCACGCGCAGGTGGATGGCCGGATCGAGGCGCGTGGCCAGCGAACTGATCGTGTCCTTCAGCAGGTGCGACCGGCCACCGGCATGCAGCAGCACGTAATCGCCTTCGGCCGTGATCGCGTCGATTGTTTCCACGGGAACGCGGACGATGCCGTCGCGCGTGCGCACCCAGAATTCGCGCTCAAAGTTAGACGCGTTTTCCGGGTTGCCCGCGGCTTGCAGGCTGGCGATCAGGTGTTGCAGTTCGTCGAAGCGCACTTCGGCAGCGCGCGCCTCCAGCCGTGCCCGCGCCAGGCGCACGGCTTCACGGAAGCGCTCGAAGGAGACCGGCTTGAGCAGGTAGTCGACGGCGTGCACTTCGAACGCGCGCACGGCATGTTCCTGGTACGCGGTGACGAAGATGATCTCGGGCAGGTGCTCGCCCGGCTTGAGCTCGGCGATGGCAGCGAAGCCATCCTTCACCGGCATCTGGATGTCGAGCACCGCGATGTCGGGCTTGAGTTCGCGGATGAGGGTCAGCGCTTCCTTGCCGTTGCGCGCCTTCGCGACGAGCTCCGCATCGGGAATGCCGGCGACGGCCAGCTCGAGGCGATCGAGCGCTATGGGTTCGTCGTCGGCAAGGAGGATGCGGATCACGCAGCGCTTTCCAGCACCTGGTCCGCCTGCCAGGGAACGCGGATCACGCTGCGCCAGCCGTGTTCGAGCGGACCGCTATCCAGGTGCGCGTCATCGCCGTAGAGGGCCGCGAGCCGCTGGCGGGCATTGGACAGGCCGATGCCGAGGCCACCGCCGGCATTGCCATGGGTGCTGCCGCCATCGTCTTCGACGCCAAGGACCAGATGGCCATCCTCGCGGCGCGCGCGGATGAGGATCTCGACCGGCCGCTCGGAGCCGCCCAGGCCGTACTTGAGCGCGTTCTCCACCAGCGGCAGCAGGACCAGGCTGGGCACCATCGCGCGGGTGCAATCCGCGGGGATGTCCCAGGTCACTTTCAGGCGATCGGAAAAACGCGCGGCCTCGATTTCGAGGTATTGCCGGAGCATGCCGATCTCGTCCGCCAGCGTGGTGAGCTGCGAGGGCGTACGCGCGAGCGTGTAGCGCAGGAAGCGCGACAGGCTCAGCACCATCTTCTCCGACTCGGCATTGCGCCCGAGCACGATCAGCCCGGCCAGGGTGTTCAGGGTGTTGAAGAGGAAATGCGGGTTGATCTGCAGGCGCAGCGCGAGCAGTTGCGCCTGCTGCGCGGCGCTGTGGGCGTCGGCCAGTTGCTGGTCGCGGCGGCGCACCTCGGCGACGTTGCGCGCGGCCGCATACAGCGCGCACCACGCGAAGAAGTTCCACTGGTAGGCCTTGTAGGTCTCGCTCAACTCCCAGCGGTTCATCCAGCGATCCGGATACATCGTGTAGTAGTCGGTGAAGTATCGGAAGACGTACTCGCCCACCCCGGTGAGCACCAGGCAAGCGGGAAAACTCAGGGCAAGGGCGTAGCCCAGCAGCCGCCAGGGCCGTTCGCTGTCGACTTTCCTGAGCAGGACATGGATCGCGAGGCACAGGGCGATGCCGATGGAACTGGCGACGGTACGCGCCATCAGGCTGCCGGTTTCCACCATCATGTCGCCGGGCATCAGGGCGAGCATGGTGCGCATGACGTAATGCATCGCCCACACCGCCAGCGTGAGCGCAAAAACCGTGCGGTCGAGCGGGTCGAGCCTGCGCAGAACGGGCATGGTCTGCAGGAAATTGCGTGAATTGGTCATTGCCGCCCGTGTGCCCTTGGATACGATCGTTTCCACGCGGTCGCGCAGGCCGGGTGGTGTACCCGGCATGGACCCGCGATACAAGCCTGCGCGCGCCGCGCCCACGGAGTCAAAGCGGGGGTGTCTGGCCCGGTCGCCGGAAGCGGTGGCCGGCACCGCGATCCAGCCCGATCCGATGAGGCCGCCCAGACGGGCTCGACGGCAATTTCGTCGCCACAAAAGGCGGTTTCGTCGATTTTCACGGCGCTGGTCGCGCTCCACGGGCAACTCAACGAATACCTCGCGCATCTCAGTGGATGTCGCGCTACAACAAACATCGCCAGTTCCATCCATGCGTATCGCCAGCGATCATCAGGAGCCTGACATGCCTGACACCTTCGTGACCGCGCACGACGCGCGAATACCGGCCCCCTACAGGGCGGTAATCGCGGCGATGCCGCTCCGGCTCGCCACCGTCGCCCGTTCAGAGCGGGCGCGCGCACCAGCGCCGATGTTCTCCTTCTGGCTGCAGCTGCGTGGCACTGCGCAGGTCACCGCTGCGGAAGGCAGCTTCGTCCTGCGGGCGGGCCAGTGGATCGCGCTGGAGCGCGGTTCCATGCCCGAAGTCCAGTCCGACGAACGCGGTTTGACGATCGCGCTGATGCTCACGCCCGACGTGATGCATGGGGCGCTGGATTCCACCGATCGCGGCTTGCTCGCCGGCCGTGGCGAGGTCCCGCTGCATGAGCGGCGCGTGGCCTTGCGCCTGTGGCGCCAGTGCGCCTCGCTGCCGAACGACGCCGGCGCCGCGGCGGTGATGCGCGGCCTGAAGCCGCTGCTCAAGCACTGGCAGGGGGCCCAGGACCACTTCGCGGACATGATCGAGCGCTGCCCGGGCCGGTCGTTCCATCGCAAGACGCGGATCTTCTCCCGCATCCAGAAGGCCCGCCTGTATCTCGAGGGCAATCCCCAGCGGATGCTGCGGATCGAGGACCTGATGGAACTGACCCGCTTCTCCAGCTGGTGGCTGTCCAAGACCTTCCACGCGGTCTACCAGGAGACGCTGCAGAAGGCATCGATGCGCCTTCGCATGCAGCGCGCCCGCGACCTGCTGCTCAACAGCCAGCTCTCGATCACCGAGTTGGCCGAAGCCTGCGGCTTCCACGACCCCTGCAGTTTCGCCCGCCAGTTCAAGGCCTGGCACGGGGAAACCGCTTCCACCTGGCGGTCACGCCAGCAACTGGCCGCCGTCGCCGCTCTGGCCGGCGATCCGGACGAGCCCGTCGCGGCCTCCGCCGGCTACTAAGTCAGGGGCCGACGCGGAACCATGGGTGGGGCTGGCGTAGTACGCCGGCCCCGCCTGCATGCGCGCTGATCGCCGCCGCCGGCGGGTCCGGCCATCGGGTTCCAGCAAAATCAGGGGTTTCCGACCGAGACGTGCGGCATGTCCTGACGACCTCAGGGCGCCGGATATACTGTCATTGCACTTGTCCGCTGCCGCCCGGGGTCCCCGGGCCGCCGCGACGGGACATTCATCTCCTCTACCCGGGATTCCTGGCGGAATCTCCTTCTGAAAGGACCGCAACCCCATGGCACGTGGCATCAACAAGGTCATCCTGGTCGGCAATCTGGGCAACGATCCGGAGACCAAGTACACGCAGGGCGGCATGGCGGTCACCAAGGCCAGCCTGGCCACCACCAGCGTCCGCAAGGATCGCGAGGGCAATACCCAGGAACGCACCGAATGGCACCGGGTGACCTTCTTCGGCAAGCTCGGCGAGATCGCCGCCGAGTATCTTCGCAAGGGCAGCCAGGTCTACGTGGAAGGGTCGATCCGATACGACAAATACACCGGCCAGGATGGCGTCGAGAAGTACACCACCGACATCATTGCCGACGAGATGCAGATGCTCGGTGGCCGTGCCGAAGGCGGCGCACCGAAGCGTGAGTTCGGTGGCGGTGGCGAATCCCGCCAGTCGCGTCCGGCCCAGCCGCAGGGTGGCGCGCCGCGCCGCGAGGCGGCGCCTGCCAAGTCGAATGATTTTGGTACGGATTTCGCGGATGACGACATTCCGTTCTGATGCGGGCGAGGCGTCCGCCGTCATGCGGACGCAGCACAGATAGGCGGATTGTTCCAAACAAAGGGAGTTTCGAGTGGCAACATGGCTTGTGACCGGCGGCGCCGGTTTCATTGGTGGTAATTTCGTCCTGGAAGCGGTGCAACGCGGGGTTCGCATCATCAACCTCGACGTACTGACGTATGCCGGCAACCTGGACACGCTTTCATCGCTAGACGACCACCCGGGCCACGTTTTCGTCAAGGGAGACATCGGCGATGCGGCACTGGTCGAACGCCTGCTGCGTGAGCATCGTCCCGACGCCGTGATCAACTTCGCGGCCGAAAGCCACGTCGATCGCTCCATCGACGGACCTGCCGCTTTCGTGCAGACCAACGTCCTGGGCACGCTGTCCCTGCTGGAAAAAACCCGCGATTACTGGAAATCGCTCGATGCGCCGGCACGCGATGCCTTCCGCTTCCTGCATGTCTCCACCGACGAGGTCTACGGTTCGCTGGGCGACACCGGCAAGTTCACGGAAACCACGCCGTATGCGCCGAATTCCCCGTATTCCGCATCGAAGGCCGCGTCCGACCACCTGGTGCGCGCCTTCCACCATACCTACGGCCTGCCGGTCCTGACGACCAACTGTTCCAACAACTACGGTCCCTATCAGTTCCCGGAGAAGCTCATCCCGCTGGTGATCGCCAAGGCGCTCGCTGGCGAACCGCTGCCGGTCTACGGCGACGGCCTCAACGTGCGCGACTGGCTCTACGTGGGCGACCACTGCGCCGCCATCCGGCGCGTACTCGAAGCCGGGCGCGTGGGTGAAACCTACAACGTCGGCGGCGACGCCGAGCGCCAGAACATCGTGGTGGTGAAAACGATCTGCGCGCTGCTCGACCAGTCCCGTCCCCTGGCCGACGGCCGCGCACGGGAATCGCTGATCACCTACGTCAAGGATCGTCCGGGCCACGACCGCCGCTATGCCATCGATGCGTCCAAACTGCAGGACGAACTCGGTTGGGCTCCGACGGTGACCTTCGAGCAGGGCATGGCCCGCACGGTCGAGTGGTACCTGGACAACCAGCCCTGGGTGCAGCGCGTGCTGGACGGAAGCTATCGCCTGGAACGCATCGGTGCGGCGGCCTGACCGTCGCGATGCCGGCACAACGAAGTGCATTGACTGAAGTGGATTTCATGACCCAACGCAAAGGCATCATCCTCGCCGGAGGTTCCGGCACGCGTCTCTATCCGATCACCCAGGCCATCAGCAAGCAGCTGCTGCCAGTCTTCGACAAGCCAATGATCTACTACCCGCTCAGCGTGCTCATGCTGGCGGGCATCCGCGAAGTGCTGATCATCAACACGCCGCACGAACAGGCATTGTTCAAGCACCTGCTCGGCGATGGCTCCCAGTGGGGCATGAAGATCGAGTACGCCGTGCAGCCCAGTCCCGATGGCCTGGCGCAGGCGTACCTGATCGGTCGCGACTTCGTCGCCGGGCAACCGAGTTGCCTCGTTCTCGGGGACAACATCTTCTACGGACATGGGCTGACCCAGCTGTTGAAGAGCGCGACGGCGCGCGACCATGGCGCGACCGTGTTCGGATACTGGGTAAAAGACCCGGAACGCTATGGCGTGGCCGAATTCGACGCGTCGGGTAGGGTCGTGGGCCTCGAGGAAAAGCCGGCACAGCCCAAGTCCAGTTATGCGGTCACCGGCCTGTACTTCTATGACGGCCGTGCCGCGGATTTTGCCGCCGGTCTCAAGCCGTCCGCGCGTGGCGAGCTGGAAATCACCGATCTCAACCGTTGCTACCTCGAGGACGGCTCGCTGCAACTGGAGCGCATGGGGCGCGGCTTTGCCTGGCTCGACACCGGCACGCATGAATCCCTGGTCGAGGCTTCGAGCTACATCGAGACGATCGAGAAGCGGCAGGGGCTGCGCGTGTGCTGCCCGGAGGAAATCGCCTACTTCAACGAGTGGATCGACGGCGCGCAGCTGCGCGAGCTCGCCAGGCCGCTGGCCAAGAACGGCTACGGCCAGTATCTGCTGAGCATGCTCGAACACGGGCCGGTCGCTTGAAGGTCATCGAAACCGACCTGCCGGGCTGCGTGGTGGTCGAGCCGCAGGTATTCGGCGATGCGCGCGGCTATTTCTTCGAGTCGTTCAACAGCGACAAGCTGGCGGCGCACGGCCTGGAATTGAAGGTCGTGCAGGTCAACGTCTCGTCTTCCAGCCAGGGCGTGTTGCGGGGCCTGCACTACCAGTGGCCGAACCCGCAGGGCAAATATGTGTCGGTCAGCGAGGGCGAAGTGTGGGATGTCGCCGTTGACATCCGCCGCGGCTCACCGACGTTCGGGAAGTGGGCGGCCGTCGTGCTCAATGCCGAGAACAAGCGCCATTTCTGGATTCCGGAAGGCTTTGCCCATGGGTTCGTGGTCCTGAGCGAGCGTGCGGTGTTCACCTACCTGTGTACCGCTACCTATGACGCCAAGGCCGATGCGGGAATCCGCTGGGACGATCCGGCGCTGGCCATCGACTGGCCGGTGAGCGACCCGCAACTGTCGGACAAGGATTTGCGCGCGCCCTTGCTCGCGGACGTGGCGGCAGAGCGATTGCCGGTCTATACGGGCTGAGCGGCGTGAAAATCCTGCTGCTTGGCGGCAATGGCCAGGTTGGGTACGAACTGCAGCGCAGCCTCTCGCCGCTGGGCGAGGTCACGGTGACGACCCGGAGCGGGGAGTTGCCCGACGGCGGACGGTGCGAGGCGCTGGACATCCAGGCGCTCGAAACCTTCGCGCCGCTTGTCGACCGCGTCGCACCGGACCTGATTGTCAACGCGACCGCGCATACGGCGGTGGATCGCGCGGAGGACGAACCCGCGCTCGCGTACCGAGCCAACGCTGAAGCTCCGACGGAGCTGGCGCGCCTGTGCGCCGAGCGCGGCGCGGCCTTCGTCCACTACTCGACGGATTATGTTTTCGACGGGAGCGGCCACGCGCCCTACCGCGAGGACCACCCGACCGCGCCCCTGGGCGTGTACGGCGCAAGCAAGCTCGCGGGCGAGCAGGGCGTGCAGGCCAGCGGTGCGCAGCACCTGATATTGCGTACTGCCTGGGTCTACGCGACCCGCGGTGGCAACTTCCTGCGCACCATGCTGCGCGTCGGCGCGGAGCGCGAGGAACTGCGCGTGGTCGCCGACCAGCATGGCTGCCCCACGCCCGCATGGCTGATCGCCGATGCGACCGCCGAGGTCCTGCGACAGGGCATCCGACAATCCGGCGTCCGCCATCTGGTCGCCGATGGCGAAACCACCTGGCACGGCTTTGCCGAAGCGATCTTCGCGGAGGCGCATGCACGCGGATTGATCGGCCGTGTGCCGAACGTCGTGCCGATCACGACTGCCGAATATCCGACCCGTGCGCGCCGCCCGGCGTATTCCGTGATGGATGCCTCACTGTTGCGTCGCGAATACGGTCTTTCCTTGCCGGCGTGGCGTGTCGCGCTTGCGCGGACGCTCTCCGCGGATGACTGTTAGTTCAAGGCGATGCTAGGCTTCAAATGGGGGTCCGCGGTGACATGCGCGGACGCGAGAATGGACGCAAAGGGAGGGTGAAATGAAGCGATTGGTACTTGGCCTGGCCTTGATGGCCGGGGGCGCCGTCATGCCGGCGATGGCGGCGGTAGACGTGGGCGCTTACGTAAAAAGGGATACGTTCGACCAGCTCAAGATCTCGCCAGGCGGCGAGTACTACGCGGCCACGGTTCCGCAGGAAGATCGCTCGATCCTGGTCGTGATCGATCGCGCGACCCTCAAGGTGACCGGTAGCTTCAAGTTGCCCGTCGACAATTACGTCGCGGACTTCCGCTGGGTCAACAAAGACCGCCTGGTCATCAGCGTGGCCAAGAAATTCGGCCTTCTCGACAGCCCGCAATTGACCGGCGAACTGTTCGCGATCGGGGCCAACGGCAGCAAGCCGGAAATGCTGATCGGCTATCGCGTCAACGATGGTGGACTGGGCACCTCGATCAAGCCGAAGAAGGACAACCAGAGTATCTGGGGCTATCTGGTGGACAGCCTCCCGGCCGACGACAAGTCGGTCCTGGTCTCGACCCAACCGTACGGGTCGGCGGATCCATGGTCCAGCGCACAGCGCCTGGACGTGTATACGGGGCGCCTGACGGTTGTGGCGAAGACTCCGGTGCAGGACGCGCGGTTCCAGACCGATAACAAAGGCGTGATCCGCTTCGTCAACGGCTCCAGTTCGGACAACGTCAGCCGCCTCTACTACCGCACCGGAGATGGCGCGGAATGGGAGATGCTGAGCTACGAGTCGGATACGAAAGGGGCCGAGTATCCGGTCGGATTTTCTGCCGACGACAAGACCGCTTACCTGCTCGTGGAGCAGGCAGACGGTCCGGATGCGCTGGTGGCCATGGACGTGGAAACGCGAAAGCGCACCGAAGTCCTGCGCGATGACGACGTCGATCCGAATGGGGTGATTTACCGCAACGGAACGCGCACTCCGGTTGGCCTCTACTTCATGGATGGCAAGCCACGCACGGCGTTCCTGGACGACAAATCGCCCGAGGCTCGCCTGCAACGTGGCCTGGAAGCCGCCTTTCCGGGCGATGACGTCGTAATCACGTCGCAGACCGCCGATGGCAGTCTTGCCCTGGTGAGTGTTTCCAACGATCGCAATCCGGGTGACTTCTACCTGTTCGACACCGTGGCCAAGAAGGCCGCGCATGTCGTGGCTCGGCGGGAGTGGCTCGACCCGGAGCAGCAGGCGCAGATGCAGCCGGTCAAGCTGGCGGCGCGCGACGGGCTGACGCTGCACGGTTACCTGACCACACCCAAGGGCAGCTCCGGCAAAGGACTTCCCCTGGTGGTGATGCCGCACGGGGGTCCCTTCGGCGTCAACGACGAATGGGAATTCAACGACGAGGCGCAGATGCTGTCGGCGGCCGGTTACGCGGTGCTCCAACTCAACTATCGAGGTTCCAGCGGTTACGGGCGAGCCTTCCTGCATGCGGGTGCCCGCGAATGGGGCGGGGCGATGCAGGACGACCTTACCGACGCCACCAAATGGGCGATCGAACAAGGCATCGCCGACAAGAACCGCATCTGCCTGTACGGCGCCAGTTACGGTGGTTACGCCGCCCTCATGGGTGTCGCCAAGGAGCAGGGCCTGTACAAGTGTGCCGCTGGCTACGTCGGTGTTTACGACCTGCCCAAGCGCAAGAACGATCTGCATGGTCGTAGCGCACGCGCGGGCAACTGGGCATCGGACTGGATGGGAAAGAACGAGCAGCTGGCCTCGCTGTCACCCAACCGCATGGCCGACCGCATCAAGGTGCCGGTGTTCCTCGCGGCCGGTGGTGAAGATGAGAATGTTCCGATCGAACACTCGAAAATGATGGAAGCGGCGCTGCGCAAGGCCGGTGTTCCGGTGGAGACGCTCTACTACGACACCGAGGGCCACGGCTTCTACAAGCCGGAGCACCAGAAGGAGTTCTACACGCGCCTGCTCGCGTTCCTGTCGCGCCATCTGGGCGGCGGCCTCGCAATGACGACTGGCCCGGGAACGGACAGCGCCAAGTAATACGGCCTCAGCAATTCACGACGGCGCCCTCGGGCGCCGTCGTCGTTTCAGGGCTATCTAGTTGACGGCGGATATCCAGCGCTCCGGCGTTGCTCAAGGGACGAGCTTGAGAGAAAACGAAAACGGCGCCCAATGGCGCCGTTCGTATCACGCATGCAGGGCTCACTTGACCCCGTGCATCATCCGCCGCAGCAGCGGCGACGCCAGCAACGCTACAGCGGCGCAGCCGATGCCCAGCCACATCAGCAGGGTGAAGAGGTCGGCATACTTCGCCGCGGCCTGCGCGATGTTCATGGTTTCGCCTTCGGGCACTTCGATCGCCGCCAGCTTGCCGAACAACGCGGCGAGCGTTTCCGAGAATGCGGTGGCCAGGAACCAGGTGCCCATCATCAGGCTCACCACGCGCGGCACCGACAGCTGCGTCACCGCCGACAGGCCGACCGGGTAGAGGCACATCTCACCCAGTTCCAGCAGCAGGTAGGCGAGCACCAGCCACCACACGCTGGCCATTTCGCCGGTCGCGCCGGCCTGCTGCGCGGCCCAGACCAGCGGCAGGAAGCTGAGGCCACCGAACAACAATCCCAACGCCGATTTCGTGGGCTTGGTGGGGTCGAGGCCGCGCTTGTCCAGCCATGCCCAGATCACCGCGAACAACGGCGCCAGCAGCACGATGAACAACGAGCCCAGGTAGGTGAGCGAGCCCGCGTTCTGCGGCAGCACCAGGGCATCGTGCAGCAAGGTCACGAGCATCGCGGCGACGGCGAGGAGGAAGGCCACTTTCGGAGTGGCCGACCCGGGGTTCCGTTCGGAAATCGTCGACGCCACCATGAACGACAACGGCGCCAGCACCAGCGCGACGATCGACCAGGGCCACGGCGCGCCTTCACGCACCACCATCGAGGGGATGAGGTCCTTGCCCATCAGGCGGTCATTGAAGGTCACCCACGAGCCGTAGGTCTGCTCGTACAGGGTGTAGAAGACCAGCGCGGCGAAGATCAGCACCATCATCGCGCCCATGCGCTGGGCCTCGACCTTCGAGCAGCCGCGCGTCACGAAGCCGACGTACCAGAAGCCGACGACCAGGAACACGACCGACATCAGCACCAGTGCCAGCGTGGCTTCCTCGATGAAGAAATCGAGCACGCCAAAGCGTTGCGACAGCCAGATCACGGCGAGGCCGAGCAGCGAGAAGCCCAGCAGCGACGGCGCATATCGCGTCAGCGGCAAGTTGGCCCCGTCGGTCCTGCGCCAGCCATGCCACATGGTCCAGAGGATGCCGGCCAATGCCATGACGACGATGTAGTACGTCCAGCGGATGGTCGAGGGGCCCAGCTGGATCGCGGTGACCGCATGCATCAGCCATGCGACGGGCAGCAGGCCGAGGAGGGCGCAGGCGTAGATGGTCAGCTCACGTCCGCGGCTCAGCGGCTTCGGCGGTTCCGCCACGCCACGCAGGTACTTGCGGCCCCACAGGAACTGGCCGAGTCCGAGCAGCATGCCGATGCCCGCTGCGCCGAAACCGTACTTCCACCCGTATTGCTGGCCGAGGTAACCGCATACGATCGATGCGAACAACGCGCCGAGGTTGATGCCGGCCACGAACAGCGAGAAGCCGGAGTCGCGGCGTGGATCGTTCTCTTCGTACAGGCGCCCAACTATCGTCGAGACATTGGGCTTGAGGAAGCCGACGCCCATGATGATCAGCGACAGCGACAGGTAGAACATCCGCAGTGCGGCGTCGTCGCGCGTCACCACGCCGTTGACCACCGTTGCCGCGTGGCCCTCGATCGCCATGCCGGCATGCCCGGCCACCAGCAACAGGCCGCCGAAGATCACGGCCTTGCGCATGCCCAGGAAGCGGTCTGCCAGCAGGCCGCCTATGACCGGCACGCAATACACCAGGCCGCCGTACGCGCCCAGGACGTCCAGCCCCGCGCGGTCGCCGAACTTGTGGTGCTGCAGCAGGTACAGCAGCAGCAGCGCCTTCATTCCGTAGAAGGAGAAGCGCTCCCACATCTCGGTGAAGAAGCAGACGTAGACGCCCTTGGGATGACCGAGGAAGTCATCGCTGGCGTCCGTCGCGAGCGGCAGGGCGGCGGGAGCAGAGAGTGCGGACAAGAAGAACCCCGATTGCAACGCGCCTCCATGCGCAAAGTGGGCCGAGTATAGCCAGCCCGCCAACGCCGGCCGTCCCCGCCGGTCGAGTGGTCTGCGATACTGGGGCGTCTATACGAAGGGGGAGACCGTCCTTGAACAGCCCAGCCAAATCCATGGCCGAGCCGCGTACCGAACTGACCATCCGCGCCCTGGTCCTGGGCGTGATCATCACCGTGGCGTTCACCGCGGCGAACGTGTTCTTCGGCCTGAAAGCCGGCCTGACCTTCGCCACCTCGATTCCTGCCGCCGTCATCTCGATGGCGTTGCTGCGCAACTTCCGCGATTCCACCATCCAGGAAAACAACATCGTGCAGACCGTCGCTTCCGCGGCGGGCACGCTGTCCTCGATCATCTTCGTCCTGCCGGGCCTGGTGATGATTGGCTGGTGGACGGGGTTTCCCTACTGGATTTCCTTCCTGATCTGCGCACTGGGCGGCATCCTCGGCGTGATGTATTCCATCCCGCTGCGGCGCGCGCTGGTGACGAACTCGGAGCTGCCGTATCCCGAGGGCGTCGCCTGCGCCGAAGTGCTGAAGGTCGGCAGTCCGGGTGAAGACGCGACCGCCGCGGGCATCGAGGAAAGCCGTGTCGGCCTGATGGCGGTGATCTGGGGTTCGATCGTGGCGGCGACCTTTGCCGTCATCGTCGCGACCCGCGTGTTTGCCAGCGACGTCGCGCAGTACTTCCGCTTCGGTGGCGAGAAGGGGTCGGTGACGGGCTTCGACTTCAACCTCTCGATGGCGCTGTTCGCCGTGGGCCACCTGGTGGGGCTGTGGGTCGGCGTCGCGATGCTGCTGGGCGCGGTCATCGCGTGGGCATGGGGCGTGCCGCATTACTCGGCCCTCGCGGCCGCGGCGGGTGCGGCGGCGGACGTGGCGCAGGCGACGTGGAGCCATCAGGTGCGCTTCGTCGGTGCCGGCACGATAGGTGTTGCGGCCATCTGGACGCTGGCCAAGCTGGTGAAGCCTGTCGCCAGTGGCCTGAGCTCCGCGATGGCGGCTTCGCGCGTGCGCAAGGCCGGTCAGCTCGACTCGCTGCCACGCACCGAGCACGACATTCCGATCGGTCTGGTCGGCATCATCATGGTCGCCTGCTTCCTGCCGATCGCATGGCTGCTCGGTCACCTGAGCATCCAGAGCGGCCTGGGCGCGCACATGTGGACGCTGATCGTCGGCGGCCTTATCTACTGCGTGGTGATGGGCTTCCTGGTGTCCGCGGTGTGCGGCTACATGGCGGGCCTGATCGGATCGTCGAACAGCCCGCTGTCGGGCATCGGCATCCTGGTGGTCATCGGCGCGGCGCTGCTGCTGGTGTTCGGCATCAAGCCGCTGATGGCGCCGGGCAATGAAAAGGGACTGGTCGCATTCGCCCTGCTGGTGACGTCGGTGGTGTTCACCGTCGCCGCGATCGCCAACAACAACCTGCAGGACCTCAAGACCGGCCAATTGGTGGACGCGACGCCGTCCAAGCAGCAGTGGGCCCTGGTGGTCGGCGTGATCGCGGGCGCCGCGATCATTCCGCCGATCCTCGACCTGCTGAACCATGCCTACGGTTTCGCCGGTACGCCGGGCGCCGATCCCTCCAAGGCGCTGGCCGCGCCGCAGGCCGGTCTGATCTCCGCGCTGGCGCAGGGCGTGATCCAGAACAACATCGACTGGAGCCTGATCGAAATCGGCGCCGGAATCGGCGTGGTGCTGATCGTGCTGGACGAGGTGCTGCGGCGCACGACCAAGTCCGCGCACCTGTCGCCCCTGGCCGTGGGCCTGGGCATCTATCTGCCGACCTCGGCGACGCTGATGGTGGTGGTGGGTGCGCTGGCCGGTGCGTTCTACGACAAGCGTGCCGAACGCACGGCCAAGCCGGAATCGGCAAAGCAACTCGGCGTGCTGCTGGCCTCGGGCATGATCGTCGGCGAAGGCCTGATCGGCGTGGTGATCGCGGCGATCGTGGCGTTCTCGGGCATGGATGCGCCGCTGGCGCTGGTGGGTCCGGAGTTCGCGAACGCTGCCGTATGGATCGGCGGTATCGCGTTCGTCGTGGCGATGCTGGTCCTGTACCGCTGGATCGAAGGCGTGGCGCGTCGCACGGCGAACGCCTGACCGGAGTTTGCAGTTCCCGGGCATGTGACGGCCGGCCTTTGCGACGACAGGGGCCGGCCGCCTAACATCGGGACCTTCGTTGTCCCGCCCGGAGTTCCGATGAATCTGCGTCATGCCGTCCTGCCCCTGCTCCTTGCGGCGGCCCTGCCTTCGTTCGATGCCGCCGCCGCGCGCGGTTTCGAGGTCCGTGACCTCGCCGCGCTCGACCGCGTATCCGCTCCCACGCTGTCGCCCAATGGCCGCACGCTGGTGTTCGCCAAGCGCGTGGTGGACGTGTCCGCCAACAAGTCGTCGACGGCGCTGTGGATCGAAGACCTGTTCGCGCGCGATGCCGCGCCGCCCAAGCGCCTGACGCCGGATGGCTGGAACGTGAACTCGGCGTCGTTCTCGAGCGACGGCAGCACCGTATATTTCCTCAGCGCGAAGTCGGGATCCATGCAGCTGTACGCGATCCCCACGCGCGGCGGCGAGCCGGTCCGCCTCACCGATTTCCCCAGCGACATCGGCAGCTACAAGCTCTCGCCGGATGGCAAGCGCCTGGCCTTCAGCGTCGAGGCGTTCGCGGACTGCGGCAGTGACCTCGCGTGCAGCCCCAAGCGCATGGAGGAGCGTGGCAAGCAGAAGAATTCGGGCGTCCTGTTCGACCGCATCTTCATCCGCCATTGGGATGCATGGAATGACGGGCGCCTCAACCGCCTCTTCGTCACCGGCCTCGGCGATGGCACGACGATGGCGAACACGGGAACGCTGGTGGGCGCCGACGTGATCGGCGATGTGCCGTCCAGGCCTTTCGGCGACCAGAGCGAATACGAGTGGTCGCCCGACGGCAAGCAGCTCGTGCTGAGCGCGCGCAAGTCCGACCAGGACGAGCCCCATTCGACCAACTTCGACCTGTACCTGGTCAATGCCGACGGCGGTGGCGCGGCGAAAAACCTCACGGCCGCCAATCCGGCCTGGGACACCACGCCGGTGTTCAGCGCGGATGGCAAGACGCTGTACTACCGCGCCATGAAGCGCCCCGGCTTCGAAGCGGATCGCTTCGCGTTGATGGCGATGGACCTGGCCTCCGGCTCGACGCGCGAGATCGCGCCGCGTTGGGACGCATCGGCCAATGGCATCACCTTGTCGACGGATGGCAAGAGCATCTACACGACCGCGCAGGAACTCGGACAGGAGCCGCTGTTCGCCGTGTCGATCGCCAATGGCGAAGTGAGCAGCGTGTTCGGCGCCGATGGCTCCGTCACCTCGTTCGCACTGGCTGGCCCGACGCTCGCGTTCACGCGTTCGTCGCTGAAGAGTGGCGACCAGATCTTCACCACCAGCGCGGATGGCCACGCGCCGCAGCGCCCGATCACGCAGAGCGCCGGCCAGATGCTGCCGGATGTCCGCTTCGGCGACTACGAGCAGTTCAAGTTCGCGGGCTGGAACAACGAGACGGTGCACGGTTACGTGGTCAAGCCGTGGAACTACAAGAAGGGCAAGAAGTATCCGGTCGCCTTCCTCATCCATGGCGGTCCGCAGGGCAGCTTCGGTAACGGCTGGAGCTACCGCTGGAATCCGCAGACCTACGCGGGCCAGGGCTACGCGGTGGTGATGATCGACTTCCACGGCTCCACCGGCTACGGCCAGGCCTTCACCGATGCGATCAGCCAGCACTGGGGCGATCGCCCGCTGGAAGACCTCCAGAAGGGTTGGGCCGCGGCGCAGCAGCAGTTCGCCTTCCTCGATGGCGACAAGGCCTGTGCGCTGGGCGCGAGCTACGGCGGCTTCATGGTCAACTGGATCGCGGGCAACTGGAACCAGCCGTGGAAGTGCCTGGTGAGCCACGACGGTGTGTTCGAGAACAACGCCATGGGCTACGCGACCGAGGAGCTGTGGTTCAGCGAATGGGAAAACGGCGGCACACCGTTCGAGAATCCGCAGGGTTACCAGAAGTTCAACCCGGCCAACCACGTCGCCGACTTCCGCGTGCCGATGCTGGTCATCCATGGCCAGCAGGATTTCCGCATCCCGGCAGAGCAGGGCATCGCGCTGTTCACGGCGCTGCAGCGCAAGGGCGTGGAGTCGAAGTTCCTCTACTTCCCCGATGAGAACCATTGGGTGCTGAAGCCGCAGAACTCCATTCAATGGCATGACACGGTCAATGGCTGGTTGAAGCAGCACATCGGTCAGTAAGCGCTTGCATTGGCCTGGATGAAGAAGGGCGGAGCTGCGGCTCCGCCCTTTCTTTTTGGCTGGGCAGGAGACTGAGCGATTGCGCGAGCTGGTGACGGCATCGTGACGACGTGTTGCGGCCCGGCCTGCCGTGTTTCCATCCAGACCGCCCCGCACTTCAGTGGCCATTCCGTTGGCGGGATGGGCTGCATCGGTGATGCGTCGGATGGCCGGATTCCGGGGGCCAGCCCGTTGTTCTGGCTGTCCGGATTGGGCGTATGCTCGCTGCCGGGGACAGTCGCAGGGGACAGAAATGACCGACGATTTCCGCAAGCCGCCGGAGCCGTACCGGGGGCCGGAACGCCGCAAGGGTGGCGATCGCAGGCAGGGCGAGGACCGGCGCGAAATGATCCGGTTCGAACCGACCAAGGACGATCGCCGCAGCGGCAAGGACCGGCGCAAGCGCACCGGCTGGGACACCGTCCGCTAACCGCGACTCAGCAGCAGCGCGACCGCCCCTTGCCGTACCGCGCCGCCATGCGCTCCCGGAAGAACGCGTCGCGCCCCATCGGTGCGAGCTGCGGATGATGGCTGCGCATGTGCTCGATATACGCCCCGTAGTCCGGAATGCCGATCGCGAGCCGCGCCGTTCGCGCGGCGTTCGACCAGATGTCCCGCAGCAGCGTTCGCAGGACGGTGATCATGCCGTCGGCTTGGCCAGCACGCTGTCGAGCGCCACGTAGTCGCTTTCGCGCGTGGTGGGCGCGTGGGCCCGTCGCGCCGCCAGCGCGGCCCGTGCGCCGAAGAACACGGTCGACAGCACGACCACGATGAACACGGCGCACAGCACCACATCGACCTGGTAGTTGAACACCAGGCGCCGCATCTCTTCGATCGACTTCGCCGGAGCCACTACTTCGCCACGCGCAATCGCGTCGGTGAACCTGCGCGCACTGGCCAGGAACCCGATCTTGGGATCATCGTGGAAGATCTTCTGCCAGCTGGCGGTGAGCGTGCACAGCAGCAGCCATGCGGTCGGCAACAGCGGGATCCACAGGTACTTCCCGCGCTTCATCTTCACCATGATCACGCAGCAGAACACCAGCGCGATCCCTGCCAGCATCTGGTTGGCGATGCCGAACAACGGCCACAGTGTGTTGATGCCCCCGAGTGGATCGACGACGCCCTGGTACAGGAACCAGCCCCAGCCCGCGACCGCGATCCCCGTGCACAGGACGTTCGCCCCCCAGTTCTCGGTGCGCGCCAGCGATGGGTGCGCCATGCCCAGCATGTCCTGGAGCATGAAGCGCGCGACGCGCGTACCGGCATCGAGGGTGGTCAGGATGAACAAGGCCTCGAACAGGATCGCGTAGTGGTACCAGAACGCCATCATCCCGGTGCCGCCAGAGATGCCGTGGAGGATCTGCGCCATGCCGACCGCCAGCGTCGGGGCGCCGCCGGTGCGCGAGAGCAGGGTTTCCTCGCCGATTTCCTTCGCGGTGGCCGCGAGCACGTCGGGCGTGATGACGAAGCCCCAGTTGGAAATCGCTGCTGCGGCGGAGTCGACGGTCGAACCAATCAGCGACGCCGGCGCATTCATCGCGAAATAGACGCCCGGCTGCAGCACGCAGGCCGCGACGAGCGCCATCACCGCGACGAAGGCCTCCATCAGCATGCCGCCGTAACCGATCGGCAGGATGTGCGATTCGCTGGCGAGCATCTTGGGCGTCGTGCCGGAACTGATCAGCGAGTGGAAGCCGGATACCGCGCCGCAGGCGATGGTGATGAAGAGAAACGGAAAGAGCTTTCCGCTGAAGACCGGGCCGGTGCCGTCGATGAAACGCGAGAGCGCCGGCATCTGCAGGTCGGGCGTGGCGATGAAGATCGCGATTGCCAGCAGGCCGATGGTGCCGATCTTGAGGAAAGTGCTGAGGTAGTCGCGTGGCGCGAGCAGCAGCCATACCGGCAGCACGGCGGCGATGAAACCGTAGCCGATCAGCAGCCAGGCCAGCGTGGTCGCCTCCAGGCGGAATACCGCCGACCATTGTGGATCGGCCGCGACCAGGCCACCGATCCAGATCGCCAGCAGCAGCAGCGCCAGGCCGATCACCGACACTTCGAGGATGCGGCCGGGCCGGAAGTAGCGCAGGTACACGCCCATCAGCACCGCGATCGGGATAGTCATCGCCACCGTGAACGTGCCCCACGGGCTCTGCGCCAGCGCCTTCACCACGACCAGCGCGAGCACGGCGAGCAGGATCACCATGATGAAGAGGATGCCGATCATCGCGGTGACGCCCGCGGCGCCGCCCATCTCCGCGCGGATCATCTCGCCGAGCGAGCGGCCATCGCGGCGCGTGGAGAAAAACAGGACCAGCATGTCCTGCACCGCACCGGCAAAGACCACGCCGGCGAGGATCCACAGCGTGCCCGGCAGGTAGCCCATCTGTGCCGCCAGTACCGGGCCCACCAGGGGGCCCGCGCCGGCGATGGCGGCAAAGTGGTGGCCGAACAGCACGCTGCGTTCGGTGGGGACATAGTCCAGGCCATCGTTGCGCCGCCAAGCGGGCGTTGCACGCGTCGCGTCGACGCCCAGTGCGACGTTCGCGATGTAGCGGCCATAGAAGCGATAGGCGATGGCAAACACGGACATGGCCGCGGCCACCAGCCACATGGCGCTGATGGTTTCGCCGCGGTGCAGGGCCAGCGTGCCCACGCTGGCAACGGCCACGACGGTAAGCGCGGCCCAGATGAGCCAGGAAAAGCGTTGCATTGACGACCCTCCGGGGAAGCCCGAAGCGTCGCCCGAGTTCCGGGGGAAATCAATGATGGCGGTGGGATTTCCGCGGCGCGGCCGGCACGGCTGCCCGGATCAGCGCGTGGTTACAGCCACTTCGCGCGCTTGAACATCCCGTACAGCACCGCGCAGATCACCACGTTCACGCCGATCAGGATCCAGTAGCTGTGGCGCCCGGCCAGCTCCGGCATGTGGGTGAAGTTCATGCCGTACCAGCTTGCGATCAGGGTCGGCGCGGCCAGCAGCGCCGCCCAGGCGCCCAGGCGCTTGACGGTTTCGCCCTGCTGCACGGTGACCAGCGACAGGTTCACCGTCATCGCCGCGGTGAGCATTTCGCGCAGCGTGTCGGTGCTTTCGTTGAGGCGCACGGTGTGGTCGTGCACGTCGCGGAAATAGAGCTGGATCTCCTCGTCGATCAGCGTGGTGCGTGCACGCATCAGCTGGCCCAGGATGTCCTGCAGCGGCGAAGCCGCCAACCGCAGGCGGGTGAGTTCGCGCTTGAGGTCGTACAGCTTGTGCACCGTATCCTTGCGGAAAGCATCGGCGAAAACGTCCTGCTCGAGTTCGTTCAGTTCCTGGTTGAACTCGTCGATGATCGGCGTGTAGTTGTCGACTACCATGTCCAGGACTGCATACAACGCGGCTCCGGGGCCATGCTTCATCATCTCCGGCTCGCGTTCCATGCGTGCGCGTGCGGGCGCGTAGCTGCTCGACGCGCCGTGCCGTACGGTCACCAGGTAGCGCGGCCCGACGAAGAGGTGCGTTTCGCCGAAGCGGATGTGGCTGTCCACCTTCTGCGCGGTATGGATCGCAATGAACAGCGAATTGCCGTAGGCCTCGATCTTCGGGCGCTGGTGCGCGTTGTGCGCATCCTCCACCGCGAGGTCATGCAGGCCGAATTCCTCCTGCAGCTTGTCGAGGACGCTCTCGTCCGGCTCGTAGAGGCCGACCCAGACGAAGCTGCCGTCGTCGACCGCCAGCACGTCGCTGATCGCGTCGAGGCTGACGTCGCGGCGCTGGCCGTCACGGTCGTAGGCGACGCAGTTGATGACGCACTGGGGGAGCGTGGGGTCCTTCATGCGCGGCATCGTGCCCCCTTCGCCCGACCAGGCGCAACACGCGCGCGCGCCAGGTTCACCGGGGGTTGCGAAGGGAGAACGTCCAGGCAGTCGCGGCATGCAGCGGCAGCAGCAGGGCGATCCAATGCAGGTTGGCTTGTGGTTGCGCGCTCACCCAATGCAAGAGCAGGCCGGCCACGGCGGACAGCGCCATCAGCAGGGTGATGCCCGCCGTCCAGCGACCCGGCATGCGCCCGCGCACCAGTCCCCAGGCGCCCGGCAATGCGAGCCAGGCCAGCGGATTGAGCAGGAAGAGATTGTGGTTGGCCCATCCCATGACATGCGCGGTGCCGAACCACAGGAACAACATCAGCGCGCCGATCGCACCCGAAACCAGCCAGAAGGTCAGCAGCGCCGCGCCCAACGCGCGCGAACCACGCTTTCCCGCCCATGCGACGACGACGCCGATCGCGAGGCCCCACAGGCCCCACAACCACCAGCGCGTCGCGCGGGCCACGGGTTCGGGGGCGATGCGATGGGGGAGGATGTCCTGGCGGTCGCGCACCAGTGGCTGGCCCGAATTGTTCCTGGCGTCCAGCAGGATGTCGGACAGCCGGCGCGGCACGAACGCCTGTTCCCACAACGTCATCGGCTGGTCCGCGGCGGGCCCGAGGCCGACGTCGAATCCCAGCCACATCCACGGTGCCGGGGAGGCCAGGCGCAGCGCCTCGTCGCGCCAGGTCAGGCCCTGCGAGCGGCCCTGGACCTGCTTGAGCAAGCCGCCGGCCAGTGCGTGGTCGACGGCATCGCGCACGCGCGTGGAGCAGTTGTCCTTGAAGTAGTCGTAGCGATAGAACGCGTTTTCCGGCTTCGCGTTCTCGGCGAGCGCAGTGGTTATCTCGCGCGCCTGCGCGTCATCGAGGTCGAGCCATTGCACGCTGACGCCGCGGCCTTCCTCGCGATACAGGATCAGGTCATCCGTGTAGGGCACGGCCGCGAGGCGGTAGCGCATGTCGCCGCGGACGAAGCGGGAGATGAAGTCGGGTTCGGTCGGATCGAAGAAGCCGAAGTTGTACGAGATCGCTTCGCCGGTCCGCGGATCGGCCACCAGCACCGAATCGTGACCGAAACGCTCCCAGAAGATCTCCCCCGGCTGCATGACCATGATGCCGATGCGTGGCGCGGCCTCCGCCGTTGCCGGGGGCGCTGCTTCCATGGGGGAGGGCGCCGGAGCTCCCTGCGCGAACGCGCCCAGCGACACCAGCCAGAGCAGGCCCGGCAGCAGCCAGCGCTTCAGGGAACCCGCCCTTCCCCTCGCGACGGGAAGGGACCCATGTGCGTCACGCATTGCCGAGCACGTCCACGTGGAACGCATGCACGCGGCGCGCGTCTGCCGTGGCGACCCGGAACACGAAGCGGCCCATCGAGAGTTCCTCGCCGGCTTCCGGCAGATGCCCAATGGCCGCCGTGATCAGGCCACCGATGGTGTCGTACTCGTCGTCGTCGAAGTCGGCGTCGAAGCGCTCGTTGAAGTCCGCGATCGGCGTCAGTGCGTCGACCACGAACAGGCCATCGGCCTGGGCGCGCATCAGCGCCTGCGGGTCCTCGGCTTCGTCGTGCTCGTCGTCGATGTCGCCGACGATCTGCTCGAGTACGTCCTCGATGGTGACCAGTCCGGCGACGCCGCCGTGCTCGTCGATCACGATCGCCATGTGGTTGCGCGACTGGCGGAACTCGCGCAGCAGCACGTTGAGGCGCTTGGATTCGGGAATCAGCACGGCCGGACGCAGCAGGGAGTGGATGCTGCCCGGGCCGTTGTCGGCGACGACCCCGCGCAGCAGGTCCTTGGCCAGCAGGATGCCGAGAATCTCGTCCTTCTCATCGCCGTGGACGGGGAAACGCGAGTGGCCGGACTCGACCACGCGCTTCATGAGTTCGAGCAGCGGCTCATCCGCGGGCAGGGCGACCATCTGCGCGCGCGGGATCATCACGTCGCCGACGGTCAGGTCGGATACGGCGATCGCGCCTTCCATCATGCGCAGGGTGTCGGCGGCTATCAGGCCATCGGCCTGGGCATCGCGGAGAAGCTCTACCAGGCCTTCGCGCGTGCTGGGCTCGCCGGAGAGCATCGTGCTGATGCGTTCCAGCCAGCCGCGCCGGCGCTCGGGGTGCTCCTGCGGGGTACTACTGTCGTCCTCGGACATGGTGTTTCGGCAACGCCCGGGGGGTGGGCGGACCGTGGAAGTCTAGCGCGGAAGGGGGACAAGGGTTTCACCATGGCATCCCGGGGCCGAACGGATAATCGCCGCGGGCCCCCGCGGAGGACTGCGAAATGCCTGGGAAACGCACCCTGAAACGCGCCAGCAAGGACAAGCGCGAAGGCAAGGCGGCGAGCACGCAGGCCGGCGAATTCGTCCGCGAGGAAATCGACCACATCCGCGAGGGCAAGCACGGTGCGCGTTCGGCCAAACAGGCGATCGCGATCGGCCTGTCGAAGGCGCGTCGCGCTGGCGTGGAACTGCCAGCGCCGAAGAAGGGCGCGGCCTCCGAAGGAACCCTGCGCAAGGTGCGACAGGATGCCGAGGCGGGGGCGCCTCGCGCGCGCAAGGCGACCACCCGGAAGGCCGCGCGCAAGACCGTGAGCAAGACCGCCACGGGCCGGACAGTGGCCAGGAAAGCCACCGTGAAGAAGGCCGCCGCGAAGACCGGCGCCCGCAAGACGACCGCGCGAAAGGCCGCCACAAAGTCCGCGACAAAGGCCGCGACAAAGGCCGCGACAAAGGCCGCGACAAAGGCCGCGACAAAGGCCGCGACAAGGGCCGCCGCAGCCCCGTCGAAGACCCGCTCGCGCGCGACGACCCAGGCGCTCAAGCGCGAAGGGCACGCGGCGGCGAGCACGTTGGCGTTGTCACGGCAGGCGAAGAAGGCGGCGCGCAAGCGCACGGCCAGCGAGCGCTCGGTGGCGGCGAAGAAGGAGGTACGCACCAAGGGTGCGGAAGGCCGTTCGCAAGCGGCGCGGAAAGCGGCGCGCACCCGCGCACGGCACGACGGGGCAGGACGCAAGCACAACGGGGCGAGGGCGCACACCTGAGCGCGGCGGTCCTGCGACGCCCGGCTATGACGGCGGCGTGTCAGGCGAGGACGTAGGGGTCCTCGATCCCCATTCCCGCCAGGATCTCCCGTTCCAGCTGTTCCATGCAGATCGCGTCGGCTTCGTTCTCATGGTCCCAGCCGAGCAGGTGCAGGGCACCGTGCACGGTCAAGTGCGCGTAGTGCTCGACCAGGTGTTTCTTCTGTTCCTTGGCCTCGCGCGCCACCACGGGGGCGCAGATCACGAGGTCGCCGAGCAGCGGCAGCTTCACGCCCTTGGGCAGTCCATCCGGCAGTTCGGCGGGGAAGCTCAGGACGTTGGTCGCGTAATCCTTGCCGCGGTAATGCCGGTTGAGGGCACGCGCTTCCTTGGCGCCGACGATGCGTATGGCGAGGTCCGCTTCGCGGATGCGGTTCTCGAGCGCCGCGGCCACCCATTTCCGGAAGCTCACCGCCGAGGGGACGCCGACGCGCGGAACCGCATAGCTGACACTGACATCAAGACGAACCGGGCCGACGGTCATGCGTTGTAGTCCTGTCGATGGTGATGGGAGAAGACCATGCTGAAGAAGACCATGCTCAGGGAGCCGGCCCGGTCTGTGCGTCCGCCGAATCGCGGGCGTCGTAGGCATTGACGATGCGCGCCACCAGGGGGTGGCGCACGACATCGCGCGACTCGAAGAAGGTGAAGCTGATCCCGTTGACGTTGCGCAACACTTCCAGCGCATCCTTCAGCCCGGACTTCTGGTGCTTGGGCAGGTCGATCTGGGTCATGTCGCCGGTCACCACGGCCGTGCTGCCGAAGCCGATGCGGGTCAGGAACATCTTCATCTGCTCGATCGTGGTGTTCTGCGCTTCGTCGAGGATCACATACGCGTCGTTAAGCGTGCGTCCGCGCATGTAGGCGAGCGGAGCAATCTCGATGACGTTCCTTTCCAGCAGCTTGACCACTTTTTCCACGCCAAGCATCTCGTACAGGGCATCGTAGAGCGGGCGCAGGTAAGGGTCGACCTTCTGGGTCAGGTCGCCCGGCAGGAAGCCCAGCTTCTCGCCGGCCTCCACCGCCGGGCGCACCAGCACCAGGCGTTGCACGCGGGCCTCGTTCAGTGCCTCCACCGCCATTGCCACGGCCAGGAACGTCTTGCCGGTGCCGGCCGGACCGATACCGAAGTTGATGTCGTGCGTGGCGATCGCGTGCAGGTATTTCGCCTGGTTGGCGCCGCGGGCGCGCAGGGTGCCGCGCTTTACGCGGATGGTGACTTCCTGCGGCTCGATGTCGCTGGCGGCGATATCGTCCGCCTCGTATTCGGTGAGCTGCAGGTGGATGTCGGGCTCGGTGAGCGTGGTGTCGGCGGCCTCGTTCCACAGCTGGCGCAGCAACCGTTCCGTCTTGTTGACAGCCGTTTCGGAGCCGTCGACGCGGAACACGTTTCCGCGGTTGGCGATCTCCACGCCGAGGCGCAGCTCGATCATGCGCAGGTGGCTGTCGAATGGGCCGCTGAGGTTGGCCAGGCGCTCGGTCTCGGCGGGCTCGAGGGCGAATTCGGAAACGGTGCGGGAAGGCATCTGGGGGTCTTCGAAAGGCACTCTCGGAGGCAGCAGCGAAAGCTTGCGCCTGTGGGGGCTTTTTCGCAAAGTCGACGCCTGGGGTGGAAAGGGGGCTGGTCGATGCGTGATATCCGAATCTTGCTGGCGCTGTTGTTCGCGTCGCATGTTGCCGTTGCGGGCACGCTACAGGTCACCGTGGTGAGCGCCGCGCGAATCCACACGATGGATCACGAGCAGCCTCACGCTCAGGCGATGGCCTACGACGGTGATGGTCGCATCCTGGCATTGGGCGGCACGGCGGAATTGCTGGCGCGCTATCCCGGTGCCAAGCGCATCGAGGCCGGCAATGCGACCGTGATCCCGGGCCTGATCGATGCCCATGGCCACGTGGAGGGGCTCGGGCTGACGAAGCTGCAGGTAGACCTCCGGGGTACCCGGGACAAGCAGGACATCCTGCAGCGGCTGCGCGCTTTCGCGCGCGAGCTGCCGCCGCAGGCCTGGCTGCTGGGCCGCGGCTGGGACCAGAACGACTGGCCGGAAAAGGAGTTCCCGACGGCCGTCGAGCTCGACGCGGCCTTCCCGGACCGGCCGGTGTGGTTGCGCCGCATCGATGGCCACGCCGCCTGGGCCAACAGCGCCGCGATGCGCCTGCTGAAGCGGGACCTCGCCGGCGAGTGGCAGCCGGACGGCGGCCGCATCGTGCGCGATGCGCAAGGACGCGCCACCGGCGTCTTCATCGACAACGCGCAGGATCTGGTCGATACCGCAATGCCGCCGCTGGACGAGGCCACCGCAACGCGCGCGCTCGAACTGGGCATGCAGGAAGCGGTCTCGCACGGGCTGACCGGGGTGCACGACGCCGGGATTCCGTTAGCCCAATTGCAGCGCTACACCCGGCTCGCGGATGCCGGAAGGCTGCCGCTTCGCATCACCGCGATGGCCGATGCCGACGGTGCGGCACTGGCCAGGCTCTGCAGCGATGGCCTGTACGCGCATCCCGCCGGGCGATTGAAGATGCGCACAGTCAAGCTCTACATGGACGGCGCGCTGGGCAGTCGCGGCGCGGCCTTGCTCCAGGACTACAGCGACGACCACGGCAACCGCGGCCTGTTGCTTACCCCGCCCGATGCGTTGGCGAAGATCGCGGAAAAGGCGAAGCGTTGCGGCGTGCAGGTGGCTACGCATGCCATCGGCGACCGCGGCAATCGCGAGGTGCTCGATGCCTATGCACGCGTGCTCGGCGACGAGGCCACGACGAGCGACCATCGCTGGCGCATCGAACACGCCCAGGTGCTTGCCCTCGACGACCTTCCGCGCCTCGCCCAGTTGCACGTGATCGCTTCGATGCAGCCCACGCATGCCACCAGCGACATGCCATGGGCCGAGCAGCGCATTGGTCCGCAGCGCATCGTCGGGGCCTACGCGTGGCGGTTGCTGCGCGACAGCGGAACCCGCCTGGCGCTGGGTTCCGACTTCCCGATCGAGTCGGTGGATCCGCGCCTTGGCCTGTATGCCGCCACCACGCGGGCCGATGGCGATGGCAAGCCAGCCGGCGGCTGGCGCCCCGAGGAAAAACTGACGGCGTACGAGGCGCTGCGCGGCTTCACCCTGGATGCCGCGTACGCGGGATTCGCGGAGGACGACGTCGGCAGCCTCGAAGTCGGCAAGCGCGCCGACTTCGTGATCGTGGCCGAGGACCCGCTGGCGATCGAGCCTGCGCAACTGCGCAACCTGACCGTGCAGGCCACCTATGTCGATGGCCGGCCGGTCTATCGCGCTGGCGGGAAATAAGCGGGGCCGCGCGCCGTAAGAGCGAATGGGCAGGGGGCGATTCCGCCCCGTGAGGCATGTCCCGGTCGGGGCAGGGGCCGTCCGTCGGACCACTCTTGCAAATAATTGATCATTGAATTAATTATTTGGACCATGACTGAGGCGCACCCCAATAAAACCAAGGTTTCCAGCAGGGCCCGGGCCACCCGGGGGCCTGGAAAACCCAAGCGCACCCCGGGTCGCCCGATGGGCGACGGCCCCGACCTGCGGGCCCGGCTGCTCGACGCAGCGGTCGCCTGTTTCGCCCGTGAAGGCATCGCCGGCACCTCGCTGCGTGCGATCGCCAGCGAAGGCGCGGTAACCCCCGCGCTGCTGCACTACTACTTCGGCGACAAGACGCAGCTGCAACAGGCCGTCATCGCCGAACGCGTGATGCCGGCGTTCGACGAAGTCCGCGAGTCCACGATGCAGGCGGGCGACGACATCTCCGGGCTGATCGCAGGCTTCGTCCGCGGCATGTGCGCGACCGTCGAGCGCCATCCCTGGCTGCCGCCGTTATGGGTGCGCGAGGTGCTGTGCGAGGGCGGCGCGCTGCGCGAAGTGCTCTTCACCACCGTCGCGCCGCAGATGCCGCAACTGCTCGCCGCGCGCTTCGCCGCCGCGCAGGAAGCCGGCGAGCTCAGTCCGGACCTGGATCCGCGATTGCTCGTCACCTCGCTGATCGGCCTGACCCTGTTCCCCGCCGCCGGCGCGCCGATCTGGCGCCGGTTGTTCGCCGCCGACGACATCGATGCCTCGACCATGCGCGATCACGCGATTGCGTTGCTGGACCACGGCATCGGCGCCTCCTGATTCCAATAAGCGCGATCCCATGAGCGCAATGCACGCCCGCACGATTCCCACGAGAACCCATGCCATGCGTTCCCCCCGCACGCAGCTGTTGGTCGTCTTCACCGCCGCCGCGCTCTTGTCGGCCTGTCGAGACGACACGCCCCAGGCCCTGGGCACCCTCGAGTACGACCGCATCACGCTCCCCGCGCCCGCCGCCGAACGCATCGCGGCAATCGACGTGCGCGAAGGGCAGCGCGTGAAGGCTGGCCAGCCGATCCTGCGCCTCGAACTCGACCGCACGCGCTCTGCGACCGAAGCGTCGCGTGCGCAGGCCGCGGCGCAGCGTGCATCGCTGGAAGAGCTCGAGGCGGGCCCGCGTTCGGAGACGATCGCGCAGGCGCGTGCCCAGCTCGCGGCCGCACAGGCGCAGGCGCGCGAGGCGAGCGATTTCTATGCACGCGTGCGCCCGCTTGGACGCCAGCAGCTGATCGCCGCCGCCGAAGTCGACAGGGCGCGCGCCAGTGCCGAAAACACGGCCGCATCCGTACGCGCGATGCAGGCTTCGCTCCTCGAACTTGAAAAGGGTACGCGGCGCGAGCAGATCGCGCGTGGCCAGGCGGCGCTCGCCGCATCCGAAGCGGAGGCCACGGCGCAACAGGTGACGCTCGACAAGCTCTCCCTCGTCGCGCCGCGCGACGCGCTGGTCGACAGCCTGCCGTTCAAGCTTGGCGACCAGGCCGCCGTGGGCCAGCCGCTCGCGATCCTGCTCGTCGGCGCGCCCTATGCACGCGTGTACGTGCCCGAACCCATCCGCACCCACGTCCAGGTGGGCGACGCGGCACGCGTGTTCGTCAACGGGCACAAGGACGGGCTTGCCGGCACCGTGCGCCTGATCCGCACCGAGCCGACGTTCACGCCGTACTACGCATTGATAGGTAGGGACGCCGCGCGCCTGAGTTATGTCGCGGAAGTTGCGATCAATGCGAAGGAGGCCGCACTCCCACCGGGCCTGCCGGTGCGCGTGGAGTTCGGCAAATGAACGCGCAGCCGGCCGATGACCTTGTCATCCGCGCGCGCGGCCTGACCAAGCGCTTCAAGGATCTAGTGGCGGTCGACCACGTCGACCTGAGCGTACCCAAGGCGAACGTCTACGGTTTCCTCGGCCCCAACGGCTCCGGCAAGACCACCACCATCCGCATGCTCTGCGGCCTGATGACACCGACCGAGGGCGACATCGAGGTGCTCGGACTGCACTTGCCGAAACAGGCGGAAGCATTGCGGCTCCGCATCGGCTACATGACGCAGAAGTTCTCGCTGTTCGACGACCTCAGCGTGCGCGAGAACCTGGAATTCCTTGCCGCCGTGCAGGACATTCCACGAGCGAAAGCCAGGCAACGCATCGATGAGCTGGTCGAGCTCTATCACTTCCAGGATCGCCAGAAGCAACTCGCCGGCACAATGAGCGGCGGCCAGAAGCAGCGCCTCGCGCTCGCGGGCGCGGTGATCCACAAGCCGGAACTGCTGTTCCTCGACGAGCCCACCAGCGCCGTCGACCCCGAATCGCGCCGCGACTTCTGGGAGAAACTCTTCGAGCTCGCCGACGCCGGCACGACGATCCTCGTCTCCACGCATTACATGGACGAAGCCGAACGCTGTCACCGCCTGGCGATCCTCGACCGCGGCGTGCTGGTCGCGGACGGCTCGCCCGCCGAGCTCACCAGCGCCATTGCAGGCCGCACGCTGGCAGTGCTCGCGGACCATCCGCGTAGCGCGCAGCGGGCGCTGATCGCGACGCCCGGTGTCATCAGCGCGGCGCAGATCGGCAACACGCTGCGGGTGCTCACGGGCGAGAACGGCGATGCCGCCGGGCGCATCGCCGAGGTGCTGCGTGGGGCCGGTGTGGTCGCCACGGTCGAACCTTCCGAGCCTAATCTCGAAGACGTCTTCGTCGCCGCCACCCGCGGCTCCGCCAAGACAAAGGAGGCCGCATGAGCCCCCGCCGCCTCTTCGCGATCATGCTGAAGGAACTGCGGCAGATGCGCCGCGACCGGATCACGCTGGCGATGATCGTCGGCATTCCGGTGATGCAGCTGGTGCTGTTCGGCTACGCCATCAACTTCACCCTGCGCGACCTGGATACCGCGATTTCCGACCAGGCCGCCACCGCGGGGTCGCGCGCGCTCGTCATGGACATGCAGAACACCGGAGTCATCAACCCGGTACGCGACGCGAGCAGCCCGCAGGAACTCATGACGATGCTGCGGCGGGGCGAGATCAGCGTCGGTGTGGTGGTTCCGCCGGATTTCGAGCGCCGCCGCATCGATGGGCGTGAAGCCGTGCAGGTGCTGGTCGATGGCAGCGACACCGCGGTGCAGGCCGCGGCCGTGCAGCTGGCGCAGACGCCGCTGGACAGCGCGGCGTACGTGAAGCCGAAGCCTTCGCAGATCAGCGTCGTCGGCTTCTACAACCCGGAGCGGCGCTCGGCGATCAACATCGTGCCCGGACTGATCGGCATCATCCTGACGATGACAATGGTGCTGTTCACCGCGGTCGCCATCGTGCGCGAGCGCGAACGCGGCAACATGGAGTTGCTGATCGCGACGCCCGTCAGCAGCAGCGAACTGATGATCGGCAAGGTGTTGCCGTTCGCGGGTATCGGCCTGATCCAGACGACGCTGGTGCTGCTGCTCGGTGCCTGGCTGTTCGACGTCCCGGTGCGGGGCAGTGTGCTCGACGTCTACGCCGCCACGATCCTGCTGATCCTGGCCAATCTCTCGCTGGGCCTGATGATCTCGACGAAGGCGCAGTCCCAGTTCCAGGCGATGCAGATGACGTTCTTCGTCTTCCTGCCGTCGATCCTGCTGTCGGGTTTCATGTTTCCGTTTTCGGGCATGCCGAAGATCATCCAGTACCTGGCCGAAGTGTTGCCGCTGACCCACTTCCTGCGGCTGATCCGCGGCGTGATGCTGCGCGGGGCGAGCATCTTCGAACTCTGGCCGGAGGTGCTGGCGCTGATTGCGTTCATCACCGTGATGATGACCACGTCCATCCTGCGCTTCACCAAGCGCCTCGACTGAGGAAATCAGAGTGCAAGGCCGGTGGCGGCAAGCCAGCGGCCTGGGGCAATCAATCTGCGGTCGCGAGGCGCCCGCGCAACGAATTGCTCATCGCTCCGGTGATCACCACGTCGACGAACTGCCCGACCAGGCGCGGATTGCCCGGGAAGTTCACCGAACGCATGTTCTCGGTCTTGCCGGTGAGTTCGTTCGGATCCTTTTTCGACGGGCCTTCGACCAGCACGCTCTGCACGCTGCCGACCATGGCGTCGCTGATCTCACGCGCCTTCGCATTGATCGTGGCCTGCAGGCGCGAGAGGCGGGCGTGCTTTTCCTCGCTGCCGACGGTGTCTTCGAGATCGGCGGCGGGCGTGCCGGGGCGGCGCGAGTAGATGAACGAGAACGACTGGTCGAAACCGACATCCTCGATCAGCTTCATGGTCTTCTCGAAGTCGGCGTCGCTCTCGCCGGGGAAGCCGACGATGAAGTCGGACGAGACCGAGATGTCCGGTCGCACCGCGCGCAGCTTGCGGATCTTCTGCTTGAACTCCAGCGCGGTGTAGCCGCGCTTCATCGCCGCGAGGACGCGGTCGCTGCCGGCCTGCACCGGCAGGTGCAGGTAATTCGCGAGCTTGGGCACATCGCGATAAGCCTCGACCAGCGAATCCGAGAATTCCAGCGGGTGCGAGGTAGTGAAGCGGATGCGGCCGATGCCGTCGATCTCGGCAATGGCACGGATCAGCAGGGCGAGGTCCGCGATCTCGCCGTCCCCGTAGGGGCCGCGGTAGGCGTTGACGTTCTGGCCGAGCAGGTTGATCTCGCGCACGCCCTGCGCGGCAAGGTCGGCGACTTCGACCAGCACGTCCTCGAACGGACGGCTGATCTCC
The DNA here is from genome assembly GCF_054779795.1 of Lysobacter rhizosphaerae. Classification (NCBI taxonomy): domain Bacteria; kingdom Pseudomonadati; phylum Pseudomonadota; class Gammaproteobacteria; order Lysobacterales; family Lysobacteraceae; genus Lysobacter; species Lysobacter rhizosphaerae. The sequence continues at coordinate 541,982 of NZ_BAAGXO010000001.1, forward strand.
TCGCCGCGGGTATAGGGGACCACGCAGAACGAGCAGTACTTGCTGCAGCCTTCCATGATCGAGACGAAGGCGCTCGGGCCCTCAGCGCGCGGCTCGGGCAGGCGATCGAACTTCTCGATCTCGGGGAAGCTGATGTCGACCTGCGGCCGGCCGGTGTCGCGCCTGGCCTGGATGAGCTCGGGCAGGCGGTGCAGGGTCTGCGGGCCGAAGACCAGGTCGACGTAGGGGGCACGCTTGATGATGGCGTCGCCTTCCTGCGAGGCCACACAGCCGCCGACCCCGATCACCACCGCTTTGCCACCCTGTTTGAGCGACTTCCAGCGGCCGAGCTGGCTGAACACCTTTTCCTGGGCCTTCTCGCGGATCGAGCAGGTGTTGATCAGGATGACGTCGGCTTCCTCGACATTGGTCGTCAGTTCGAGGCCGTCGCTGGCGGCAAGGACGTCGGCCATCTTGGCCGAGTCGTACTCGTTCATCTGGCAGCCGTGGGTCTCGATGAAGAGCTTGCCCTTCGGCGGCAGGGGCGAGGAGGCCGGAACGGCCTCGGCGGTGGCGGTGCGATCGGTCATTAGAGTTGAATCCGGGAGGGCGGCGGTTACTCCGCGCCGGGCGCGCATTGTAGGACAGCCACCGATGTGCGGGTCCACGCCCCCGCTGGCCGAAACGCGATAGGCGTCGCGTTCATATAAATCAACGGCTTGTAAAGACCTTTCAACGAGGGGATAGTCCGCCGCATGAGGGGGCTCCGGGGAATTCTGGTGGCAGTGGCTGCGCTGGCGTCGACGCCTGCGTGGGCGGGCAACCTTTATCGCTGCGACAGCCCGGACGGCACCCGTGCCTACGCCAGCAAACGCGTGGCCGGCGCCAAGTGCACCGTCATCAGCTACCAGCCGGAAAAGCACAGTCGCGCGGCGGCTACCGCGCCGGCAGTTGCGACCGGCGCAGGGGCCGGAGTAGGGACGGCGACTCCCGCCATGACCGTGACTGGCTCGCCGGCGACCGTCACCCCCAAGCCTGTCGGTGACGCGAGCATGAAGGCGCGTTTCGTGCGCATGGGCTCGTCCCTGACCTACTCGTATATCGACGCCAACGGCGTGCGCAACTACAGCAACCGCCGGCCGAAAGGGGTGGCCAACGTCAAGGTGACCCGGGTCGACTTCCCGATCTTCCAGATCGAGAACTGCTACGCCTGCGGTGCGCTGCCAGGCGTCAATTTCGGCAATATCCGGCTCAACACCACGGCGTACAACGCCGAAATCGCCAGCTCGGCGGCGCAGTTCGGGGTGGAGGAGGCCATCGTGCGGGCCATCATCCACGCCGAGTCGTCCTATAACCCCGGCGCGCTTTCCAGGGTGGGGGCTCAAGGGCTGATGCAGCTCATGCCGGCGACGGCCCGCCGCTTCGGCGTCAGCAATGCCTTCGACCCGGCGCAGAACATCCGCGGTGGCGTCCAGTACCTCGGTTGGCTGCTCAAGCGCTTCAACGGCGACGTGAAGCTCGCCGCCGCCGGTTACAACGCCGGCGAAGGGGCGGTCGACAAGTACAAGGGCGTTCCGCCCTATGCCGAGACCCAGCGCTATGTGCAGCGCGTGGCGGTGCTCGCCGATCGCTACCGCGGCGCCGGTGGCAAGACCACCGTGGCCGCCACGGGCGCGGGCGCCGGTTCGCGCTGAAGCAGCCGCCGGGCGGAAAACCTGCCCGGCATTCCAGATCCCGCGACGGCTCCGGTTTCGCCGGATTGTCGGGCCATTCACCGTTCCGTTACACTTCGCCGTCTTTTTACGCCGTAAGCCGTCGCCATTGGCGAGGGCCTGCGGTGACTCGTTCACAAGCTTTGCGGAGTGCCGGATGGCCAACCAAGGGGACCACCCCGTCAACCAGGGCCGCCGCCGTTTCCTGACCACGACTACTGCGGTGGTCGGCGCGGTTGGGGTCGGATTTGCGGCGGTACCGTTCATCAAGTCATGGAGTCCCAGCGAGCGTGCCAAGCAGGCCGGCGCTCCTGTGACCCAGGACATCACTGCGTTGCAGGAAGGCCAGCAGCTGACGCTCGCCTGGCGCGGCCAGCCCGTCTACGTGGCGCGCCGCTCCAAGAAGATGCTCGATGTGCTGCCGTCGCTCGATGGCCTGCTGCTCGACCCGAAGTCGGACAACACCGACCAGCAGCCCGCCTATGCGAAGAACGCGACGCGTTCGATCCGTCCTGACCTGATGGTGTTGATCGGTGTGTGCACCCACCTGGGCTGCGCTCCCGAGTTCAAGCCGGAGATCAAGCCGGAGCCGTTCGATCCCGAATGGAAGGGTGGTTACTTCTGCCCGTGCCACAAGTCGCGCTACGACTCCGCGGGCCGCGTCTTCAAGGGCATGCCGGCGCCGGCGAACCTTCCGGTTCCGCCGTACCACTTCGAAAACGACAACACGATCGTGATCGGCGTGGATCCCGCTGGCAAAAGCACCGCAGGAGCTGCGTAAGCCATGAGCATCATTACGCGCACCGTCAACAACGTCGCGAACTGGGTCAACGACCGGGCGCCGGCTCTCATGCCGATGTACCGCAAGCACATGACCGAGTACTACGCGCCGAAGAACTTCAACATCTGGTACTACTTCGGTTCGCTCGCACTGCTGGTGCTGGTCAACCAGATCGTCACCGGCATCTTCCTCACGATGCACTTCAAGCCCAGCGCCGCGGAAGCGTTCGCTTCGGTCGAGTACATCATGCGCGACGTGTCGTGGGGCTGGCTGATCCGCTACATGCACAGTACCGGCGCCTCGTTGTTCTTCATCGTCGTCTACCTGCACATGTTCCGCGGCCTGATGTACGGCTCGTACAGGAAGCCGCGCGAAATGGTCTGGATCCTCGGCATGGTGATCTACCTCGTGCTGATGGCCGAGGCCTTCATGGGCTACGTGCTGCCGTGGGGCCAGATGTCGTTCTGGGGGGCCAAGGTGATCATTTCGCTGTTCGGCGCGATCCCGAAGATCGGCACGGGCCTGACCGAATGGATCATGGGTGACTACATCCCGTCCGACGCGACGCTCAACCGCTTCTTCGCGCTGCACGTCATCGCGCTGCCGCTGGTGCTGCTGCTGCTCGTCGTGCTGCACCTGGGCGCGCTGCACGAAGTCGGTTCCAACAACCCGGACGGCGTCGACATCAAGAAGGGCCCGAAGGGCAACCGCTGGGACGCCAACAAGCCGGCCGACGGGATTCCCTTCCACCCGTACTACACGGTGAAGGACACCTTCGGCGTCGCCTTCTTCCTGATCCTGGCGGCCTTCATCATCTTCTTCGCCCCGACCTTCGGCGGCTGGTTCCTCGAGCACGACAACTTCACCGCGGCCAATCCGCTGGTGACGCCGGAGCACATCAAGCCGGTGTGGTACTTCACCCCGTACTACGCGATGTTGCGCGTGGTGCCGTCGTTCTTCGGCATCAAGCTGTGGGGCGTGCTGGTGATGTTCGGTGCCATCGTGCTGCTGTTCCTGGTGCCGTGGCTGGATCGCAGCCGGGTCACCTCGTTCCGCTATCGCGGCAAGCTGTCGTGGGCGATGCTGCTGGGCTTTGCCATCTGCTTCCTGTGGCTGATGAAGATCGGCGCCGGTCCGGGTACCGACCCGGTCGAAACCATCATCGGCCGCGTGCTGACCTTCCTGTACTACGCCTTCTTCATCACCATGCCGGTGTGGACCAAACTCGACAAGACCAAGCCGGTGCCGGAACGGGTGACGACGCATGACTAAGATGAATCTCGTCCGCACCCTGGCCGGCCTCGCGGCAGGCCTGCTGGTTTCGGTCTCGGCCTTCGCCAACGAGGGCGGCAACCTGCTGCACTCGGGTACCGACCTCGGCGACCGCGCGTCGCTGCAGCGTGGCGCCCAGCTGTACATGAACTACTGCTCGGGCTGCCATTCGCTCAAGTACCTGCGTTACTCGCGCCTCGGCGAGGACCTCGGGCTGAGCGAAGAACAGGTGATGCAGAACCTCAACCTCAGCGGCGGCAAGATCGGCGACCAGGTCCAGGTCACCCTGACCGAGGCCGACGCCCAGCAGTGGTTCGGCAAGATGCCGCCGGACCTCAGCCTGATCGCGCGCGTCCGCGGCAGCGACTGGATCTATACCTACCTGAAGTCCTTCTACCTCGACGAGACCCGCCCGCTGGGTTGGAACAACAAGCTGTTCCCCAACGCGTCGATGCCGAATCCGCTGTGGCAGATGCAGGGCCTGCAGCACGCCGAGTACGGCGAGCCGGACAAGGCCACGGGCGAGCGCCCGGTCCACGGCCTCAAGGTCGCCACGGCGGGTACGCAGACCCCGGAGCAGTTCGACCAGTCGGTCCGCGATATCACGACCTTCCTCGAGTACGCCGGTGAGCCGGCCGTCCTCAAGCGGGAGAAGCTCGGCGTGTGGGTGGTGCTGTTCCTGGCCGCCTTTACCCTCCTGGCCTACCTGCTGAAGCACGAATACTGGAAGGACGTGCACTGACCGCTTCCCAAGACGCCCGGCTTCAAGCCGGGCGTTTTGCATCTGGGGTCCCGGGGGGCGACTTTTTCAGGCAGTAACGCTAGTCTCGGGAGCCTAGGCGACCGCACGCAGGGGGTGGGCGGCGACCTGAGACCGGCGGATGGCCGGGCCAGACCGAACGCAGGAGCAATCGATGATGGCGGCAAGTCCACGTATGCGTAATGCCTTGACTCTGTTTTCTTCCACCGACTGCGTGCTGTGCCATCGCGTGCGATTGGTACTGGCAGCCAAGGGCGTCACCTACGATCTGATTCCGGTCGATCCGCAGAATCCGCCGGAAGACCTGGTCGACCTCAACCCGTACCACTCGGTGCCGACCCTGGTCGAACGCGACCTGGTCCTGTACGCCGCCAGCGTGGTGAGCGAATACCTCGACGAGCGCTACCCGCATCCGCCGTTGATGCCCGTGGACCCGCTGTCCCGTGCGCGCCTGCGCCTGGCCATGCTGCGCCTGGAACACGACTGGGTCCCGCAGGTGCAGGCGATCCAGCTCGGCAACAAGGTCCAGGCCGAAGCCGGACGCAAGCGCCTCAAGGAACTGCTCACCGCCTCGGTGCCGCTGTTCAAGGCCAGCAAGTTCTTCCTCAATCCCGAGATGAGCCTGGCCGACTGTGCGATGGCACCGATCATCTGGCGCCTGCCGGCGCTGGGCGTGCCGCTGCCGAAGGACGGCAAGGTGATCGAGGACTACGGCAACCGGATCTTCCGCAATCCCGGTTTTACCCGGAGTCTCACCGACGCCGAGCGCAAGCTGCGCGAGATGCCGGCCTAGGCCGGCGGTCCACCGGATGCACTGTGACAAGGCCCGGAACTCCGGGCCTTTTCGCATTTCTGGAAGGCTGACGCGGCGCTACACTTCCCGCATGACCGAAGACAGCACCATCATGACCAGCCACCGCCCGTACCTGCTGCGGGCGCTGTACGAGTGGATCGCCGACAACGGCATGACGCCCCACCTCCTGGTCGATGCCACCCGCCCGCACGTGCAGGTGCCCGTGCATGCGGTCAAGGACGGCCGCATCGTCCTGAATGTCGCCGAGCGCGCCGTCGCCGGGCTGCAGATGAGCAATGACGTGATCCGTTTCAGCGCACGGTTCGGCGGCGTGAGCCACTCGGTATCCGTCCCGGTGTCGGCCGTGCTGGCCATCTATGCGCGTGAAACCGGGCAGGGCATGGCCCTGCCGGAGGACTCGCTGGCCGATGCGGCGGACGAGACCGATGTCGTGTTGGAAACCGACGCGGACGAAGTCTCCCACGCGCCACTGAGCATCGTGCATGACGAGGGTGCCCCGGACGATGGCGACGACAACCCGCCGACGCCCACGCCGCGCCGCAGTGGGCATCTGCGCATCGTCAAGTAACCGGTCGATCCGCCTTCCGCGCAGCTTCAGTGGAACTGTTTCAGTGGAACTGCGCCACCGACGGCATTACCGGCCCGCTGAATGAAACGAGCCGGTCGCCGCGCAGCACCAGGCGACCGATGTGCCGATCCTCGCCAGTGTGCGAGTAGTCGAACCGGAACGTGCGCTCGAAACCGAGCCAGCCGCTTTCCTGCCGGCACACGCGCAGGCCGATGGCATGGACGCTGTGGTCCAGCCATTGCACGCCAGCGATGCGACACGCGTCACGCCCCAGCGCTTCGGCGCGTTCAGCAGCAGCGCGGCTCGCGTTCCAGAACGCGAACACGGTCGCAGACACGATCATCAGGAGGATTAGAGTCGGCATGAATCAAAGGTAGTGGCTCAGAATGCTCGCCACAAGTCTACGTTCGCCGGGAGGGCGGCGCACCGATGAAGCTTGTTTTTCCGGGTGGTGAACACCCGCAGGTTCTGCTCGGTCCCGGGGTCAACCGCATCGGTTCCGATCCTGGATCGAACATCGTTCTGGACACGCCTGGCGTATTGCCCCAGCACTGCCAACTGCACGTCAGTGCGACCGGCGTGATGCTGGAGGTGCCTTCGGGCACCACCGTCAGCGTGAACGGGCGACATGTCGATGGCCTGATCGCCCTGCGTCCCGGCGACAGCGTCACCTTCGACCATGTCCTGGCGCGCCTGGCTCCGATCGACGCCGTCGCACCGCGTGGTGGCGACGGCGGCTATCCGCACGCGGCCAACGACGACCCGGGCGTCACTGCGGTGCGGCACGTGGTGCCCATGTATGTGCTGCGTGGCGTCACCGGTGGTGCATTCGGTCGCAGCTATCCATTGCAGGGGCCCGTGACGATCGGCCGTTCGCCGGAGTGCGATATCCACATCAATGATCTGGGGCTCTCGCGCGTGCATGCACGGCTGATCCCGGGCGAGGACGGCGTGACGATCGAGGATCTGAACTCCACCAACGGCACGTCCCTCAACGATCGCCGGGTGATCAGGGAAAGGGCGCGCATGGGCGACGAGATCGGCTTCGACAAGCTGCGCTTCCGCCTGGTCGGCGCGGCTGGCCACGAACCGGTGCACGTCGAGGCGACGAAGGTGCACGGCGCGCCGCGCGGAAGCAGCTGGCTCTGGATCGGGCTGGTAATCGCGGTCGCCGCGGCGGTGATCACCATCGTGGTGAGCAACGGCTAGAGCGCCGCACATACGAATGAAAAAAGGGCAGGTCCACGCGGGCCTGCCCTTTTTCGTATGCGTGCCGGCATGTCCCGCTCCGGCGGCGAGTCAACCCGCCGGGGGCGGCCCCAGCTTCAGCGACAGGTCGATCGCATGGACATGCTTGGTGAGCCCGCCGATGGAAATGCAATCCACGCCATCTTCCGCGATGGCGCGCAGTGTCTGCAGGTCCACGCCGCCTGAGACTTCGAGCGGAATGGCGCCGTTGAACGGCGCGGAGTGGGCCATGCGTACGGCCTCGCGGCGCATCGCGGCGTCGAAGTCATCCACCAGGATGCGCGTGCAGCCTTCCCGCAGTGCTTCCTCGAGTTGCGCCAGCGATTCGACTTCGACGATCAACGGCAAGGACGGATGCATGGCACGCGCGGCATGGATCGCCGCGGTGATCGAGCCGGCCGCGCGCACGTGGTTCTCCTTCAGCATCACCGCGTCGTACAGGCCCATGCGGTGGTTGGCGCCGCCGCCCACGCGCACCGCGTACTTCTGGGCCAGGCGCAGGCCAGGAATGGTCTTGCGGGTGTCGAGGATGAGAGCGCCGGTGCCGTGCACGGCCTCGACGTAGTGGGCGGTGACGGTGGCCGTGCCCGAAAGCGTCTGCAGGAAATTGAGCGATGCCCGTTCGGCGCTGACCAGGGAGCGTGCACGGCCCTGCAATGTCGCCAGCACCATGCCCTTGCCGGCCCGGTCCCCCTCGCTTACGCGCCAGTCGATGCGTACGTCGGGATCGAGCGCGCGATGGCAGGCATCGAACCAGGGACGACCGCAGACGATGCTGTCTTCCTTGCACAGCAGATAGGCGCTGTCGGCAACGTCCGGCAGCAGGGTCGCGGTGACGTCCCCGTTGCCCAGGTCTTCGGCCAGGGCCCGCGCGACATCGGCCTCGATGACTTCGGCCGGCGGCGGCAGGAAATCACCCTTCACGGCGGCGCCGCTCATGCCTGCGGAAAGCCTTCGATCTGCGCAGTGGCGATGGCCTCTTCGGCCAGCAGTACCGGGATGCCGTCATCCAGGCGGTACACCGTCTTGCGATCGCGGGTCACCAGGGCTTCGTGCAGCGTCTCGGCCTGGGCACTGCCATCGCCGCGGAACACACCGCCCGCGGCGATAGCCGCATTCACGGCCTGGAGGCCACGGCCGTCGAGCAGGGCCAGCGGCTGGCGGGTGGTAGGGCAGACGAGCAGGTCCAGCAGTTTGCGATCCATGGCGATGAAGGCGCGGCGGAAGGCCGGTAGAATACCTTTTTGAGGCTTGGATCCGTCATGGCAGCAACTGGGGAAGCCCCGCTCGTCGGCATCGTCATGGGCTCGCGCTCCGATTGGGAGACGATGCAGCACGCAGCCGCCCGGCTCGAAGCACTCGGAGTTCCGCACGAGATCCGCGTGGTCTCCGCGCACCGGACCCCGGATGTGCTTTTCTCGTACGCCGAAACCGCCGCGCAGCGCGGCCTGCGCGCGATCATCGCCGGAGCGGGTGGCGCCGCGCACTTGCCGGGCATGCTCGCCTCCAAGACCGCGGTGCCGGTGCTGGGCGTGCCGGTCCAGAGCAAGGCGCTGAACGGCATGGACTCGCTGCTGTCTATCGTGCAGATGCCGGCCGGCATCCCGGTGGCGACGTTCGCCATCGGCAACGCGGGCGCCGCGAATGCGGGCTTGTTCGCGGCGGCGATGCTGGCGAAGGAATTCCCCGAGATCGGTTCCGCGCTCGAAGCTTTTCGCGCGAAGCAGACCGACGACGTGATCGCCAACGACGATCCGCGCAAGTGACCGGCACACGATGACAACGGTAGGAATCCTGGGCGGCGGTCAGCTTGCCCGCATGATGGCGTTGTCCGGTGCGCCACTGGGCCTGCGCTTCCTGGTGATGGACACGGTCGCCGACGCCTGCGCCGGCCAATTCGCGCCGTTGATCGTCGGCGACTGGCGCGACGAGAAGGCGCTGGGCGAGTTCGCGTCCCGGGTCGACGTCACCACGTTCGACTTCGAAAACGTACCGGCCGAATCCGCGCAGTGGCTGGCCGAGCGCGTGCCGGTATTCCCGCAACCGCGCGCGCTCGCCGTGGCGCAGGACCGCCTTGCCGAGAAGACGTTGTTCCGCGAACTCGGCATCCCGGTTCCGGAGTTCGCCGCGATTGCCTCGCGCGAGGATCTCGACCGCGCGATCGCGCAGCTGGGTACGCCCTGCATCCTCAAGACGCGCCGCCTCGGTTACGACGGCAAGGGGCAGTTCCGCATCAAGACACCCGCCGATGCCGTGGCTGCGTGGGACGCGCTTGGCGCGCAGGCGACGACGGTCGGCCTGATCCTCGAAGGCTTCATCGCCTTCGAGCGCGAGCTGAGCGTGGTCGCCGTGCGCGGCCGCGATGGCGAGTTCCGCACTTGGCCGTTGACCGAGAACTGGCACGTCGACGGCGTGCTGTCAGCCAGCCTGGCGCCGGCAAAAGTCGACGCGGCGATGGCGCAAACCGCTTTCGACCATGCGAAGAAGCTTGCCGAAGCCCTCGATTACGTCGGTGTCTTCGCATTGGAACTGTTCTGCCGCGATGGCGAACTGCTCGCCAACGAACTCGCGCCGCGCGTGCACAACTCCGGACACTGGACGATCGAGGGTAGCGAGACCTCGCAGTTCCAGAACCACCTGCGCGCCGTGCTCGGCCTGCCGCTGGGCGACACACGCATGGTGGGCCTGGCCTGCATGCTCAACTGGATCGGGTCCATGCCCGACGCCGGTGTCGTGCTGCGCGAAGCCGGCGGCCACTGGCATGACTACGGCAAGGAACCGCGCGCGGGCCGCAAGGTCGGCCACGCGACATTGCGCGCGGATTCCGCAAGCGACCTGGCGGTGACGCTGCAGCGCACCGGAGCGGCATTGGGACGCGAAGCGCAGGTGGCGCCGGTGGTCGCGGCGCTGCGCAACGGCTGATCCCTCGGGATCGGCTCACGATCAGCCGGCTGGCGACGCCAGTCGCTGCATCCGCAAGGTCAGTGCGATCGAGTAGGTGAGGTAGTAGCCGATCAGCGCCGCGGCGAAGGCGAGAGTGAGCGGACTGGCTCCCGTGCCTGCCTGCGTCATGAAGCCGCCATGCAGGACGCGCCATGCGAGCCGACCGAGCAGCAGCGCCGACAACGCACCGCCGATCCATGGATTGGGCACGTAGCTGCGCATGCCCTCCGCCGCTTCGATCCGCGTCAGCGTCACCCCGTAGAAACCCAGCGCCAGCCCCGATGCGAGCCCCGTCGCGACCGCCCAGCCCGCGTGCGGAACGAAGATGCCTGCAAGGACCAGCGACACCAGCACCAGCGCAAGCAGGGCGATCCGCGCCAGCGTGCGGCGGGGCTGCCACCGTTGCCTGCCGAACTGGCGGCGAATGCGCCCGTAGTACATCCAGCCGATGCCGGCGGTGAGGGCGTAGGGAAGCAGGGCAGGAAGCGCGGGTGCGGCCATGACGGATCCTTGTTCAGTTCACGGCAGCTTATTGGTTCGCGCCGGTCCGGCTAGGTGCCAAAGGTCAGATTCTGCGGCGATATAGGCCAGGCGATATAGGTCAGAAACAGGAACGGCCGGATTGCCCGGCCGTTCGATGCCCGATGCGTGGCGCCCGGATCAACGCAGGTTCGAAGCCACGAAGTCCCAGTTGACCAGGTTCCAGAACGACTCGACGTACTTCGGGCGCGCATTGCGGTAGTCGATGTAGTACGCGTGCTCCCACACGTCGCAGGTCAACAGCGGCGTGTCATCGCCGGTCAGCGGCGTGGCGGCGTTGGACGTGCTGACCAGTGCCAGCGAACCGTCCGGGCGCTGCACCAGCCAGCCCCAGCCCGAACCGAAGGTGCCGACCGATACCTTGGTGAACTCTTCCTTGAACTTGGCGAAATCGCCGAAGGCCTTGCTGATGGCGTCGGCCAGCTTGCCGGCGGGCTCGCCACCACCATTGGGCTTGAGGCAGTTCCAGTAGAACGTGTGGTTCCACACCTGCGCGGCGTTGTTGAACATGCCGCCCTGCGACTTGCGGATGATGTCCTCCAACGGCATGTCGGCGAATTCGGTGCCCGCGATCATGTTGTTGAGGTTGGTCACATAGGCCTGGTGGTGCTTGCCGTAGTGGTAGTCGATCGTCTCGGCCGAGATGTGCGGTTCGAGCGCGGTGCGGTCGTAGGGAAGGGCGGGCAGTTCGATGGCCATGGCTGGCTCCTTGCTGGCTGGAAGGGGGCGCCGGCCGCGTCGGATGGGCGGCGGCGGGGCGAAAGCTTTTACAATACGCATTGTATCCCCACGTTCAGCTGCCCGGTCCTCACGAGCCGGAGACGCGCCTTCCGCTTCTGCGCAGCGCCTTATCCCAGGAGTAGTCCATGTCTGTCATCGAACGGATCCAGTCCGAAGTAGAGGGCCATCCGATCGTCCTCTTCATGAAGGGCACCGCGCAGTTCCCGATGTGCGGGTTCTCCAGCCGCACCGTGCAGGCGCTGAAGGCCGCCGGCGCCGGCCAGCTGCATACCATCAACGTGCTCGAAGACCCGGAAGTGCGCGCCAACCTGCCGCGCTATTCCAACTGGCCGACCTTCCCGCAGCTTTTCATCAACGGCGAGCTGATCGGCGGTTGCGACATCACCCTCGAGCTGTTCGAGTCGGGCGAGCTGGCCCGCATGATCAGCGAAGCCCAGCAACAGTGAGTGCCGCCGCCGCGCCGGCTTCGGAACCGGCATTGAAGGACCGCGTCGTGCTGGTCGCCGGCGCGCATGGCGGATTGGGCAGCGTCGCCAGCGTCGCTTGCGCGCGCGCGGGTGCGACGGTAGTGCTGCTGGGGCGCAAGGTGCCCAAGTTGAATCGCGTGTATGACGCCGTCGCCGCCGTCGGGCCCGAGCCTTTGCTGTATCCGCTGGACCTGGAAGGCGCTTCGGCCGACGACTACGCGCACATGGCGCAACAGATCGAAAGCGAACTCGGCCGCCTCGATGGTGTCCTGCACTGCGCGGCAAATTTTGCTGGGCTCACTCCGCTCCAGCAGACGGACCCGGCTGCATTCGCACGCGCCATCCACGTCAACCTGACCGCGCGCTGGTGGCTGACGCAGGCCTGCATGCCATTGCTGGCCAAGGCCGGCGACGCGGCGGTGGTGTTCGTGCTGGATGACCTCGCGCGGGTCGGCAATGCCTTCTGGGGTGGTTATGGGCTGGCCCAGCATGCGATGGCCGGGCTGATCGGCATGCTGCAGTCGGAAGTGGAGAGTTCAAGGATCCGGGTTTCCGGCTTGCAGCCGGGCCCCATGCGCACGCCGCTTCGGGCCAAGGCGTACCTCGAGGAGACCGATCGCGTCGGTCGCGATCCGGAAGCCTACGCGCAGGCCTGCGTTACCCTGCTGTCGCCGGAAGGCGCCAGTCACCGCGGCCGGATCTGGACGCCCGACTCGTGACCGCACTCCGATGACGATCGCCTCAGCCGCCCTGCTGCTGTTCCTGATCCTGGATCCGCTGGGCAACATCCCCGTCTTCCTCAGCCTGCTGCGCGGGCTGCCGGCGCGGCGCCAGCGGATCGTACTGGCGCGGGAACTGCTGATCGCGCTGGGCGTGCTGATGGTGTTCCTGTGGGGCGGCAAGTACGCCCTGGAATTGATGCACCTGCGCCAGGAGTCAGTGTCGATCGCCGGTGGCATCGTGCTGTTCCTGATCGGCATCCGCATGATCTTCCCGCCGCCGGAAGGGTTGATGGGCGAACTGCCCGGAGGCGAACCCTTCATCGTGCCCATGGCCATCCCCCTGGTTGCCGGTCCCTCCGGCATGGCCGCGGTGATGCTGATGGGCAGCAATGACCCGGGCCGCCTGGCCGATTGGAGCCTTGCGCTCTTGCTGGCGTGGACTGCGACCGCGGCAATCCTTTTCAGTGCCACCTATCTCTACAAGTGGTTGGGCACCCGCGTGCTGATGGCCGTGGAGCGGCTCATGGGCATGCTGCTGGTAGCCATCTCGGTCCAGATGTTCCTGGACGGCCTGGGCACCTACCTGAAGATCGCGCCGGGCGCCTGAGCCCGGCTCAGCGGAGCGCGAGATTCCGTGACGGCGTCACGGACTTGACATGTATCCGCCGCAGTATGGGTTAAACTGGCGTTAACCCAACCGGTTCCGGCGGGGTCAGGGGCTCCATTAAATCAGTTTGCAGCGTGCCGGCTGGATGCGGGCGCGTTGCCGTTTGCCACCTTCTTTCATATCCGAATCTCCGAGGCATCCAAAACAATGACTCATTCGAATCGCGTCCGCATGTCGAAGCTCACGCTCGGCCTGCTTGCCGTTCTTGCAACCGCTCCTGCATTCGCACAGAGCACCTCCGCTGGTGTGGGCGGCCGCGTTATCGGCGCCGATGGCAGGCCCGTCGCTGGCGCCGAAGTCACCATCACGCACACCGAATCCGGCACCGTCAGCCATGCCATCACCGATGCGGACGGCCGCTACAACGCGCGCGGCCTGCGCGTGGGTGGTCCGTACACCGTCACCATCAATAAGGGTGGCGAAGGCAGCAGCGTCCAGGACGGCGTCTACCTCGGTCTCGACCAGGTGGCCGATGTCGACTTGCAGCTCACGAACGAAGCCGCCACGACCCTCGGCGCCGTCACCGTCATGGGTGCATCGACCGCGGGTTTCTTTGGCGCTGACGTGAAGGGCAACGAGACCAGCCTGTCGCGCAAGGACCTCGATCGCATGCCGGCTCCGGACCGTTCGATCCAGAACGTCGTGCGTGCCGATCCTCGTGTCGTCGTCACCGACCGCGATCGCGGCGCGTTCTCCGCCGCCGGCCAGAACTTCCGCTACAACAGCATCACGGTCGACACCATCCAGGCAGGCGACCCCTTCGGCCTGAACGACAACGGTCTGCCGACCAAGGGCACGCCGATTTCGCAGGACGCGATCGAGAGCTACAACATCTCCACCGCCAACTACGACGTGGCTACCCGCCGCGGCGTGGGCGCATGGGTCAATGCGGTCACCAAGAGCGGTACCAACGACTTCCACGGCTCGGTCTATTACGTCTACCAGAACGCCGACGACATGATCGGCGAGAACGCTTCGGGCGCGAAGTGGACGGGCTTCACCAAGGACACGACCATCGGCGGCACGCTGGGTGGCCCGATCGTCCAGGACACGTTGTTCTTCTTCGCAAGCTATGAAGAAAGCACCAAGAAGAGCCCCGGCGCGCCGTTCGGCACGTCCGACTCGGACGCTACGCTCAAGGTTCCGGGCGTAACGCAGGCGCAGGTCGACGCCATCATTGCCGCCGCCGAGGCGAAGGGCATGAATCCCGGCGACACCACCGCTTCCAACGTCGACACCGAGGCCAAGCGCGGCCTTTTGAAGTTCGACTGGAACATCAACGAGTCGCACCGCGCCAGCCTGCGCCTCAGCGAGACCAAGGAAGTCGAGCCGATCATCACGGCGGCCGTGACCACGGGTGCCAACCCGAAGCTGCCGCTGTCGAGCAACTGGTACGTGCTGGACAAGAAGAACACCAGCTACGCCCTGAGCCTGTACGACGACTGGACCTCGAACTTCTCGACCGAGTTCTCCGTCGGCTACAACGAGTTCACCCAGAACCGCGATCCGCTCGTGGGTGGCGCGCAGCCGGAAGTGACCGTGCGCACCAACGGCCTGGATGCGGGCCCGGGCGTGACCTTCGGTACCGAGTTCTCGACGCAGGCGAACCGCCTGGCGGTCAAGACGTGGAATGGTTACTTCGCCGGCACCTGGTATGTGGGCGACCACGTCCTGAAGGGCGGCCTGGACTACCAGAGCGACGATTACTACAACCTGTTCCTGCAGAACTACTACGGCTCCTACGAGTTCAACTCGGTGGCCGATTTCATCTCCGGCACCTACCGCCGCTATCGCCTCAACATCCCGGCCCCGGGCTACACGCTGGGCAACGTGGCGGCCGAGTTCGAGCTGAAGCAGTACGGCTTCTTCCTGCAGGACACCTGGCAGGCCAACGACAAGCTCTCGCTGCAGTACGGCCTGCGCTATGACGTGCCGGACGTCAGCCCCGATCCGACCCTCAACCCCTGCTTCGCCGCCGATCCGGGCACGCTGGGCCAGCAAGGCAACCCGGCGGTGTGCGGCCTGCGTGCGAACACCGCTGTGGGTTCGAACACCGCAGCGGCAACGGGCGGCTTCGGCTATGCCAACACGGGCACCATCGACGGCAATTCGCAGCTGCAGCCGCGCTTCTCGTTCAACTATGCACTGGAGGACGACACCCAGCTGCGTGGTGGCGCGGGCCTGTTCATCTCGAACACCCCGGCGGTGTGGGTCGCCAACCCGTACTCGAACAACGGCGTGTCGGTTGCGGGTTATGACGTGAACCGTCGCCGCCTCCCGACCGACCCGGCATTCAGCTCTGATCCGTTCAACCAGAATGTCCCGGGCGGCGTGCGCACGCTGCCGGGCCTGGGTACGTCGCAGATGAACGTCAGCGTCGTGGATCCGGACTTCGACCTGCCGAGCGTCACCAAGTGGTCGTTGGGCCTTGACCACAAGTTCCCGGTGTTGGGTGGCCTGGTCGCCAGTGCCGAGTACCTGCACCTCGACACCTACAACGGCATCATGTACCAGAACCTCAACCTGGGCGCGCCCACCGGCGTCCTGCCGGATGGCCGCCTGAGCTACGCCAGGTTCCCGAACAATGCCCCGGGCGGTGCCAACACCAACCGCTGGAACGCCAACCCGTCGTTCGGCCAGCAGGTGATCCTGCTGACCAACACCAACAAGGGTAAGTCCGACAGCTTCACCATGTCGCTGCGCAAGCCGTTCGCCAACGACTGGAGCGCAATGGTGGCCTACACCCACACGCGCGCGACGGACGTCAATCCGGGTACCTCGAGCGTTGCCAACAGCAGCTTCCAGAACCGCGACTGGATCAATCCGAACGACGAGTACACCGCGACCTCGAACTACGAGATCCCGAACCGCATCCTTGCGCAGGCTACCTGGCAGCACGCTTTCTTCGGCGAGTATGCGACCAGCATCAGCGCGCTTTACGACGGCCACAACGGCGCGCCGTACAGCTGGATCTTCGGTAACGATGTCAACGGCGATTCGTACTTCCGCGACCTGGCGTATATCCCCGCCGGCCCGGGTGATGTGCAGTTCACCGCCGCCACCCTCGCTTCGCCGGGCCTGGTCAATTCGTTCTTCGAATACCTGAAGTCGAATCCGGAACTGGCGCGTCACGGTGGCGAGATCTTCCCGCGCAACGATGCCCGTGCTCCTTGGGTCAACCAGCTGGACCTGACCTTCTCGCAGGAAGTGCCCGGCTTCATGAAGGGCCACAAGGGCGAAATCCGCTTCGACATCTTCAACTTCCTCAACATGCTCAACAAGGATTGGGGCGTGGAGAAGCGCGCCAGCTTCCCGCTTGAACGCGTTCTGGCCAACGAAGCTGGTGTCGTGAACGGCAAGTACGTCTACGACCTCATCCCGTACCGCGGTGCCGACGGCTCCTACTCGCCGGCCGTGCTCCAGCCGAACGAGAGCATCACCCCGTCGCAGCGTTGGTCGGTGTTGATGACCCTGCGTTACAAGTTCTGAGCATCGCAAACGCAGTAGCGAAAACGGCCGGGGAAACCCGGCCGTTTTTTTGTGGGCGCCGCTGCGCTAGAGTCCCCGCAATACGACACGAAGAAGCCAGAAATGAAGACCACCCTCGAAGCCATCGACACCAGCCTGCCGACGGTGAACACGCACATCTATCCGCGCGGGGGGCTGGACGTGCTCTCGCGCTCCGAGGTCGCCCGCCTCAGGGATGCCTCCGCCGGCGGCATGCACGACCTGCTGCGCCGGTGCGCGTTGGCCGTGCTGACCAGCGGCAGCGCCTCCGACGATCCGCGCGCCGCGCGCGAGCTCTACCCCGATTTCGACATCGAGGTGCAACAACAGGACCGGGGCGTCCGCATCGACCTGCGCCATGCGCCCGCGATGGCCTTTGTCGATGGCGAGATCATCCACGGCGTCGCCGAACTGCTGTTCGCGGCCGTCCGCGACCTCGCCTACATCTCCATTGAACTGGGGGAGGAGGGCGGTCGCGACCTGCACAGCAGCGACGGGATCACCGACTCCGTTTTTGGCCTGCTGCGCAATGCGCGCCTGTTGCGTCCGGCGGATCCCAATCTCGTGGTCTGCTGGGGCGGCCATTCTATTTCGCGCGAGGAATACGTCTACACCAAGCAGGTGGGATACGAGTTGGGCCTGCGCGGGCTCGACATCTGCACGGGCTGCGGCCCCGGTGCGATGAAGGGCCCGATGAAGGGCGCGACCATCGCGCACGCCAAGCAGCGCAAGCGCAACACCCGTTACATCGGCATCACCGAGCCCGGCATCATCGCCGCCGAATCGCCGAACCCGATCGTCAACCACCTGGTGATCATGCCGGACATCGAGAAGCGCCTCGAGGCATTCGTGCGCCTGGGGCACGGCATCATCGTTTTCCCGGGCGGGGTGGGGACGGCGGAGGAAATCCTGTACCTGCTCGGCATCCTGCTGCGCGAAGAAAACGCCAGCCTGCCATTGCCGCTGATCTTCACCGGACCGACGGCCTCAGCGCCTTACTTCGAGCAGATCGATCGCTTCATCCGCCTGACCCTGGGCGAGGAAGCCACGCGCCGCTACCAGATCATCACCGGCGACAGTGCCGAAGTCGCCAAGCGCATGGCTGCGGGCGTCCGCAAGGTCCGGGAACACCGCATCGCCCAGAAGGACTCGTTCTTCTTCAACTGGTCGATCGCCATTCCGGAGGAGTTCCAGCGCCCCTTCGTTCCGACGCACGAGGCGATGGCCGCCCTCGATCTGCACCACGGGCGCAAACCCCATGAGCTGGCTGCCGACCTGCGCCGCGCGTTCTCCGGAATCGTTGCCGGCAACGTCAAGGAGGACGGCATGCGACGCATCGAGGAGCGTGGCCCCTTCGAGATCCACGGCGATACCGAGATCATGCAGTCGCTGGATGCGCTGCTGCGCGCGTTCGTCGAGCAGCGCCGGATGAAGATTGCCGGAGAGTACCGGCCCTGCTACCGGGTGGTGGCGTGACCGACGCCTAGTTGCAGGAGGCCGTGCTCCACGTCGGCTTGCCATTGTTGGTGGCGCGGATCGCCACGAGATTTCCGCAGCGATCCCCTTGCTGCGCGCCCGCGGGAACAGCGGTGAGGGTATAGTCCCCCGGGCCGAGCGCGGAAGGGGTAATCGTGTAGTAGGGAGTAGTGGATGTGCAGGTTGCCCCGCAACCTGCGTAAGAGGGATTTTCCGCGCGCCAGCGCTCAAGGCCTAGCTGTACTACACCTATGGCGCGCACCGCCTCCGCGCGCCGCCCTTTGCGGACGTACTCCTGATAGGACGGCAGCGCAAAAGTGGCCAGGATCGCAATAACTGCGACCACGATCATGAGTTCGATAAGCGTGAAACCCTTCGCGTTACGCATGCGTGCCCCCTTCGTTCGGGAAAATAGTAGCACTCGGCTTCCGCGGTGAGCCTCTGCTGGATGGCGCCTGTCCCTCCAAACCGGCCGCTCGTCCGTCGCAGCTTGCAGGGGCTGACGCCGGCTTCCTAAAGTCCAGCTTGGTCAATCCAGGGGGCGCCCGTGGCTGGGAACAAACACAACGAGGCGTCCGGCTTCACGTTGATTGAATTGATGGTAACCATAGCCGTGCTGGCGATTCTGGCTGTCATGGCGGCCCCGTCGTTCGCAGACTTCATCGACAGATATCGCCTGCGCGGCGCGGTCGACGATGCTGTCAGCCTCGTCTCGAATGCGCGGGCCGAGGCGGTAAAGAATGATCGGGATGTAAGCATCGCTTTCGGCGGCACAACAGCAGACTGGTGCGTAGGGGCCAATGCGGCGCTGGAACCGACGGGGGGGGAATCAGCGCAAGGAGCAATTCCCTGTGATTGCAGAACTGTGGCTTCGTGCCAGGTCGGTGGTCAGTCGCTGGCCGTGGCACAAGGTACCCATAGCCGCGTGACGGTGACAGCAGCCAGCCTCGCTACATCGTTTGTCTTCAGCAGCAAGCTGGGGGTCATTTCTCCGCTCGGCAGTGCAAATGCGACATTCACGTCGCCGAGTGGCAAGTACGACCTGCGGCTCAACGTCAATGCACTAGGTCAAGCGGGCGTATGCGTTCCTTCTGGCAAGCCGGCGATCGTAGGAGTGTCTCCATGCCCCTGACTCGACATGAGGGTCGCCGTGCTCGCATGCGCGGTTTCACGCTTATTGAGCTGATGGTAGCGGTAGCACTTGGCCTGATCGTGATGGCCTCCGTGCTTACCCTGATCATTTCGATCATTCGTTCCAACAATCAGACGGTCCAAGCCACGAGGCTCACCCAGGAGTTGCGTGCCACGGCAGCGGTGATTGCCTCTGACCTGAAGCGTGCACGGGGCGTGCAGGATCCCTTGGCAGCCGCAAAGCAAGGGAACCCGTATGCGGTGCTCTACCTCGATGGCGTTGCCAACCCGGCCGATGGAACGGTGGGTCAATGCATCAGCTACGGATATGCCAATGCTTCGGGCGGCGGTTTCCATGTGATCCGCCTCGACAACGGGAAGGTTTCGCTGGCGGAGTCCGCTACAGCGGCGGCTGCAACCTGCGGTCTTGCGGGGCAGTCGTTGAATTCTTCACAGGTCAACATCAGCAACCTGCGCTTCACCATCAACGGACGCCAAGTCACCATCACGCTGACTGGCTCTCTGTCGGTGGGTGACTTGCAGGTGACGTCAATCAGCAGAAGTCTTTCTCAAACCGTGTTCATTCGTTCCGTTGGCAGTTGACGGCGTAGGAGTCCTGACATGAGCTCTGTTAAGCAAATTCGCGCGCCCGGCAACCAGCGTGGCACCGTCCTGATTGTTGCGATCGTGGTACTGCTGTTGGCCAGCATTGCGACGATGTTTGCCTTGAAGGTCGGCCTGTTCGAGACGCGAAGCACCGCCAACGACATGCGTGCGAAAATGGTCAATGAAGTCGCCGAAGCGGGACTCTCGGAGGGCTTTGAGTTTCTGATGCGGCAACATGGCGACTGGTTGGACGACCCAACCCGCTGGGAGTTGTGCGTCGGGACCGACACGAAGTTTCCCTGCGGTGCCGTGCCCCAGTTCGAGCCCGATGGCACCACTCCTCGACGTGCGACGATGTACCGGTATATAGGTGGGACGGGCGCCGCCTTCGGCAATGCCATCGATGCCCATATGCTTCCGCTCACCAACACGATGACCAGCGTTGGTGGGTTCAATGTCAACTACGGTGTTGCGCCGGTCCTTTGCCGGGTTGCGCGCCCGGCGCCCACCGAGCCTGCAAATACGCCAGTGCGATGCGCTACGGATGTCACTAATGCGACCAAACAGCGGATCGCGACGTTCGTGGCAGTGGGCGCGATTCCGGGTGAATCGGCACGCACCACGCTGACGCAGACCATTGGTCGTTACGCCATCCTCCAGAACGGAGCCGAAGTGCCACCGATCCTGGCGTCAGGATCAGTAGACATTACGGGCACTTTGCAGATCGTGACAAACCCCAATAGTGCGGGGCCTGGCGTTCCGGTATCCATCTGGACCCGTCGCGATGTGGTCAAGCATGGCACCCCCAATACCTGCTATGCCGACGAGTTCTTCCGCTACGGGGACAAGCACGGCGATGCCCAATGGGTAGGCACGACTGTTCGTACTCTGGTCTGTGACACCTGCCAGTGTGAGGGCGACAAATCGTTGTCTTACGACAAGTCAGGAAATCAGATCGACGAAGGGATCGATATCCTGGATGTCGACGGCAATACGGCTGGCGGTAACCCCAACCAGGCAAACCGCGACATCCGCCTGAACATGAATGAATTTCCCTGCGACCTGTTCGACTATGTCTTTGCGGTGAAGACGTGGCAGGACACCGACAACGACTATTTCTGCGAAACGCGTCGGCCACGCATTTCGTATACGCCCGACTGGAATCCGTCGCTGCAGGAATCGCTCTATCCCGACGAGGCCTATCTGTACGCGAACGCGGCGCACATCATCATGGACACGAATGACGCGCAGGCAACGCGCATCATGTCGGGATCCAATAAGAACGTCGCTGCGAGCTATCTCGACTCAAACGCGTCCGGCCTGGTGTGGTGTCAGACCGGTTGCAACATAGGTACGGGTTCCATCGTCGGGTCTCCCGATCATCCGGTGATCCTTGTGATCGATGGGTCCGCGCGCATCCAGGGGAGGGTGTATGGAATGGTGTTCCTGCGCACCGACACGGCAGGCCCCCTCAATCCCGCTACAGGTGGTACGGCCACCCTTGACATGAATGCTGGTGCGACTGTCTACGGTGCAGTGGTCGTCCAGGGACAAGTGGACAAGGCGAACGGTACCTCTGCGGTTGTCTATAACGGCGACATCCTCAACCGTCTTGCGACCGACCCGTCGGGAAGTCGCTACGCGACGCTGCCGGGCGCGTGGACAGACCTGCGTTCTTACTGACAGGAGACGGCACAATGTCCCGCTCTTACCTTACAAAGAAAGTTCGTGGCTTCTCGCTGATCGAGGTAATGATCGCGGTGGTCGTCCTTGCCACGGGTCTCATGGCGCTGGCTGCCCTGCAAGGCAGCCTTGCCAGGAACTCAGCCGAGGCAAAGGTCCGTGGCCGTGTTACGGCCATGCTGTCGGCACGCATGGACCAACTGCGAAGCATGGGTTATGACGCTGTCGCGGCGGACGCGGCTACAACTACTACCGCGGAGAACTGCGCCGCCTCAACGCGCCCCTGGCTGTGTGCCGCCGGCAAGGAAGCTTCACTGAGTCAGCTTTCGGTGAACCAGGGCGTAACCGTCTGGTCTGGGGCAGTAGACGGTGCGAATTTCGCCGCCGTGGCTCCTACTGACCCGGCAATCGATCCGCAGTTCAAGCGCGTGCAGTTGACGGCGACGTGGAACGACGCGTCCAACGTCGCGCACACCGTGTCGATGTCTTCGGATATCAGTGCGCTTGCGCTGCGCAGCACCCTGGTTCCGCCGCCCGATCCGAGCAGTTCAAGCAATGTCCGCCCAGTCGTGCGCGAGGATGATCCGACCGAGACGGGCATGATTCCGATCGCCATCGGCAATGGCAGTGAGACCGCAGCCACCAATCCCAAGCCCATCATCGTCGGCCGGAACAACAGCCTGATCGAGACCAAGTTCAATGTGCTGACGTACCAGCTCGCCGGTGGCACAGCGCAGGTGCAGCAGCGGGTGGAGACCACCGTTGTGGGTTGCCGTTGCAAGTACGGCAACCAAGGGCAATTGAGCGGGGTCTTTACGCAGAACTTCCGCCCGACTTATTGGGACGGCACCAAGTACAAGACGCCGCAAATGGTCGATCGGACCAACACTTCCCTGCGTCCGATTTCGGGCCCAGTCGGCAGTGGCTCCACCGATAGCAGCAACCCGCAGAGCGATCTCTGCACGGATTGTTGCCGTGACCATCATGACGTCAGCGGGGACACGGTCAAGTTCGACCCGTTCCGTACCGGCGCGCACGACCACTATCGCAATAACAACCTGAGTGCGGCGGTCCAGCCTGCCAGCGGCGGCGAGTACGACGAGTCGTGCCGCGTAATTCGCGTCGATGGCTTCTGGCGGGTTGCCACGGACGCGCGCATCGTGCATTTCGACTATATCGGCACGGGCCCTGCGGTCACCGACCAAGGCCCGGATCCGACCTATTCGGGCTACTACGAGACGTTTGTGGTGGACTACCTACGCAACCGCTTCG
The DNA here is from genome assembly GCF_054779795.1 of Lysobacter rhizosphaerae. Taxonomy (NCBI): domain Bacteria; kingdom Pseudomonadati; phylum Pseudomonadota; class Gammaproteobacteria; order Lysobacterales; family Lysobacteraceae; genus Lysobacter; species Lysobacter rhizosphaerae. The sequence continues at coordinate 564,871 of NZ_BAAGXO010000001.1, forward strand.
TCGGACCCGACGATGGGCTTTCCGCGGACGCGCGATATGCGCAGGCGCCCGCCAAAAATCCGGCATCGATTGCGATCACGGCTAACGCTCAACGTTACCAGCACACGCATGCGATCCTGCTGGACAACATCGAGCCCGAGGCGCAAGCCAAGATCAGCGCGCAGGTCACCAACTGCACCAGGACCGACAAGGCGGATTGCGTCCTGCCGCACATTCCGTTCACCACCATCAACCTTACGGAACTGAGCCACTACCTGCCCAGCAATTCCCAGGTCATTTCCGTGCTCGATGGCGGCGCCAATTTCAACGACAGCACCATCGTCCAGGGGCGGGTTACGGGCTTGACCACTGCCCCTGCGGGCACCAATACGGTGACCGCGGATGCCACCGTCAAGATCTCCAATACCGGCCTCGCGGGCATCCTGCCGATCGATCCGCAGGATGCGAATGTGTTCCCCGTTCCGCCGCCGCCCGCGGTTACCTGGACGCCGGGCAAGCAGACGTACACCTTGACCAATGGCGCACCGACTACGGGCGAGACCTTGCTCGTGAATCTGTCGCCAGCCTTTGTCACGATGAACGACGGCGCTCCGGCTAACGATCCGGGTGTCCAGTTGTCGGGCGAGGCAACCACGTGCCCGGTGAATTCGGCGACTGCAACGAACCCATATCGTTGCCTCAAGTCCGGTGGGTTCGGAGCCGCTGGATCATCGGCGACGGTGACCGTGTCCGGCTACAACGGGTACCAGGCCGGCGTAGGCACGGATATGCCGGTTGCCCAGCGCTCGATCACCTGCACGGAAGACAAGAACAACAACCCGGACACCCGGTCCTACACGCTCACGAGCTCGGATCCCATCCGCATCTGCAAGAACTACCAGGTGCTGAATGACCCGGCTTACACGATCGGAACGATAACGTCGCCTGGCCTGCAGGCAGAGAAGACCCAGGTCACCTTCCCGTCGGTCACGAATGGTGACAGCCGCACGATCCTCTTCGGCGCGGAGACGGATACGTATTCGTTCACCTGCAAGTTCAAGCAGCAGGGTAATGGCAACAACGCGACCTACACCTTCACGGTCCTCGCTGCCGCCTGTCCCTGACGCGGCTTGAGCATGAAAGGCCTGCAGAAGTGCAGGCCTTTCTTGCAGCCAGGGAACCAAAAAAGAAAAGGCCTGCATCTCTGCAGGCCTTTCTTTTGAATCTGGCGCCCGAAGTTGGACTCGAACCAACGACCCCCTGATTAACAGTCAAGTGCTCTAACCGGCTGAGCTATTCGGGCGGGGACGCGTATGTTAGGTGTGGGGTGGGCGAGGGTCAAGCCCGGAACCGCCATTTTACCCACCATATGCGCAATCCCAGGCCGCACTGGCGCTGGGTTGGCCCGTCCGGAGATTGCCGGAATTCGACAGGACCAGCGTTGTCGCGAATTTGGGGCCGCGCGAGTCGCACAACGTGAACGTGACGTTGGAGCCCGCGTTGCCTCCGTTCGGTTGAAAAACCAGGCGGGTACGACCCGCCGTCGAGCGAAGGTGCACCTCGTCAGGCAGCGGCCGGCCCTCTGCCAGGCGCGTTTCGTTCGGGTCCGGAATCCGGTTGCCATTGATGTCGGCAAAGACCAGCCAGCCGTGGTCCCAATTGGTCGACTTGCTGCATTGGCCCGCCGCCAGGGTGGGGCAGATCACGACTTCGCTTCCGGAGATTGCGGAATGGCGAACGGCATCCAGCAGGCTGGCCGCGAGTCCCGCGCGCACGGCGCCGGAATCGGCGGCCGCCTTCGCGTGCGACCACGCGGGAACCGCCACCGCCACCAGGATCGCGATGACGGCCATGGCGACCAGCGCCTCGATCAGGGTGAATCCTTTCACGCTCGGCATCTACTGGACTCCCGTCACAGATGCCCACAATGCTGACTGAGCCGTTCATGCCGCGCTGTCGGCGCAGGCCCGGCTTCAGGGTAGGAAAAGTCCGCACCCGCCCTCATAACCGGGACTGGCTACACTCAGCGATTGCCTATTCCCCGCAGGCCCATGAACGAACTGATCCATCCCTCAGGCTTCCAGCTCGTTACGCCCTACCAGCCCGCCGGCGACCAGCCGCAGGCGATCACCAAACTGGTGGCCGGGTTCGAGAACGGCCTGGCCCACCAGACCCTGCTGGGCGTCACCGGCTCGGGCAAGACCTTCACCATCGCCAACGTCGTGCAGCAGATACAGAAGCCGACGATCGTGATGGCTCCGAACAAGACGCTCGCCGCGCAGTTGTACGGTGAATTCAAGTCGTTTTTCCCGCACAACGCCGTCGAGTACTTCGTCAGCTACTACGACTATTACCAGCCGGAAGCCTACGTCCCGTCCTCCGATACCTACATCGAGAAGGACAGTTCGGTGAACGAGCACATCGAGCAGATGCGCCTGTCCGCCACCAAGGCGCTGCTGGAACGCAAGGACGCCCTGATCGTCTGCACGGTGTCCGCGATCTACGGCTTGGGCGACCCCAACGAATACTTCAAGATGGTGCTGCACATGGTGCGCGGCGAGCGCATCGAGCAGCGCGAGCTCATCCGCCGCCTTACCGAAATGCAGTACACCCGCAACGACACCGAACTGCGGCGCGCGACCTACCGCGTGCGCGGCGAAGTGATCGACGTGCACCCGGCGGAAAGCGACTCGGAAGCCTTGCGCATCGAGTTGTTCGACGGGGAGATCGAAAACCTCACCATGTTCGATCCGCTGACCGGCGAGACCCTGCGCAAGTTGCCGCGCTACACGATCTATCCGGGTTCGCATTACGTGACCTCGCGCCGCACCGTTCTGGACGCGATCACGGCCATCAAGGACGAGTTGCGCGAACGTCTCGAGCAGCTCTACGCACAGAACAAGCTGGTGGAAGCGCAGCGCCTTGCGCAGCGCACCCAGTTCGACCTGGAGATGCTGGCCGAGGTCGGCTACTGCAACGGCATCGAGAACTACAGCCGCCACCTCACCGGCCACATGCCGGGCGAGCCGCCGCCGTGCCTGTTCGACTACCTGCCGCCGGATGCGCTGCTGGTCGTCGATGAATCGCACGTCACCGTTCCGCAGGTCGGGGCGATGTACAAGGGCGACCGCTCGCGCAAGGAAACGCTAGTCGAATTCGGCTTCCGCATGCCCTCTGCGCTCGACAACAGGCCGCTGAAGTTCGAGGAGTGGGAGGGGCGTTCGCCGCGCGCGATCTTCGTGTCCGCAACGCCCGGACCTTACGAATTGAAGCATTCCGAAGGACAGATCACCGAACTGGTGGTCCGACCGACCGGCCTCATCGATCCACAGGTCGAGATCCGGCCGGTCGCTACCCAGGTCGACGATGTGCTCGGCGAGATCACCGAGCGCGTGGCGATGGGCGACCGCGTGCTGATCACCACACTCACCAAGCGCATGGCCGAGAACCTGACCGAATACCTCGGCGAACACGGCGTGCGCGTGCGCTACCTGCACTCCGACATCGATACCGTGGAGCGGGTGGAGATCATCCGCGACCTGCGCCTGGGCAAGTTCGATGTGCTGGTCGGCATCAACCTCCTGCGTGAGGGCCTCGACATGCCCGAGGTTTCGCTGGTGGCGATCCTGGACGCGGACAAGGAGGGCTTCCTGCGTTCGGCCGGCTCGCTGATCCAGACCATCGGCCGCGCTGCGCGCAACCTGCGTGGCAAGGCCATCCTGTATGCGGATCGCGTCACCAATTCGATGCAGAAGGCGATCGAGGAAACCGATCGACGTCGCCAGAAGCAGGTGGAATACAACGCCGCGCATGGGATCACGCCGCAAAGCATCGTGCGCGCGGTGATGGATGTGATGGAAGGCGCGCGCGTCGATCCGGACTCGCTCAAAGCCCGGGGCAGGGCGCGCAGGGTGGCCGAGGAGGCCGCTGAATACGCCGCGCTCAGCCCGGCCCAGTTTGCAGCGCGAATCAAGACGCTGGAACAGCAGATGTACAAGCACGCCCGCGACCTCGAGTTCGAGGAAGCCGCGGGCATTCGCGACCAGCTGCGGCGCCTGCGCGAAGCGGGCTTTGCCGCGTGATTCCCCGGCGGGCCGCGGGTCGCGGCGCGCAACCGTGGAAACCACCGCAGCTGCAGGCGGGTGAAAACGGAAACTCTTGCCGCGAAGGCCATCGCCGGGATACACTGCGCGCCCCTCGCAGCGGGGTTTCAGCTGCAAAGGGCGGTTAGCTCAGCGGTAGAGCACTACCTTGACATGGTAGGGGTCACAGGTTCGAACCCTGTACCGCCCACCATCTGATCCGGCATGAATGCTGGTCGGATGGATCGAAGACTTCCAAGGCCACCTCCTGCAGGTGGCCTTTTTCGTTGCCTGGAGGCCCGCCAGGCGGGAACGACTGCTATTTCCTTCCGGCGCTGGTCGCCTTTTCCGGCTTGCCAGTCTCGCCATGGATCGTGAGCAGCGACTCCATCAGGTGTTCGTCCGCACTCGAGCAGACCCCGAGCAGCACGACTTCTTCGCAGCCCTCGGCGGCGATGTACGCATGCCCCATGTTGGAGTCGATGTAGACCGATTCGCCGGCCTCGAGCACGATCGGATCGTAGAACTCGGTGTGCACTTCGGCGCGGCCCTCGAGCACGTGGATGTATTCCTCGCCCGGGTGGCGCACGAGTTCGCCGAATTCCCCGATGCTCTTGGCGCGCACCCGCGTGATCACCGGGATCATCCGCTTCCGGCGCAATTCCGGGCACAGGTAGAAGTAGTCGTAGTTGGGCGTGGTGACCCGGATCGAATCCGCCACGCGGCCAATGCTGCGGCGCGCCGTCACCGCCGGTTCGAGTGAACTGTCCTCCTCGGCGAAGAGCTCCGACATGCGGATGTTCAGTCGCTGGCTGATCTGCAGCAGCTTGTCGTAGGTGAGGCTGAGGCGGTCGTGCTCGACCTTGGACAGCGTCGACAGCGGAATGCCGCAACGCGTGCTCATTTCCTTGAGGGTCCAGTCGTTGCGGGCGCGCAGCGCGCGCAACAGGCTGCCGATGGTGGGGTGCTGCTGGGTCATGCGGATTCGTTGCTCCTGCAGGGGAGGGGCGGGTTCCCGGTGGTTCCCCCCCCCATCTTGGGGGTGTCTCAAGGTACAGCCTGGTCGCAATTTTAGATCATCATGACCAAAGTGGGTTGACAATTTTCCGATCAGGATCTTTATTCTCTACTACGGTCATGGCGCGACTAGCGCCGGATGACCATCGCCATCGCCGAGGGGAGAGGGAAAAGATGCAACTGTTCAAACGAGGTCAGCTGTTCACCGCGCTGCTTGCGCTGGGGCTCGTGGCTGCCACCGCCGCCGCGCAGGAGCCGGCCACCAACGTGCCGCCGGTCATGCAGGCGCCCGCGACATCCGCCGCGCCGCCGCCGGCAGACGCCATGCCCGGTCCGACCGACCGCCTGACCGCCCCGGACCTCGAAGCCTGGCTGGACGGCTTCATGCCGTACGCGCTGGAACAGACCGACGTCGCCGGTTCGGTCGTCGTCGTGGTGAAGGACGGCAAGGTCCTGCTGGAGAAGGGTTACGGCTTCTCCGACCTGGCCAAGCGCACGCCGGTCGATCCGGCTCGCACGCTGTTCCGCCCGGGCTCGACGTCCAAGCTGTTCACCTGGACCGCCGTGATGCAGCTGGTCGAACAGGGCAAGTTGAATCTCGACGCGGACGTCAACCAGTACATCGACTTCAAGATCCCGGCGTACCAGGGCAAGCCGGTCACCTTGCGCAACATCATGACCCACACCACGGGCATGGAAGAGGTGATCCGCGGCCTCATCGCCAACGACGAGAAGGAGATCTTGCCGCTCGACGCGACCCTCAAGCACTGGATCCCCGAACGCGTGTACGCGCCGGGCACCACGCCCGCGTACTCCAACTACGCCACGGCGCTCGCGGGCTACATCGTCCAGCGCGTGTCGGGCCAGCCGTTCGACCAGTACATCGCGCAGCACATCTTCGCGCCGCTGGGCATGCAGCACTCCACCTTCAGCCAGCCGATCCAGAAGAACCTGCTGGCGATGACGTCGAAGGGCTACAAGACGGCCTCCGACGGCAAGGAGCAGCCGTACGAGTACATCAACCTCGCGCCCGCGGGCAGCCTGGCGTCGACCGGCGCCGACATGGCCAACTTCATGATCGCGCACCTGCAGAACGGCGCGTTCGGCGACCAGCGCATCCTGCGCGAAGAGACCGCGCGCGAGATGCACGGCACCGCGCAGGCCTCGGTCGGCCCGCTCAACAAGATGATGCTCGGCTTCTACGAAACCACCGCCAACGGCCACCGCGCGATCGCGCACGGCGGCGACACGCAGTGGTTCCATAGCGACCTGCAGTTGTTCCTCGACGACGGCATCGGCATCTACGTCTCGACCAACAGCTCCGGCAAGGACGGCAGCGCACGCCTGATCCGCGACGGCCTGGTCACCGGCTTCGTCAACCGCTACCTGCCTGGCCCGGAACGCAAGGACGGCGGCGTCGATGCCGCCACCGCGAAGCAGCACGCCCAGCTGATCGCAGGCAGCTACAACAGCAGCCGCCGCGCGGATTCGAACTTCATGAACCTCGTGTACATGCTCGGCCAGACCAAGGTCACCGCAAACGACGACGGCACGATCAGCAGCCCCATGCTGGCCGGTTACAGCGGCGCGCCGAAGAAGTGGCGCGAAATCAGCCCGTTCGTGTGGCAGGACACCAACAGCGGCGACCGCCTCGCCGCCGACGTCATCGATGGACACGTGACGCGCTTCACCGCCGAACCGTTCTCAGCGATCATGGTGTTCCAGCGCGCCGCGTGGTGGCAGACCCCGGGCGTGTTCCTGCCGATGCTGTTCGGCAGCCTCGCCGTGCTGCTGCTGACCGTGCTCGCCTGGCCGGTGTCGGCGCTGGTGCGCCGCCACTACGGCGTGCGTTATCCGCTGGCGGGCCAGGATGCGCGCGCGCACCGCTGGAGCCGCATCGCCTCGCTTGCCGTGCTCGTGTCGATGGGCGGGATGATCGCGATGATCTTCGCGATGATGTCGGACCTCGCGATGATGTCGCCGAAGGCCGACGCCATGGTCATCGCGGTGCGCAGCCTGACGACGCTCCTCCTGCCGATCGGCGCCGCCATCGCGCTGTGGAACGCGTGGACGGTGCTGCGCAGCAAGCGCTCGCTGTGGGCGAAGCTGTGGAGCATCGTGCTCGCCGCGTCCTGCCTCGCGCTGCTGTGGATCGGCGTTGCCTGCCACGTGCTCGGCTTCAGCGCGAACTACTGACCTGTCCAATGCGCGGCGGCCCTCGTGCCGCCGCGCACATCTCCGGGAAACAACATCGTGATCCAGACCGACCGCGTTGCGCTCATGGTGCGCAACGAACTGCTGCGCCTGTCCGCTCCGTTCCGCATCTCCGGCCATGTCTTCGAGGCCTCGCCCGTCACCGTCGTCACCCTGCGCCAGGGCCATTACATCGGCCGCGGCGAAGCGGCTGGCGTGTACTACATGCACGACGAGCCGTCGGACATGGCGCGCACGCTGGAAAAGCAGCGCGATCGCCTCGAGGCGGGCATGACGCGCGAGGCATTGCGCGGCCTGCTGCCGTCCGGCGGCGCGCGCAATGCCGTCGACTGCGCGCTGTGGGAACTCGAAGCGCGCCTGGCCGGCGTGCCCGCCTGGCAACTCGCTGGCATCGCGGGACCGAGGCCGCTGCTGACGACGTTCACCGTGGGTGCCGACGATCCGGACAAGATGGCGACGCGCGCGCTGGCCTACACGCATGCGCGCGCGATCAAGCTCAAGCTCACCGGCGAAGTCGACCTCGACATTGCCCGGCTCCGTGCGGTCCGCAAGGCGCGTCCGGAGGCCTGGATCGGGGTGGACGCCAACCAGGGCTACGTGCCGAAGACCTTGTCGCAGCTGTTGCCCGTGCTGGTCGACGAGGGCGTGTCGCTGCTCGAACAACCCTGCCGCCGCGACCACGAAGCAGACCTCGACGGCATCGACCACGTCGTGCCGATCGCCGCGGACGAAAGCATCCTCGATCTCGCCGAACTCGAGGAGCGCGCACACCGGTTCGACGTGATCAACATCAAGCTCGACAAGTGCGGTGGTCTCACCGAAGGCCTGATGATGGCCAAGCGCGCGCGCGAAATGGGCAAGCGCGTGATGGTGGGCAACATGGTCGGCACGAGCCTGGCGATGGCACCGGCCTTCATCCTCGGCCAGCACTGCGACATCGTCGACCTCGACGGCCCGCTGTTCCTGGAGCGCGATCGCACGCCCGGCGTGGTCTACGCCGACGGCCATGTCGATTGTCCGGACAATGTGTGGGGTGCCCCGGACGCGGTGCTGTGAGCGTGCTCTCGCCACCGCGCGCCATCGCCCGTTCGCACTGGTTCAACCAGCCGCCGGGGCTGGCGATCCTGTTCCTCACGCAGATGTGGGAGATCTTCTCCTACTACGGGATGCGCACGCTGCTCGTCTATTACATGACGAAGCAGTTGTTGTTCGGCCAGCAGCATGCGTCGCTGGTCTACGGCGTGTACGTGGCGACGTTCTACTTCACGCCGATCGTCGGGGGCGTCATCTCCGATCGATGGCTCGGACGCAGGCGCGCGGTCATCATCGGCGCTGCGATCATGTCCATCGGGCATTTCCTGATGGCGTCCGAAGCGCTGCTCTATTTCGCGCTCGCGGCGATCGCGTTGGGCAACGGTTTGTTCCTGCCCAGCCTGCCGAGCCAGATCGACGACCTGTACGCCAAGGACGATCCGCGTCGCGGCTCGGCTTACAACTTCTATTACGTGGGCATCAACGTCGGCGGCCTGCTCGCGCCGCTGGTGTGCGGCACGCTCGGTGAGCTGTACGGCTGGCACTGGGGCTTCGGTGCGGCGGGCGTCGGCATGTTGCTGGGCCTTCTGATCTACACGTTTGGTTCGCGCTGGTTGCCGCCGGAACGACCCAAGCCGAAAGACGTCGCGCCATCCGAGCGCATGCCGCGTGATGCCATGCGCAGGCGCGTCCTCGCGCTGCTCGGGATCGGCCTGTGCGTCATGGTGTTCCGCGGCGCGTACGAACAGTCGGGCAACACGATCGCGCTGTGGGCGGACGTCGGCCTGGATCGCGCGGCGGGTGCCTTCACGATTCCGATGACGTGGTTCCAGGCGCTCAATCCGCTGCTGGTGATCTTCCTCACGCCACTGCTCGTCATGCGGTGGACGAAGCAGGCGGGCAGCGGCCGCGAACCGTCGCCTGCGAAGAAGATGGCGACGGGCGCATTCGTGGTCGCGTTGGCGTTCGCGATGCTCGCCTGCGTCGATGCGAGCGCGGCCGGGCATGCGCACTGGAGCTGGCTCGCGGGTTTCTTCCTTCTGTTCACGGTCGGCGAGCTTTTCATCCTGCCGATCGGCCTCGGCCTGTTCGCACGGCTGGCGCCGGCAGGGCACGCCGCGACCACGATCGCCGCCTGGTACTTCGCGTCGTTCGGCGGAAATCTGCTGGCCGGTGCGCTCGGCACCTTGTGGAGCGCGATGGGGCATGCGGCGTTCTTCGGCGTGATGGCGGGTGTCGCGGTGCTCGCCGGTTGCCTGCTGCGCCTGCTCGATCCGGCCGTTGTCCGTGCCGAAGCGGCCAACGGTCACGGCTCCGACCAACGGCAGGCTGAACTCGCCACACACTGATTGACAATTTTCCAAACAGGATGTTTATATCCTGATAAGGATTTATGGAGCCTGATACGGCAACGTTCTCGTCTCCATAGAGATTCATGCACTGACCGCGGCGCTGATCCACCGCGGTTATTCCGATACCGCATCGGGCTAGTCATGGGAGGCAACTCCCGCACCTGCCCGGTGATGTTCTTGGCTGACACACGCCGGTCCAACGGCGAACCTTTGGGGAGAGGGGAATGCACAAGCACCACACGCGCGAACGCGCACCGATGCGCCGTTCGTTGACCACCGCGATCTCGTTGACCTTGGCGCTGGGCATGGCCGGGCCGACGCTTGCGCAACAGGCCCCGGCCGAGGCGGGGGATGCGGCCGCGGCGAATGCCGTGACGCTGGATGAGGTCGTGGTCACCGCCAACAAGCGCGTCGAGAACATCCGCGAAGTAGCTTCGTCGATCAGCGTGATCAACGAAGAGAAGATCGAGAATTCCCACGCCACCCAGCTCAGCGACTTCCAGGCCTCGGTGCCCGGCCTGGCCATCAACAGCAACGGCAGCCCGGGACGGACCACGGTGTCGCTGCGCGGTGTGTCGCCCTTGTCGTCCAGCGCCACCGTCGGCACCTACCTCGACGAAACCCCGCTGGGCTCGAGCGGCGTGTACCAGGCCGCCAACTTCTTCGCACTCGACCTGCTGCCCTACGACATCCAGCGCATCGAAGTGCTGCGCGGACCGCAGGGCACGCTGTATGGCGCCAGCACGATGGGCGGCCTGATCAAGTACGTCACCGTCGCACCGGATCTGTCCAGCACCGAGTTCCGCGTGGGCGGAGGTCTGTCCAGCGTCGAGGGGGCGGGCGATCTCGGCTGGGATGCACGCTTCGGCGCCAACATTCCGCTGGTCACCGACCGCGTCGGCCTGCGCATGAGCTATGCCGTCAACGAGCTGCCGGGCTACATCGACAACAGCGTCGACGGCCGCGATGACATCAACGATGCCAAGCAGACCAGCGCACGCGCCGCGCTGCGCTGGCAGGAAGACAGCTTCAGCCTGGACCTGGTCGCGATGCGCCAGACCATCGACAGCGACAACAACGCCCAGGTCGCGCTGGATCCGGTGAGCCAGAAGCCGCAGTTCGGCGACCTCACCAACAGCGTGTGGGTCGACGAGCCGTTCACCAAGGACGTCGACTTCTACTCGGCGACTTTGAACTGGAACCTGGGCTGGGCCGATTTCGTCTCCGCCACGGGCTACTCCGAGTCGAGCAGCCTGTTCCGCCAGGACGCGACCGTGCAGTTCGGCCAGGTCGCCAACCTGCTGCTCCATCTGCCTGCACCGGGCGCTTCCAACTTCGACATCAACCTGGACATGGACAAGTTCACCCAGGAATTCCGCCTGGTGTCCCATGCCGACGGTGCGTTCGAGTGGATGGCCGGCGTGTTCTACACCAAGGAAGACGCCACCCAGACCCAGTTCGCCCAGCTCTACCAGCGCGACGGCTCGCCGTTGCCGGCGCCGTTCGGCAACCTCGTTCTGGCGTCGATCCTGATTCCGAGCGACTACAAGGAAACGGCGGTCTTCGCCAACGGTTCCTACCGGTTCAATGATGTCTTCAAGATCGATGCCGGCATCCGCTATGCGGAGAACGACCAGAAGTTCTCGCAGACCGTCACCGAGGGCATCCTGGCGCCGATCGGCAGCGCGTCCAACAGCTCGTCCGAAGACGTGTTCACCTGGAGCGTGAGCCCGCAGCTCAAGCTCAGCGAAGACGCGATGCTCTATGCGCGCGTGGCGACCGGCTACCAGCCGGGCGGCCCCAACGTGCTGGTCCCGGGCCTGCCCTCGCAGGTGGATTCGTCGACGCTGACCAGCTATGAGCTCGGCCTGAAGTCGCAGCTGTTCGACAACGTGGTGTTCGATCTGACCGGCTTCTACATCGACTGGTCGGACATCCAGGTCGCATCGGTCGTCAACAACATCTCCGGCCTGGTCAACGCCGGCAAGGCCAGCACCGCGGGCGTCGAGTGGTCCATGCTGCTGCATGCCAGCGATCGCCTCGACCTGGGCTTCAACGGTGCCTACACCAATGCCCAGCTCGACGAAAACTTCCCGGTGATCTCGGTGCCGTCGGGCGCGCTCCTGGTGGAACAAACCAGTGGCCTGAAGGGCGACTCGCTGCCGTATGTGCCGGAGTGGAGCTGGGCCGGTACCGCCGACTACACCCTGCCGCTCGACGGAGGCTGGAACGCACACTTCGGCGGCGCCGTGCGCTTCGTCGACGAGCGCGAAAACGGCACGACCGAAGTCCAGAACATCTTCAACGCCGCAAGGACGACCCTGCTGCTGTCGACGAGGACCGAGCCGCTGCGGGTCGAGGACTACTGGTCGCTGGATCTGAACGCCGACTTCAGCAATGAGAACTGGACCCTGCGCGGCTACGTCAAGAATGTCACCGACGAACGCGGCTACCAGAGCATCGGCGATATCGCCGATGCCCTGACCAAGCAGGTCAACAAGCTCGTCGCCGCACCGATCCAGCCGCGCACGTTCGGCATCGAAGTCGACTACCGGTTCTGACCGGCCCGTTCTGACCGATCCGTTCCATTGCCGTACTCACGCGGTTGCGCACCGCGGGCGGACCCACCGCCCGCGGCATCCGGACCGCGGCCCACCTCCGGTGAATTGCTTGATCCACGACGTATCGCTTCCGCAGCCTTACCTGTTGTTCCTCGGTGACACCACCGAACCCGGCTATGCAAAGACCGCGTTCGGCCTGCGCGACTGGGCCGGCGAGCGCTGCGTGGGCGAGTACGCCTGCGGCGCCACGGTCAGTACCGGCCTGCCATTCCTGACTCCTGCCGAGGCGCGCGCCGCGGGCGCCAACGCGCTGGTGATCGGCGTGGCAAACGCGGGCGGCTTCATTCCGCCGTCGTGGCTGGCGGCCCTGGTCGAGGCGATGGAAGCCGGCCTGGACATCATCAGCGGCATGCACGCGCGGCTGCGTGACTTCGATGTGTTGCGCGAGGCCGCCGATCGTCTCGGGCGCCGCCTGATCGATGTGCGACAACCGCCCATGGGAATCCCGGTCGCATCGGGTCGGCCGCGCCAGGGGAAGCGCCTGCTGACGCTCGGCACCGACTGCGCACTGGGCAAGAAATACACGGCGCTCGCGCTGGCGCGTGCGTTCACCGCGCGCGGCAAGGATGCGACGTTCCGCGCGACCGGCCAGACCGGCATCCTCATCGCCGGCGGCGGCATCCCGATGGATGCGGTCGTCGCCGATTTCGCCGCTGGTGCCGCCGAAATGCTCACGCCCGATGCGGACGCCGACCACTGGGACGTCATCGAAGGGCAGGGGTCGTTGTTCCATCCGGCCTATGCCGGCGTCTCGCTGGCGCTGCTGCATGGCAGCCAGCCCGACGTGATCGTGGCGTGCCACGAGCCCGGACGCGAACGCGTGCTCGGCCATCCCGCCTATGCAGTGCCCGGCATCGAGGAAACCATCGAGCTTGCATTGCGCCTGGGATCGCGCACGCGGCCCAACATCCGCTGCGCCGGTGTCAGTCTCAACACCGCGAAGCTGGACGGAGCCGCGGCGCACCGCCTGATTGCCGCGGAAAGCGAGCGCCTCGGGCTTCCAGTCGCCGACCCGATGCGCGGCGGCGCGGCGTTCGACCAACTGGTCGACGCGTGCCTTGCGTAAGTCGGAGAATGTCATGAGCACGACGTCGACCTGGTTCCAGCGCCTGATCCTGCCGGGACTGGCGTTCAAGGCCGCGGTGATCGGCGGCGGCTACGCCACCGGCCGCGAACTGGCGGAATACTTCATCCCCAGCGGCCCCCAGGGCGGCATCCTGGCGATCCTCGTGGCGATGGTGTCCTGGAGCGTGATCTGCGCGCTGACCTTCGCGCTGGCCCAGGCGACGCGGTGCTTCGACTACCGCAGCTTCTTCGGCACGCTGTTGGGGCCGTTCGCGGTGGTCTTCGAACTCGCGTACCTGGTGTTCATGGTGCTGATCCTCGCCGTGTTCGGTGCGGCCGCGGGCGCGATCTGCCAGGCGATGTTCGGCTGGCCCACGCTCGTCGGCACGCTGCTGCTGATGCTGGGCATCGGCGCGTTCACCGCCTACGGCAACCACTCGGTTGAACAGCTGTTCAAGTGGGTGTCGTTCTTCCTGTACGGCGTGTACGTGCTGTTCGTGATGTTCGTGCTCCTCGGCTTCGGCGACCGCGCCGCCGAGATCTTCCGCACGCCGGTGCCTACCGACGGCTGGTTGTCGGGCGGCCTCACGTATGCCGGCTACAACATTGTCGGTGCGGTGATCATCCTGCCGCTGGCGCGGCACTTCACTTCGCGCCGCGACGCCGTGGTGGCGGGCGTGCTCGCCGGGCCGCTGGCGATGGTGCCGGGTCTGCTGTTCTTCATCTGCATGATCGCGTGGTATCCGCAGATCGGTAACGAGGCGTTGCCGTCGGACTACATCCTGCGCAAGCTGGACATGCCGGTCTTCCACCTGCTGTTCCAGGCGATGATCTTCAGTGCGCTGCTGGAGAGCGGCGCCGCCGCGGTGCATGCCGCCAACGAGCGCATCGCCGCCGCGTGGCGCACGCACCGTTCGCGCGAACTGTCGAGCGCCGGGCGCTTCGCGATCGCCGCGACGCTGCTGGTCGGCTCGATCTTCATCGCCGACCACTTCGGCCTGGTAGCGCTGATCGCCAAGGGCTACCGCGGCCTGGCCTACCTGTTCCTGGTGGTCTACGTGCTGCCGTTGCTGACGGTCGGTGTGTGGTGGCTGTGGCGCCGTTCGCCGCAAGCGACCCTGGCCGCGCAATCCCATTCCTTGCAAGGAGAATGAACATGACCGGACGCCGCTTCGCGCCGCGCTTCGTACTTCTGGCCTCGACGCTGTTGGCGGGTGCCGCGTTCGCGGCGCCGCCCGCGGACCTGGATACGCGCGTGGATGCCGCCATGCGCGCACACGGCGTTCCGGGCCTGACGATCGCCATCGTCGAGGACGGCAAAGTCGCGATGACGAAAGGCTATGGCGTGCGCAAGCTCGGATCGCCCGACCGTGTGGACGCGGACACGATCTTCCCGACCGGATCGACCGGCAAGGCGATCACCGCCGCCGCGCTCGCCGTGCTCGTCGACGACGGCAAGATCAAGTGGGACGACAAGGTCATCGACCACATTCCGTGGTTCCGCATGTACGACCCGTGGGTAACCAGCGAGATGACGGTGCGCGACCTGCTCGTGCACCGCAGCGGCCTCGGCCTGGGCGCGGGCGACCTGATGTTCGTGCCGTCCTCCTCGCGCAGCCGCGCTGACACCGTGCGCGCGCTGCGCTACATCAAGCCGGCCACCAGCTTCCGCAGCGGCTATGCGTACGACAATGTGCTGTATTCGGTCGCCGGCCAGCTGATCGAGGAAGTGACCGGCCAGACCTGGGAGACGTTCGTGCGCGAGCGCGTGCTCAAGCCCGCGGGCATGACCAGCTCGGTGACCGAGCAGTCGGCGCGCTTCGCCAACCCCAACCGCGCGTGGCCGCACGCCCGCACCGGTGGCCGCGTGCGCGGCATGGGCGAGCAGAAGGTGCTCGACGAGCGCAAGACGCTCGGCGACAACGGCGCGCCCGCGGGCGGCCTGTCGTCCAGCGCGAACGACCTTGCCCACTGGATGCAGGTGCAGCTCGGCCACGGCACGTGGACAGACGCATCGACTGGCAAGCAGGTAAAGGTGTTCAGCGAGGAATCCTCGGCGCAGATGTGGACGCCCGTGGTGCCCACGCCGACGCCCAAGTGGCCGGGCAAGCTCGCCGAGGCCGCGCCGAAGTTCTCGTCCTACGCGCTGGGCTGGAGCGTACGCGACTACCGCGGCGAAAAGGTGATCGAGCATGGCGGCGCGATCTTCGGCGTGTACACGTACATCGCGCTGTTCCCGGACCGCAACTTCGGCGTTGCCTTCCAGATGAACTCCGAAGACGTTTCGGTGATGCGTGGGATCGCGCTCGAGGTGATCGACCATGAACTCGGCGCGCCGGACACCGACTGGGTCGCCGCGTTCGACACGTTCCTGGAACAGCGCATGCAGGGCGGCATCACGGCGCTCGCCACCAGCGCGAAGTCCGCGCCAGCCGCGCAGGGCAAGCCCACGTTGCCGTTGGCGAATTACGCCGGCCGTTACGCCGATCCGTGGTACGGCCCGATCGCGATCACCAACGAGAAGGGCGTGCTGCGGGTGAACTTCCTGCAGTCCCCGGGCTTGACCGGTCGCCTCGAGCACGAACGCTTCGACACCTTCCGCACGGTGTGGGACAACCCGGAATACGAACAGGCCTACGTCAACTTCGGCCTCGATCCGGAAGGCAAGGTCGAGCGCATCACGATGAAGGCGATCTCGCCTATCGCCGACTTCAGCTGGGACTTCCAGGACCTGCTGTTCACGCCGCTGCCCAAGGAGTGAACGCGGCACGCATTGACGGGCCAGCTTGAGCAACGGCGCGATCGGGGGATCGCGCCGTTCCGCTACGTCGACTGCGGAATCCGACGCAACAGGGTCTCCGACGGAAGCTCACCAAACAGCGAGCGATAGTCGTGGGCGAGGCGGCTGCCGTTCCAGTAACCGTGCCGGGCGCCGATACCCGCAACCGTGTGCCTGTCCGGACTTGCGGCAGTCAAGGCCCTGCGAATCCGGTGCAAACGGTGGATCTGCAGATATTGATGCGGGCCCATGCCGACCAGGTCGTTGAAGGCGGCACGCAAGGTGCGCTCGCAGACACCCGCGGCCCTGCACAGGTCGTCGATTCGTACTTCGCGGCTCGCCCGCCGGTTCATCAGCGATACCGCCTTGCTGAAGACCGCCTCGCGGGAAACCGCAGGCCGCCCCTTGCCGGAGACAGGGAGCGCCCCGCGACCCAGCGCGTACCGCCAGATCGCCAGCAACTGATCCTCCAGGATCCCGGAGAGCGGCGGCGTTGGAAGCGTATCTGCAGCCTCCAGTGCGGCGAGCCGATCCAGCAGTTCAATGAGGGCCGCAATCGTCGCGGGCTCGAGATCGAGGCACCTGTTGACCGACGCGTCGCTGTCGAACCCGGACTGCAACAACTCGGCTGGAACGGAGAGCGACAGCCATTGATTGGCGTCGCTCACCGCCGCCCGGAACTCCTGTCCGGGGGCAAAATGGATCACGCTCCGGTCATCCATCTGACGAGCCAGCATCCGGTACCATTGCGGAGGCGAGCGGGGCACGAACAGCGTCGCCCATCCGTGCGGTACCGCGCCCTCATAGGCGCACGCGGCGCCTTCGGATACGAGCTGCACGAGGATGCGTTCGACGCGGAACGCCTGCGAGCGCCATTCGCCGCGCTCGGGTCCGGTCAGGTGATAGCGGCCATCGAAGCCGATGAGGTGGGCTTCGAATTCGTCGAAAGTCGCACAGACGAGTTCGGGCACGGTCCCCATCCCTTCCAAAGCGACTTTATGCCGTTTTTTTGTACCTGCGCGCGTGAACAGGACGTAATGAATACGTGACGAAAAGAAGAATCCAGGCTTGTGCGCACCTCGCACAAACGCTCTGGAGGACGGCGGCCCATCGCCATAAAACAAGGACGCCATGAGCAGGCACATGCTTGATTTCGAGAAGGCGGATTCCCAACCGCATTCCCCTGGCGCCTCGCTTTGGAATGTGACGCTGCTCCTGCTGCTGGGAGTGGGGTGTTACCTCACCCAATATGCATCGCTCGCCTTCTGGCGCGGACCCGATGTGACGCCGTTGTGGCTGCCCGGTGGCCTGGTATTCGGCGCACTGGTCGTGCTTCCCAGATCCATGCAAGGCCAATGCCTGGTTCTGGCATCGATTGCCATCGCCTGCGTTGGACTACCGGATGGTTGGAATGCGCCCGCCGCCGCCCTCGCAATGCTGGCCGCCTTCCTGCTAACCGCGCATTTTGCAAACCAGTGGAGGACACGCACCAGGGAAACATCGGGCCTGGACTTCGCTGATCTCCGGAGATTCGCCTGGCATGCATGGATCATCGCGGCGGTCGTCGCCACGCCGGCGGCGCTGGTTCGCTGGAATGGGCACTACCAGGACTTCGCAGAGGCATGGATAGTCGCGGCTTTCGCCATTGCGCTGGGGTATCTGGTGATGGCGCCGCCGATCATGGTCCTTGCCGGGAATGCATCGCCGGGGCGGCCTGGGGGACGTCGAGTGCTGGCGGGGCTAGTGGCCCTGCTGGGAGTCGCATTGCTGTCGTGGTTTCTCTGGTCGATGCTCTCCCGCTGGTACGAATTGCGCCTGCCCATTTCCGTCGTGCCCATGGCTTTCCTGTTCTGGATGGCGGCCCGTTTCGGCATGCCCGGAGCCTGTGCGTCCATCCTGGCCACCTCGCTCGCACTCGTGATCCTCGGTCTCTTCGCACCCATCGCAATCGCGCGTTCGCTGGCGGACGTTTTCAGCCTGCAGGTCTGGCTGTCGCTGGTGGTGTCGGCTACGTACGTGATTGGCGCCTTCGCCGACGAGCGCAAGCGTCTGTCGAGGGCAGGCGAGGCGGGGCACGAGCAGGCACTCGACTTGGCGGGGCGACTGATCGACGTACAGGAAGCAGAGCGCGCCCGGATATCGCGCGAGCTCCATGACGACATCAGCCAGAAGCTGGCGTCACTCTGCATCGCCACCAGCGCTCTCAAGCGGATGAGCGAGGGTGAGATGCGCGCCGGCGTCGGCAAGCTCAAGGATCAGCTCGCATGCCTGTCCGGCGATGTGCGGCGCCTGTCCCACGACCTGCACCCGGATGTGATCCGGCATGCCGGAGTGGTCTGTGCGCTCAGGTCCCTGTGCCTGGAGCAGCATTCGGCGAACGGCAGGAGTCTTGAGCTGGACATGGATGAAACGCTGCAGATCCCCGGCCAGGCCAGCCTGTGCCTGTACCGGGTGGCGCAGGAAGCACTGCACAACGCATCGAAGTACGCGAACCACCGGTCGATGCGACTCACCTTGCATCGCAGCGGTGATTCGGCCGAATTGACGATTGCCGACGATGGGCTCGGCTTCGATCCCGATTCGCCTACCGCCAAGCGCCACCTCGGCCTGATCAGCATGGAGGAACGGGTCCGGCTGGTCGGCGGTACGTTCCGGTTGATTTCCAGCCCCGGTGAGGGGACCACGGTTTTCGCAAAGGTGCCGCTGCCATGCCAAACGAATACAGCGGGCTGAAGATATTGCTCGCCGAGGACCACCGCGTCGTGGCCGAGGGGCTGGAACGCCTGCTGCTCGAATGTTTCGCGTCGGTGGACGTCGTCGGCGAAGGCCAACAGCTGCTCGATTCAGTGCAGGCATCGTCCCCGGATGTCATCGTTGCAGACATCAGCATGCCGGGGGTAAGTGGGTTAGAGGCTCTCAGGAGCCTGCGCTCGGCTGGCAACATGACGCCATTCCTGATCCTGACCATGCACGATGCCATCGGTTTCGTGGAAGAGGCATTGCATTGCGGTGCCAACGGTTACGTGCCCAAGCACGCGGCGGGGGAGGAGCTGGTGCGGGCGATACGCGAGGTTGCCTCGGGTGCCACCTATGTCTCGACATCGCTTTCGCATGGATTGCTGAGCAACCGGCTCGTCAAGAGCACGCGCCTGACGCGGCGGCAGCTCGACGTGCTCAATGGCCTGGCCAAGGGCTACCGGTCCAAGCAGATCGCGGCAGAACTCGGGATCGCCACGCGGACGGTCGAAACGCACAAGTACGCCATGATGCAGGCCTTCGGCGTCCACAACGGAGTCGAGCTGGTCCGGGCCGCGGAGCGCAATGGGCTCATCGAGCCTGCGTAGATTTCCTTAGCCCGCGCTGCGCAACTTTTCGGTGTCGCCACGGCCCCGCGAGCCATATGGTCTAGCTGTCCGGGAATCGGCGGCGGGCTGGCCAATGGGTCGTTGCAGCGTGGTAGTGGCTGAAGACCATCCGGCGGTGGCTGAGCAACTGCGCCAGCTGCTCGCGCACGATTTCGAAGTCAGGGCGGTGGTCGCGGATGGGCAGGCCCTGGTGGATGCCGTCCGCAAGTTCTCGCCCGACGTAGTGGTGACCGACATCTCGATGCCGAAGATGGACGGCATCGACGCAGCACGGATGCTCCTGCGCGCGAATCCGCGGAGCCGCGTGATCCTGCTGACGGTCCACAACGACCTCGACCTGGTGAGGGAAAGCATGCTGGCGGGATGCAGCGGCTACGTGCTCAAGAGTTCCGCCGGCGAAGAGTTGTTGCCTGCGATCAGCACGGCGCTGCAGGGCGGCACGTTCCTGTCGGCTGAACTGGGGCCGGCGGCCGTGCTCGACGAGCTGACGCGCAGCTGCGCGGAGATGTCCGAGCGCAGGGTGCTCGGCGACAAGGTTTGAATGGCGTATTCGCACGCAAACGGATGCCGTAAGCAAGACAGATGCCACAACGCCCGCATGAATGGAGGAGCGGCCACGCCACGCCAATCCTTTCATCTGCCTACGTAGCTTTACCGAGGCGTGTTACGCGCTTTTGTCGATGGCAGGCGATGGGGCACGCCGTAGCCTAGGTGGACTGCAACAAAGGTTCCGCGAATCCGTACGTTCCCCCGCACAGGAGTCCGAGATGAGCCCGCAAGCCGCAACAAAGAAAGCCCCGGCAAAACAGGGGGGCGCGACTTCCAAGCAACCCAATATCCTGGTGATCTGGGGCGACGACATCGGGATCAGCAACCTGAGCTGCTACAGCGATGGGCTGATGGGCTATCGCACGCCCAACATCGACCGCCTGGCCAGCGAAGGCATGCGCTTCACCGATTCCTACAGCGAGCAGTCCTGCACCGCGGGGCGCGCCTCGTTCATCACCGGCCAGAGCGGTTATCGCACCGGGCTGACGAAGGTCGGCATCCCGGGGTCGCCGGTCGGTCTGGCGGCGGAGGATCCGACGATCGCCGAGTTGCTGAAACCGCTGGGCTACGCCACCGGCCAGTTCGGCAAGAACCACCTGGGCGACCTCAACAAGTTCCTGCCCACGGCGCATGGCTTCGACGAGTTCTTCGGCAACCTCTACCACCTCAATGCGGAAGAGGATCCCGAGGATCCGGATTATCCGAACGTCAAGGATTTCCCTGAGTTCAAGAAGACCTTCGGGCCGCGTGGCGTGATGCGCAGCTTCGCCACCGACAAGGACGACCCGACCGAGGAACCGCGCTGGGGCCGCGTCGGCAAGCAGAAGATCGAGGACACCGGTCCACTCACGCGCAAGCGCATGGAAACCTGCGACGACGACTTCGCCGCCGCGGCGGTGGATTTCATCAAGCGCCAGCACAAGGCGGGCAAGCCGTTCTTCTGCTGGGTCAACTTCACCCACATGCACCTGCGCACGCACACCAAGCCCTCGAGCCTCGGGCAGGCGGGCCGGTGGCAGTCGCCGTACCACGACACCATGATCGACCACGACAAGAACGTCGGCACGATCATCGACGCGCTCGACGAACTCGGCCTCGCCGAAGACACCATCGTCATCTACAGCACCGACAACGGGCCGCACATGAACACCTGGCCCGACGGCGGCATGACCCCATTCCGCAGCGAGAAGAACACCAACTGGGAAGGCGCGTTCCGCATCCCGGAAGTGATCCGCTGGACCGGCAAGATCCCGGCAGGCGTGGTGTCCAACGAGATCATCCACCACCACGACTGGCTGCCGACGTTCCTCGCCGCCGCGGGCGAGCCCGACATCGTCGAGAAGCTCAAGAAGGGCCACAAGGCCGGCGACAAGTCGTTCAAGGTGCACATCGACGGCTACAACCTGCTGCCCTACCTGACGGGCGAAGTCGACAAGAGCCCGCGCAAGGGATTCATGTACTTCAGCGACGACGGCGACATGATCGCGTTGCGGTTCGATAACTGGAAGGTCGTGTTCCTGGAACAGCGCTGCCCCGGCACGCTGCAGGTCTGGGCCGAACCGTTCGTCCGGTTGCGCACGCCCAAGTTCTACAACCTGCGCACCGATCCGTACGAACGCGCGGACATCACTTCGAACACCTACTGGGACTGGTACATGAGCAAGGCCTACCTGATGATGGCCGCGCAGAAACTCGCAGCCGACTTCATGGCGACGTTCAAGGACTTCCCGCCGCGGCAGAAGGCGGCGAGCTTCACCGTCGACAACGCAGTGCACGAGATCCACAAGGCGGCGGGGGGAGGGTGATTGGAAAGCGCCGTGGCGATGCGAATCCGCGCTTCGCCACGGTGCCAGCGGGAGTGCATGCCGTCGCACGCGGCAGCCGCTTGCGCCGCCGCCAACCGAGGATCGCCACCATGATGAAACGTGCACTCATGACCCTGGCGCTCTGTGCGCTGCCAGTGGCCCCGGCCCTGGCCTCGGAGGGTGCGATCGGGCGTCCCATCACCGGTCTGCAGGGAACCTCGTTTGCAGGCGTGGTGCCTCCGACCCCGGGCTGGAGCATGGGGCTTTCCTACGCCTACTACTCGGGATCGGTCGGCGCCCAGCGCGAGTCGCCGCTCCCTGGCGGCGGCAGTGCGCTCGGCCTCGAAGTAACCGCCCAGCTCTTTTCCATCACCGGGATCTACATCTGGAATACAGGCGAGGGCAAGTGGAACTTCGCGTCGGTCGCCGTCGTGCCGTTCGCGAAAATGGATGCCGAGGCGGATTTGCGCGTCGGTTCGACCAGCGGCAGCGTCAGCGACAGTGACACCGGCCTGTTTGACATGGCGTTCGTGCCGGTGATCGCCAGCCGTCATTTCAGCGCCACCCAGCACCTGTCGCTCGCTCTCTACATATTTGCGCCAACCGGCTCCTATGAGGAAGGCCGGCTGGCCGAGCTCAGCCTCAACAACTGGACCTATTCGCCGACCGTGGGTTACACGCAGTTGTTCCAGAAGGACTCGCTCGAATTCAGTGCGCTGGCGGCCGTCGATTTCTACACAAAGAACGATGCCACCGATTACCAGAACGGTGCGGTGTTCCGTCTCGATTCCCTGCTGGTCAAGCGCTTTTCGAACGGTTGGGGCGTTGGCGCGGCCGGCGGCTGGATCGAGCAGCTCCAGGACGACGATGCCGCGATCGCCGACCGCCTCGACGGCTTCAAGGGCCATTCGCTCGCCCTCGGGCCGATCGTGACCTATGCCAAGAAGTGGCAGGGCGGGCAGGTCGAGTTCTCGGCGCGCTGGCTGCACGAGTTCGATGTAAAGAACCGCTTCCAGGGCGATCCCTTCCTGCTGTCGGCCAGCATCCAGTTCTGAGCCGAGAGGTGACCGCATGGCCGCAAGCCATAAGGACCGCACTGGAGCCGCGCCATGAAGCGCATCTTTCTGATGACGCTACTCATGCTGGCCGCGCCCGTGGCCCGGTCCCAGGATGCCGACGAGCTCGCCAAGCAGCTGTCCAACCCGGTCGCTTCGCTCATCAGCGTGCCGTTGCAGTACAACGTCGACTTCAATATCGGCTCCGAGGACGGCACCAGGCACTTCCTCAACGTCCAGCCGGTCATTCCGACTTCGATCTCGGAGGACTGGAACCTGATCACGCGCGTGATCGCGCCGGTGATCTACCAGGACGATGTGCTCGGCAATTCCGGCAGCCAGTCTGGTCTCGGCGACATCACTCCGACCTTCTTCTTCTCGCCGAAGAAGCCAACCGCAGGTGGCTGGATCTGGGCCGTGGGCCCGGTGTTCCTGTTGCCGACCGCTACCGATGATCTGCTCGGCGCCGAAAAATGGGGCATCGGCCCCAGCGCGCTCGTGCTGAAGCAGACCAAGGCCGGCTGGACCTATGGCGTCCTGGCCAACCACATCTGGTCGGTGGCCGGTGAGGGCGATCGCGCGGATGTCAGCAGCACGTTCCTGCAGCCGTTCCTGGCCAAGGGTTTCCCGGGTGGACGCACGCTCTCGTTCAACTTCGAATCGAGCTACGACTGGAAGGGCGATACCTGGAACGTGCCGATGAATATCAGCTACTCCAAGGTGGTGAAGGCTGGCAGCCAGCTCCTGAGCCTCGCGGGTGGCGTGCGCTACTACTTCGAAACCCCGGGCGACGGTCCGGACTGGGGCGTGCGCTTCACGCTCACGCTGCTCTATCCCCATTGAGCACGTCCTGTCGATGGAGCCGCCCCCATGCAACTGCCCGCCATGCCGTCCATACGCCATTTCACGCAGCGCTACGTCCTGTTGCTGATGCTGATATTGGGCGCTGTGGCCGCCTGCACGTCCCGGCAAGGTGCCACGGACGCGGCGGGAGAGGGCGCGCGGGCCACGAAACCAGCCACGGAGAACCCCATGACCGCGGTACTTCCGAGTTGGAATGACGGCGCGAGCAAGCAGGCCATCGTCGACTTCGTCACCAGGGTGACGCGGGAAGGTGGCCCGGATTACGTCGCGCCGCCCGAGCGGATCGCCGTGTTCGACAACGACGGCACGCTGTGGAGCGAACAACCGATGTACGTCCAGCTCCAGTTCGCGCTCGACCGGGTCAAGGCACTCGCCCCGCAACATCCGGAGTGGAAGCAGCAGGAACCGTTCAAGCACCTGCTCGCGGGCGACATGAAGGCATTCATGGCCGGCGGCGAAAAGTCGCTCATGGCCCTCATCGCCACCACGCACACCGGCATGACCATCGAGGAGTTCAACGAGACCGCGAGCGACTGGATCGCCAGCGCGAAGCACCCGAAGACGGGCCGGCTTTACACCGGCATGGTCTATCAACCCATGCTCGAACTGTTGGCCTACCTGCGCGCGAATGGCTTCAAGACCTTCATCGTCTCCGGCGGCGGCATCGAGTTCATGCGTCCGTGGGCGGAGCGTGTCTACGGAGTTCCGCCCGAGCAGGTCGTCGGCAGCAGCGGCAAGCTCAAGTTCGAACTGCGCGACGGCAAGCCGGTGCTGGTGAAGCTGCCGGAGATCAACCTGGTCGACGACGGGGCGGGCAAGCCGGTCGGCATCCAGACCCACATCGGCCGCCGCCCGATCGCCGCGTTCGGCAACTCCGACGGCGACCTGCAGATGCTCGAGTGGACGACGGCTGGCGACGGGCCGCGCTTCGCGCTCCTGGTCCACCACACCGACGCCGAACGCGAGTGGGCGTACGATCGCGACTCCCACTTCGGCCGCCTGGACAAGGCACTCGTCGAGGCACAGGCGAAGCATTGGGTCGTCGTGGACATGAAGCGCGACTGGAAGATCATCCATCCTCCCGAGGCCTCGCCATGAATGCCAGCGTCGAAGTCGACACGCCTTCGTTGGAAGCGCCCTATCCCGACATGGTCTGGATTCCGGATGGCACCTATCGCATGGGCTCGGACCACCACTACCCGGAGGAAGCGCCGGCGCACCGGGTCCATGTCGATGGCTTCTGGATGGACGTCGCGCCGGTCACCAATGCGCAGTTCCGGCGCTTCGTCGAAGCCACCGGCTACGTGACGTTCTGCGAGGTCCCGCCGGATCCGGCGCAATACCCCGGCGCGTTGCCGGAGATGCTGCGCGCCGCATCGGTGGTGTTCGTACCGCCGCCGCAACGCGTCGATCTGCGCGACCATTACCAGTGGTGGCAGTTCGTTCCCGGCGCCGACTGGCGGCATCCGCAGGGTCCGGAAAGTTCATTGGACGGCCGCGACGACCACCCGGTCGTGCACGTCGCCTACGCCGATGTCGAGGCCTACGCGGGCTGGGCCGGAAAGTCCCTGCCGACGGAGGCGGAGTGGGAGTTCGCCGCGCGCGGCGATTGCGGTGACAGCGAATACGCCTGGGGCGCGGAGCTGGCGCCGGATGGCGTGCATCGGGCGAATACCTGGCAAGGCGAATTTCCGTGGCAGAACCTCGCCGAAGACGGCCACGTCGGCACCTCGCCCGTCGGGACGTATCCACCCAACTGCTACGGGCTGGTCGACATGATCGGCAACGTCTGGGAATGGACCGGCGACTTCTACAGCCCGCGGCATCCGGACGAAAAAGCCAAGGCCTGCTGCATTCCCGGTAACCCGCGTGGTGCGACGGAAGAAGGCAGCCTTGATCCGCAGCAACCACTGCGCATCGCACGCAAGGTGATGAAGGGCGGCTCGCACCTGTGCGCGCCGAACTACTGTCGCCGCTACCGCCCGGCGGCACGGATGGCGCAGCCGGTAGACACGTCGACCTCGCATCTTGGCTTCCGCTGCATCGTCCGCAATGGCGCGCAGGAGTGAACCATGGAAGTGTATTTCCGCGAACTGGCCAGCTACGTCGCGCTAGCGCTGGAAGCGCTGTCGGTGCTGATGATCGCGCTCGGCGGCATCGAATCGCTGTACCAGATCCTAGTGCCGATGCTCAGGCACACCGCCACGCAGGG
This sequence comes from Lysobacter rhizosphaerae, assembly GCF_054779795.1. NCBI lineage: Bacteria > Pseudomonadati > Pseudomonadota > Gammaproteobacteria > Lysobacterales > Lysobacteraceae > Lysobacter > Lysobacter rhizosphaerae. The sequence continues at coordinate 590,862 of NZ_BAAGXO010000001.1, forward strand.
AGCGCGGCGCGCGGCGTGGCTGACCCTGGCGCGCTGGCTGGTGCTGGGTCTGGAATTCATGCTGGCAGCGGACATCGTACGCACCGCGATCGCCCCCAGTTGGGACGACATCGGCCAACTCGCCGCGATCGCGGTGATCCGCACCTTCCTCAACTATTTCCTGGAACGTGACCTCGAGGCGGCGATGGAAACCAGTGCCGCCGTCGAAAATCCAGCGGAGGCGCCATGAGTACCAACAAGTTTGGCAGGGGCCGGGTCGAACCACTGCCTGAAGACCTGGTCAAATCCATCGAAGGCAAGGACAGCGGCACCGCGTCTACCTTGCTATCCACCCACCGCACGCAGTTGTCGGAGCATCGCACCGACCTGTCGGAACATCGGACCGGCTTGTCGGACCTGCGCTCGCATCTGTCCAACGAACGAACGCACCTGTCGTACCTGCGCACGGCCATCTCGATGATCGGCTTCGGCATCACCCTGAATCGCTTCAGCATCTACCTACGGCAGAACCACGCGCTGGCCTCTGACCAGACCGGCCCGATGCTGCGCGATGCGCAGAATGCGGGCTCGGGCATGGTCGTGCTCGGCCTGGTGTTGATCCTGTGGGCGCTGTACCGCTACTGGCGCGTCAACCAGGACATCAAGCGCGCGCAGTTCGTGCCGCGCGACAAGGCTGTCATGGCGTTCACGTTCCTGCTGATCCTGCTGGGAACCACCACCGCCTTGTGGCTGTTCGCGGCCAAGACCTGACCTGTTCCCGTCGATCATCGGAGTAGGCCCATGCAAACGTCATTGCTGCTCCTCATGCAGGCCGCCATCGCGGTGGAAAGCCCCGTCACGCGGCCGCATTACGTATTTGGCACGGCGGAGGTATTCACGTTTCTGTTCGTCATGCTTGGGCCGCTCAAGCTGCTGGGCGCGTTTGCCCAGGCGACTGCCAGGATGCCCGCCGCGCAGATGCGCGCGCTTGCCGTGAAGGCGACCTTGATCGCCACCGTGTCGGTTGTCCTTGGCGGCTTCATCGGCGCTTCGCTCATGGACAAGTGGAAGATCGATTCGTTCATTCTCGAAATCACCATCGGGCTGGTCCTATTCCTGGTCGCGTTGCAGCTGGTCATGCAGCAATACGAAGCCCCGGCGCCGGTGTCCACGACCGCGCCAAACGCGCCCCCGTCGGTGATGCATATCGTGTTCCCGATGCTGCTGACGCCCTACGGCATTGCCGCGGTGATCGTGCTGGTGGCGCTGAGCAAGGACTCTGAGCGCACTTTGCTGATCCTGGGGGTCGTGCTGGCGATGATGTTGCTCAACCTGCTGGGAATGCTGTCGGCCCACTGGATCATGCGAAGGGTGGCGCTTCCGTTGGGCATTCTTGGGGCCGTTCTGGCGGTGCTGCAGGTGGCGTTGGCGCTGCAACTGATCTTCGACGGGTTGCGCGGACTGCACGTCATGTAGCGCCAGCATTGTTCCCGCCGCGCGAACTTCTGCCGGCCACCTCAGGCAATGATCGAAAACAGCTTGCCCAGGAAGTCATCGACTGACATCGTGATCAGTACCACCGGCAACATGGGCGCCGCCGCGGCGATCGCGAATGCAATCGGCGTATCGCGCGAGAACGGCACCGCGGACATCCTGCTGGCCGTGGCATGCACTGCGGTGAGATCGGCCAGGGCCGACGGGTCACCGGCTTCGAGTATCGGCGCGCCACCGCCGGGCGCGCGTCCGAGCCACTTCTTCTCGAAATTCTCGGCGCAATCCGTGCCGAGCACGCTGTAGGCCAACAAGCTGCCGTGTTTCAGCCTGAGCAGGCGGGGCGACATCAAAAAAAGGGGGGAGGTCAGCAACACCACCGCGAACACGACGTAACCCCCCATCAGGTACTTCAGTCCAGGCAAGGTCTGGCCGAAATACAGCAGTTGATCGGCGAAGCTGCCCGCTAAAAGTACGCCGCCGACAAAGGCCAAAGGCGCGAAGGCCTGCTGTCCATAGCCAAGGAACCCGAGGCCGCCACAGCCGTCGGGATGCGCGGCATGCAGGTCCAGTGGCATCCGTGCAAGTCGCGCCAACAGGTAAACCCAGAGCACCAGTCGCCACAGCCACAACAGGCCGATGAAGCGGACCACGGGAATCGCCACCCACGTCTGCCACAGGCCGGCCGTGCTCAGGCCTGCCGTGGTCGAGCGCCAGTTGGAAATTCCTTCATGGGTGTCGAGGACCGGCGTGGTGAACAGCGCTCCGGCGATTGCCAACGCGAACAGCAGCAACTCCGGCCACGTGGCATCGCGCCAATGGCGGACGCGGTCCAATATTGCCTCGAACCGTTCTTGTTGCTCGTGCGGTACCAGCTTCCTCAAATGTTTCACCACCCCCCACAGGCGCGCGTCGGCGGCAGGCGCCGCCAATACCAGCAACGGCATGGCAATAAGGAAGCGGGCGCCGATGGTGTAGTCGAGCAGCAGGGGAATCCGCACGCGATTGCCGAACAGCGTGCCATCGACTGCGGTAGCGGCGACCATCGGTGCCAGCACGATCAGCAACAGCCCCATGGCGATCACTGCCGCTGTCGGCACGCCCTTGCGATGCAGTCCCGCGGCGCGGCTCATGCGGTAGGCCGGACCGCCACGAAGCAACGAATAGCTGTCGTCTTTCATTGGATGACTCGCACCCTGGCGACATCGAAAGGCTAGCACGCCCGGTCAGCACCGAAAGCGGCGCCGACCACCGTACAAATACTTAGGCAATCTCCATAGAAATGCGGTTGTGCCGCGCGGGCATCAGTGTCGAAAATCGCACTGGAAAAGAGACGAACGCGATGCAGTGAATATTGCCGATTTCACGTAACAGTGGGCTTCATCACCCCTGAAAATTCCGCTCCGCGGACCTGTGCTGTCGGCGACCGCGAGCTAGCAAGAATCTGGCCAGCAATGGCCCCATTCCCGCCGCAGCGCCGAGTTGCCCATGCCGCTGCCGATTCAGAAACCACTTTTTCGAGAAGAGGAGATGCACGCATGGCAAGTAAATCCAAGCAGCCGAACATCCTCGTGATGTGGGGCGACGACATCGGCCAGGCAAACCTGAGTTGCTTCACGAAAGGAATGATGGGCTATCAAACGCCCAACATCGACCGGATCGCCAATGAAGGCATGATCTTCACTGATTACTACGCCGAGCAGAGCTGCACCGCGGGGCGCGCATCGTTCCTCACCGGCCAGTGCGGCCTGCGGACGGGTATGACCAAGGTCGGACTGCCGGGTGCGAAGCTGGGCCTGCAGGCCGAAGACATTACCGTCGCCGAGGCGCTCAAAGGGGTCGGCTACCGGACCGGCCAGTTCGGCAAGAACCATCTGGGCGACTTGGATGAGCACCTGCCGACCATGCATGGCTTCGATGAGTTCTTCGGCAACCTCTACCATTTGAATGCCGAGGAAGAGCCCGAGCACGAGGACTACCCGAGCGAGAAGGACTTCCCCGAATTCAAGAAGAAGTACGGGCCGCGCGGCGTGCTGCACTGCTGGGCCGATGGCAAGGGCGGGCAGAAGATCGAGAACACCGGCCCGCTTAGGAAGAAGCGGATGGAGACCTGCGACACCGAGTTCATGGAAGCGGCAATGAAGTTCATCAAGGCCGCGCACAAGGCGGGCGAGCCGTTCTTCGTCTGGTTCAACACCTCGCACATGCACGCATTCACGCACGTGCATCCGGATTGGAAGGGAAAGTCCGGTCGTTGGCAGTCCGAGTACCACGACACGATGCTGTACCACGACGATTGCATCGGCAAGATGCTTGCCTTGCTGGACGAGCTCGGTATCGCCGACGACACGTTCGTGCAGTACAGCACGGACAACGGGCCGCACATGAACACCTGGCCGGATGGGGGCTACACGCCTTTCCGCAACGAGAAGAACTCGAGCTGGGAGGGCGCGTACCGCGTTCCCTGCATGGTGCGCTACCCCGGCAAGATCAAGCCGGGATCCGTGTCGAACGAAATCGTCAGCCACCTCGACTGGTTCCCCACGCTCCTTGCGATTGCCGGCGACACGGACATCAAGGAGAAGCTCAAGAAGGGCCACAAGGTGGGCAACAAGACCTACAAGGTCCACCTCGACGGTTACAACCTGCTGCCGTACCTGACGGGCAAGGAAAAGAAGAGCCCGCGTCCGGGCTTCATCTACTTCACCGACGAAGGTGACGTCGCCGCGCTGCGTTACGACAACTGGAAGATGCTGTTTCTGGAGCAGACAACCCCCGGCACCCTGAGGGTCTGGCAAACCCCCTTCGTCCCCCTGCGAATTCCCTATATCTTCAACTTGCGGTTGGATCCGTACGAACGCGCGGAAATCACTTCGAACACGTACTGGGACTTCATGTTCCGTCGCGCCTACATGCTCGTGCCCGCGCAAGCACTCGTTGCGGAGTTCCTCGGGACCTTCAAGGAGTTCCCGCCACGGCAGAAGGCGTCCAGCTTCAGCCTCGACCAGGTGCTCGAGAAGATGAAGGATGGTGCATCCGGCTCGTGACTCCTGTTTCCGCGACCATCCTGTTACGGCCCGCTCAGGCGGGCCGTATCTTCACGCCTCCTGAACCTGTCGTGGCGCATCAGGATGCCTCCCGCTTGCTGGGAAAAAGTCATGTCCGCACTGCGAACGATCGTCGCCGCCGCGTTGCCGGCCATGTTGAATCTGAGTGCTTGCCGCGACGAAGGCGTTCATGGAAAAGCAGTGGCGGCTGCCCGATCTCGAGGCGGCGACCTGGACGGGGTCGCATAGGGAACGCACTGACAGCAACGGAGCGAGTCATGAAGCTGATCGCAACCTCCTCAGTCGCGCTGGTCCTCGCACTGGCGCCTGCGGCCTGCCAACGGCAGGAAGCACAGCCGTCCACGTCCGACAAGCCTGCTGCAACTACGCAATCCGATGCGAAGGCCACTGCGGCTCTGACCCCGCAACAGATCACGCAACGCACGGTGCAGCGTCGCGCTGTCGAGGTGGTCAGCTGGGGGATGCCGGCGGTCAATTTCGATCTCATGTACCAGGCGATGGCCAAGCTGGGTGGGCACGACAACCAGATCGTGTACTGGTCCGGCCTTCCCGACTGGAAGAACCAGACGCTGACGCCCAATCCTGATTCGATCTATCTCATGCCCTTCTTCAACACGAAGGACGTGGGACCGGTCGTGCTCGAGATTCCACCCGCGGATGAGGGGTCGATCACCGGATCGATCATGGATTGCTGGCAAACGGCACTGGAAGACGTGGGGCCAGCCGGTGTCGACAAGGGTAAGGGCGGCAAGTACCTGATCCTGCCGCCGGACCACAAAGACCCGGTTCCAGCCGGCTACATCGCGCTGCCTTCGGGCAACTACCAGGGCTACGCGCTGCTGCGCTCGATCCTGAAAAGCGGAAGCAAGGAGGACGTCGCCAAGGCCGTGGCCTATGCGAGGCGCATCAAGCTGTATCCGCTATCGCAGGCGGCGAATCCGCCGAGCACGACATTCGTCGATGCCATCGGCTCCGTGTTCGATGCCACGATTCCGTATGACAGGCGATTCTTCGAATCGCTCAATCGCATGGTGCAAGCCGAGCCATGGCTGGCCCGGGACAGGGCGATGATCGACCTGGCGCGGTCGGTCGGCATCGAGAAGGGAAAGCCGTACAAACCCGACGCGCAGGTGCTGGCGACATTGGATGAAGCGGCACAGGAGGCGAGATCCTGGATGGAATCCCACTACGTGACCTTGTTTTCGCCGCCATACTACGACGGCGCGCAATGGGCCGTTCCCATGCAGCCGGAACTGGCCAAGGGGCTGCAGAGCAACTTCGCTGATCCGGACAGCTATCCGATCGACGCCCGCGGCGTCACGTATTCCTATGCCTTCTTCAGCGCGAAGCATTTCGGCGCCGGCCAGTTCTACCTGATGACCCTCAAGGACAAGCAGGGGCGGTTCTTCGACGGAAGCAAGACCTATCGGTTGACCGTTCCCGCGAACGCACCGGTCACCCAGTACTGGTCGGCCACCGTCTACGACCGGGCGACGCATGCGCTGATCCGCGACCTCCGCTGGTCCAGTCGTTCGTCCCAGACGCCGGGCCTGAAGAAGAATGGGGATGGGTCGGCGAATGTGTATTTCAGCCCAAACGTGCCGGCCGAAGGCGAAGGGAACTGGGTGCCGACGAAGGCGGGTGGAAGCTTCGAGGTGCTGTTCCGGTTGTATGGCCCTCAGAAGCCGCTGTATGACAAGACCTGGAAACTGCCGGACATCGAAGAGATCTGACCGCCCGTTAGCCTGCGGCTGCCATTCACGGCGAGGTAACTCTGGCGCGCGCATATCGGCTCAGCTTGCGCTGGATCCGATGTCCACTGCGGGTGAGCTTGTAAGGACGCATCACGGGATGCATTGACGGCAACGGGAGCGAGTCATGAAGCTGATCGCAGCCTCTTCCTTCGTGCTGGTATTCGCACTGGCTACCGTGGCTTGCCAACGGCAGGAAACTGCGCAGCCGTCCGCGCCAAGCCAGTCAGTCGCCGCACAAGCGAGCGGACCGCAAGCGATCGAGACGCGGATCGGAAAGCTCGAGTTCACCCACGACTTCGCCAATGGCTATCCGACCGACGCCACCGTCGCGAAGCTCTACGACGAGCGCGATTTCCAACGCGCCTGTCAGGCCTACCTGTGGTCCCTTCCGGCGGTCTCGTTTGCGTCGTGGCAGCGCGGCATCACGAAGGGGCTCGGCGCCAGGAACGGACAGATCGTCTCGATCCTCTCCTACGAGGCCAGGCGCGGCATCCTGACCGCGAACGCCACGACGCCGTATTACCTGGGGTTCGCCGATCTTTCCTCCGGGCCGTTGGTGATGCAGATGCCCGCCAGCGGCGTGCAGGGCGGCATTTCCGACGCCTGGCAGAACAACGTTCCGGATTCGGAAGCGCCCGCCAGGTATCTCCTGCTGGGGCCGGGCCAGAAGGTGCCGGACGACGTTTCCGGCTACGCCGTGCGTCATTCGCCGACGTTCAATATCTTTATCGGCGTGCGGCTGACCGACACCGATCCGGAGCGCGCGAAGCAGGCCTTGTCGCAGTTGCAGGTATATCCCTATGCGCAACGCGCCAATCCGCCGAAGGTGGAGATCCTGGACTCGGGCACGCAGGCGTGGAGCGGCCTGCCGCCACGCGGGATGGAATACTGGCAACAGCTGGACGAAGTGATCCAGCGTGAACCGCTGGAGCCGCGCGACATCTTCTTCCACGCGATGTTGCGGCCGCTTGGCCTGGAAAGGGGCAAGCCTTTCAAGCCGGACGCGCGGCAGACGAAGATCCTGACCGACGCCGCGCTGGTCGGCGAGGCCATGGCAAAAGCCAACACGGCGGACCGCCGCTTCGCGGGCGTGAAATACAGACCCGATGCGAACTGGGACTTCGCACTGCAGCTCGATGCCGACGATCCCGCCGCATTCTGGAACCTGCTCGACGAACGCGCCTCCTGGTTCTACGAAGCCGTCGGCGCCGGCCCGTCGATGGCGCCCAAGCGCCCCGGTCCGTCATCGGCATACCTCAGCGCGTACAAGGACAAGGCGGGCAAGTGGCTGGACGGCGGCACGTCGTACCGGCTGCGGGTGCCGCCCAATGCACCGATCAAGCTGTTCTGGTCGGTCACGGTGTACGACATCGATACGCGCGCACTCATCCTGAACGAGCAGAAGATCGCCGACCGCTCCTCGCGCATGGACCTGCGCAAGAACGACGACGGCTCTGTGGACATCTATGTCGGGCCGAAGGCGCCGGCCGGCTTCGAGAAGAACTGGATCCCCACGGTCCCCGGCAAGAACTGGTTCGCGTATTTCCGCTTCTACCAGCCGACCGAGGCCTACTTCGACCGGTCCTGGCCGTTGCCTGACTTCGAACAGATCTGATCGACGCCTGCAGACCGCTACGGGCGGAATTTTTGGATCGAAGCCGTCGCCGATCCGCGCTCGCAACGGCGCGACCCTTGGGATCGCGCCGCCTTGCTGTTGGCGGTCGCCGCGGCGATCACACCACGGCGAGATCTTCTTCCGAACCTTCCTCGCTGCTTGCGGGGATTGGCGTGGGGACGCGCTTCTTCTTGCTCACAGAGCCCTCGGCGGTGGCCCGGGCCTGTTCCTGCTGGCGCTGGAGGATGGGGCAGAGCTCTTCCATGTAGTTCGCGTCGAAGTTCAGGCGTTCGACCAGGAAGTCGACGAACGCACGCACCTTCGGCGACTGCACCATGCCGCGCGGGAATACCGCGTTGAACTCGTATTCCGGGCCGGTCCAGCCGGCAAGCACGCGCTGCACGAAGCCGTGTTCGGCCAGCGGCTTCATCATCACGTCCGCGGCCAGCATCAGGCCTTCCCCGCAGAGCAGGGCGCCCTTGAGTGCGCCGTAGTCGTTGGCGACGAAGATGGGGTCGATGCGGTAATCGCCGGCTCGCTCGCCGTCGTCCAGTGTCCACACAAAGCCGTTGCCTTGGCGCCGCGCCTTGTTCATGGCCAGGGTCGCATGGTGTTGCAGGTCATCGGGGTGCAAGGGCTCGCCGTGGCGCTTGATGTATTCCGCGCTGGCGAACACCTGTGTGCGGAATACGGCGAGCCGGCGTGCGACGAGGTTCGAATCGGGCAGGTTGCCCACGCGCAGGGCGACGTCGATTTCCTTGTCGATCAGATCGAGGGGCTCGTTGCTCAGTAGCATCTCCACGCGCACCTCGGGGTGGCGCGCGTGGAATTCGCCCAGCAGTGGCGCGATCTTGTCGATGCCGAGCGAGTAGGGCGCGGTGAAGCGCAGCCAGCCGCGCGGACCACTCTGCAACTGGCCGACGGCGCTTTCGGCTTCGTCCAGCTCGCGTGCAATGCGCTGGCAATGTTCGAAGTAGATATTGCCGGCCTCGGTGAGCCCGAGCTTGCGCGTGGTCCGGTGCAGCAACTGCGCGCCCAGGCGCGTTTCCAGCTCCTGCACCTTGCGGCTGACGGTGGTCTTGGGAAGCCGCAGCGAACGCGCCGCGGAGATGAAGCTGCCGTGTTCGACGACCTTGACGAAGATCAGGGTGTCGTTGAGATCGCGGGTCATGGGGGGGCGACTCCGGTAAGGGGCGGACCAATTGGACCGATTCCGGGACAATTATTCCCTTAATCGACGGCTAATCAAGTGCCATTTACGGGACTAATCTGCGCACCAGTTCCCCCGGTACCGCCGTCATGTTGACCACCCCCCGTGCCCGATTCGCCTATGTCCTGACCATGCTGGCCGCCTTCGCGGGCGTGCTCGGGCTGGCCGTTATCGCGATGAAACAGGCTATTTTCGCGGGTGCGCCCGAGGCCTGGATGATGGGGGGCGTGCTGGCCGTGGTGGTTGGACTGCCCCTGGCCATGGTCCTGCTGCCGGTCGCGAGCTGGTTGCAGCAACGCGCCCGTGCACATGCCATCGTCCCGAATGCGGTACAAAATGTCCCGGGAGCGGGACAGTGAAGCCAGCTGTTCTGATCCTGGGCGCGACCGGCACGATCGGTCGCGGCGCGGTCAAGGCCGCCGTCGATGCGGGCTGGCCCGTAGTCGCCGTGGCCCGCGACGCGCAGGCGCTGGAAGCGCTGCGCCGCCGTCATCCGCGCGCCGCGCTGCAGATCCTGCCCGGCTCCGTTTCCGACGATGCAGGGGCCGCCGAGCTGGTGGCGGAGCTGCAGCGCCTCGACCGTCCCTTCGCCGGCGTGATCGCCGCCCTGGGAGCGGGTGGTGAGCGTGGCCGTCTGCTCGATCAATCTTCGGACCAGCTTCGCCACGCCTTCGACGACGTCGTGCTGCCGCACCTGGTCGCGGCGCGCCACCTGCTGCCTTGGCTCGGTGCGTCCGGCCGCAACTGCGGCTACGTCGTGATCGGCGGGCCGGGCGGTCGCTATCCCTGGGCCGGCTACGGCCACCGTTCGATCGCCGCCGCTGCCGTGCGCATGCTCGCGCGGGTGCTGCATGGCGAGGCGCGGCAGTTCTCGGTGCGCCTGCAGCTGCTCGAAGTCGAGTCGCCGGTGCGCACCGACGACAACGAAAAGCATGCCTGCGAGCAATGGCCGTGCGTGGAACACATCGGCCGCAAGGCCCTGGAGCTCCTGCGCCATCGCAACGATACGCGCTGCATGGACGCCGTCGTCGATTACCGCAGCGATGCCTGCATCAGCGGCGATGCGCTGCCTGTCGAGACGCTGCCTGTCGAAAACGAAGTCCCCCGATCGTCGAGCTCAGCAAGGGAAGAGTCCGGCGACGGCGCGACCCGCGGGTTGGATGAGTCGTCGCAAAGGAATTCGAGCCCGAAGGCAACACCGCAAGAAATGGATAGCGACGCATCCCTGCTGCCAGCACGCTGTCTGCAGGACGTGCGCAATCTGCTCGACACGATCACCTCCCCCAAAGTCACCGTGAAAAAAAATCAGGAGCGTATGAAATGAGCCGCAGGACACTTTCCCGGTCAGGACTATTGCGTCCCAAGGCCGGTTGGGCATGGCTGGCGCTGGCGGCCAGCGTCACCATTGCGCTGACCATCGCCGGTTGCAGCAGCGAGGCCGCGCCGAATGCCGGCATGCCGCCGCCGCCCGAAGTCAGCGTCGCCAACGTGCTGTCGAAGTCCGTACACCAGTGGGACGAATTCACCGGCCGCGTTGCCGCGGTGGAATCCGTCGAGCTGCGTCCGCGCGTCAGCGGTTACGTGCAGCAGGTCGCGTATGCGGAAGGGCAGGAGGTCCACAAGGGCGATCTGCTGTTCGTGATCGACCCGCGCCCGTACCGCGCCGCGCTCGATCGTGCCCAGGCGAATCTCGAACGCGCCCGCAGTGAGGCGCGCCTGGCGCAGGCGCAGGACGCGCGTGCGCAGACCCTGATCGAAGCCCAGGCGATCTCCCGCGAGGAATTCGAGACGCGCAAGGCCACCACGTCCGGCACCAATGCCGCCGTGCGCGCCGCCGAAGCCGCCGTTGCCTCCGCGCAGCTCGACCTGCAGTTCACCCAGGTGCGTTCGCCGATCGAAGGCCGCGCCGGCCGCGCGCTGGTGACCGAGGGCAACCTCGCCCAGGCCGACGGCACGCTGCTGACCACGGTGGTGTCGCAGGATCCGGTGTACGTCTACTTCGAAAGCGACGAGCAGAGCTTCCTGCGTTACGCCGAACTGGCACGCAAGGGTGAGCGCAGCGACACGCAGAACCCGGTCCGCGTGGGCCTGGCCAGCGAAACCGGCTATCCGCACACCGGCACCGTCGACTTCGTCGACAACCAGGTCGATCCGCACACCGGCACGATCCGCGCGCGCGCGGTGCTGAAGAACCCGGACCGGCTGTTCACGCCGGGCCTGTTTGCCCGCGTGCAGCTCCAGGGCACGGGTGAGTTCAAGGCGCTGCTCATCGACGACAAGGCCGTGCTCACCGACCAGGACCGCAAGTACGTCTACGTGCTCGGGCCGAAGAACGCGGCAACGCGCAAGGACGTCACGCTCGGTCGCAGCATCGATGGGCTGCGCGTCGTCGAGTCCGGGCTGACCCCGGCGGACAAGGTGATCGTGCACGGCGTGCAGAAGGTGTTCTTCCCCGGAATGCCGGTGTCGCCGAAGCAGATCGCGATGGGTGCGCCGCCGCCGTCGCTGGTCGCGAGCGCAGCCGCCGGTTCGAAGTAGCCCATGTAGTTGTCGCCAATCCGCCGGATAAAACCCCGGCAAACGTTGCAGGCCGCCGATCCTCCCCGCGGATCTTGCCAAAGATCTCCCCTCCCCCCTGCGCGGGGAGGGTCGGCAGGCCTTTTTTCGATGACTCCCACGTGCGCGGGAGCCCCCATCCCAACCTTCCCCCGCAGGCGGGGGAAGGGGCCAGGACGAAACCATGGACTTCTCCAAATTCTTCATCGACCGGCCGATCTTCGCCGCGGTGCTGTCGATCATCATCTTCGCCGCGGGGCTGATCGCCATCCCGTTGCTGCCCATCAGCGAATACCCGGAAGTCGTGCCGCCTTCGGTCGTGGTGCGCACCGTGTATCCGGGCGCCAACCCGAAGGTGATCGCCGAAACAGTCGCCACACCGCTTGAAGAAGCGATAAACGGCGTCGAGCACCTGATGTACATGAAGTCGGTCGCCGGTTCCGACGGCGTGCTGCAGCTGACGGTCACGTTCAAGCCGGGTACCGATGCCGACGATGCCGCGGTACGCGTGCAGAACCGCGTGGCGCAGGCGCTTGCCCGCCTGCCCGAGGACGTGCGGCGCCAGGGCGTGACGACGCAGAAGCAGTCGCCCGTGTTCCTGATGGTCGTGCACCTTGTCTCCACGAACGGCAAGTACGACACGCTGTACCTCCGCAACTACATGCGCCTGCACGTCAAGGACGAAATCGCGAAAATCCCGGGCGTCGGCGAAGCGCACCAGTTCGGCGGCGGCGACTACGCCATGCGCATCTGGCTCGATCCCGACCGCATCGCGTCGCAGGGCATGACCGCCAGCGACGTCCTGCGCGCCGTGCGCGAGCAGAACATCCAGGTCTCCGCCGGCCAGCTCGGCGCCGAACCGATGCCCAATGGCAGCGACTTCCTCACGCCGATCAACGCGCAGGGCCGCCTGCGCTCGGTCGAGGAATTCCGCGACGTGGTGCTGAAGAGCGGCGCGAACGGCGAAGTCGTGCGCCTGGGCGACGTGGCGCGCGTCGAACTCGCCGCAGGCGATTACACCCTGCGTGCACGCCTCGACGGCCAGAACGCCGCGGCGATGGGCGTCTTCCAGTCGCCGGGCGCGAACGCGCTGCAGATCCGCGACTCGGTCGTCGCCAAGATGGACGAACTGCAGAAGAGCTTCCCGCCGGGCGTGGAGTACCGCACGGTCTACGACACCACGATCTTCGTACGCGACTCGATCAAGGCCGTGGTGAGCACGCTGCTCGAAGCCACGCTGCTGGTCGTGCTGGTCGTGATCCTGTTCCTGCAGACATGGCGCGCTTCGATCATTCCGCTGATCGCGGTGCCGGTTTCCGTGGTCGGTACGTTTGCCGCCCTTTACCTGCTTGGCTTCTCGATCAATACGCTGTCCCTGTTCGGACTCGTGCTCGCGATCGGCATCGTGGTCGACGACGCGATCGTGGTGGTGGAAAACGTCGAGCGCCACATCGAACACGGCGCCACGCCGCTCGAGGCCGCGCACCTGGCGATGAAGGAAGTGTCCGGTCCGATCATCGCGATCGCGCTGGTGCTGTGCGCGGTGTTCGTGCCGATGGCGTTCCTCTCGGGCGTCACCGGCCAGTTCTACAAGCAGTTCGCGGTGACCATCGCGATCTCCACGGTGATCTCGGCGGTCAACTCGCTGACGCTCTCGCCCGCGCTCGCGGCCATGCTGCTGCGCGGCCACGATGCGCCGAAGGACGCACTCTCGCGCCTCATTGAACGCCTGTTCGGTTGGGTGTTCCGTCCGTTCAACCGCTTCTTCAACCGCAAGTCGTCGCAGTACGGCACCGGCGTGGGCCGCATCCTCGGCCATCGTGGGCGCGTGTTCGGCGTTTACGCCGTGCTGCTGCTCGCCGCTGCCGCGGTCTTCCAGTGGGTGCCGGCCGGGTTCATCCCGACCCAGGACAAGCTGTACCTGATCGCCGGCGTACGCCTGCCGGAAGGCGCGTCCATCGAACGCACCGACGCCGCGCTGAAGAAGGTTGCCGCGGCGGCGATGAGCATCGACGGCGTCGCCCACGAAGTCGCTTTCCCGGGCCTGAATCCGCTGCAGTTCACCAACACACCGAACAGCGGCGTCGCGTTCTTCCCGCTCAAGCCCTTTGGCGAGCGCCACAAGTCCGCCAAGCAGATCAACGACGAGCTCAATGCGAAGCTCGCCGGCATCCAGGAAGGCTTCGCCTTCTCACTGATGCCGCCGCCGATCCTCGGCCTGGGCAACGGCCAGGGTTACTCGCTGTTCGTCGAAGATCGGGCCAACCTCGGCTACGGTGCGCTGCAGAGTGCGGTGCAGGCCGTGCAGGGCACCGCCGCGCAGACGCCGGGCATGGGCTTTCCGATTTCGAGCTACCAGGCCAACGTGCCGCAGCTCGACGCCGAGGTCGATCGCGTGAAGGCAAAGGCGCAGGGCGTGCCGCTGACGGAACTGTTCGACACCCTGCAGACTTACCTGGGTTCGGCCTACGTCAACGACTTCAACATGTTCGGCCGTACCTGGCAGGTCATCGCGCAGGCCGACGGCCAGTACCGCGGCCGTGTCGAGGACATCACCAAGCTGCGCACGCGCAACGTCAACGGCGAGATGGTGCCGATCGGTTCGATGGTCACCATCAAGCAGACCTACGGCCCCGACCCGGTGCTGCGCTTCAACGGTTATCCGGCGGCCGACCTGCTCGGCGGCTACGACCCGCGCCTGATGTCCTCCGGCGAAGCCATGGAGAAGGTCACCGAGATCGCCGGCAAGGTGCTGCCGAACGGCATGGGCTTCGACTGGAGCGACCTGAGCTACCAGCAGGCCACGCAGGGCAACGCGTCGCTGGTCGTGTTCCCGCTCGCGATCCTGCTGGCGTTCCTGGTGCTGGCCGCGTTGTACGAGAGCTGGACCCTGCCGCTGGCAGTGATCCTGATCGTGCCGATGACGCTGCTGTCCGCGCTGTTGGGCGTGAAGCTCACCGGTGGCGACAACAACGTGTTCGTCCAAGTCGGCCTGGTGGTGCTGATGGGCCTGGCGTGCAAGAACGCGATCCTGATCGTCGAGTTCGCCCGCGAACTGGAGCTGCAGGGCAAGGGCATTGTCGAAGCCGCGCTGGAAGCCTGCCGCCTGCGCCTGCGTCCGATCGTGATGACCTCCATCGCGTTCATCGCCGGCACGATCCCGCTGGTGTTCTCGCATGGCGCCGGTGCGGAAGTCCGCTCGGTCACCGGTATCACCGTGTTTGCCGGCATGTTGGGCGTGACGCTGTTCGGTCTGTTCCTGACCCCGGTGTTCTATGTCGCGCTGCGCAAGCTCGCCGGCCGGCCGCTGGTGCGCCACGACCATTCGCCGTCGCTTGCCGTCCAGTCGGTGACTGCGTCGTCGGTGCTGTAGGCCGGGCTCGAACCCTCCTGAAATACCCCCACGGCGGGCCAAGGCCCGCCCTATCCATCGAGGAATCCCCATGTCTGCCAAGAATATTTCCAAGGTCGCACTGGTCACCGGCGCCACCCGTGGCATCGGCTTCGAAACCGCCCGCCAGCTCGCGAGCAAGGGCGTGCACGTGCTGCTGGCCGGTCGCAATCGCAACAAGGCGGTCGAGGCCTCGCTGAAGCTCCAGTCCGAAGGCCTGTCGGTCGAAGCGATCACGCTCGATGTCACGCTTGCCAGCAGTATTGCCGTTGCCGCCGAGGAAGTGGCGAGCAAGCACGGCAAGCTCGACATCCTCGTCAACAATGCCGGCGTGTTTCGCGACGACATGCAGCGCAAGCCGTCTGAGCAGACGCTCGACACCTGGCGTGAGACCTTCGACACCAATGTGTTCGGCGTTGTCGCCACCACGCAGGCGTTCCTGCCACTGCTCAAGCTCGCGCCGTCCGCGCGCATCGTCAACGTGTCGAGCATCCTGGGTTCGGTCGCGGCCAATGCCGATCCCGCCTCGCCGATCTACAACTTCAAGGTGCCGGCCTACAACGTCTCCAAGAGCGCGGTGAACGCGTGGACCGTGCAACTGGCGCACGAACTGAAGGACACCGCGATCAAGGTCAACGCAGTGCACCCCGGTTCGGTCAAGACCGACATGAATGCCGGCGGCGAACTGGAAGTCGCCGATGGCGCCAGGACCAGCGTGCGCATGGCGCTGCTCGACGATGCCGGCCAGAGCGGCGGCTTCGTCTACTTCGAGGACACGCTGCCATGGTGAGCCCCCTCCCCAGCGTCCGCGCACTGACGCTCGGCATCGCCGCGGCGCTGCTGGCGGCGTGCGCGGTCGGGCCCGATTACGTGCGGCCGGACGTGCCGACGCCCGAGCACTTCGTGCAGGCCGAGGCGGCCACATCCGTGGCCGGCCCTGGCAACGGCACTGCGGCCACGGCAGCCGCACCGGCCGACACCGCCAGTTTCCCGCTGGTGGCCGATGCGGAATTCTGGCGCGACTTCAACGACCCGCTGCTGACGCGGCTGGTCGAGGACTCGCTGGCGGCCAACCACGACCTGCGCATCGCGCTGGCCAACTACGACCGTGCGAACGCGTTGCTGCGCGGGGCGAAGTTCGATTTCTTCCCGACCGTCACCGCGCATGCGGAAGCCGCGGATGGCCGTGCCAGTGCCGACCAGGCACCGGGCGTGGCACGCGCGGATCGTGACGTGGAGAGTTACAGCGTCAACGCCCAGGCGTCGTGGGAGCTGGATCTGTTTGGTCGCGTGCGCCGGGGCGTGGAGGCGCAGCGTGCCGGTGCCGAGGCCTCGGCCGCCGACCTGCAGGCGATGCAGGTCGCGATCGTGGGCGAGGTCGCGCGCAGCTACGTCGAACTGCGGGGCCTGCAGGAACGCCTGCGCGTCGCGCGCGAGAACGCCGACAACCAGCAGGAAACCCTGCGCCTGGTCGAGGCCCGCTTCAACGCGGGGCGGGGCACCGAGTTCGACACTTCGCGCGCACGGGCCCAGCTGGAGTCGACACTGGCCCGCGTACCGGCGCTGGAAGCCCAGGTCGCAGTCAACATGCATCGTCTGGCGGTGCTGACCGGGCGCACGCCCGACGCGCTGATCGCCGAACTGGAAACGCAACAGCCATTGCCGGCGTTGCCCGGCGCGCTCGATCCGGGTACTCCGGGCGAGCTGTTGCGCCACCGTCCCGATGTCGCGGCCGCCGAACAGCGCCTGCACGCCGCGACGGCACGGATCGGCGTGGCGACCGCCGACCTGTTCCCGCGCTTCACGCTCGGCGGCTTGATCGGTTCGCAGGCCATCGACAGCAGCGCGCTGTTCGAACGCGGTAGCGAGACGCGCCTGGTCGCGCTCGGCATCGACTGGTCCTTCCTCGACATCGGCCGCGTGCGTGCGCGCATCAAGGCCGCCGACGCGGATGCCGAAGGCGATCTCGCGCGCTACGAACAGGCCGTGCTGCTGGCGCTGGAAGACACCGAGGACGCACTGGTGCGCCATGCGCGTGCCCGGATCGAGGACCAGCACCTGGAGCAGGCCGCGCTGGACAGCGCCAAGGCGGCCAAGCTGGCTCGCGTGCGGTACGAAGCCGGCGCCACCGACCTGTTCGAGGCGCTGGATGCCGAGCGCACGCAACTGCAGGCGCAGGATGCGTTCGCCGACGGCCGTACCCGCAGCGTCACCAGCGCGGTGGCCCTGTACAAGGCGTTGGCCGGTGGCTGGCCGGAACGGATGCCGGAGCGCAAGAAGCTGGCATCGCGCGCGGAGTGAAAGCCGACCCTTCTCCCCGCTCGCGGGGAGAAGGTCGAAGCAGCCGACAGGCTGCTGGGGGCAGGGCGGACGCCCCGAAGGAAGCACCCTTGGGGTGTGAGGGCGCGCGGGGCCGCAGGCACCGCGCGGGTTGACTTGCCAACCCCCGTCCCCAACCATTGCCACCTGCGCGGCGCCTGCCGCGCCCGACCCGAGACAGGATCAGGTGGCCCGCGGCAATCCGCCGGTCTAGCGTGTGACATGAGCACTACCACCGCCCATCGCTGAAACGCCCCGAGGTCCCGTCGCACGGCGCCCTCGCGGCGCCGTTTTCGTTTCCGCGCCCTGCGCGAGTGCCTCCACCCCAGCCTTCCCCCGTATGGAGAAGGCAGCAAAGGTCCAACGCAACTCCATGATCGCCATTACCCTCCCCGACGGCAGCCGCCGTGAATTCGACAATCCCGTGACGGTCGGCGACGTCGCCGCTTCGATCGGTGCCGGCCTGGCCAAGGCCGCGCTGGCCGGCAAGGTCGATGGCAGGCTGGTCGACACCAGCTTCCGCATCGACAACGACGCCTCCCTCGAGATCGTCACCGACAAGCATCCCGACGCGCTCGAAGTGCTGCGCCATTCCACCGCGCACCTGCTGGCGCAGGCCGTGCAGCGCCTGTTCCCCGGCGCGCAGGTCACCATCGGCCCGGTGATCGACAACGGCTTCTATTACGACTTCGCCTACGAGCGCCCGTTCACGCCGGAAGACCTGCCGGCGATCGAGGCGGAGATGCAGAAGATCGTCAAGGAATCCCTGCCGGTATCGCGCAGCGTGAAGTCGCGCGACGACGCCGTCGCCTTCTTCAAGGGCATGGGCGAGGCCTACAAGGCCGAGATCATCGAGTCGATTCCGGCCAACGAAGACCTGTCGCTGTATTCCCAGGGCGAGTTCACCGACCTGTGCCGCGGCCCGCACGTGCCGGGCACGGACAAGCTGCGCGCCTTCAAGCTGATGAAGGTCGCCGGCGCCTACTGGCGCGGCGATTCCAACAACCAGATGCTCAGCCGCATCTACGGCACGGCCTGGTTGAACGACAAGGACCTCAAGGCGTACCTGCACCAGCTGGAGGAAGCCGAGAAGCGCGACCACCGCAAGATCGCCAAGCAGCAGGACCTGTTCCACCTGCAGGAAGAAGCGCCGGGCCTGATCTTCTGGCACCCGAAGGGCTGGTCGGTGTGGCAGGTCGTGGAGCAGCACATGCGCCGCGTCTATCGCGAGACCGGTTATGGCGAGGTGCGCTGCCCGCAGATCCTCGACGTGTCGCTGTGGAAGTCCTCGGGCCATTGGGACAACTACAAGGACAACATGTTCTTCACCGAGTCGGAGAAGCGCACCTACGCGCTCAAGCCGATGAACTGCCCGGGCCACGTGCAGGTGTTCAAGCAGGGGCTGCACAGCTACCGCGACCTGCCGATCCGCTACGGCGAGTTCGGCGCCTGCCATCGCAATGAGCCCTCGGGCGCGCTGCACGGGATCCTGCGCGTGCGCGGCTTCACCCAGGACGACGGACACATCTTCTGTACCGAGGACCAGATCGAGGCCGAGGTGACCGCCTTCCACCAGCAGGCGATGCAGGTCTACGCGGACTTCGGCTTCAGCGACGTCCAGCTCAAGATCGCCCTGCGCCCGGACCCGCGCCTGGGCGACGACGCCACCTGGGACAAGGCCGAGAATGCCCTGCGCTCGGCCTTGAGGGCCGCCGGCGTGGAATGGCAGGAGTTGCCGGGCGAGGGCGCCTTCTACGGCCCGAAGATCGAATACCACCTCAAGGACGCCATCGGCCGGACCTGGCAGCTGGGCACCATGCAGGTCGATTTCATGATGCCGGGCCGCCTGGGCGCCGAATACGTGGACGAACACAGCCAGAAACGGCATCCGGTGATGCTGCACCGGGCCATCGTCGGCTCCATGGAGCGGTTCATCGGCATCCTGATCGAGCACCACGCCGGCCATTTCCCGGCCTGGCTGGCGCCGATCCAGGCGGTGGCCATGAATATCACCGACGCCCAGGCTGACTGGGTCGAAGAGGTCCGGAAAACCCTTGCAAATCAAGGCTTCCGGGTCCAGTCCGATTTGCGGAACGAGAAGATCGGCTATAAGATCCGCGAGCACACGCTGCAGCGCGTGCCGTACCTGCTGGTGGTCGGAGACCGCGAAAAGGAAAACGGCATGGTCGCGGTGCGTACGCGGGGAGGGGAAGATCTCGGCACGATGTCCGTAGCTGATTTCGCTTCGCGTTTGCGCAGTGAGAGCGCCCAGTAGTGTTTTGAACCCCGGTCGCTCGGACGGCCGGCATCCGCCCCTCTAGCGACGGGCGACTTCTTGGAGATCGCAACATCAGTACCCCCGAAAAGCCGAATCGAAAGAACAGCGAAATCCGCGTACCGCGCGTGCGCGTGATCGGTAGCGATGGCGAAATGATCGGCGTGCTCACGCGCGACGAAGCCCTGCGCATGGCCGAGGATGAAGGCCTCGACCTGGTGGAGATCCAGCCCAACGCTGATCCGCCGGTCTGCAAGATCATGGATTTCGGCAAGTTCAAGTTCGAGATGCAGAAGAAGGCGAACGAGGCCAAGAAGAAGACCAAGCAGGTCGAGATCAAGGAACTCAAGTTCCGGCCGGTCACCGACGAAGGTGACTACCAGATCAAGATGCGCAACATCCGCCGCTTCCTCGAGGAAGGCGACAAGGTCAAGATCAACATCCGCTTCCGTGGCCGCGAAATGAGCCACCAGGAACTGGGTCGCGAGATGGCCGCGCGCATCGAGTCGGACCTGGGCGACGAGATCGTGATCGAATCGCGCCCGCGCCTGGAAGGCCGGCAGATGGTCATGATGATCGCCCCCAAGAAGAAATAACCGGCCGCAGGCCGACACCAGCCTTTCTCCTCTCCCCGCCTGCGGGGAGAGGGCAGATGAGGTTTCTCCTCTCCCCGCCTGCGGGGAGAGGGCAGGGTGAGGTTTCTCCTCTCCCCGCCTGCGGGGAGAGGGCAGGGTGAGGGGGGCGCCGCGAGGCGCCCTTCGCTTTTAGGCGGGAGCAAAGCCCCTCACCGAGGGTGCTTCCTTCGGGGCATCCGACCGGAGGCGCCGTAACCCCCGGAATTGCAAGGGAAACCATCTCCCGGCATAATGCGCGGCCCGGTTCGCCGGGTTTGCAGTCAGTTGTATTACGGAACCTGTCGTGATCCCTTTGTGGATCAACGACTTACAAGCCGGCACGGGCAGGAAGGAAAGAGTGGCGCCAGCCACCGCCCAGGCCAGTCACAGACATCCGAAAGGACATCGCAATGCCCAAGATCAAGACCAATCGGGCGGCGGCCAAGCGTTTCCGGAAGACCGCTTCCGGCAAGTACAAGGCTGGCCACGCCAACAAGAGCCACATCCTCACCAAGAAGGCGACCAAGCGGAAGCGCAACCTGCGGCAGACGAACCATGTTCGTGCCGAGGACGCGGGCCGTCTGGACCGCATGCTTCCGTATTTGTGAGGAGATGAGAAATGGCACGAGTTAAGCGTGGTGTAACGGCACGAGCCCGTCACAAGAAAATCCTGAAGCAGGCCAAGGGCTACTACAACGCCCGCCGCAAGGTCTTCCGCGTCGCCAAGCAGGCGGTGACGAAGGCCCTGCAGTACGCCTACATCGGTCGTAAGCAGAAGAAGCGCAATTTCCGTTCGCTGTGGATCACCCGCATCAATGCGGCTGCCCGCATCAACGGCATGAGCTACAGCCGTTTCATCAACGGCCTGCTGAAGGCCGGCATCACCCTGGACCGCAAGGTGCTGGCGGACATCGCCGTGCACGACGCGAAGGGTTTTGCGGCGCTGGCAGAGAAGGCGAAGAGCGCACTCGCAGCGTAAGTTGATCGATCCCGCAGCCCGTCGTGGCAGTGGGAATCGCACAACGCAATACACGCATGGGGAAGGGCGCAAGTCCTTCCCCATGTTTCGTTTTGGAACTGTTGTTTTTGCCGTCATCCCGGCGAACGCCGGGATCCAGCTTTCGCTTTTGCTTTGAGCTGCTCGCGAAGGGCCGGATCGCGGTGAGGTAGAGCAACAGCTGGATCCCGGCGTTCGCCGGGATGACGACTTCAAGTTCGAGGTTCGAATGAGTGGAATCGAATCGCTGACACAGCAAGCACTGAGCGACATCGCCACGGCGGAAACGCCCGATGCGATCGAGGCCCTGCGTGTCGCCCTGCTGGGCAAGAGCGGCAGCGTGACCGCCCAGCTCAAGCAGCTCGGCGCGCTGCCGCCGGAACAACGCAAGACCGCCGGTGAGGCGATCAACCAGGCGCGCGACGTGCTCACCGCGGCATTGGGCGAGCGCAAGGTCAAGCTGGAAGATGCCGTGCTCGATGCACGCCTCGCCTCGGAAACCATCGACGTCACGCTGCCCGGCCTCGACGCCGGCCGCGGCGGCCTGCATCCGGTCAGCCGCACGATCGAGCGCATCGCCGACATCTTCGGCCGCCTCGGTTTCGAGCTCAGCGATGGCCCGGAAATCGAGGATGACTGGCACAACTTCGAGGCGCTGAACTTCCCGCCGCACCATCCGGCGCGCGCGATGCACGACACCTTCTACTTTGGCGACGGCCGCCTGCTGCGCACGCACACCTCCGGCGTGCAGGTGCGCTACATGCTCGGCAACAAACCGCCGCTGCGCATGATCGCGCTCGGCAAGGTCTACCGGAGCGACAGCGACCAGACCCACACGCCGATGTTCCACCAGTGCGAAGGCCTGCTCGTCGACGAGCACGCGAGCTTCGCCGACCTCAAGGGCACGCTGGCCGAATTCGTGCGTGCGTTCTTCGAGCGCGATTTCGAAATGCGCTTCCGTCCCAGCTATTTCCCCTTCACCGAGCCCTCGGCCGAGGTCGACATCGCCTGGCAGCAGCCGGACGGATCCACGCGCTGGCTGGAAGTGCTGGGCTGCGGCATGGTCCATCCGAACGTGCTTCGCAACGTCGGCATCGATCCGGAGAAGTACACCGGCTATGCCTTCGGCATGGGCGTGGAGCGCTTCGCGATGCTGCGTTACGGCGTCGACGATCTGCGCAGCTTCTTCGAGAACGACGTGCGCTTCCTCAAGCAATTCGCCTGAACCAGCATTCGTAAGGCGGGAGCCCGCCATTCCACGAGCGATGACGGTGGGCCAAGGCCCATCCAACGGGTAACGAACACATGAAGTTTTCCGAGAACTGGCTGCGCCAACACGTACCGACCACCGCCACGCGCGAGGAGCTGGCCGCGACACTGACCGCGATCGGTCTGGAAGTCGAAGACATGACGGTGCTGGGCGAGTCGCTCGATGGCGTCGTGGTCGCGCAGATCGTCAGTGCCGAGAAGCACCCGGAAGCCGACCGCCTGCAGGTCTGCCAGGTCGATACCGGCAACGGCATCGTGCAGATCGTCTGCGGCGCGCCGAACGCACGTGCCGGCCTGAAGGCACCGTTGGCCACCGTCGGCGCGAACCTGCCGGGCGGCATGGCGATAAAGGCCGCGAAGCTGCGCGGCGTCGAGTCGTTCGGCATGCTGTGCTCGGCCAAGGAACTCGGCGTCGATCCGGATGCCTCCGGCCTGCTCGAACTGCCGGCCGATGCAACGGTCGGCGCGAAGCTCGCCGACTACCTGGGCCTGCCCGATGCCACGATCGAGCTCAAGCTGACCCCGAACCGTGCCGACTGCTTCAGCGTGCGCGGCATCGCCTTCGACGTGGCCGCGGCGAAGGGCAGCGAAGTGGCGCCGTTCGAAGCCCGGCCGGTGGCCGCGCAGGGCGAAGCGACCATGGCAGTGGAACTCAACGCGGGCGCCGACGCGCCGCGCTACGTTGGCCGTGTGATCGAAGGCCTCAATGCGGCGGCACCGACGCCCGCGTGGATGGCCGAACGCCTGCGCCGCAGCGGGATCCGCCCGATCTCGCTGCTGGTCGACGTGACCCAGTACGTGATGCTGGAGCTCGGTCAGCCGATGCACGCGTTCGACCGCGACCTGCTCAAGGGCCCGGTCGGCGTCCGGCGTGCGCGCGCGGGCGAGAGCGCGAAACTGCTCGACGGCCGGGATGCCGTGCTCGATCCGGAATTCCTGGCCATCACCGACGCTGACCGCGTGGTCGCGCTGGCCGGTGTAATGGGCGGCTTCGACACGCGCGTCACCGACATCACCAGGAACGTCTTCCTCGAAGCCGCGCACTTCGCACCCGATGCCATCATCGGTCGCGGCCGCAAACTGGGCCTGCACACCGATGCCGGCCACCGCTTCGAACGCGGCGTCGATCCGGAATTGCCGCGCATTGCCATCGAGTACGCGACGAAGCTCATTCTCGACGTGGCCGGCGGCATGCCGGGCCCGGTGGTCGAGGCGGCATTGCCGCAGCACCTGCCGCAGCCGCAGACGATCACCCTGCGCCGTGCCCGGCTCGCACGCGTGCTGGGCCTGGAAGTCGCGGATGCGGAAGTCGAGCGCATCCTGCGCGCCCTCGGTCTCTCGGTTGCGGCGACGGCCGATGGCTGGAGCATCACCACCCCGACCCGACGTTTCGACCTCGCGATCGAAGAAGACCTGATCGAAGAGATCGCGCGCATCCACGGCTACGACGCGATCCCGACGACGCTGCCCGCCGGGTCCTCGCGCCTCGTCGCGCCGTCTGAGAGCCGCGTGGATGAAGGTACCGCGCGCCGGCAGTTGGCCGCACGCGATTACTTGGAAGCGGTGAACTACGCCTTCGTCGACGCCGATCTGTTGGCGAAGTGGAATGCCACCGACGGCGCCGTGCCGTTGGCGAATCCGCTCAGCGCCGAACTCGGTGTCATGCGCACCGCGTTGTTGCCGGGACTGGTCGCCGCCGTGGCGCGCAACGCCGCCCGCCAACAATCACGCGTACGCCTGTTCGAGCTCGGCAACGTCTTCACCGCCAATGGCGCGAATGCACCGGTCGAGACCCAGCGCATCGCCGCGGCGGTCTGTGGCGCCGTGGACGGCGAGCAGTGGGCCGCGAAATCGCACCCGATCGGCTTCCATGACCTCAAGGGCGATCTCGACAGTCTTGCCGCGATGGCGGGGGCGCAGCTCGAGTACCGTCCCTCGCAGCCAGGCTGGGCCCATTCCGGCCGGTCCGCTGACGTCTATCGGGATGGCACCCGGCTGGGCTGGATAGGCCAGTTGCATCCCCGCCTGCAACGGACGCTGGACCTGGACGCCGACGTGGTCGCCTTTGAGCTGGACCTGGCGGGATTGCTGGATCGCGCAATTCCCAAGGCCCGCGCCCTGTCGCGTTACCCGTCCGTCCGCCGCGACCTGGCGTTTGTCGTCGCCGAAGCCACGCCATGGGCGGCCGTCTCGGCGACCGTGAGACAGGCCGCGGGGCCATCCCTGCGGGATCTGGTGCTGTTCGACCGCTATGCCGGCAAGGGCGTGGAAACCGGATTCAAGAGTCTGGCTATGGGCTTGATTCTGCAGGAAGAATCGCGCACCCTCACTGAGCACGACGTGGACGCGGTGGTGGCGGCGGTGATCGCCGCGCTGCAGCAGACGCATGGAGCCGCGATACGCAGTTGAACGCAGTTGTTCAGGCAGTAGTTGAGGGTTGTGACCGATGGCATTGACCAAGGCTGAGATGGCCGAACGTCTGTTCGACGAAGTCGGGCTGAACAAGCGCGAGGCCAAGGAATTCGTCGACGCGTTCTTTGACGCGCTGCGCGAGGCCCTGGAACAGGGTCGCCAGGTCAAGCTGTCCGGCTTCGGCAACTTCGACCTGCGCCGCAAGAACCAGCGCCCCGGCCGGAATCCGAAGACCGGTGAGGAAATCCCGATTTCCGCCCGCACGGTGGTCACTTTCCGTACCGGCCAGAAGTTGAAGGAACGCGT
This sequence comes from Lysobacter rhizosphaerae, assembly GCF_054779795.1. Classification (NCBI taxonomy): domain Bacteria; kingdom Pseudomonadati; phylum Pseudomonadota; class Gammaproteobacteria; order Lysobacterales; family Lysobacteraceae; genus Lysobacter; species Lysobacter rhizosphaerae. The sequence goes on from NZ_BAAGXO010000001.1 coordinate 616,118, forward strand.
CGAGGCCTACACGGGAGCCGAGCATGCTTGACCCCGGCAGCAACCGCGAACTCCCGCCGATCCCGGCCAAGCGCTACTTCACTATCGGTGAGGTCAGCGAGCTGTGCGAAGTGAAGCCGCACGTGCTGCGTTACTGGGAAACCGAATTCCCGATGCTCAGCCCGGTCAAGCGCCGCGGCAACCGCCGTTACTACCAGCGCCATGAAGTGCTGATGGTGCGCCAGATCCGCGGCCTGCTATACGAACAGGGCTATACCATCGGCGGCGCACGCCTGCGCCTCGAGGGCGAGGGTGCGAAGGAAGAATCGGCACTGAGCTCGCAGATCATCCGGCAGGTGCGGATGGAGCTGGAAGAAGTTCTGCAGCTGCTGCGCAGGTAGTTATTAGCCGGCGCTCATGGCTTCCCGCTCGCTGCGGCTCGTTTGGGCGTCCTGCCGCGGCAGGGTCATCGCGGCGCGGTTGTAATTCAAGGTTTCGCGGGCGAGGGCGTAGCGGCTATACTCTTCGCCCGCTCAAACGCGGCAACAGCAAGACTTTTCGGGGTATAGCGCAGCCTGGTAGCGCATCTGCCTGGGGGGCAGAGGGTCGTCGGTTCGAATCCGGCTACCCCGACCAATTCGTTTACCGTAACGCCCGGCCCGCGCCGGGCGTTGTCGTTTGGCCACCATGGACAGGGTGGGGCGAACTCGCACCGCGTTCGGGTGTCTTTAAGTTCACCGCCTCGATCCCGAAGGCCATCACGGAGTGCAATGGATGCGTTCTACTGCCTTGGCTTGCCTGTTGTTGACGTCGTTGTGGGTCACTCCGGCCTTGGCGACACAGGAAGGTGCGTCGCAAGCCGCGCCGCCGATCCGCGATGAAGCACCGGTCATGGTGTCGGGCAAGTTGCCCGGTCCGGGCATGTGGAAGGTGTCGCGCAACGGGCACGTGATGTATGTGCTGGGCACGGTGTCGCCGTTGCCCAAGGGCATGGAATGGATTTCCCGCGACGTCGAGCAGGTGTTGGCGCAAGCGCGCGAGGTTGTAACCGGTCCGAGCTATCAGGTGGACACCGATGTCGGCTTCTTCGGCAAGCTGGCGCTGCTCCCTTCGCTGGTCGGCGTGCGCAAAAACCCCGGCGACAAGAAGCTGCAGGAAGTGGTCTCGGCCGAATCGTATGCGCGCTGGCGGGTGCTCAAGCAGCGCTACCTCGGCCGCGATGGAAGCGTCGAGAAGATGCGCCCGATCTTCGCCGCGAGCGAGTTGTACCAGGCGGCCATCAAGGATGCGGGGTTAGGCGGTGGCATCGTCTGGCCCGTGGTGGAGCATTCGATCAAGGCGAACCACATCAAGCTCACCAAACCGAAGGTGAAGGTGATGATCTCCGATCCAAAGGCGGCGTTGAAGGAATTCCGCTCCGAGTCCATCAGCGACCAGGCCTGCTTCGACAAGATGCTGGCGAACCTGGAAACCGACGTCGCGCGAATGGCGCAGCGGGCGAACGCCTGGGCCGTGGGCGATATCGACGCGCTACGCACCCTGCCGCTCGGCGATCAGTACCAGACTTGCCAGAACGCGCTCATGCAGGCGCCCGCGGCGCAGAAGCGCGGGATCGTCGATGCCGAAGGCCAGGCCCGCCGGGCCTGGCTGTCGGCCGCGGAGTCGGCGATCGCCGACAACCCCGTGAGTTTCGCCGTGTTGCCGATGGCGGAGTTGCTTGAGAGCGACGGGTCTGTACCGGCGCTGCAAGCCAAGGGCTATGTCGTAGAGGCCCCGGATGCCGAGGCGCCGCCTACCGAGTGAGAGGCTTCGTCAAAGCGCCTGGATCTGCAGTTGGATGCCCAGCCCGGCCATGTCCTCCGGCTCGCCGTCCAGATCGGCCTTCACCAGCGGCCGTGCATCCAGCCACCGCTTCGATACGGTAAGCATCAGCTGGGCGCCGTCGGCCTTGAGGTCGAGGCGCGGGATCTCGCCGTTCTCGTGCGAACGATGCAGCAACACGGCAAGCCGCAACAGCGCGGCGCTGCGCCGGGCAGTGGTCAGCAGGCGGTCGGGTACGGCGTCGAATGCGGACTTGGGGATGTTGCGGCGATGCGTGCGGATCAGCGCGGCGAGGAAGCGCTGCTGCTGCTGCGAGAAGCCCGCGATGTCCGAGTTTTCGACGACATAGGCACCATGCACGTGGTACTGGCTGTGCGCGATCACCAGGCCGAGCTCGTGCAGGCGCGCGGCGCGCCCGAGCATGAGCCGGTCATCGGCATCCAGCGACCAGGCCTTCGCCACCTGGTCGAACAAGAGCATCAGCGAATCCTCGACGCGCTTGGCCTGCTTCTTGTCGATCGCGTAACGCACCATCAAGGCATCGACCGAGGAGTCGCGCGGATCGTGTTCGCCGCCACGTCCGATCATGTCGTACAGGATGCCTTCGCGCATCGCCGCCTTGCTGACCTGCATGCGCTGCAGGTCCAGCGCCGCGAACGCGGCTTCCAGCACCAGCACGCCGCCGGCGATCACCGGGCGACGTTCGGATGAGAGGCCGGGCAAGTCGATCTTGTCGATGTGGTCGGCCTGCAGCAGGCGGTCACGCACCTGCGGCAGGGCCTCGGCGGTGACGGCGCCCTTGGTGAGCTTCATCGCCGCGCAGATCTCGCCGATGGCCTTGTTGGTGCCCGAGGAGCCGGTGACCTCATGCCAGCCGAGGGCGCGATACGTCCCGGTGAACTGCTGGAACTGCGCGGTCGCTTCGGTCAGCGCCTCGCGCCATTTCTTCTTGGAGAGCTTGCCGCCGGGGAAGAAGCGGCGCGTGCTGGCGACGCAGCCCAGCTGCAGGCTTTCGCGTTCGATGGCCTCGAAGCCGGCGCCGATGATGCATTCGGTCGAGCCACCGCCGATGTCGATGACCAGCCGCAACTCGCCCGGCTTCGACGGCTGCGCATGGGCGACACCCAGGTACACCAGTCGCGCCTCTTCGCGGCCGGACACGACTTCGATCGCGTGGCCCAGGGCGGCTTCCGCCGGCACGAGGAAGGTCTGCGGTTGCGCGAGGCTGCGCACCGTGTTGGTGGCGATGGCGCGGATCCGCTGCGGCGGGATGTCCTGCACGCGCTGTCCGAAACGTGCGAGGCAGTCGATTGCCCGCTGCCGCACCGCGGTGCTGAGGCCGCCCTTGCCATCGAGGCCCTCCGCGAGGCGCACGGTTTCCCGCAGGCGATCGACGGTGCGCAGCTGTCCGAGCAGATAGCGCGCGACCACCATGTGGAAGCTGTTGGAACCAAGGTCGACGGCCGCAAGCAAGTCGCCGTCTTCGAGGGGAAGCCGCGCACTCGGATAGAGGTCATTCATGCGTACATGATCCCATGTTCATGTAAGACCCCGGAACGAGAGCGGCCGCCAGCAGTGACCGGCGAGGGGAGCTGGACTGGTGCGCAGGCTGCCGTCAGCCGCTGATTTTGTCCAGCAATACCGCCTGCGCCGAATGCGGCGGCTTGCCGTCCGGTTGCAGACGCTCGTAGCTGCCGTCGGCATGCAGCTGCCATGCGTTGACGTTGTCGGCAAGGTAGTTGGCCAGCGCCTCGTCGAAAACACGCTGGCGCAGCTCGGGATCGAGCAGCGGGAAAGCGGTTTCGACGCGACGCAGCAGGTTGCGTTCGAGCCAGTCGGCACTGGAGCAGAACAGGTCCGGGGTGCCGTCGTTGGCGAACCAGTAGACGCGGTGGTGCTCCAGGAAGCGCCCAACGATCGAACGCACCCGGATATTGTCGGACACGCCCGGCACGCCGGGTCGCAAGGTGCACGCGCCGCGTACGATGAGGTCGATCTGCACACCGGCCTGCGAGGCCTGGTAGAGCGCGCGTACGACCTGCGGTTCGTTCAAGGCATTCATCTTGGCGACGATGCGGGCAGGGCTGCCCGCTTTCGCGTGCCGGGTCTCGCGATCAATGCGCTTGAGCACGCCCGCGTGCAGGGTGAAGGGGGATTGCAGCAGGCGCTTGAGCTTGACCGCGGGCGCGAGGCCGGAGATCTGCTGGAAGATCTGGTGTACGTCGCTGCCGATGTCCGGGTCGGCGGTGAGCAGGCCGAAGTCCGTGTACACACGCGCGGTGCCGCTGTGGTAATTGCCGGTGCCCATGTGCACGTAGCGGCGCAGCTTGCGACCCTCGCGGCGCACGATCAGCAGCATCTTCGCGTGTGTCTTGTAGCCGACCACGCCGTAAACGACCTGCACGCCGGCATCCTGCAAGCGGTCAGCGAGGCCGAGGTTGGCCTCCTCGTCGAAGCGCGCGCGCAGCTCGACGACAACCGTGACGTCCTTGCCGTTGCGCGCAGCCTGCACGAGATGGTCGACGATCGGCGAATCCTTGCCGGTGCGGTACAGCGTCTGCTTGATCGCGAGCACGTTCGGGTCTTCGGCCGCCTGCTTGATCAGCTCGAGGACCGGTGCGAACGAATCGAAAGGATGGTGCAGCAATACGTCGCGCTCGCCGACGATGTCGAACATCGAGTCCAGCCCGCCCAGTACCCGCGGCTGGAACGGCGGGAACTTCAGTTCCGGCCGCTGCACCAGGTCGTACACCTGGATCACGCGGTTGAGGTTGACCGGGCCGTTGATGCGGTACACGGCATTCTCGGGCAGGTCGAAATTCTCCAGCAGCGTGCGCACGATCGGCTTGGGGCACTGCTCGGCGATCTCCAGGCGGACCGCGCGCAGGTAGCCACGGCCGGCGAGTTCGTCGCGCAGCGCCAGCGCGATGTTGTCGACTTCTTCCTCGTCGACCACCAGTTCGGAATTGCGGGTAACGCGGAACTGGTAGGCGCCTTCGACCTTCATGCCGGGGAAAAGCTCATCGACGAAGGCCGACAGCACGGCGGACAGGAAGACGAAATCATGCGGTCCGCCGGAAACCTCCTCGGGCAACTGGATGATGCGCGGCAGCGACCGCGGCGCACGCACGATCGCGAGATGTCCGGCGCGGCCGAACGCATCGCGGCCCTTGAGCACGACGACGATGTTCAGCGACTTGTTGAGGATCTTCGGAAACGGGTGCGCGGGATCGAGGCCGAGTGGCGACAGCACTGGCATGATCTCTTCGCGGAAATGGGTACGCAGCCATTGGGTCTGCGTTTCGGTCCAGGCGTCGCGGTGCAGCACGCGCACGCCGGCTTCCGACAGCGCCGGGCGCAGCACCTGGTTCCAGCATTCGTATTGCGCGGCGACGAGGTCGGCGGCGCGATCGTGGATGCGCGCGAGCACGGCCGCCGGTGCGAGGCCGTCGGCGCCCGGCGCCAGGCCGAGATCGTGTGCGTGGCGCAGGGTGCCTGCCCGGATCTCGAAGAATTCGTCGAGGTTGGTGCATGAGATGCACAGGTAGCGCAGGCGTTCGAGCAGCGGGAAGTTCGCGTCCTGCGCCTGTGCGAGCACCCGGAAGTTGAAGTCGAGCTGCGACAGTTCGCGGTTGAAGTACAGCGCGGGGTCACGCAGGCGATCGGTTTCGTGGCCGGCTTCGTAGGCGCTGGCGTTGGCCGCGTTGTTCAGAAGCTCGGTGGCGTGTTTCATGGCAAGGCTATATCCAGGGGTTCGCGGGGGCGCACGCGCTCGGCGCCGAAATGACATGAGAAGGTACTGCCAAGACCGACTTCGCTGGTGATCTCCAGTCGCGCCTGGTGCAGGTTGAGCACGTGCTTGACGATCGACAGGCCCAGGCCGGTTCCGCCGCTCTCGCGCGAGCGGCTGGTCGAAACCCGATAGAAGCGTTCGGTGATGCGCGGCAGGTGCGGCGCGGGAATGCCGTAGCCGGTATCCACCACCTCCAGCACGACCCCCGTGTCCCTGGCCATTGCACCACTGTTGAGCCGCTCGGGCCGATCCTTGCGGAAGCGGATGGTGATGTGTCCGCCGGCGGGGGTGTACCGGATCGCGTTGCCGACGAGATTGGAGAATGCGCTGTGCAGTTCCTTGCCGGAACCAAACAGGTCGACGCCGGCGCTGTCTTCCACGCTGACCTCGTGCCGGCCCTGGCTCAGGGCCATCGCTTCACGCCGCAGCGTACTGAGCATGGTGGACATCGCGACCGGTTCCTCGGCGGGAAGGTGGTCGGCGGACTCCAGGCGCGACAGCGTGAGCAGGTCTTCCACCAGTTGGGTCATCCGCTGCGACTGGCGCTGCATTTCGGCGAGCATCGGCGCCCAGTCGGGATGCTCGGCAGGATCGAGCATGTCCAGGTAGCCATGCACCACCGTAAGCGGCGTGCGCAGCTCATGCGAGACGTTGGCGACGAAGTCGCGGCGCATCTGCTCCAGCTGCAACAGCCGGGTGACGTCGCGCGCCACCAGCAGCCACAGGTTTTCGGAATACGGGATCAGGCGCAGGCTGAGCGTGATCGTGGGATTCCATGGCGAAGCGACTTCCAGTGGCTCGGCGTTGCGCCCCGAGGCGAGCCAGCGCGATATCTGCAACGGCTGCAGGCGATGGGCCACGGGGGTATTGATGTCCTGGGGGTGCTGCAGGTGGAGCAGGCCGTGGGCGGCTTCGTTGAACCACTGGATGCGCTGGCTGTTGCGTTCGACTACGACGATGGCGTCGGGCAACGCGGCGGCCGCGGCCCGGTATGCACGAAGCATTTCGATCAGGCGCCGCTTGCGGCCGCGCATTTCCTGCTGGCCACGATGGAGCAGGCGGTCGAGCTCGTTCCATGTGCCCTCGCCCAGCGGCGGTGTGTAGCGCTGGCGGGCAGTGAGCCGGATGAGGAGCTTGCGCAGTCGCCAGTAGTGCCACGCCACCACGCCGAGCGCGGCTACGGTGAGCACCTGCCACGGGTGCCGGATCAGCACGCCCACCAGCGTTGCCGCCGCCAGGATCAGGGCGAGCTGACCCAGGGTGCGGAACCAGGCGGAGCGGATGCGGGGTGGCATGTTCTGGCGGATTCCGGGCAGGGTTAGGGCGATTGTCGGGTAAAGGCGCGCATGCATGTGGCGCGCCTATCGCATTTTGCGCCTGATCGCGTGGGCGGCACATCGCGAGGGCGGCACGCGATATGCGCCGGGCCGAGGCAGGGCGGGCTTGCGGCGATGGGTTCCCCGGCTACGCCTCCACCGCGGCGGAAAAGCGATAGCCCGCTCCGCGCACGGTCTGCACCATGCCGTCGAGCAGGTGCGGCTCGAGCGTCTTGCGCAGGCGCCGGATGTGCACGTCGACGGTGCGTTCTTCCACGTACACGCTGCCGCCCCATACATGGTCGAGCAACTGGGTGCGCGAGTAGACCCGCTCGGGGTGGGTCATGAAGAAGTGCAACAGGCGGTATTCGGTGGGGCCGATCTGCACCGCTTGTTCGCTGCCATCGGTATGGGCGAATACACGGTGCGCGGCGCCGTCGATGCGCAGGGGGCCGACTCCCACGCTGCCGTCTTCGTCGTCCTCGCGCGAGCGGCGCAGCACGGCGCGGATGCGAGCGAGCAGTTCGCGGGCAGAGAAGGGCTTGACCACGTAGTCGTCGACGCCGGCCTCCAGGCCGCCGACGCGGTCGTTCTCCTCGCCGCGCGCGGTGAGCATGATGATCGGTATCTCGCGGGTCAGCTGTTCCTTGCGCCAGCGGCGGGCGAGCTCGAGGCCGCTGGTGCCGGGCAGCATCCAGTCCAGCAGGATCAGGTCGGGGACGCGGTCGGCGATGGCCGCCTGCGCCTCGCGGGCGTCGCCGGCGTGGACAGGGTCGTATTCGCCCTTGCGCAGGGCGAAGGACACCATGTCGCGGATGGCGGGTTCGTCTTCAACGATAAGAATGCGCTTCTGCACGGGGCACCGGTCGGGGGAAGGGCGGGGAAGCTGAAGCCGCGCCAGTACACTACCGTTTTGTGACGACTCCGTGACACCGTCAGGCCTTGCGCCGCCGGCACAAGCTAGTGCCGTTGCAGATCCTCATCGCGGATGCCCTGGCGCTTCAATTCCAGCACCGTCGGTGTGATCGCGGCGATGCGGGCGTCGATGCGGGCGCGGGCGTAATAGTCCAGGTCCTGGCGACGCCGGAGCGTGTTGAGCTGGACGAGGGCCTGTTCGGCGCGGCCATTCAGATAGGCCGATTCCGCGTAGGCCTCGCCGGCCCGGACGGGGTCGCCGGCGATTTCGCTGGCCCGGGCGAACACCTGCTGGAATTCGGGATCCTCGCCAGACTGCCCCAGCAGCGGGCGCAGGATCGCTTGTGCGCGCTTGCCTGCCGCCGGCGAGTTGCGTTCGGCCAGCGTGCGCGCATAGGTGAGCGCCGCAGGCCGGTTCTGAGGCATCGACTTCAGGATGGCCTCGAAGCGGGCGTCGGCGGCGTCCGCCTTGCCCGAACGGGCCTCGGCTTCGCCCAGCGCCAGCGACAACCAGAGATCGCCGGGATGCTTTTCCAGCAGTTCGGCCAGCATGGCGGCCGCGCCGGCACCCTGGTTGGCGCGCAGCTTGGCCACGGCCAGGCCATAACGCTGGGCATCGTTCAGTGGCTTGCCCTTGGCGAGGCGGTCGTATTCGCGGATCGCATCGCTGGGGCTGTCGGCGCTCAGGACACGCAGGCGTTCGCGCGCATAGTCGAACTGGCCGGTGCCACCACCGGCCGTTGAGGAGCCGATCTTCAGCCCGCTTGGCAACAGCGGGTTGTCGCTGGCGATATCGGCTTCGAAATGCGCCGGTGCACGGGCGATCTGTTCTGCCAGCGCCTTGGCCTCGCTGATGCGCGTCGTGGTGACCGGGTGGCTCATCAGATAGCTCGGGGTCTCGCCGTAGTAGCCGGCGCGGTTGGCGCGCGAACGCGAGTTGAGTGTTCCGAAAAAGCCCGCCATTGCACCGGTGTCGTAATGGCTGCGGGCAAGGGTCTGGATGCCGATGCGGTCGGCTTCCGATTCGTTGGAACGCGTGTAGTCGATCTGTCGTTGCTGCATCAGGCCCAGGCCGGAGACGACCGCGGCCTGCACGGCATTATCGGCCGAAGTCCCTCCCGCGGCCTGCGCCGCAACCACAGCGCCGAGCATTGCCAGCAGGATCGGCAGCTGGTCGCGCTGGGCGCGCTCGACCGCACGTAGCACGTGCTGTTGGGTGACATGCGCGATTTCATGCGACAGCACGGCGGCGACTTCATCTTCGCGTTCGGCCGCCAGCACCAGTCCGGAATTCACCCCGACATAGCCGCCCAGCGTCGCGAAGGCGTTGATCTGGCGCTCGCGCAGCATGAAAAACGTGAAGGGTTGTTGCGGCCTGTCGCTGTTGGCCGCGAGCCGCGAGCCCAGGGTGTCCAGCCAGCTGGCGATCAACGGGTCTTCCAGCGTGTAGTCGTAGTGACGGAGCTGCGCCAGCATCATGCTCCCGTACTCGCGCTGCCTGTGCGGCGTCAGCAACTCGCCGGCGGAAGATCCAATGTCGGGCAGGCGCGATTCCTGCGCGCTGGCGAACGCGCTGGCGAGCGCGAAAACCACGGCAGCGGAGAGCAGGGTAGTACGTCGCAAGCGGGAATCCTCGGGGCGACCGGTCGGGGCAGGATGCGGGCAGGTCGGGGTGGCGGTGTGAATCGTCAGTTAATAGGCCCGTCCGGGACCTTTGGTACGCACGTCACTCTGTTCCGTTCACAGGGTGGAAAACGTGGGGCTCCAGGCCCATATTTCGACCATCTATCCATACGTAAGTTTCCAGGAGACGGTCTTGAGTGACGCCCCCAGTATTCTGATCTACACCACGGCGGTATGCCCCTATTGCGTAGCTGCGAAGAATTTCCTCAAGAGCAAGGGCCGCGCGTGGACTGAAATCCGTGTCGATACCGATCCCGCGGAGCGCGAAAAGATGATCGCGACGACGCGGCGTACCAGCGTGCCACAGATATTCGTCGGCGAGACCCACGTGGGCGGGTACGACGACATGATCGCGCTGCATCGTGCCGGCGGTCTGGAACCCCTGCTGGCAGGTGCGGCATGACCGGCGCAGGCAGCGGGAACGATGGGTCCGGAGAGGGGCGCGTCGCCGAATTCACCGCGTTCCGCAAGCGGATGAACGAACGCATCCTCGCCGAGCCCAACCAGGTCGTCCGGCGCTTCTTCGCCCTGGACACCCAGACGTACCAGGCCGGTGCGCTGGATGTGAAAACGAAGGAGCTCCTGGGGCTGGTGGCGTCGCTGGTCCTGCGCTGCGATGACTGCATCAGTTATCACGTCGCGCAGTGCAAGGAGGCCGGAGTCTCCCGCGACGAGATGTTCGAAACGTTCTCGGTCGGGCTGGTGGTCGGCGGTTCGATCGTCATTCCCCACCTGCGTCGTGCGGTCGATTTCCTCGACCAACTCGAAGGCGGAAACACCGGCGCGCCCGCTGCGCACGATCACGGCTGAAGCCAGCGGGCCGGGTTGCCAGATGGCGCAAAATCCCGGCCCGATAGCCGCTTTTCCCGGCGCGCTGCGGCGCGTTAGGCCCCGTGGGACTGTCAAAGGCCCCCACGGCGCGGCATAATTTCCAGTTCTAAAGCCCTTCCTGGCGCCACGCCTGTGCGCGTGGCGTCGGCCTGTCTGGAATATTGAAAAATGACGACGATCACTGTCATCCGCGGCGACGGCATCGGCCCGGAAATCATGGACGCCACCCTGGGCGTGCTCGACGCGATGAACGTCGGCCTGCAGTACGAATTCGCAGACGCCGGCCTGGTTGCGCTGGAGAAGCACGGCGAGCTGCTGCCGGCCGCCACCATGGATTCGATCCGCAAGAACCGCATTGCGCTGAAGTCGCCGCTGACCACGCCGGTGGGTGAGGGCTTTTCCTCGATCAACGTCGAGCTCCGCAAGCGTTTCGACCTCTACGCCAACGTGCGCCCGGCCAAGTCGTTCCCGAACACGAAGTCGCGCTTTCCCTCTGGCGTGGACCTGGTCACCGTGCGCGAGAACACCGAAGGCGCCTATATCGGTGAAGGACAGGCATTGTCCGAAGACGGCGAAACCGCCGTGCTGACGCAGAAAGTCACCCGTCGCGGCTCCGAGCGCATCGTGCGCTACGCCTTCGAACTCGCGCGCAAGACCGGCCGCAAGAAGGTCACCGTGGTGCACAAGGCCAATATCCTGAAGTCGACGTCAGGGCTGTTCCTCCGCACCGCGCGCGTGGTGGCGGCGGAATATCCCGACATCCAGTGCAACGAGATGATCGTCGACAACACCTGCATGCAGCTGGTGATGAAGCCCGAGCAGTTCGACATCATCGTCACCACCAATCTGTTCGGCGACATCATTTCCGACCTGTGTGCGGGCCTGGTCGGCGGCCTGGGACTCGCGCCGGGGGCGAACATCGGCACCGACGCGGCGATCTTCGAGGCCGTGCACGGCTCCGCGCCTGACATCGCCGGCAAAGGCATCGCGAATCCCTGCGCGCTTTTGCTGGGGGCGGCGCAGATGCTCGACCATCTGGGCATGACCGACAAAGCCGAACGGTTGCGTGCCGCGATCATTGCCACGCTGGAAGCCAAGGACTCGCTCACCCCTGACCTGGGTGGCGACGGTTCCACCACGAGCTTTGCCAAGGCGATCGCCAGTCGTATCTGACTTCCGCCGGCCCCGTGCGGCGTTTCGATACCCGGAGGAGGGGGCGGCCGTCCCCCAACTCACGGACGAACGCCCGCACACCAGCTGGCGAGCAGGTTGGATGTCTCATTGACACTCAGGGCGCCTGCCACCAGAATGTTGGGCCTTTCGCGGCGTTGGTGCGCACGAAAGTACCGGCTTCGGGGTATAGCTCAGCCTGGTAGAGCGCCAGCTTTGGGAGCTGGATGTCGTGGGTTCGAATCCCTCTGCCCCGACCATCCGTCTCCATGAGGTTCGAATCCATAAGGTTCGAAATCGCGGGTCAGCTAAGATGCGAATCTGGCGCCCGTAGCTCAACCGGATAGAGCACCGGCCTTCTAAGCCGGTGGTTGTGGGTTCGAGTCCCGCCGGGCGCGCCAAAAATGCCGTAAAAACAAGCTTTATGGTGGCTGTAGCTCAGTTGGTTAGAGTACTGGATTGTGATTCCAGTTGTCGGGGGTTCGAGTCCCCTCAGCCACCCCAGTTTGCGAAGTTGAAGTTGTTTGCTTACAATTTCGCTCCCGTTGTTCGGGGCCGTTAGCTCAGTTGGTAGAGCAGTTGACTCTTAATCAATAGGTCCAAGGTTCGAATCCTTGACGGCCCACCAAACACGAAACGCCCGGGTAAAACCGGGCGTTTTTGTTTTTGTCGTAGCCCCGTGGCATGGCGCGCGGCGGCGTGGTCGGTGGTGTCGCTGGGCGTGTTTCAGGCGGCGCGGTCCAAGGTTCGAATCCTTGACGGCCCACCAAACACGAAACGCCCGGGTAAAACCGGGCGTTTTTGTTTTTGTCGTAGCCCCGTGGCATGGCGCGCGGCGGCGCGGTCAGTGGTGTCGCTGGGCGTGTTTCAGGCGGCGCGGTCCAAGGTTCGAATCCTTGACGGCCCACCAAACACGAAACGCCCGGCCAAAAACCGGGCGTTTTGCTTTGCCGGCAGTCGCTCGGCCTAGAATGCGATCCACGCGAAAGTGGCGGAATTGGTAGACGCCCTGGATTTAGGTTCCAGTGCCGCAAGGCGTGCGGGTTCGAGTCCCGCCTTTCGCACCACGCCGCCTCAGCAGAAGGCGGCCCAGGCAAGGTGATCGAGCCGTCGCGAGTGACGAAAGTGAATCGCCGGCGCTTGGTCTGCCAGCCGGCGGTCTGGAAGCCCGCCGGCGCCTTGTTTTCCCACGCGCCGCGGCGCGCTCCAGTTTCTGGGCCCTGCGGCACGTCTGTCGCGGCGCCCCCGCGCAACTGGCACCCAGCCCGATAATCGGCGAAACTAGCAAGTTCCGCTGGCTGGCCGATTTCGCGTCGTGCCGACAGCCAAACCGCCAATCCAGCCTTCAAAACGCCGCCCGCGGAAGCGACCGCGTGGCAGCAGGAGTCGTCAGCAATGCAAGCTTCGGTCGAAACCCTGGGCAATCTCGAACGCCGTGTCACCTTCAGTCTTCCGGCAGACCGCCTGGAGACCGTGGTCGACGGCCGCCTGCGCGAGATCGCGCGGGGCGCCAAGATCAAGGGCTTCCGCCCGGGCAAGGTGCCTGCGAAGGTGATCCAACAGCGCTTCGGCCAGCAGGTCCGTGCCGAGGCCCTGGATGCACTGCTGCGTGAAGGGTTTGGCAATGCCGTGCGCGAGCACGCGCTGCAGATCGCCGGCAACCCCCGCATCGAGCCGAAGGAAGGCGACGAGCTCGCCTACGTCGCCACGTTCGAGGTGGTGCCGGATTTCGGCGACATCGATGTCGCCAAGCTCAATGTGACCCGCCACACCGCCGAAGTCGCCGAGACCGACCTCGAGGCGATGATCGAAAACCTGCGCCTGCAGCGTCGCACCTGGAATCCGGTCGAGCGCGCCGCACAGGAAGGCGACGCGGTCGAGATCGAAACCTGGTCGCAGGTGGGCGATGAGCGCGTTCCGGCGGAAGGCATTGAGCGCGGCGCAGCCGTGCTCGGGTCGGGCAACATGTTTGCTGCGATCGAATCCGCGCTGGCCGGCATGAAGGTGGGTGAAGAGAAGACCGTCGACGTCGACTTCCCGGCCGACTGGCGGGTTCCGCAGTTCGCCGGCCGCAACGTCAAGGTGCACCTGACGGCGACCAAGGTTTCCGAACCCGTGCAGCCGGAGGTCGACGCCGGCTTCATCAAGAGCTTCGGCATCAAGAGCGGCGATCCGGACCAGTTCCGCGCCGACATCCGCAGCAACCTCGAGCGCGAACTGAAGGGCGCGCTGATGAACCGCCTGCGTCGCGAGGTCGGCGAACAGCTGATCGCCGCCTATGCGCACGTCGAAATGCCGCCGCGCCTGGTGGAAGCCGAGGCCCGCAACATGGCCTTCCAGGCCGTCGAGCAGGCCCGCCGCCAGGGCCAGTACATCCCGGAAGTGCCGGCGGACGCCTACCTCGGCTTCATGGATCCGGCCCGCAAGCGCGTCCTCGTTGGCCTGCTCGTGGGCGAAATCGCGCGTCGCAATGACCTGCGCCTCGACCCGCGCCGCGTGACCGAGACCCTCAAGCTGATCGCTTCGACCTACGAGGAGCCGCAGCAGGTGATCGAGCTGTACCGCAACGATGCCCAGCTGATGTCCGGCCTGCAGGCCCGTGTGATGGAGGAGCAGGTGATCGACTGGATCGCCGAGCGCGCCCAGCACACCGAGCAGGCGATGTCCTTCAGCGACGCCATCCGCCAATAAATCGCAAGGAAGACCGCCCAAGCGGCGGTCCGGTGTCGGGCGCGGCTCCGGTCGCGCCCGCGTCGTTTTCGGGGTCCGGAATGCGACCCTGCTTCCGCCGCGGTCATGAATCATGCCGGCCGGACCCACTTGCGCTGGAGCCGCGCAGGCCCCAACTTGCTGACATCGCAGACCACCAGGTACCGCCCCAGATGGACAACAGAACCCGAGCCCTGAACCTCGTTCCGATGGTGGTCGAACAGACCAGCCGGGGCGAGCGCGCGTACGACATCTATTCGCGCCTGTTGAAGGAGCGGGTGATCTTCCTGGTCGGCGGGATCGACGACCACGTTGCCAACGTGATCGTGGCCCAGATGCTGTTCCTCGAGGCCGAAAACCCTGAAAAGGACATCAGCCTCTACATCAACTCGCCGGGTGGCATCGTCACGGCCGGCATGGCGATCTACGACACCATGCAGTACATCAAGCCGGACGTGAGCACGATCTGCGTTGGCCAGGCCGCCTCGATGGGCGCGCTGCTGCTGGCCTCGGGCGCCAAGGGCAAGCGCTATGCGCTGCCGAATTCACGCGTGATGATCCACCAGCCGCTGGGTGGCTTCCAGGGACAGGCGTCGGACATCGACATCCATGCCCGCGAGATCCTGACCCTGCGCCAGAGGCTGAACGAAGTGCTCTCCAAGCACACCGGCCAGGCGCTGGAAACGATCGCCCGCGACACCGAGCGCGACAACTTCAAGAGTGCCGAGGCCGCCCGCGAGTACGGTCTGGTTGACCAGGTGCTCGAGCGCCGTCCTGAAGACTCGATCCAGGCGGGTTGAGCCGGCGGGACCTTCCGCTGGCGCCTCAATCGGCAAATTATTGATTTCACTCACAAATCAGCATGAAATCCGGGCTGCAGGCGGCCCGGATCGCTGTGGTATTCTCGGGTGGCCGGTCGACCGGCAGCCAGCAACACGCAAGGCAGGGGCATGAGCGACGAAAGACAAGGCCGTGGAGACAGCAACAAGATCCTTTATTGCTCCTTCTGCGGTAAGAGCCAGCACGAAGTACGCAAGCTGATCGCAGGCCCCAGCGTCTTCATCTGCGACGAGTGCGTAGAGCTGTGCAATGACATCATCCGCGAGGAGCTCGAGGAAAAGGCGCAGTCGGCCCGCAGCCACCTGCCCAAGCCCCGCGAGATCCTCGAGGTCCTCGACCAGTACGTGATCGGACAGTCGCGCGCGAAGAAGACGCTCGCGGTCGCTGTCTACAACCACTACAAGCGGATCGAGAGCCGGCAGAAGAACGACGACGTCGAGTTGGCGAAGTCGAACATCCTGCTGGTCGGCCCGACCGGTTCGGGCAAGACGCTGCTGGCCGAGACGCTGGCGCGCCTGCTCAACGTCCCGTTCACGATGGCCGATGCCACCACGTTGACCGAAGCCGGCTATGTCGGCGAGGACGTGGAGAACATCATCCAGAAGCTCCTGCAGAAGTGCGACTACGACGTCGAGAAAGCGCAGCAGGGCATCGTTTACATCGATGAGATCGACAAGATCTCGCGCAAGAGCGACAACCCCTCGATCACGCGCGACGTGTCGGGCGAAGGCGTGCAGCAGGCACTGCTGAAGCTGATCGAAGGCACTGTCGCGAGCGTGCCGCCGCAGGGCGGGCGCAAGCATCCGCAGCAGGAATTCCTGCAGGTCGACACCCGCAACATCCTGTTCGTCGTCGGCGGTGCGTTCGCCGGTCTGGACAAGATCATCCAGCAGCGTTCGACCGAAGCAGGCGGCATCGGCTTCGGCGCCAAGGTCAAGAGCACCACGCGCAAGACCGATGCCAGCAAGGTGCTGGCGGATGTCGAGCCGGAAGACCTGATCAAGTTCGGCCTGATTCCCGAATTCGTCGGCCGCCTGCCGGTTGTGGCGACGCTGGAGGAGCTGGACGAAGCCGCGCTGGTGACGATCCTGACGGAGCCGAAGAACGCCATCACCAAACAGTTCAAGAAGCTGTTCGACATGGAAGGCGTGGAACTTGAGTTCCGCCCGGACGCGCTCACTGCGATCGCCAAGAAGGCGCTCAAGCGCAAGACCGGCGCCCGCGGCCTGCGCACGATCGTCGAGAGCGTCCTGCTCGACACGATGTACGACCTGCCGTCGCTGGAGAATGTCAGCAAGGTGGTCGTCGATGAGTCGGTGGTCGAACACAAGTCCGACCCTTATCTGATCTATCAGACACCGCCGGCAGCGCCAAAGCTCGCATCGGCTGAGTAGTGATCACAAGGGCGGCCGAGGCCGCCCTTGTTCTTTTCCGCCTTCCAGATTGCACGCGGTGGCCCGTCCATGGGTGTCCCCCGACGTAGCGGGATTGGGACAATCCCCATGGGAACCTGGCCCAAGCCACCGCAGCCATCACGCAAGTGAAGAACCGGCCGGCTGCCTGCGGGCGAGGGCCCTGCGCAAGGCACGCAATCGGGGGCCGTTCTGCATGAATACGGGCCGCGGCCGCCCGTGCAGGAGGTGCCGGGTAGGCGCGCCAAGCTGCTGATTTTTCGTGGGTTGTCAGGCAAAAAGACAATCAGTGAACACGGTCGCTTGCATCCTTTGGCCGTCAGCCCCATAACCGTGCGAAGCGCTGCGGCCTGGCCTCCCGGGTCGCACCCAATGCGTCCGCCTGATCTCCTTGGAGTTGCCATGACTGTCTCTTCCGACCGCGAAACGATGAACTTGCCGGTGCTGCCGCTGCGGGACGTCGTGGTCTTTCCGCACATGGTGATTCCGCTCTTCGTCGGCCGCGACAAGTCGATCCGCGCGCTCGACCTGGCGATGGAGTCCGACAAGCGGATCCTGCTGGTGGCCCAGCGCTCCGCCGAGACCGACGACCCGTCGGGCAAGGACCTGTACGAAACCGGCACGCTGGCCCAGGTGCTGCAACTGCTCAAGCTCCCGGACGGCACGATCAAGGTGCTGGTGGAGGGCGTATCGCGCGTAATCGTCGACCAGGTCGGCGAGAGCAATGGCGCGCTCGCCGGCAATGCGCAGGTCGTTGATCCCGTGATGGACCGGGACGAGCGCGAACTCGATGCGATTACCCGTTCGTTGATGGGGCTGTTCGAGCAGTACGTGAAGACCAACCGCAAGCTGCCGCCGGAACTCATGCAGACGCTGGCGGGCATCGACGAGCCGGGTCGCCTTGCCGACACGATCGCCGCGCACCTGGGCGTTCGGCTCAGCGACAAGCAGAAGCTCCTGGAAAGCCACTCCGTCGGTGCGCGCCTGGAACAACTCGTCGGCCTCGTCGACGGTGAAATCGACGTGCAGCAGCTGGAGAAGCGCATCCGCGGCCGCGTGAAGTCGCAGATGGAAAAGAGCCAGCGCGAGTACTACCTCAACGAGCAGATGAAGGCGATCCAGAAGGAGCTCGGCGAGATCGACGACGCGCCCAATGACATCGACGAACTGACCCGCAAGATCGCCGAAGCCGGGATGCCCAAGCCGGTCGAAGCCAAGGCGCGCAACGAACTCAACAAGCTCAAGCAGATGTCGCCGATGTCCGCGGAGGCGGCCGTCGTGCGCAACTACCTGGAATGGCTGCTCGGCGTGCCGTGGAAAAAGCGCACCAAGATCCGCAAGGACCTCAAGGCCGCGCAGGATGTGCTCGATGCCGACCACTTCGGCCTGGAAAAGGTCAAGGAACGCATCCTCGAATACCTTGCCGTGCAGTCGCGCGTGGCGAAGATGAAGGGCGCGATCCTGTGCCTCGTCGGCCCGCCGGGCGTGGGCAAGACCTCGCTGGGCCAGTCGATCGCAAAGGCGACCAACCGCAAGTTCGTGCGCATGTCGCTGGGCGGCGTGCGCGATGAAGCTGAAATCCGCGGCCACCGCCGCACCTACGTAGGCTCGATGCCGGGCCGCATCGTGCAGAACCTCAACAAGATCGGCAGCAAGAATCCGCTGTTCGTGCTGGACGAGATCGACAAGATGTCGATGGACTTCCGCGGCGATCCGTCCTCGGCATTGCTGGAAGTGCTCGATCCCGAGCAGAACACCGCCTTCAACGACCATTACCTCGAAGTCGACCTCGACCTGTCCGAAGTGATGTTCGTGGCGACGTCCAATTCGCTGAACATTCCAGGTCCGTTGCTCGACCGCATGGAAGTGATCCGCATCCCGGGTTACACCGAGGAGGAGAAGCTCAACATCGCCATGCGCTACCTGCTGCCCAAGCAGATCAAGGCGAACGGCCTGAAGCCGGAAGAAATCAAGATCGCGGAAGACGCCGTGCAGGACATCGTGCGCTATTACACGCGCGAATCCGGCGTGCGTAATCTGGAACGCGAGATCTCCAAGATCTGCCGCAAGACGGTGAAGGAGATCGCGCTTGCCGGCCCCGCCAAGGCAAAGAAGGCGGGCGCCAAGGCCAAGCCCGTCACCGTGACCTCGAAGAACCTCGACAAGTACCTGGGCGTGCGCCGCTTCGACTTCGGCCGCATCGAGGAACAGAGCGAAATCGGCCTGGTAACAGGCCTGGCGTGGACCGAAGTGGGCGGCGATCTGCTGCAGGTCGAGTCGACCCTGGTGCCCGGCAAGGGGCAACTGCTGCTCACCGGCCAGCTCGGCGAAGTGATGAAGGAGTCCGCTTCGGCCGCCTTGTCGGTCGTGCGCGCGCGGACCGATCGCCTGGGCATCGACCTGGACTTCCTGCAGAAGCATGACATTCATGTCCATGTTCCCGAAGGCGCGACGCCGAAGGACGGGCCGAGTGCGGGCATCGCGATGGCCACGGCCCTCGTGTCCATGCTGACGAAGAACCCGGTCAAGGCAGATGTCGCGATGACCGGCGAAATTACCCTGCGTGGCAAGGTGCTCGCGATCGGTGGCTTGAAGGAAAAGCTGCTGGCGGCCCTGCGCGGCGGCATTCGCACGGTGATCATTCCGGACGAGAACAAGAAGGATCTGGCCGACCTGCCCAAGGCCGTGACGCAGGGCATGAAGATCGTCACCGCGAAGTGGATCGACGAAGTGCTCGATGTCGCGCTGGAGCGGCCGGTGACCCCGACGCCCGCGATTCCGCCGGGCGAACTGCCGGTGCCGGATGGCGTGCAGTCGGCGGCGCAGGTGGACGTCAAGCATTGATGTCGACGCCTGGCCCCGCATCCCAATCGCCCTGAAGCCCGCACCATTGCTTGCTCTCAGCTTGCGGCCCCCGCAACCGCGCTGGTATAACGACGCCAGCCGCGTTGCTGCTGAGCCAGCGCAATCATGCGGCCCACTCGATCGGTAGCCGATTTACACAATCGGCTGTCCGGTTATCAGTACATCGCGGCGATCTGCCGCACAGGGAGTCCATACGAATGAATAAGGGCGAATTTGTTAGCGCCGTCGCTGACGCTGCCGAACTTTCCAAGGCCGATGCCGCCAAGGCTGTCGACGCCGCCATCAGTGTCATCACCAAGGCGCTGAAGAAGGGCGACGCGGTCACCCTCGTCGGCTTCGGCACCTTCCAGGTGCGCGAGCGCGCCGCACGCGAAGGCCGCAATCCGAAGACTGGCGAAACGATCAAGATCGCGAAGTCGAAGAACCCGTCGTTCAAGGCCGGCAAGGCACTGAAGGACGCGGTCAACTGATCAACGCCTCGGCGTTGCCTGCACGAAGCCCGGCACTCGCCGGGCTTTTTGTTGGCGGCAATCCCGCTTCCCATGCTCGCCTTGTCGGCCGTGATCGTCGCATCGCCCGCGCTGCGCTATGATTCGCGGCCCGGGTGCTTAGCTCAGCGGTAGAGCGTCTCCTTTACACGGAGAGGGTCGGGGGTTCGAAACCCTCAGCACCCACCAGGTTCGAGAATTTCAGATCGGGTGTTGCGCAGTTCGGTTCTGATCTGTATTATTTTCGGCTCAGCGCGGAGTGGTAGTTCAGTCGGTTAGAATGCTGGCCTGTCACGCCGGAGGTCGCGGGTTCGAGTCCCGTCCACTCCGCCATTTATCCCGGAACGCCCGCAGAAATGCGGGCGTTCTGCTTTTTGCGTCCCGCAAATGCGGGATGGCGCCTGGCGGGGCGGTTCCTCATGCATTCGCCACCGCAGGGACGGATTGCCTGGGCGAAATCCATGGCGCTCGACGGCGGGTCAAGACCGGCTCTACACTGCGCGGCTACGTTATCGCCCTTGTTGGTTATCCCATGTTGCAAGCCATTCGCGAAAAAACCTCGGGCTGGATCGCCACCGTGATCCTCGGGTTCATTGCCCTGTTGCTGGTTCCCTTCGGCATCAGCCAGTACCAGGTCCAGCGCAACGAAGACTTTGCCGCGCGCGTCGAAGCGCCGCCGTCGTGGTGGGCGTCGGCGCCGTCCTGGTGGCCCGCGTCGGCACTGTGGGACCATGAGGACGTCACCCGCGAAGAATTCCGCAGCCAGTTCGAGCGCGCGCGCCAGCAGCTGCGTGCGCAACAGGGCGAGGCATTCGATGCCAGGGAGTTCGAGAGCGCTGAAAACAAGCGCCGGATCCTCGACCAGATGATCAACCTGAGTGTGCAGAAGCTCGCTGCGCGCTCGGCCGGCGTCACCGTCAGCGACGCGATGGTGCAGAAGGAAGTAATGGGCATCCCGGCGTTCCAGGTCGATGGCAAGTTCAACTACGACCGCTACCGCCTGGCACTGTCCTCCCAGATTCCGCCGCAGACCGAAAAGCAGTTCGAGCGCCTGGTGCGCGAGGGCCTTGAGCAGTCGCTCGTGAATGTCGCGATCGACAAGAGCAGCTTCTATACCCCGGCGGAAACGGACAGGCTGCTCCAGTTGATGTACGAAACCCGCGACGCCAGCGTGCTGCTGTTGCCGCCTCCCGCCGCGGATACCGCCCCGGTGAGCGATGCGGAGATCAAGACGTGGTACGACACGCATGCTGCCGCGTACCGTGCGCCGGAAACGGTGTCGCTGGAGTATGTCGAGGTCAATGCAGCAGAGCTGCCGGTGGCTGCGCCTGATGATGCGGCCTTGCGCGCGCGCTTCGAGCAGGAAAAGAAGCAGTTTGTCGAACAGGAGCAGCGACTGGCCTCGCATATCCTGATCCAGGTCGATGAGAAGGCCGACGCCGCGGCCCAGAAGGCCGCTGAAGCCAAGGCGAAGCAGATCTACGCGCAGGCCAAGGCTCCAGGCGCGGATTTCGCAGCGCTTGCACGCGCCAACAGCGACGACCCGGGCTCGAAGGACAGCGGTGGCGACCTGGGTTGGAACGCCAAGGGCGTGATGGTCCCGGAATTCGACAAGGTCATGTTCGCGCTCAAGCCGGGTGAGATCAGCGAGCCGGTAAAAACCAGCTTCGGTTGGCACATCATCCAGCTGCGCGAGGTCAAGAGCGCGCAGCAGCAGGACTTCGAAGTGGTGCGCGAACAGTTGCTGCGCACGGAAAGCGAGGCCGCGCGCGAGCGTGCGTTCAACGACGTCAGCGGCAAGCTCGTCGACCTGGTCCTGAAGAACCCGTCGTCGCTGGGCCCGGCCGCGAGCGAGCTGAAGCTGCCCGTGCGCACGCTGGGACCGGTCGCCCGCAACTCCAATGAGGGAATCCTTGCCACCACGGCGGTAAAGCGCCAGGCGTTCGACGAAACGCGCATCCAGGACGGCACCGTCAGCGATCCGATCGAGATCGGTCCCAACCACAGCGTGCTGCTGCGTGTCACCGCGCATACGCCCGAACGCGCCCAGCCGCTCGCACAGGTTCGCGATGCGGTGATCGCGGCCGTGCATGCCGATCGCTCGCGCAAGGCAGCGGAACAGGAAGCCGGCGCCCTGTTGGCCCGCCTGCGCGGTGGCGAGGCGCTGGCGCAGGTCGCCGCGTCGAAGAATCTGCCGCCGCCGAACGTGATCCCGGGCGTACAACGTGGCATGCCCGTGCCGGATCCCGCAGTGTCCGAGGCCATCTTCGCCGCGGCCGTCCCGGCAGAAGGCAAGGTCACGCCGGGCAAGATGACGTTGCAGGGCGGGAATGTGGTGTTGTTCACCGTCGACCGCGTCAAGCCTGGCGACATCGCTGCCATGCCGCCGGCCCAACGCGACCGCACGCGCGACCAGCTGGCGCGCGTAGCCGCCGAAGAGGAACTGCAGGCGCTAGTGCTGTCGCTGCGCAAGGGCATGAAAGTGAAGATCGTCGAGCAGAACCTCTGATCGACGTAACCGCGACGCAGCCTTCGCGGAACGAAAAAGCCCGGCCTTGCCGGGCTTTTTCTTTTTTCGCAGCTCCTGCACATCGCGGACGCGGGCGGCCAAATTGGCCCAATGAATTCCCACGGGAGTGGCCTCTAACCCGCGGTCGCTCGCACTTTATGGTCGCGACGGGAATCGTCCCGAAGGAGAACACCATGAAGACAAAGTCATTCCGTGGTAGTCGCGTGTTGGCGATGCTGGCCGTGATGGTTGCGGCACCGATCAGCATTTCGCCGGCTTTCGCGCAGGACGCGGCCGGTTGTGCCCGCCAGTTCGAACTTGCCCAACGCGTGGATATGGAGTCGTTCCGGGATTACGACCTGGAAACGTGGCTGGCCGGCCACGATGAACGTGCCGTCACCGTATTCGCCAGCGGTGCCAAGCGCATCGGAATCGATGCCATCGAGCAGGCCCTGGCTTCGCATTTCGCCAACCGCGAAGCGGTCTGGAGCTGGACCGAGTTGTATCGCGTCGTTGATGGCTGCCACTCGGCGGTCATCCTGTACGACACCGTGTACGCCATTCCCCGCATCGGCTTCCGCCAACATGCGCTCACGAGCGTCACCTATACCCATGACGGCAATAAGTGGCTCTCGATCGCGGATCAGGGAACGCTGCTGCCCTGACGGGATCGCAGGTCGCGTGACAAGCCGGTCCATGGACCGGCTTCCGTGCCGATCGATCGGTTACTTCAGCTCGAACACGAACTTGCGCGACGGACCATCCTCGATGGATACCGTGATCGAGTAGTGCCCTGGGGGATCGCCCGGTTCGACCTTCCATGCGTTGAAGATGTAGCCGCTGTCGGCGCGGACTTCCCGCTCGGTGACGATGGATCGGTTGCTCGCGGCAAGCACGCGGGTACCGATCTTCTCCTTGCCCCAGGTCCGCGGGGGAGAGGGAAGCGTGAGTTCCTCACGCCATCGGATGCGGGACCTGTCCGTCCGGAGACGGATGAGCCAGCCATATTGCTGGCCGGCGGTGAGCGGCACCACCCGTGTCGGTTCGAACATGGCCTGGCCGGCTTGTTCGGTTCGATACAGGCCAAAGGTGGCTTGCGTCATGACGACGTCTGGCGTGGGGCGGTTGCATGCACCGGCCATGCATGCAATTGCCACGATCATCGATCTGGCGAGGAAGCCGGGAGCGTTCATCGAAAGAGCATGCGCCCCATGGCGCATGCTCCGTGTCATTGCGACGTTACTCGACGTCGAGGCCGGTCATGCCGAGGATGTTGTAACCGGAGTCGACATAGGTGACTTCGCCGGTCACGCCTGCGGCCAGGTCCGAACACAGGAATGCGGCGACGTTGCCGACCTGTTCGATGGTGACGGTACGGCGCAGTGGCGCATTTTCCTCGACATGGCCGAGGATCTTGCGGAAACCGGCAATGCCTGCCGCCGCCAGCGTCTTGATCGGGCCGGCCGAAATCGCGTTGACGCGCGTGCCTTCCGGGCCGAGGTTGTAGGCAAGGTAGCGCACGGTCGCTTCCAGGCTGGCCTTCGCCACGCCCATCACGTTGTAACCGGCCAGCGCGCGTTCCGCGCCGAGGTAGCTGAGGGTCAGGATCGAGCCATTGCGACCCTGCATCTGCGGGCGCGCGGCCTTGGCGATCGCGGCGAGCGAGTAGGCGGAGATGTCATGGGCGATCGCGAAGTTTTCGCGGGTCAGGCCATCCAGGAACTGCCCGGCGATCGCTTCACGCGGCGCATAGGCGATGGCGTGGACGAGGATGTCGAAGCCATCGGTCCAGTGCTTGCCCAGTTCGGCGAAGCAGTCGGCGATCTGCTGGTCGCTGGTTACGTCCAGCGGAATCACGATGTTGCTGCCGTACTCCTCGGCCGCCTTCTCGACGCGGGATTTGAGCTTGTCGGTCTGATACGTGAAAGCCAGCTGCGCGCCTTCGCGATGCATGGCTTCGGCAATGCCGCTGGCGATGGAACGTTCGCTGGCGATGCCGGTGATCAGTGCGCGCTTGCCTTGCAGGAAACCCATGACTCGTCCTCGTGTTTGGCCGCGTGGGGCGGCTGAGCAAAGGCTCTAGTGTAGCGGAGGGGTGGAAGCCGGTTGTTGCTGCCGGGCGGGAGGGAGCCCTGGAGTCGGGTGGCGCGGAGTTTCAGGCTGGGCATGGCCCAACCGGTTTCAGGGCAGCGTTTTCAGGGCGTGGCGGCGGCCGTCTTCGGCACATCGCCGGCAGTGGCGCCGGCATCGATCAGCAACACCGTTCCGGGGCGCAGGACGCTGCTGGCGTCGAGCCCGTTGCGCTCGAGCAGGACGCCCGTCCGCAGTCCGTAGCGCGCCGCGATCTTCGAGGCGTTCTCGCCGCGCAGGACGGTGTGGCGGCGCGCGGTGCTCTGCGGCCCGGGAGGGGCGGGAGTATCGGTCGGCATGGCCTGGGATGGCGGGCTATCCGCCGCTGCTATGGGGACGGCGACGTCCGCGAGAGCAGTGCCGGGCGCAGGCGGCTCGGAAGCCGCCATTGCCATGGGCGTGGAAGCGGTGACGTCGAGCGCGCCCGAAGCGGAAGACTCCGGCCCGGCAGCGGCCACGGCCAGCAGGTGCGCGGGCTTGCCGTTGGCCCGAGTGATCCGCCCGCCGGTAAAGGCGGGATTGAGCCGTTGCAGTTGCGCGGCATCCTGCCCGCTGCGCCGGGCCCAGCCAGCGATGTCGGTGACGCCCTCCGCCACCGTCACGGACTGCAGGCGCGGCACGGGCCGATCGAGCGCCTGCAGCCATTCCTCGCGATCGTCGGCCTGCTCGAGCAGGCAGGACAGCGCGTGCAGCTTGCGGACATACGCGTGAGTGATGGGCGACAGGCCGGGGAGCGTTTCCGGCGTGGCGTTGCGTGCGACCTGGCCGCCGCGCTTGAGGGCGCCCATCACCCGATATTCGCCGGCGTTGTATGCCATCACTGCCAGCCGCCAGTCGCCGGCGAACATTCCGTACAAGGTTTTCAGGTAGCGCACCGCAGCCGTGGTGGAGTCCACCGGCGACAATCGGCCGTCGTAACCGGCCCGGATCGACACCTTATGGTCGCGCGCTGTCACCGCGATCATCTGCCACAGCCCCGCCGGCCCTTGCGGGCTGCGTGCGCCTGGCTTGTAGCCACTTTCGACAAAGGGAATCAGCGCGAATTCGGTCGGCAGGTGCGACGCCCGGACGGAATCCACCACGTAGCCGAACAGTGGCAGCACGTCATCGTTGCCCGCGGCCAGTTGCCCGGGGGCACGGGCGAAGTGAGCCTGCCAGCGTGCACTGGCTTCGTCCTTGCACTCCGGGTCGGCCAGGCCCTCCCGGAAGCGCTGGTAGATCTCGCGGCCGTTGCGGGTCCCGGCCTCGGTGAGGACGGCGTCGGCAGCGCTTGCGCATGCCGGCACCGCCAGCAGCAGGGCCAGCGCTAGTCCCGCGGCGCGGGCCGTCATGACGTGAACCCGTCCTTCCAGCGCCGCAGTTCGGCGAAGGCTTCGACGCTGCCGGCCGGGCCACGGCCAAGCCGCGCCTCGATGGTGCGGCGTACTTCGGGGGCGTCGATCCGCAGGAACGGATTGGTGGCCAGTTCATTGGCCAGCGTGCTGGGCAGGGTAGGCAGTCCACGGTCCCGCATGGTCCGGGCTTCCTCGGTACGACGCCGCAGCGCCAGGTTGCCGGGTTCTACCACGCTGGCGAAGCGGCCGTTGTTAACCGTGTACTCATGCCCGCAACAGACCAGGGTCTCCCCGGGAAGATTTGCCAGTTTTGTGAGCGAGGCCAGCATTTGCGCGGGGGTCCCCTCGAACAGGCGGCCGCAGCCCAGACTGAACAAGGTGTCGCCACAGAACACGAGTCCTTCGCCATGGAAGGCGATATGGCTGAGGGTATGGCCGGGGATTTCCATGACCGTGAACCGCCAGCCCTCGATTTCGACGCCATGGCCTTCGCCGACGCGGCGGGTGGCATGGCCGATGCGCGGGTCATCCGGGGCAATGACCGCCAGATCGGGCCACTTTTGCAGGAGATCGCCCGTGCCGCCGATGTGGTCCGGATGGTGGTGGGTGAGCAGTATGGCGATGGGCTGCAAACCCTCCCCGGCGGCCGCCAGCACCGGTCCGGCCTCGCCGGGGTCGACGATCAGCGCCCGTCCGGCCTCGTCCGCCAGGGTCCAGATGTAGTTGTCGGCAAACGCGGGCAGCGGACGCAGTTGCATGCTTGGCTCCGTTGAGCACCCATCCCGTGCGGCGATCCCTCACAATCCGACCATGCCTCCGCTCGCCGCAACCCGTCAATCCGAAGGCCCGCTGGCCTGGTTCGGCAGTGCTGCCGGGCAGGGGCTGCTGGCGGTCGAGGCCGCGGCCATGGCGCGGGTGCTGGCCGGCATTCCCGCGCTGCCCTGGTGCTGGCTGGGCGTCCCGGGCGCCGTGCCGCCGGACGCGCCGGGCGGGCGTGGCGTGCTGCTGCGGCGGGATGGCGAGCATTTCGATGACTTCCGCTTCACGGGAGCACTCCGCTGCAGCCTGCCGCTGCCACTGGCCAACGAGAGTTTCGGTGCCGTCCTGCTGCAGCACACGGTGGACGACGGCTTCGACATCGATGAGTTACTGGGCGAATGCGAGCGCATCCTCGCTCCCGGTGGCACGTTGTGGCTGGCGACGCTCAACGCCTGGAGCCCGTACCGCGCACGCTGGGGCCGTACCGGGCTGCACGCCCGCGTGACCGGTAGTTGGCAGGCTTCGCTGCGACGGGCCGGTTTCGCACTGGATTCGGTGAACCTGCAGTGGCTGGGCCCTCGTTGGCGCATGGATCGGGGCGACGTTGGCGTCGGCATGAACGACTGGCTGCGCGCCGGCATCGCCCTGAGCGTGAACAAGCGCGTCCATGCGTTGACGCCGCTGGCGCCCAAGCACAGCTTCCGCCTGCAGGGTGCCGCGCACTCTCGCGTGTCATGGCGTTTTGAAGAACTGCGATCCGAACAACTGCGACGTCAGGCAGCGATAATCCGTAAATGACACAAACACAACGAAAGTCGGTCGAGGTCCATACCGATGGCGCCTGCCTCGGCAACCCCGGACCCGGCGGCTGGGCTGCGCTGCTGCGCTATGGCCGCCACGAGCGCGAGGTCGTCGGCGGCGAAGCGGCGACCACCAACAACCGGATGGAATTGATGGCCGCGATTTCGGGGCTCGAAGCGCTGTCCGAAGGTTGCGAAGTCACCCTGTTTACGGATTCGCAGTACGTGCGCCAGGGCATCACGGAATGGATGCCGGGCTGGGTGCGGCGCGGCTGGAAGACCGCGGGCGGGGACCCAGTGAAGAACCGGGAACTATGGGAGCGCCTGCACGCTGCCACCGGCCGCCACCGCATCGAATGGAAGTGGGTGAAGGGGCACTCGGGCGATCCCGACAACGAGCGCGTCGATGTCCTGGCGCGCAACCAAGCCCTGCGTTTCAAGCAGGGTGTCGCCGTTTAGGCGATTGTGAATTTGTAACCCGTCGTTTTGTACCCCGTCGTTCCAGCTGGCCGCCAGGCCTTAAGCTTCCGACCTGCAACTGCCAAGAGTGCCCGATGCGCCAGATCATCCTCGACACAGAAACCACCGGCCTGAGCTGGGCCAGCGGCAACCGCGTCGTGGAAATCGGCTGCGTCGAGATGGTGGAGCGCCGCCCGACTGGCCGCACCTTCCACTGTTACCTCAATCCCGAGCGCGAGTTCGAAGCCGGCGCGCAGGAAGTCACCGGTTTGACGCTGGAGTTCCTTGCCGACAAGCCGTTGTTCGCCGCCGTCGCCGATGAATTCCTCGCCTTTATCGAAGGCGCCGAACTGGTGATCCACAACGCGGCCTTCGACGTCGGCTTCCTCGACAACGAACTGCGCCTGCTGGGCCCGCAGTACGGTGCGCTCGCCGACCGCTGTACCATCGAGGACACGCTGCTGCTCGCGCGCCAGCGCTTCCCCGGCCAGCGCAACTCGCTGGATGCACTGTGCAAGCGGTTCGACGTCGACAATACCCATCGCCAGCTGCACGGCGCGCTGCTCGATGCGCAGTTGCTGGCGGAGGTCTTCATCGGGCTGACGTCCGGCCAGGGCGAAATCGGTTTCGAAGCCGGGGCGGAGGCCGCGGCCGGCGCTGCGGCCGTCGCGTTCGAAGTCGACCTGCGTGTCCCGCGTCCGCGCGTCGTCGTGGACACGGCGGACGCCGCGGCGCACGAGGCCCGGCTCGCGCAGTTGCGCAAGAAGGCGGGGAAGGTGTTGTGGGATACGTGGGCCGACGAGGCTCAATCGGCTGCGGCGGCCCTGGACGAGCTGGCCGCCATTCCCGCCTGAAGCTCTGCTCAGTGATTGCGGACCAGCACCACGGTCACGTTGTCCGAGCCACCGCCGTCGAGCGCCGCCGCGACCAGTTCATCCACGCATTCCTGTGCGCTGCAATCGCTGTGCGAGAGCACCTTGGCGATGTTGCGGTCTTCCACTTCCTCGGTCAGGCCATCGCTGCATAGCAGCAGCTGCATGCCGGGGCGCAGTTCGCCGGTCATGGTCTCGACGTTCAGGCTGCGCGGGTCGGTCACGCCCAGCGCCTGCGTCACCACGTTGCGGTGAGGGTGGCTGCGTGCCTGCTCATGGGTGATCGCCCCGTTGGCGATCAGCTCCTGTACGTAGCTGTGGTCCTGGGAGAGCTGCACCAGCTGGTTGTCGCGCCACAGGTAGACGCGGCTGTCGCCCACCCAGGCCACTTCGAAGCGGCCGCCGCTGACGCGGGCGGCCACGACGGTGGTGCCCATGGGCAATGCGTCGTGGCGACGCCGGGAGATGCGGATGATTTCCTCGTCGGCGATGCGGATCGCGGTGGCAAGCGGCGTGCCATCGCGGATCTCACGAACGATGGTCTCGCGGGCCAATGCGCTGGCGACCTCGCCATATTCGTGCCCACCCATTCCGTCAGCGACCAGCCACAGGCCCAGTTCACTGTCCCCGTAATAGGTGTCCTCGTTGAGTTCCCGACGCAGGCCGACATGCGTCAGGTGTCCGAATTCGATCATTGGGAAACCGGGGCGAGGAGGGCTTTCGGAAGGGTGAACGCGATAATCGTGGTGGAGCGGCCGTAAAGGCAAGCGCCGGCCGCGCCCGGCCGAAAAGCAAAACGCCCCTCGAAAGGGGCGTTTTGCTCGATCTGGCGGAGAGGGAGGGATTCGAACCCTCGGTACGCTATAAACGTACGCCTGATTTCGAGTCAGGTACATTCAACCACTCTGCCACCTCTCCGGAAGTGGGCCGCGAATGATACGTGCCGGGCCCAGTCCCGGCAAGTTTCCGGGCGGGGAAGTTAAACTGTCCGCTTCGCAGGTCGGGTCGTCTGCTCGCCCTTCCTCCTCCCGCCGCGGCAAGCGCCCGGCCCAAAACGGTTCCCCCCATGTCCGAAATCCTGGTTCCGGTGTCCTTTGGTGAGCTGCTCGACAAGATCGCCATCCTGCAGATCAAGTCCGAGCGCATGAGCGACGAGGCCAAGCTGGCCAACGTGCGCAACGAGCTCTCGGCGCTGGAACAGACCTGGATGGGGCACCCGGCCGCGGGCAAGGACATCGTGGAACTGCGCGCAGCGCTCAAGGCCGTGAACGAGCGCCTGTGGGTGATCGAGGACGACATCCGCATCAAGGAAAAGGCGCAGGAATTCGATGCCGAATTCATCCGCCTCGCCCGCAGCGTCTACTTCGAGAACGACGAACGCGCGCGCATCAAGAAGGACATCAACCTCGCACTGGGCTCGGCCTATGTCGAGGAGAAGTCCTACCAGGACTACAGGACGGGCGCCGCGCCGTAAGCCTTTTCAGCTGTCCGTTTCCAGCTGCAGGTTGCCATCGAGCACCCGCAGATTGAAACGGAACAGCGTGATCCGCCATGTGCCGTCCATCCGCGCCAGGCGGAAGTCATAGCTGCCGATGAACGTGCGCAGGTTGCGGCCGCTGGCTGTCGGCCGGTAGTGGGTGGCCGTGCCGTAGCAGTAGGCTTCCGCGGCATCGCCGTCCACCGAGATGCGCAGGTTGCCGACCTGGTGATGCACGGCCTGGATCGGCTGCAAGCCGGTTTCCCACGTCGCTGCCATTTCAGGGCCGGTGACTTCGAACGGCTCGCCGCCGACCAGCGAGGTCATGTCGACATGCAGTCGCGGCGCCAGTGCCGCGCGCACCGTCGCCCAGTCGCGGTTGTCGGTGCCGATGAACAGCGCGTGGATCACGTCGCCTATGGCGTCCTTGTCGATCAGCGTTTCCAGGTTCATTGGATCTCCTTCAGTCCGTGTAGTCCGTGACATAGCGTTCGAATGCGGCGATCGCATCATTGACGGTCGCCAGTTCCATGACGCCGTCGTGCTCGATCTTGGTGCCCCACTTCAGTTCCGATGCTGGTCGGCCGAGGTACTTGCGGGCCGCGTCGTCGTAGCGGTCCACGCAATAGCGACGATCGGAATAGGGCCCGCTGCGTGCGGGATTGCTCGCTGCATGCAGCCCCAGCACTTTTGCCCCCATCGCGTTGGCGATGTGCATCGGGCCCGAATCCGGCGTCATCACCAGGTCGGCCCGTTCAAGCAGGGCAGGGAGCTGCTTGAGCGTGTCCTTGCCGACCAGGTCCAGGGCGGGGGCCTTCATGGCGGCAAGGATCGCATCTGTGGTTTCGCGCTCCAGCTGGCTGCGGCCACCGCAAAGCACGATGCGCCAGCCGCGCGCGGCGGCGTGATCGGCGACGGCGGCGTAGCGGTCTGCTTGCCAGTTGCGCAGTTTGTGGCTGGAGCAGGGCGAGATCAGCAGCGTCTGTGAGCCGTCCTCGATCCACTGGGCATGCGCCCATTCGCGCGCGGCATCCGGTACCGGCAGGTCCCAGCGCACCTGCGTCTGCTTGAGTCCAAGCGGTTCGCAGAAGCTGCCGATAGCATCCAGGACATGGAGACCGGGGCGGTCGGGAATGCGCTCGTTGATGAAGAGGCCGTGGAGGTCCTTGGAACGGGAACGGTCATATCCAACGCGGAGCTCGGCTGGAACGAAGGCCGACAGCAGGTTGGCGCGCGCTGCCACCTGCATCTGCAGCAGCACCTCGTAACCGCGGCCGCCCGTGCGTTCGCGCAGCCGGCTGCGCAGGGCGCGCATGCCCGCGAAGCCGGTCTTCTTGTCGTACTCGACGAAGTCGACACCGGGCAGTCCCTCCAGCAGCCGGTGCTCGCCCTTGCCGATGACCCAGGTCAATGCGATCTGCGGCCACGCAGCCTGCAGGGTGCGCACCAGCGGCACGACGTGGGTGACATCGCCCAGTGCGGACAAGCGCAGCAGGCAGATCGACAGGGGTGCTTGCGGCATGGGTCTTGCTAGACTCGGTGGGATGACGGGTTATGACGCTGCCGAAGGATTGATGCCGTTCCGCGACGAGCGCGGCTACGGCGCGATTCTGTTCGACAACACGCGCGTGCGACAAGCCAAGCCGGAATGGTTCCTGCCGGCATTCTGGGGCGAACAGGCCCGACCGGTTGCGAGTGGTGGCCGTGGCGGCGCGTGGTTCGTGGATGCGCCGTTCGGTTCGAGTGTCCTGCGTTGCTACCTGCGCGGCGGGCTGGCTGCCAATTTCAGCCGTGACCGTTACTGGTGGCAAGGTGCCAACCGCACCCGCAGCTTCGCCGAATTCCGCCTTACCCGGGCGATGGCCGCCAAAGGCGTGCCGGTGCCGAGGCCGATCGCCGCGTATTACCGGCGCGAGGGCCATTTCTACAGTGCGGCCATCCTGATCGAGCGCATCGATGATGTGCGCACGCTGGCTGACCGTGCCGTCGTCGCTGGCGACGGCGCGCCATGGGAAGAGGCCGGCCGCTTGATCGCCCGTATCCATCGCGCCGGCCTGGACCACGCCGACCTCAACGCCCACAACCTGCTGTTCGACCCGACCGGCCGCGGTTGGGTGATCGATCTCGACCGTGGCGAGCAGCGCATTCCCGCCACCGGCTGGCGCGAAGGCAACCTGGCGCGCCTGAAGCGTTCGCTGTTGAAACTGCGCGGCGCGCGCCCCATCGAGGAAGTAGAGCGGGATTTCGCCCGTTTGCGCGCGGCCTACGACCGCGTCTGGGCACGAGGCACTTGATGGGCTGGAGTCTGCGACTGCAGGGAGTCGGCAACGCGTCAGCGGTTCAGTTGGGATCGGCGATGGCCACGATCGAGCGCGACGGCGCGCCGTGGCTCACGATCGATTGCGGCAACGAAGGCCTGAGCCACTACCTCGCGCAGTACGGCGAAGCGCCGCGCGCGTTGTTCATCACCCACACCCACCTCGATCACATTGCCGGTTTCGAGCGCCTGTTCGTTTCCAGCTACTTCGATGAAACCAGGCGCGGCAGGGTGCGCCTCTATGTCCCCGCCGCACTCGTGCCCCTGCTGCACCAGCGCGTGGGCGACTATCCCAACCCTCTTGCCGAAGGCGGGGCGAACTTCTGGGACGCCTTCCAGGTGATCCCGGTCGGGGCTTCGTTCTGGCACGACGGCGTGCGGCTGGAGGTGTTCGCCACGCGCCATCACTGGCCCGAGACTTCCTTCGGCCTGCGCCTCCAGGGCAGCGTCGTGTGGACGGGCGATACGCGGCCGATTCCCGAGCAGCTGGCCAAGTACGCCAACGCTGGCGAACTGGTCGCCCACGACTGCGCGCTGCATGGCAATCCCTCGCACAGCGGCATCGACGATCTCGAACGCGAATACCCTGCCGAGTTGCTTTCGCGCTGCGTGCTCTATCACTACGCCAGCCGCGAGGAAGGCGAAGTCCTGGCCGCGCGCGGCCATCGCGTGGCGAAAGCGGACGACGTGATCGGCCTGGCCGATCCGAGCGCGCCCAGGGCGCAGCCGTGAAAGGGGAAGCCGCCATCGTCGTCCCGACCGGCGTCCACGACGCGCTGGGTCGTCCGCTGCGCGATCTGCGCCTGTCCGTGATCGAAGCCTGCAATTTCCGTTGTCCGTATTGCATGCCGGCGGAGCGGGTGCCGGAGGACTACGGCTTCGATGCGGCGTCGCGGCTGTCGTTCGACGAGATCGAAACACTGGTGCGTGGCTTCGTCCAGGCCGGGGTGAGCAAACTGCGCCTCACCGGGGGCGAGCCATTGCTGCGCAAGCGCCTGCCCGAACTGGTTGCACGGCTGGCCGCCATCGATGGACTCACCGACATCGCACTGACCACCAACGGCTCGCTGCTGGCGCCGCAGGCACGTGCGCTGCGCGAGGCCGGATTGCACCGCGTAACGGTCAGCCTCGACGCGCTGGACCCGATGCTATTCCGCAACCTGTCGGGTGGCCGCGGTGAAGTCGCGGACGTGCTCAGGGGCATCGACGCCGCAACGGCGGCCGGATTTGCGCCCGTAAAGCTCAACTGCGTGGTGCAGCGCGACATCAACGAGAGTGAAGTGCTGCCGCTGGTGGCGTTCGCGCGCGCGCATGGCCACATCATCCGCTTCATCGAATACATGGACGTGGGCACCTGCAACGGCTGGCGGCGCGAGCGCGTGGTGCCGTCGGCCGAGCTGCGCGACCGCATCCACGCGCAATGGCCGCTGCGGCCGCTGGATGCGCAGTACCGTGGCGAAGTCGCTTCCCGATACGGCTTCGCCGATGGCGTGGGCGAGGTGGGTTTCGTCAGTTCCGTCAGCGAGCCGTTCTGCGGGGACTGCCATCGGGCGCGCGTTTCCGCCGACGGACAGCTGTACACCTGCCTGTTCGCGGGAACCGGACACGATCTGCGAGCAGTACTTCCCCAAGGGGCCGACGCGCTGGCCCGCCATCTGGAAGGGCAGTGGTCGCGGCGCAGGGACCGGTACAGCGAACTGCGGGGTCAGGCAAAAGCACCGCGCAAGCATGTCGAGATGTACCTGGTTGGCGGCTGAGCTCGGCTACCGCCCGCCACGCGATCAGCGCAGAATGACCGGGTGAAAAAAACCGCCCGCGTTCTTACCCATGTCGATCCCGCTGGTCGCCCCGCGATGGTGGATGTCTCCGCCAAGCCGCTGACGGCGCGCGAGGCTGCGGCCACGTGCCGGGTACGCTTCCCGGGTGATGTCGCGGTACTGCTGCGTGGCAGCGGCATGAAAAGCGCCAAGGGCAGCGTCGTCGAGACGGCGATCATTGCCGGGACCATGGCCGTGAAGCGCACACACGAATTGATACCGTTCTGTCATCCCCTGCCGATCGATGGCTGCCGTATCAGCGTGGAATGGAGCGGCGAGCGCGACCTGAACATCGAATGCGTGGTCCGCACGACCCACCGCACGGGCGTCGAAATGGAAGCGCTGACCGGTGCAAGCATCGCCGCGTTGACGGTCTACGACATGTGCAAGGCGCTATCGCATCGCATCCTCGTCGGGCCGGCGAAACTGCTGCGCAAGAGCGGCGGCCGCCACGATTTCGGGAAGGCGTGATGGCCAGGATGACGATCCTGTACTTCGCTGCACTGCGCGACGCGTCGGGTGTCGCCTGCGAGGTCGTGGATAGTGCAGCGCCCGACCTGCGTGCGCTCTACAACGAGCTGCAGGCGCGGCACGCCTTGCCGTTTCCGGCGCGCCAGTTGCGCGTGGCGGTCGATGGCGACTTTGCGGCATGGGACGAGGCGCCACGCGATGGCACTGAAGTCGCTTTCATTCCGCCGGTGAGCGGTGGGTGAGGAAGTGCGCTTGGTCTATGTTCCGAATCAGAGCCCGCAAATGAAACGCTTCACCCTTGCCGATACGCCGTTCGATACCACCACCCTGCGCGCCAACCTGCTGGATGAGCGCGTCGGCGGCTACGCCAGCTTCGAGGGCTGGGTGCGCAATCACAATGCGGACCGCATCGTGCACGGCCTTCGCTACGAAGCCTATGCCGCGCTCGCCGAAAGCGAAGGCGAGAAGGTGCTGGGCGAGGCCCTGGAGAAATTCGACATCATCGACGCCCGTTGCGTGCACCGCGTGGGCGACCTGGCGATCGGCGAACTGGCCGTCTGGGTTGGCGTGAGCGCCGCGCACCGCGATGCGGCATTCGCCGCGTGTCGCTACGTCATCGACGAGGTGAAGGCGCGCGTGCCGATCTGGAAGCACGAACGCTACCGCGAAGGCGACGCCGGCTGGCTGCACCCCGAGCCGTAACGACCGAGGCGAAAATCCCGCTGTTGAAGAGCCCCCTTGATAAGGAACCGGGATTTGCGAAGCGAATCTTGGATTTCCGTGCGCAGCGTCCGAGCCGCGACAAGCCCAGAGTGGAAATCGCTCTGGTGGACAGCCCCCTTGGTAAGGGGGCGCGGCGAAGCCGCGGGGATCGGAAGCACATAGCGGGACCCGGATTTACAAAGCAATCCTAGGATTTCCACGCGCAGCGTCCGAGCCGCGACCAGCCCAGAGCGGAAATCGTTCTGGTGGACAGCCCCCTTGGTAAGGGGGCGCGGCGAAGCCGCGGGGATTGGAAGCACATAGCGGGACCCGGGATTTGCGAAGCGAATCCTGGGCCGTTTTCGGGCGGAGCCCAAAACGGGCGATGACCCCGCCGGCTGGCCTCGGCACCCGCGTCGATCGATACCGTTGCTGCCTTCCGGCCC
The DNA here is from genome assembly GCF_054779795.1 of Lysobacter rhizosphaerae. NCBI lineage: Bacteria > Pseudomonadati > Pseudomonadota > Gammaproteobacteria > Lysobacterales > Lysobacteraceae > Lysobacter > Lysobacter rhizosphaerae. The sequence continues at coordinate 652,033 of NZ_BAAGXO010000001.1, forward strand.
TGGCGGGGTTTTCGACCTAGCGTCGCGAGGGGCCGACGGGGCCACCATAGAGACTTGCTGGGATTGCTTGATCAAAGCCACGCATTGCACGCGACCTTGTTGTGATGCGGCTGGCGGAGAGAGGGGGATTCGAACCCCCGAAGCGCGGTTTAGACGCTTACACACTTTCCAGGCGTGCTCCTTCAACCACTCGGACACCTCTCCGCACCTGGCACCGCTGCCCTGAATACGGCATCCGGCCGACGTCAGGGTCCGAGATTCTAGCTTTCGGGCGGGTTTCGAACAAGCCACGGGACTGCCTGCGGGCAGTCTCCTTGCGCGGTGCGGCGCATTTCGGTGTCCGAGCGGGCAAGGTTTTTTGCGGCGCGTTCCATAAAAAGCCTGCGGTCACAGTCCCCCGCGCGCTGCGGCGCGTTCCAGCCTCCAGGCGGGGCAGAGTTTTTCGCGGCGCGGTCCCCCGCGCGCCGCGGCGCGTTCCAACCTCCAGACGGACAGAGTTTTTCGCGGCGCGGGTTTCTCGCGGGCGGCAGCGGAGCGGGCAAAGTTCTTCGCGGCGCGGCAGAATGGCGACATGTCCTATCTCGTCCTCGCCCGGAAGTGGCGCCCCAAGCGTTTTGCCGAACTGGTCGGGCAGGAGCACGTGGTCCGCGCGCTCACCAATGCGCTGGATTCGGGCCGTGTCCACCATGCCTTCCTGTTCACAGGCACGCGCGGCGTGGGCAAGACCACGATTGCGCGCATCTTCGCCAAGTCATTGAACTGCGAACGCGGCACCTCGGCCGATCCCTGCGGCGAATGCGAGACCTGCCGGGCCATCGATGCCGGCCGCTACATCGACCTGCTGGAAATCGACGCGGCGAGCAATACCGGTGTCGACAACGTCCGCGAGCTGATCGAGAACGCGCAGTACCTGCCATCGCGCGGTCGCTACAAGGTCTACCTGATCGACGAAGTGCACATGCTGTCGAAGGCGGCGTTCAACGCGCTGCTGAAGACGCTGGAAGAGCCGCCGGAGCACGTGAAGTTCCTGTTCGCGACGACCGATCCCGAGAAATTGCTGGTCACGGTGTTGTCGCGCTGCCTGCAATTCAACCTGAAGCGCCTGGACGAACAGCAGATCACCGGGCAGATCACGCGCATCCTTGAGGCCGAAGGCATTCCGGCCGACGCTGCTGCGATCCGCCAGCTCGCCAAGGCGGCGGACGGTAGTCTGCGCGATGGCCTTTCGCTGCTGGACCAGGCGATTGCCTACACGGGCGGCAAGCTCGACGACGCGGCGGTGGCGACGATGCTGGGCACCGTCGATCGCATGCGCGTCGGTGCGCTGCTGGCGGCGCTCGCCCGCGGCGATGGCCCCGCCTTGTTGGCGGAAGTGGGCGTGCTGGCCGAATTCTCGCCCGACTGGAGCGGGGTGCTGGATGCGCTCGCCGATGCACTGCATCGCGTGCAGGTGCGCCAGCTCGTGCCGGAGGCCCCGGTGGACGGCGAGGGCGTCGATATCGATGCGCTGGCTGCCGCGTTGCGTCCCGAGGTCGTGCAGCTCTGGTACCAGATGGCCCTCAACGGCCGTCGTGACCTGCCGTTGGCTCCGAGCCCGCGCGCCGGTTTCGAGATGAGCGTGCTGCGCATGCTCGCGTTCCGTCCCGCGGAAGGCGAGGGCGCACGTGGTCCGTCCGTGACTACACCGACCCGTGGCGAAACCGCGCCGCCGCGCGCGCCCGCGATGGCTGCACCCGATACGAGCCGCTCGGCGGCGAATGCCGCACGCGAGGCATTGGCTCGCGACATCGCAGCGCACGCGCCTGCGCCGCGCGAACCCGTCGCCGCGCCGGCTGCCATGCCGGAACCGGTGCCCGCGCCAACGCCGGCGCCGGCGCCGGCACCCGTCGACGTGCCGGCGCCACGCATGGCTGTGCCAGCGTCAGAGTCCGCCGCATCCGGCGCCGCCTTGGCGGATGCGGATGCCTGGCACGCCCTGGTCGCCAACAGCGGCCTGCGCGGTCCTGCCCGTCTGCTCGCCGAGCATTCGGTCTTCATCGGCTACAACGGCACCCTGCTGCGCCTGGCCTTGCCGGCTTCGGACGAGCACCTCAAGTCCAGTGCATTGACTGCGATGGTGGCCAATGCATTGGCGCCGGTACTGGGTGCCGCGCCGGAAATCCGCTTCGAGAATGCTCCCGCGCAGGGAGAGTCGTTGCGGGAACGCAACGAGCGCGCGCGCGATGAGCGCCAGACGGCGGCAGAAGCCGCTTTCATGAACGATCAGGACGTCCAGCGGTTGATATCCCAGCACGGCGCGAAGCTGGTGCCGGACTCGATCCGTCCTTTCGACGAGAATTAATTTCCTTCCCCATGCCGACGTCGCACGACGCGGCGCACCAATCAAGAGAACAAGACTATGCGTGGCAACATCGCCCAAATGATGCAGCAGGCCCAGCGCATGCAGGAAAACCTGCAGCGTGCGCAGGAAGAGATCGCAAAGATCGAGGTCACTGGTTCGGCCGGCGGCGGCATGGTCACGGTGACGCTCACCGGCCGCAAGGAGTGCCGCAAGGTGCGCATCGATCCGAGCGTGCTGTCGGACCAGGAAATGGTCGAGGATCTGATCGCCGCGGCGTTCAACGATGCCTCGAACAAGATCGACGAGGAATCGCAGGCGAAGATGTCGGCTGCCACCGCCGGCATGCAGTTGCCGCCGGGAATGAAGCTTCCGTTCTGACGCGGTGCCGTGACTTCATGAGCGTGTTTCCGTGAGCGTGACTTCGTGAGTGTGTTGCTCGAACAACTGATCGAAGCCCTGCGCGTGCTGCCTGGTGTCGGGCCGAAGTCGGCCCAACGCATGGCCTACCACGTGCTCGAGCGCGACCGGGACGGCGGCGCGCGGCTGGCGCAGGCGCTGTCCGCGGCCGTCGAGAAGGTCGGCCACTGTGCCCGCTGCCGCGACTTCAGCGAGACCGAAGTGTGCGCCACCTGCACCAGCGCTTCGCGGGATGCCTATCTGTTGTGTGCGGTCGAATCGCCGGCCGACCGGCTTGCCATCGAGCAGGCAACGGGCTATCGAGGCCTGTATTTCGTCCTGCAGGGGCGGTTGTCGCCGCTGGACGGGATTGGTCCGCGTGAACTCGGCCTCGACCGCCTTGCCTCGCGCCTGGCCGAGGGTGAGGTGCAGGAGTTGATCATCGCCACCAATCCCACCGTGGAAGGCGAGGCCACCGCACATTACCTGGCGCAACTGGCACGCCAGCACAAGGTTCGACCGAGCCGGCTCGCGCACGGCGTGCCGCTTGGCGGCGAACTGGAATACGTGGACCGTGGCACGCTGTCGCACGCGTTCGGCAGTCGCAGCGAAATGCCCTGATTTCAGGAGAAGAAGCGATGGCAGACACTCTCTTCCACAAGATCATCCGGCGCGAGATCCCGGCAGACATCGTTTACGAAGACGAGCACCAGATCGCGTTCCGCGACATCGCGCCGCAAGCTCCTGTACACGTGCTGTTCGTGCCCAAGGTCGATATCGCCACGTTGAATGACGTGCAGGCCTCGCAGGCGGAAGTGATAGGGCGCCTGCACGTGGCCGCGGCGAATTACGCCAAGCAGCAGGGCTTCGCCGATGACGGCTACCGCGTGGTCATCAACTGCAACGGCCATGGCGGGCAGACCGTGTTCCAGGTCCATCTGCACCTGCTGGCGGGCGCGCCGCTGGGCCGCTTCGGCACGCCGAGATGACAACGCCCGGCAATGGCCGGGCGTTGCCTGCTCCCGAAACATGACGCCCGGTTCGAGGCCGGGCGCCCATGTCCGAGCGATGTTGCTTCACCAGTAACCCCACCACGGCCACGGCGGCGGGCGCGTGTTGACCAGGTCGACATACTCACGCGCCGGCCACAGGTAGATCACCTCGGCATCCACGCGCGGGAAGCGGTAGTCATAACCCAGGATGCGGCGGGTGTCGTAGCCGCCGATGCGGCCGGTGAAGGTCACTTCGCGGTTCTTCTCGAACAGCGCAGGGTCGTAGAAGCCGATGCGGCAGGCGATGAAGCGGCCGCCGACGTCATCGGCAGCCCAGTACGGCCGACCGTTGGACGACAGTCGCGTGGACATCATCTCGAAGCAGGTGCGGTTGGGTTGCGGTTCGACACCGACGATGCGGCCGCCCCACCGGACCACCGCGCCCGTCGAATCCGTGGCAGCGGCCTGCTGCGGAGTGATCTCGTTGAAGCTGCCCTGCAGCGGCGCTGGCTGCGAGGCGCAAGCGGCGAGTAATGCCGTACCGAGCATGGTGAGGACGACGCTTGCCTTCATAGCCTTTCTCCGTTGGACGGGTCAGGGATTCGAATGCTTGGGCCGATGGCTGCGCAGCGCTCGGACCAGGTCCTTGGCGGCACGGGGGTCGTGCGTCCCGGGCTGGGGCTCAGCGTAGCGCCAAATGGCGAAACGGTGGCTGATTTCGTGCAGTCCGCTCGCGAGCCCGGGGTGCGCACGGGCGACGCGATCCACCCAGTGGGCGGCGGTTTCGTGCGATTCGCGCGCCAGCCCGAACCGCCCGTAACGTTGGCCCAACCGATGCCAGGCACGCAGCACCGGGTCGGGCTCGCGCTGGCCTCGGGCGCTGAGCCAGACCATCCACATCAGGGCCAGGGTGGCAACGGCCCCAAACACCATGGCGAGCTGCCGCCCGTTGATCCGGTCCAGTCCGAGTGGCGCGAACATCCGCGACTGGCGATTGGCGTCGAAACCGAGGACCAGATCGTTCCAGCCGCGCCGCAGCCAGTCGCGGGCGTTCCACAGCGATCCCCCGAAGTCGCCGAGCACACTGTCGGTACCGGGTGCGCGATCGGCGAGTGTGTCGTAAACCCGCTCGGGGGCAACTGCGGCTGTCGGATCGATCCGGACCCAGCCACGTTCGGGCATCCATACCTCGGTCCAGGCATGGGCATCTGAACGCCGCACGATCCAGTAGCCGCCGATCGGGTTGCGATAGCCGCCCGCATACCCCGTCACCACGCGCGCCGGAATGCCGGCGCCGCGCATCAGCACCACGAAGGCCGAGCTGAAGTGCTGGCAGTAACCCGCCTTGCCGTCGAACAGGAATTGGTCGATGGCGTCATGACCCCAGGGCGGCGTGTCCAGCGTGTAGGCGAATTCGTCATGGATCCACGCCAGGGCACGCCGCACGATCGCAGCGTCATCGCTGCCGGCGTCCCGGCGCCATTGGCGGGCGAGGGCGAGGGTGCGCGGGTTGAATCCGGAGGGGAGTTCCAGTGCGGCCTGCCGTAGCGCTGGTTTCAGCTGCGACTCGTTCCACAGGGGGGCGGCCGATTGCATGCGCCAGCGCGTGAGCGAGCTCAGGGGACGTTCCGTGCGCAGCGAATAGTCGCCAATCAGCGCGCTGCCCCCCGGTGCCGCCAGGGGCAGATCGAGTGCTACCAGCTGCCGGCGGTCGGTGGGCTCGACTTCCAGTTCGTAGTCCCATTGCCGGGGCGAGGCCTGCACGCGCGGTGCGTGCAGCCCGCGTGTCCACGCAGGCTGTGTCCACTCCTCCCCGTCGAAACGCCACAACGTGGGTCCGCGCCAATACATCTGGTCCTGGCGGGGTGTCGCACCGAAGAAGCGCGCGCGCAGGACGGGCGTGTCGTCGGACATCAGGTCCAGCCAGTCGTTGTCGTTGGGCCGCATCGAGTCGGACAAACCCGGCTTGGCCATCGCGCGACCCGGCACGCCCCACATCGGTGAAGCCAGGCGCGGGAACAACCAGAACGTGGCCAGCGCCAGCGGCAGGCCGATCAACAGCAACTGCAGGACGCTGCGCAGCCGGGTTCGCAGCGGCACGTTGAAACGTGCATCGCCGGATTCGACGTCGGCCAGGCGTTGCAGCGCCGCCAGGGCCCCCACGGTGGCAGCGAGGGCCAGGGCGAGCGACAACGGCCCCTCGTCGAGCAGGAAGGTGGCGAACGGCGCGAACAGCGCAAACCCGATCAGGCTGCGCGCATCACGCAGCTTCGCGGTTTCCGAGGGCTTGATCGCGAGCATCGCGGCAAGCAGGGCGCAGCCGGTGTCGCGGCCGAAGCGCAGGCCGGCAACCCCCAGCACGGCGCCAACCACGAGCAGGGTCAGCAACAGGCGCAATCCAGCCGGCAGCGGCTTCCACCAGGCCAGTGCGGTCGTCGCGACACCGGCTGCGGCAATGGGCCATGCAAGGTTGGCGGGAAGCTGCAGCAACAGCGGGACCACACAGGCGACCGCCGCGAGCAGGGCCCAATGGCGGCTGGTGCGATCGAGCACCAGTGCGTGGCCCATCGTCGCGCTCATCGCCCGTACCCTCCGCCCAGGGGGAGGAGGGCGAGCGCGCGCTGACAGGCATGGCGATGCACGATGCCGTGATCGGGGCCGATGTCGGGCTGGCCGGGCAGGCACAGGCGGTAGCGACGGCCATCGCGTTCGGCCTCATCGACCCACCGTGCCAGGCGCGAGATGCGCGCTTCGAAATCGAGATTGGCCAGTTGGCGCCAGTCGAGCACGACGTCCGCGCCCAACGGCTGCTCGTACTCGCGCACCAGCAGGGTGTCGCGGCGCGCGGAAGGCTTCCACGCGATGGTGCGGCGCGCATCGCCGGGCCGGTAATTGCGCAGGTGGTGCACATCGTCCCCGGCGGGATGCAGGCGGGTCTGTGCCTGCTGGCCGGACCCGCTCGGCAGGGGCGGGCCGTTGGGCTCGGGCGCGGCGTATACGAGCAGGGGCGCGTCGCTCCAGACGTACGTCCACGCCCGCGCCAATCCCAGCGGACGCGTGGTGAACACGCGGAGGCGGGGAACATCGAGCCAGCCGCGCTGCTCGGTAGGCAGCGCGACTTCGGCTTCGCCATGCCCCTGGTCGAGGTTCAGGACAGAGGTATCGAGCAGGTCGTCATCGTCGACGCGCAAGCCACGGCGCATGCGCGACGGATCGGCCTGCACATGCACGCGCAGCAGCAGCGTTTGTCCCGCCGCCACCGGTTCGCCATCGATCGTGGTGATGTTCAGTCCGGTGAGCTGCAACTGCGCGGCGATCAGGCTGGCCAGGGCGGCGCCGCCAAGCAACAGGCACAGCATCAGGGCGGGATTGTTGTTGTAGTTCAGCGCGCCTGCCGCCATGCCCAGGAGCAACGTGCTGTAGAACAGCCCGAAGCGCGTGGGAAGCACATAGACACGACGCCGGTCGATGGTGACGGGCAGTGTTTCCGGTGCGCGCGGCCGGGTCAGGCTCAGGGCGATGGTGCGAACGCGCCGCCAGAGCGTGGCCAGGGCTTCAGGGTTGGCGGCAATCGCAGGCATCGTGTCAGCCGACAGCGGGGAGCATCACGGCACGCGCGCCTCAGTCCACGGGCACCGCATGCAGGATCGCCTTGGCCAGCGACGCATCGCTGCCGGCCTGCGCGTCCGCTACCAGGCGATGCGCTGCAACCGCACCAAACAACGCCTGCACGTCTTCGGGCAGCACATGCGAACGCCCCAGCAACAGCGCGTACGCGCGCGCGGCACGCAGCAGCGCCAGTCCGGCGCGGGGCGAAAGGCCGACACGCACGCCCGGGTGCTTGCGGCTGCGCGCGAGCAGGGCCTGTACGTAGTTGATCAGGGCATCGCTCGCATGCACTCCCAGTACGGCCCGCCGGGCCGCCCGTACGTCCGCGGTGTCCAGCAGGGGCATCGTCTGTGCAATCAGGTCGCGGCGATCCACGCCGGCGAGCAGGTCCCGTTCGGCCGCTTCGCCCGGATATCCCAGGGTCAGCCGAAGCAGGAAGCGATCCAGTTGGGAATCGGGCAGCGGATAGGTGCCGGCCAGGTCGACCGGGTTCTGCGTGGCGATGACGAAGAAGGGGTCCGGCAACGAGTGCGTGGTGCCGTCCACCGTCACCTGGTGCTCCGCCATCGCTTCCAGCAGGGCGCTCTGCGTCCGCGGCGGCGCCCGGTTGATTTCATCCGCCAGCAGTACCTGCGCGAACACAGGTCCCGAGTGGAACTGGAAGCTGCGCGCTTGCGGGTCGAATACCGAAACACCTACGACATCGGCCGGCAACAGGTCCGAGGTGAACTGCACGCGCTGGAAGTCGAGCCCCAGTGTCGTGGCCATCGCACGAGCGAGCGTGGTCTTGCCCAGGCCAGGCAGGTCCTCGATCAGCAGATGGCCGCCGGCCAGGAGTGCCACGAAGGCAAGGCGGACTTCATGTGCCTTGCCAAGCACCAGCGCATTGACCTGGGCCTGCGCGCGTTCAAGGGTCATGCGCAACGCATCGGGTAGCATGGTCGCTGCGGTCGGGGATGCCGCCATTTCGTCCTCCTCACCAGTCTTGGCAGTGTAGCGGGGTTGTTCTCCATCCATGCGCGACGAAGGGATGCATGCCGGGCAGGACTCCGGCCCGGTACGACTCGGTTTCTGGCTGTTGTGGTCCGCCGTCCTGCTGCTCAAGCTGGCCGTGGCCGCACGGCTGCCGTTGTTCGTCGACGAGGCCTTCTACTGGCAGGAGGGGCAGCACCTTGCTGCGGCCTATTCCGACCTGCCCGGATTGACGGCCTGGCTCACGCGGCTCGGCGTGGTGCTGGGAGGCGAGCATGCCTTCGCCTTGCGTGCCCCGTTCCTGTTCCTGGCCGCGCTGGTTCCGCTGCTGATGGTGCGGCTCACGACACGCGAATTCGGCGAGCGCTACGGCTGGCAGGCGGGTTGCTTCGCGCTGCTGTTGCCACTGGCCGGCACGCTGGGTCTGCTGGCGTTGCCCGACGCGATGATGGCGCTGGCTACCTTGTTGTGCGTCGATGCCGGCGCGAAGTTGCTGCGCGAAGTCGGTGCGGCCGCAGCGTTGGAGCTTGCGCTCGGTCTCACCCTGGGTGCATTGAGCCACTACCGCTTCATCGCCGTGATCGGGGTCGGCTTCGTCGCCCTGTTGTTGCTTCCCGAGGGGCGCCGTGCGCTGCGCGACGTGCGGGTGTGGACCGCGGTCGCCCTGGGAGCATCGGCATGGATACCGTTGCTGGCGTGGAATATCGACAACGCCGATGCAGGCCTGCGCTTCCAGCTGGTCGATCGCCATCCCTGGGCCTTTCATGCGGACGGGATCCAGTTCATCGGCATCCAGGCCCTGCTGGTGACACCGTTGCTCTTCGCGGCGCTGCTGCTGGCCGGCTGGCGCGGACGCTTCGGCAGCCTGCCGTCGACACGTTATTTCGCCTATCTGGGCGGGCTGGTCGTGCTCGGGTTTTTCATCCTGGGTTTCTTCGCGGACACCGAGCGCGTGAGTTTCCATTGGCCGCTGCCGGGCTATCTGGCATTGCTGCCGCTGCTGCCCGCGCTCCTGGCGCGCTGGCCGAGGTGGCTGCGGATCGCGACATGGCTGCTGGCCGGTCTCGGGCTGGTCGCGATGCTGGCGTTCTACGCGGCACTGTCGATGCCACAGGTGCGTGCACGCAGTGCAGCCGAGAAGTTCTACCAGGCGAATTTCGCGGGTTGGGACGAGCTGGCAGACGTCACGCGCCGCCGCCTCGAGCAGTTGCCTCCCGGCACGCGCGTCGTCGCCGACAGCTTCAAGGTGGGGGCCGAGCTCGGCTTTGCGCTCGGCGAGCCGGATATCCCGGTGCTCGATCATCCAAGCAACCACAACCACGGTCGTGCGCCGCAACTGCGCCTGTGGGGTCTTGAGAATGAATCGGCCGTCGACTGGTCGAAGGGGCCGATCCTGCTGGTCGTGGGCATCACCGAGGTGTCCTACAAGGACCTGCTCCATCGCTACCACGCCTTGTGCGGCATGGTCGGTCCCTTGCCGCCGCCGCAGGTGCTCAACATCGATCACGGCCGCCAGCGTTTTGCGTTGTTCGCGCTGGATGCCAAGCGCGGCGGCGAGTGCACGACGCCCGCCATGGCGTGGATCGATGCGCCGGTAGGGGGCGCTTCGGTGGGGCTCCGGTTCGACATGAGGGGATGGGCATTCAAGGACGGCGTGGGCCTGGAAAAGGTCGAGGTGCTGCTCGATGGACGGCCGGTTGCAGTTGCCAAGTACGGAGAGCCGTACGAGGGGCTGTCGACGTCATGGCCGGAAACCAACGATCCGCGGCATCCGGATGTCGGCTTCAGCGCTCAGGTCGACCTGCGCAGTGCGACGGGCGTGAAGCCCGGGCGCCATTGGCTGGGACTGCGCCTGCATGGCCGCGACGGCAGCGTCGAGGACTGGTCCGAGCAACCGGTGGACATCGCACGCTGACGGCGCCGCGCAGGTCGTGGCCTAGGGAAGGACAAATCCCGATTCGCGCAACAGCCGCGCCGTGATGATGAGAGGCAGTCCGATCAGGGCGGTTGGATCGGACGAATCGATGGCGTCGAACAGCGTGATGCCCAGGCCCTCGGCCTTGAAGCTGCCGGCGCAATCGAACGCTGCTTCCGCATCGACATAGCGTTCGATTTCGGCGAACGAGAGCGGGCGGAAGCGCACCGTGGTCGTGTCTGTCGCCATCCTCGGCGGATCGCCTTCGCGCTGGATGCAGACCGCGGTGCGGAACAGGACTTCGCGGCCTGACATCGCGCCGAGTTGCGCGATCGCCCCGGTGCGGTCGCCGGCTTTGCCCAGCGGCTGTCCTTCAAGCTCGGCGACCTGGTCCGAACCGATCACGAATGCCCCCGGCTCGCGGCGGGCGATCACGGCGGCCTTGGCCCGCGCCAGGCGCTCGGCGAGGGCCAGCGGAGTCTCGCCGTGGAGCGGGGATTCATCCACTTCGGGACGGACGGTCTCGAAGGGCAGCCGCAACCGCGAAAGCAGTTCCCGCCGATAGGGCGACGTGGAGGCCAGGACCAGGCGCGCCACGGTCAGGCCTGAGGCGCGCGGGCCCGGGCGATCTTGGCCAGTTGGGTATCGATGCGGTCGCGGGCCAGGTCTATCGAGGCCCGGACATCGGCGAGCTGGGCAAGGCTGGCATCGCGGCCATGGTCGCGCAGCCACAGGCGCTGGCGGAGCATCTCGCGCATGGCGTCGCCGACCGGGTCCGGGCCCTGTTCACCCGCTACGGCCGCGATTTCGGCCCGCGCCATGCGGAGCCGGGATTCCAGCGCATCGGCCGCATCCAGCAATTCCTGGACCGCGCGGGCCCGGCGCTGTGGGGCCCGCTGGCGGAACAGGACCGCCAACAAGGTCGCGATGCCTGCTGCGAGCAGGATCCAGATCAGGGCGGATGGGGTCACGGTGTCGGCGGCTGGAAGAAGGACCCGCAGTCTGAACCGCCGGCCCCCGTTTAGACAACGAAGCCGGCGCCAGGTCGCAAAACCCCGGCGCCACAAGGACTTGCGGTTTGACACGAGGGCGTCGCGATCTCTAAACTCCCGCGTCTTATGTCAGCTGGCACGCCATCGGATCGGGTCCCCGAAATTCTGGACGCCTGGAGGATGGTGGCGGCGCGGCGCGGGGTCGAAGGACGCCTGCCGCTGTCGGCGCTGACACGGCTGGAGGACAGCCTGCTCGATACCAAAGGCGAGGTGCGTTTCGCGCTCGAATTCGACCGCGATTCGCTGCAGGTGCCTTACGTCGAGTTGCGAATCGACGCCGAGTTGCCGCTGGTCTGCCAGCGCAGCATGGATCGGTTCCTCCTGCCGGTGAGGATCGTGCAACGGCTCGGACTCATTCGCGATGAAGCGGACGAGGCTGCGCTGCCCGAGGGTTACGAACCGCTGCTGGTGCCCGACGACGGCGAGCTGCGGACAGCCGAGCTGGTCGAGGACGAATTGATCCTCGCCGTGCCGGTGGTGCCGGTGAAGCCCGGCAGCGAGGCGGTGGAGCGCGACTGGCCAGCCACGCAGGTTGAACAGGAACGCGCAAACCCGTTCGCAGCACTCTCCGCGCTGAAGAAGCCGGACAAGTGATTATTCAAGGCAAGTTTTCACAGCTTTTTTCTGGAGCAAGACCATGGCAGTTCAGAAATCCCGCGTCACCCCGTCCAAGCGTGGCATGCGTCGTGCGCACGATGCGCTTTCGGCCAAGCAGCTGGCTACCGACCCGACCACGGGCGAAACCCACCTGCGCCACCACGTGACCGCCGACGGTTACTACCGCGGCAAGAAGGTCATCGACACCAAGTCGAAGGTTGCGGACGAAGAGTGATTGTTCCGGCGTCTTCGCGCCGGAGTAATTCCCGCCGTTAGAACGGTTTTTTGGCCGTACAACGCCGCGGGGCGAAGCGGGCGCTTAGGCGCCCGTTCGCGTTTGCGTGATTTGCACGGCGCCTGCGCAGGCGGAGTAGCATTTGCAGTTCACGTCCTGCCGGACGTCGCTGGGTTCCAGCGGTCCGCGCGACGAGCACCCCCGCAGCCCCACGAATTGAGAAAGGCATGACCCAGCAAGTGTTCGCGCGCATCGCCGGTACCGGCAGCTACCTGCCGGAAAAGGTGCTCACCAATGACGACCTGGCGAAGTTCGTCGATACCACCGACGAATGGATCGCGGCGCGTACCGGCATCCGTGAACGCCACATTGCCGCCGAAGGCGAAACCACCAGCGACCTGGGTTACCACGCCGCTATGCGCGCACTGGCAGCCGCCGGCGTCGATGCGAAGGAACTGGACCTCATTGTCGTCGGCACCACCACGCCGGACCTGATCTTCCCGTCCACCGCCTGCCTGATCCAGCATCGCATCGGCGCGGACGGCTGCCCGGCGTTCGACGTCAATGCCGCCTGCTCGGGGTTCGTCTATGCGCTGACGGTGGCCGACAAGTTCATCCGTTCCGGCGCGGCAAAGACCGCGCTGGTGATCGGTGCGGAAACCCTGACCCGCATGGTCGACTGGAGCGATCGCACTACCTGCGTGTTGTTCGGCGACGGCGCGGGCGCGGTCGTGCTCAAGGCCGACACCGAAACCGGCATCCTCAGCACCCACATGCACGCCGATGGCGGCAAGAAGGAACTGCTGTGGAATCCGGTCGGCGTTTCGGTCGGCTTCAAGCCGGGCGAGGACAACGCCGGCGTCCGCATCCACATGAGCGGCAACGACGTGTTCAAGCACGCCGTGAAGGCGCTGGATTCCGTGGTCGAGGAAACGCTGGAAGCCAACGGCCTCGATCGCCACGACATTGACTGGCTGATTCCGCACCAGGCCAATCTGCGCATCATCGAAGCCACGGCCAAGCGCCTGGACATGCCGATGGAGCGCGTGGTCGTCACCGTCGACAAGCATGGCAACACCTCCTCCGGCTCTGTGCCGCTGGCGCTGGACGAAGCGGTACGCTCGGGCAAGGTCCAGCGCGGCCAACTGCTGCTGCTGGAAGCCTTCGGCGGCGGCTTCACCTGGGGCTCGGCACTGCTGCGCTACTGAGCACTGCGTCGCGGAGTAGACTTCCGCGACCGCTGCCGCATACGCACTGGTACAGACGGATGGACGGGTTCGCCCGTATGATGCCGCCTCTTTTTTGAAGGGAACCGCCGTGACGGAGCCTTCGCAACTCGCATTCGTGTTCCCCGGGCAGGGCTCGCAGTCGCTGGGCATGCTCGGCGAACTCGCTGCCACCCATGCCGTCGTTCGTGAGGCCTTCGCTGAAGCCAGCGAAGGGGCCGGCGTCGACCTGTGGACGCTGTCGCAGGACGGTCCCGACGAGCAGCTGAACCGTACCGAGTTCACCCAGCCCGCGTTGCTCGCTGCCGGCGTAGCCGCCTGGCGCGCATGGCAGAAGCAGGGCGGCGCGCAGCCGTCTGTGCTTGCGGGCCACAGCCTGGGTGAGTACACCGCGCTGGTCGCCGCCGGGACGCTGTCGCTGCGCGAAGGCGCGCGCCTGGTGCGCCTGCGCGGCCAGTTGATGCAGGACGCCGCACCGGCCGGAACCGGCGCGATGGCCGCCGTGCTCGGCGCCGAGGATGAACTCGTGCTTGAGGTGTGCAAGGCCGCCTCCGGCGAAGAAATCGTCGTCCCCGCAAACTTCAATTCACCGGGCCAGATCGTGATCGGTGGCCACGCCGCCGCGGTCGACAAGGCCCTGGCCATGCTCGGTGAACGCGGTGTGCGCAAGGCCGTGAAGCTCGCCGTGAGCGTGCCGTCGCATACGCCGCTGATGCGCGAAGCCGCCAACCGCCTCGCCGAGGCGATGAACGATCTCCATTGGCACGCTCCCAGGCTGCCGGTGGTGCAGAACGTCGATGCCGAAGTGCACGATGGGGTCGAGTCGATCCGCGGCGCACTCGTGCGCCAGTTGTACCTGCCGGTGCAGTGGACCGGTTGCGTGCAGGCGCTGTCCGCGCGCGGCATTGTGCGCGTCGCCGAATGCGGCCCCGGCAAGGTGCTTGCCGGCCTCATCAAGCGCATCGATAAATCATTGGACGCACGTGCCATCGGCACGAACGCGGAATTCGAATCCGCATTGACGGAGTGGAAGGCATGAGCAATCTACCGCTGAGTGGCGAAGTGGCACTGGTGACGGGCGCGAGCCGGGGCATTGGCGCCGCGATTGCCGATGAGCTTGCCGCGCAGGGCGCGACCGTCATCGGCACCGCGACCTCGGAGTCCGGCGCCCAGGCCATCGCCGGCCGCCTCGCCGCGAGCGGCGGCCACGGCCGCGTGCTCGACGTCGCCAATGCCGGATCCGTCGATGCATTGATCGAGGGCGTGGCCAAGGACATCGGCGCGATCTCGATTCTCGTCAACAACGCTGGCATCACCCGCGACAACCTGCTGATGCGGATGAAGGACGAGGACTGGCAAGCCATCCTCGATACCAACCTCACCAGCGTCTACCGCACCTCGAAGGCGGTGATGCGCTCGATGATGAAGGCGCGCAAGGGCCGGATCATCAACATCGCCTCGGTCGTCGGTGTCACCGGCAACGCCGGGCAGACCAACTACGCCGCGGCGAAGGCCGGCATCATCGCCTTCAGCAAGTCGCTGGCGAAGGAAATCGGCTCGCGCGGCGTCACCGTGAATGTCGTGGCCCCCGGCTACATCGCCACCGACATGACCAAGGACCTGCCCGAAGACGCCAAGCAGGCGCTGATGAACCAGATCGCGCTGGGGCGCCTCGGCGAGCCGGCCGACATCGCCCGCGCGGTCGCCTTCCTTGCAGGTCCCGCGGCCGCCTACATCACGGGCGAGACCCTGCACGTGAACGGCGGCATGTACATGCCTTAACGGCTGGCTTCGACCGGTTGCCCATATAACCGTAACCGATTGAAGTAAAAGGGTTTTCGCGTGCTTCGCGAACGCCCGTGATTCATTTAGACTATTCCATCGAATTTCCCGATCCCGGGAGGAGTGAGACCCAATGAGCAGCATCGAAGAGCGCGTCAAGAAGATCGTCGTCGAACAACTCGGCGTGAAGGAAGAAGAAGTCACCAACAACGCTTCGTTCGTCGACGACCTCGGCGCGGACTCGCTCGACACCGTCGAGCTGGTGATGGCCCTCGAAGAAGAGTTCGAGTGCGAGATCCCGGACGAGGAAGCCGAAAAGATCACCTCGGTGCAGCAGGCCATCGACTACATCAAGGCGCACGTCAAGGCCTGATGTGTCGCGGAGTCCGGCCAGGCCGGCTCCGATGGTTTGTCGGTACGGCGAACCATGAAAACCAACCGGGGCCGCGTTCTGCGGCCCCGCGTTTTTGCGCAACGGGTTTCGCGATCCATTGCCAGTAATCCGCAATCCTGCCGGCCCGACCCGGCGCAGCGTTCGGAGCGTTACATGAAGAGGCGTGTAGTAATCACCGGTATGGGCACCGTTTCGCCGCTGGGCAACGACCTGGCGACGACGTGGGACGGCATCGTCAACGGCCGTTCCGGCATCGGCCCGATCACCCACTTCGATCCCTCGTCGTTCACCACCCGCATCGGCGGCCTGGTGAAGGACTTCGACGTCACCAAGTGGGTCAATCCGAAGGACGCCAGGAAGATGGATGAATTCATCCATTACGGCGTCGCCGCTTCGCTGATGGCGCTGGATGATGCGGGTTTCAAGATCGACGATTCCAACGCCGAGCGCACCGGTGCGCTGATCGGTTCCGGCATCGGCGGCCTGCTCGGTATCGAGGAGCAGACGATCAAGTACCACGAAGGCGGTGTCCGCAAGATTTCGCCGTTCTACGTTCCCAGCACCATCATCAACATGCTGCCCGGCCAGGTGTCGCTGATCACCGGTGCCAAGGGCCCCAATTTCTCCGCTGTCTCCGCCTGCGCCACGTCGAACCATTCGATCGGCATGGCGATGCGCATGATCCAGTACGGCGACGCCGACGTGATGATCGCCGGTGGTGCCGAGCGCGGCTCCTCGCCGACTTCGGTCGGCGGTTTCTGCTCGATGAAGGCGATGTCCACCCGCAACGACGACCCGACCCGGGCCTCGCGTCCGTGGGACAGGGACCGCGACGGCTTCGTGCTCGGCGACGGCGCCGGCATCCTGATCCTCGAGGAATACGAATATGCCAAGGCCCGCGGCGCGCGCATCTACTGCGAGCTTGCCGGCTTCGGCGCGTCGTCCGACGCCTTCCACATGACCGCGCCCAGCGAGAACGGAGAAGGTCCCGCGCGCTGCATGGTCGCGGCGATGAAGGACGCCGGGGTGACGGCCGAGCAGATCGGTTACGTCAATGCGCACGGCACCTCGACACCGCTCGGCGACCTGGCCGAAACGCTGTCGATCAAGCGTGCGATGGGCGACTACGCCTACAAGACGATGGTGTCCTCGACCAAGTCGATGACCGGCCACCTGCTCGGTGCCGCCGGTGGTGTCGAGGCCATCTTTACCGTGATGGCGCTGCACGCCGGCATCATTCCGCCGACGATCAACCTCGACAATCCGGGCGAAGGCTGCGACCTGGACTACGTGCCGCATACGGCGCGCCAGGCCAAGGTCGATGTCGCGGTGTCGAACGGTTTCGGCTTCGGCGGCACCAACGGTTCGCTGGTGTTCAAGCGCCTCTGATGCCTGCCTGGCCGCCATGCGCCTCGACGATCCCCGCTTCGGCGGGGATTGTTTTTTCCGGGTCCCGTGGAACGAAACGCGGTCTAATACACCCATGCTGTTGACCCGATCCCTGCCGTCCTCGCTCGACCTGCTGGCGCTGCATCGCCTCGCGCCCTCGCGTTATCCGTTGCTGCTCGAATCCAGTGCACACGGTACCGCGCAGGGGCGTTGGGACCTGCTGCTGGCCACCAGTGGCGAGTCCCTGCGCCTGGACCGTGATGGCGTGACCCGCGACGGGGACGATCGCGCAGTGGCCGGCGACTTCCTTGCGGCACTGGATGCCGCGTGGCAATCGCAACGCATTCCGCGCGACGAACCGCGCTGGCCGTTCCGCGGCGGTTGGGCCCTGCTGTTGAGTTACGAACTGGCCGCGCAGGTGGAGCCGGTCCTGCGCCTGCCACCCGCGCCCGGGACATTGCCGGTCGCATTGGCCCTGCGATGCCCTGCCGCGGTATTGCGTGACCATGCGACTGGCGAATGCGTCGTGGTGGCCGAACCCGCGCATGCAGCCATGCTCGATGCCATCGCGGCCGACGTCGGCGCCACGCACTCGGTGGCGGCGCTGCCTGCGTGGGAAGTCCCGGGCACGATCGAGGAAGACGAGCCGCGGCGATACGTCGATGGCGTGCAGAGGGTGTTGGAGTACCTTGCGGCTGGCGATGTATTCCAGGCCAATCTCTCGCGTGGCTGGCGAGCGTGCTTCGATCGGCCGCTGGACCCGTCGGCCTTGTTCCAACGCCTCCGCGAAAACAATCCCGCGCCATTCGCCGGTGTTTTTACGCAGGGGGAGTGGGCGGTGGTGAGTTCGTCGCCGGAGCGGCTTGTCTCCGTGCGTGGAGACCTGGTGGAAACCCGTCCGATCGCGGGGACGCGCGCGCGCTTTGCCGGCGACGACGATGCCGAACGCATTCGCGAGCTGGTCGGTCATCCGAAGGAGCGCGCGGAACACGTGATGCTGATAGACCTGGAACGCAACGACCTGGGCCGCGTCTGCGTGGCGGGCAGTGTCGAGGTCGACGAGCTGATGACGGTCGAGAGCTACGCGCACGTGCACCATATCGTGAGCAACGTGCGTGGGCGTCTTCGCAGCGGGACCTCGCCCGGTGAAGTGATCCGCGCCGTGTTTCCGGGTGGAACGATCACGGGCTGCCCGAAAGTGCGCTGCATGCAGGTCATCGCCGAGCTGGAGGGCGAGGGCCGGGGTGCCTACACCGGAGCGATGGGCTGGTTGAATCGCGACGGCGACCTGGACCTCAACATCCTCATTCGTAGCGCGGAAGTGGAAGGGGCGACGGTGCGGTTCCGTACCGGGGCAGGCATCGTGGCCGACTCCGATCCGCAGCGCGAGCTGGAAGAGACACGCGCCAAGGCACGCGGCATGTTGCGCGCGCTGGGAGCCACGGGGTGAACGCACGCATCTTCGTGGGCGATACGCGCTTCGATGCGATCGCGGCCAATGACCGCGGTGTTGCCTACGGTGATGGTTTGTTCGAGACGATGCGCGCGCACCGGGGGGACGTGCCCTGGTGGGACGCGCACTGGGCGCGACTGCGGAGCGGTGCCGAACGCCTGCAGATCGTGTTGCCACAGGCGAGCATGGTCCTGAGGGAGGCCGTCGATCTGCTGGCTGGCGAAGATGCGATTCTCAAGCTGATCGTCACCCGCGGCAGTGGAGGGCGTGGCTATGCACCGGACATCGATGCGCCTGCGACCTGGATTGTTTCCAAGCATTCCCTGCCGCCGGATTCGCCCGACTCGGGCATCGCCGTCCGCTGGTGCGAAACGCGGCTGTCCCTGCAGCCGAGACTTGCCGGCATCAAGCATTGCAATCGCCTCGAGCAGGTTCTGGCGCGAGCGGAATGGAACAATCCCGCCACCATCGAGCCCTACGCCGTCGAAGGCCTGATGCGGAGCGCCGAAGGCGACGTCGTCAGCGCCACGGCGGCCAATCTCTTCGTCCTGCGTGACGGCCGCTGGCTGACCCCGCCCGTCGACCGGTGCGGCGTCGCCGGCATCTGCCGTGCCTGGGCAATGGGCGCGACCGGCGCTACGGAATGCCGCCTCGATGTGACCGAGGTCGAAACGGCGGACGCTGTTTTCCTGTGCAATGCAGTGCGCGGTATCCTGCCGGTGGCGAAGTTGGGAGGGCGCGCGTGGCCCCTGCATCCGCAGGTCGTCGCGCTCCGGGACCGGCTCGCCGCGGCCCATCCGGGCTTTGCTGCGTGAGAAAACTCCTGTGAATGACCCGGAGACGATGTGAGTCGCAAGCCCAAGCGCCGTTTCGGCGGATTTTTGTTCCTCATCATGTTGGTCGCCGCCGGTACCTGTTTCTGGGCCTGGCAGCGTTACACCAGCTTCGCGTATCGCCCCATGGCGGGCATCGAGGCGGGCGCCTCCGTGGTCGTCGAACCCGGGGATTCGCTGGCCCTCGTGCTGCGCAAGCTGCGCGCAGCCGGTATCGAAACCGGCGAATCGATCGAATGGCGCGTACTCGCGCGCCAGTTGCAGGCCGCAGGCAAATTGCAGGTCGGCGAGTATCCGCTGGACCCGACGACCACGCCGCGTGAACTGCTGATCGCCATGCGCGATGGCAAGGTGGCCCAGCGCCGCTTCACGATCGTCGAGGGCTGGAACATGCGCGAACTGCGCGCAGCGCTTTCCCGTGCCGAGCCCTTGCGACACGAAACGACGCAACTCGACGACGTTGCGTTGATGACGCGGCTGGGCCATCCGGGCCAGCATCCGGAAGGCCGCTTCCTGCCGGAAACCTATCTCTATACGACCGGCGACAGCGACCTCGAGGTACTGCGCCGTGCTCACGATGCGATGGACAAGGCCCTGGCGTCCGCGTGGGAACAGCGGGGCGAAGACACCGTCCTGAAGACGCCGGACGAGATGCTCACGCTGGCCTCGATCGTTGAGAAGGAAACAGGCATCGCGTCCGAACGCCCGCAGATCGCCGGGTTGTTCGCGCGCCGCCTCAGGATCGGCATGCGCCTGCAGACCGACCCGACCGTGATCTATGGCATGGGCTCGCGCTACAACGGCAATATCCGCAAGGCCGACCTGCTGACCGATACTCCGTACAACACCTACACCCGCGCCGGGTTGCCGCCCACGCCGATTGCGATGCCGGGCATCGATGCGCTCCAGGCGGTCGCGAATCCTGCAAGCGGGGATGCCCTGTTCTTCGTGGCCATCGGCGACGGCAGCGGCCGCCACCTCTTCGCACGCACGCTGGCGGAACACGAAGCGAATGTCGGCCGCTACCTGAAAAACTATCGTGCGCAGCAAGGTTCCCCATCCGCGGCGGAGAAGCAATGACACTGCAGACCCACGCCCGCTTCGTCACGCTTGAAGGCGGCGAAGGTGCAGGCAAGTCGACCGTGCTGGCCGCCTTGCGCGAATTCCTGCTGGCGCGCGGATACGAAGTGGTTTCCACGCGCGAGCCTGGTGGCACGCCGCTCGCCGAGCAGATCCGCGGCCTGCTGCTGGATACGCATCACGAGCCCCCGGCGGTGGAGACGGAGCTGCTGTTGATGTTCGCTGCGCGCGCGCAACATGTGCGCGAGGTGATCCTGCCCGCGCTGCAGCGCGGTGCCTGGGTGATCAGCGACCGCTTCACCGATTCGAGTTACGCCTACCAGGGCGCCGGACGGGGGCTGGACGCGGGATTCATCGCCGAACTGGAACGCCGCGTGGTCGGCATCGCACCCGCGATGACGCTGTTGCTGGACATCGGAGTCGCGCATGGGCGCGAACGCACGCGCGGACGCGACCTTGCTCCGGGCGGCAGTGGTCCGGACCGCATCGAACGCGAACAGGATCAGTTCTTCGAGCACGTGCGCGAAGGGTTCCTCGCGCGTGCACGGGCCGAGCCGCAACGCTTCCGCGTAATCGATGCTACCCGGCCGGTCGACGTGGTGGCCGGCCAGGCCGTCGCGTGCCTGCGCGAGCTGGCGGAAACATGAGCGCGTCTTCGCCGAAATCTTCTTCGCCAAATGCGTTCGCGCCCTGGCAGCAGCGCATATACGCACAGGCGTCGGCATCGCTCGCAGCCGGGCGCCTTGGACATGCCCTGCTGTTCGCCGGGCCCGCGCAACTGGGCAAGCGCGACGTGGCGCAGCGGATGGCGAGTCGCCTGTTGTGCAACCAGCCTGGTGGGGATGGCGAGCCCTGTGGCCAGTGCCGCGGCTGTCATCTGCTCGAGGCCGGCACCCATCCGGATTACCAGCTGATTTCCTTCATCCCGAACAAGGAAGGCACGCGGCTTCGCACCGAAATCGTCATCGAACAGATCCGCGAACTGTCCGAACGCCTCTCGCTCACGCCGCAGTACGGTGGCGCACAGGTCGTGATCATCGATCCGGCCGAGGCCATCAATCATTCCGCCAGCAATGCCTTGTTGAAGACGTTGGAGGAGCCCGTTCCGGGTCGCTATCTGTGGCTTGTCACCGCGCACCCGGCGCGCCTGTCGGCGACGATCCGCAGCCGTTGCCAGAAGCTGGAATTCCGCCTGCCGCCGCAGGAGGAGTCGCTCGCGTGGTTGCGCACCCGCGGCCATGCGGAGGCGACTGCGCGCGAAGCGCTTGATGCTGCCCGTGGCCACCCCGGGCTCGCGCACGAATGGCTGCAGGGCAATGGGCTTGCCGTCCGGCGCGAAGTCGCCACCGACCTGGCCAAGCTGGCGCGCGGCGAAGCTGCCGTCGCCGACACGGCGCAGCGCTGGGCGGCCGATGGCGATCTCGAATTGCGCCTGCGCCATGCCGCGGACCTGGTCCTGGCCGACGCCGGCCGCTTGACCGATCCGGCCCGAGCGAGCAGGCTGGCCCTGTGGTTTGACCGCGCCAATCGCGTTCGCGACCTGCTGCGAACGACGGTCCGCGCCGATCTGGCCGTGGTCGAATTGTTGCTCGCCTGGCGCGATGGCGGCGCGGCCGGCGAGGGTACGGGAGGAAACCGGAAATGAGTGGAATGACAGCAGGTGGCGCACGCCAAGGCATCCTGTCGCACGCGATCAAGGACAAGGCGGCGCTCTATAGCGCCTACATGCCATTCCTGAAGCATGGCGGGATTTTCGTCACCACGATCAAGCGCTACTTCCTCGGCGATGAAGTCTTTCTTCTGCTGACCCTGCCGGAATCCAACGAGCGCCTGCCCGTCGCGGGCAAGGTGGTCTGGGTCACGCCACCGGGCGCACAGGGCAACCGGCCTGCAGGCATCGGCGTGCAGTTCGCGGAAAGCGCCGAAGGCGAAGCCGTGAAGGGCAAGATAGAGGCCCTGCTGGCTGGCACGCTTACGGCGGAGCGGCCGACGCACACGATGTAGCCCATCGCTCGCAGGATGCGACCATGAAAACGCGCCACTTTCTCTGGTTGCCGCTATGCATGCTGGCAGGCAGTGCGGTTTCGGGTGGCGCGATGCCATTGCAGGCAATCGTCCTGGATCCTGGCGTACCTGCAGGCGAATTGCTGGAGGTCTGGGTGCCGAAATCCGGGCCCATCCCCAAGCGCATTGACGCAACGCTGGAATTGGGCGAGGAAACCGGTGGCCGCATCCTGCGCGTGCTTCAAGCCGATGGCGACGCGAGCCGTTACCGCGTCAGCGTTCAATTCGAAACCAGCATGGGCATCGATGGCGAAGGTCCGCACATCGACCTGCTCGACTGGAAGCACTGCCGGTCGGAATGGCGTCCGGCCCAGCCGGTAGGAACCGACGGCTTTCGACTGCCCGTTCCGCACGATGGCGACGACACCTGCTTCCCGCACGCCACGCGCGAGGAATTGCGCCAAGCCGTGCGGGATGCGCTTGGCCCATACGACTTCGGCCAGGAAAGGAACCAGCAATGGCTGGGTCTGGTGGAGCAGGCTCCGCGGGTGGGCGAGTTCCCGTCTTACGTCGCCATCAGCATGGTGCGCGTTCGGATCGAACGGCGCGACGGCAATGAGTGGAGCCTGCTGACCACGATCGAATTCAGCGTGCCCATGGGGTGTTGAGCCCCACGGGCCGCACGGGCATCAGGCGCGCTCCGCCAGCGCCGGATTCGACCAGCCCTCACGAGGAGCGAAGCGTTCCCCGTAGGTCGCCTGCAGTGCGTTGAGCTTCCGTAGCAGCACGGTCGGTCCGGTTTGGCGGATGTACTGGATCGGGCCACCACGGAACGGGGCAAAACCGGTACCGAAGATCACGCCCGCGTCGAGCAGGTCGGCATCGGTGACGACGCCGTCGTGCAGGCAGGCCACGGCTTCGTTGAGCAGGGGCAGGATCAGGCGGTCTTCGAGGTCTTCCGGCGCCTTGTAGTCCTTCGGCAGTTCCGGCTTCTGCGCCTTGCCATCGACCCATTTGTAGAGGCCCTGGCCATCCTTCTTGCCACGCTTGCCGGCTTCCGGCGGCGCGGATAGCGCGACGGGAATCGGCAGGCCGAGGAAGGGTGCGAGCTCCGCGCCCACGCCGGCGGCGACGTCGAGGCCCACGGTGTCGATCAGTTCGATCGGCCCCATCGGCATGCCGAACCTGGTCGCGGCCTTGTCGATCGCCGCGCCTGGAATGCCCTCGGCGAATGCCGTCGCTGCTTCCAGCATGTATGGGAACAGCACGCGATTGACGAGGAACCCCGGAGTGCCCGCAACCGGTACCGGCAGCTTGTCGATCGCCTTGCAGAATGCGGCGAGGCGCTGCCCGGTTTCGGGCGCCATCGCGTCGTGATGGATGATCTCGACCAGCGGCATCAGCGCGACCGGGTTGAAGTAATGCAGGCCGGCGAACTGCGCCGGCCGCGCGATGTGTCCGCGCAGTTCAGTCAACGGAATCGAAGAGGTGTTGGTGGTGAGCAGGGCACCGGCTTTCATGCGCGGCTCCACGGCGGCGTAGAGATCACGCTTGGCTTCGGGCTTTTCGATGATCGCTTCGATGACCAGGTCGGCTTGCGCCACGCCATCGCCGGCGAGGTCGCCCTTGAGGCGCGCGGATACGGCGGCGCGCTTGCCTTCGTCCTTCACCTTCTTCGCGAACAGCTCGGCGGAACGAGTGAGCGCGCCATCGATGAAGCGTTGCTCGCGATCGCTCAGCGTTACGTCGAAGCCACGATAGGCCGACCACGCCGCGATATCGCCGCCCATCACGCCGGCGCCCACTACGTGCACATGCTTGATCCCATGATCCTTGCCGCCGCTGGACTTGAGGCGTTCCTGCAGGAAGAAGACGCGGATCAGGTTGCGCGCGGTGGGTGTCGAGGACAGTTTCACCACGGCCTTGCGTTCGGCCGACAGCAGCGATTGCACGCCGCCGCCAGCGCGCTGCCAGCTGCTGATCAATGCGTAGGGCGCCGGGTAATGCTCCTTGCGTGCCTTGCGCGCGACCTGTCTGGCCAGCATCGGAGCGAGCACCTGGCGCGCCGGCCACGTGTTCGTGGCCCATGCCATGAAGCGCTGCTTGAACGGACGCTGGGTACCGCGAAGCGCGAGCCTTGCGGCTTCCTCCACCAGCGAGGCCGGATCGACGACCTTGTCGACGAGGCCAATCGCGCGCGCCGCCGACGCGGACAGCGAGCGGCCCGTCAGCATCATGTCGAACGCCGCCGGCGCGCCGACCAGCCGCGGCAGTCGGACGCTGCCGCCCCAGCCGGGGAAGATGCCCAGCTTCACTTCCGGCAGGCCGATGCGGGTGGAGGCGTCGCTGCTGGCGACGCGATAGCGGCAGGCCAGCGACATTTCAGTGCCGCCGCCCATGCAGAAGCCGTGGATCGCCGCCACGGTGGGGAAGGGGAGTTCGGCGATGCGCTGGAAAACCTGCTGGCCGCGGCGGATGGCGTCGTTGACGTTGCCTTTTGCGTCGAATTCCGCGAATTCCTTGATGTCGGCGCCGGCGATGAAGCCACTGGCCTTGGCCGAGCGGATCACCATGCCTTTCGGGGGATCCAGCGCGAGGCGCTCGAGCACGCTGTCGAGCTCGATCAGCACTGCCTGCGCGAAGGTGTTGACCGAGCTGCCGGCGCGGTCGAATGACAGCACCATGACGCCGTCGTCGCGCTGTTCCAGTTTCCAGTGCTGCAAGCGAAGACCGTCGAGGCCAGCGATCATGCGGGACCATCCTTCCAAATAGTGGGGGGTGCGTCCGCACCGGGTGTCGGCCGTCGCGGCCGGTTCATGGTCCTATGATCCAGAGCTTGTTTCGACGGCGTCAAACCGTATGGTCGGACCATGACAGATGGCGCTTGCGGCGTATGGTCCGCGCCCCAATAAATGAGCGAATGAATGAACTTTTGCCCGGAAGGGCTGTCCCACGGTTCGGCCCCGCCGAGCTGACAGGAGTGCCGGCGCGGTGATGGCCGAACAATTGACCCCGGAATCCGACCTGGACCAGGAGCTGGTCCGGCGCGTGCAGCGTGGTGACAGCACCGCGTTCGATGCCTTGGTGCGCAAATACCAGCATCGGATCGTGGCCCTGATCGGGCGCTACATCGCCGACTGGAGCGAATGCCAGGACGTGGCGCAGGAAGCCTTCATCCGCGCATATCGCGCGCTGCCCAATTTCCGGGGCGACTCCCAGTTCTATACGTGGCTGCACCGGATCGCCGTGAACACTGCCAAGAACCATCTCGTCGCGCAGAACCGCAGGCCGCCCACGGACGACGTCGACGCGGCGGATGCCGAGCAATACGACAGTGGCACGCGCCTGCGCGAGACCGCTACGCCGGAGCACGAACTCCTGCGCCAGGAAATCGAACTTACGGTGATGCGTGCGGTCGAAGCCTTGCCCGAGGAATTGCGCATGGCCATCAACCTGCGCGAAGTCGATGGACTGAGCTACGAGGAGATTGCGGCCAGGATGGATTGCCCGATCGGCACCGTGCGTTCGCGGATCTTCCGCGCGCGTGAGGCGATCGACAATCAATTGAGACCCTTGCTGGACCACGACGCCAACCTGCGGGAGCGTGCGCACCGATGACTACCGGTTCCAACTCTCATTCCAACTCCAACCACCATCCCCTGCACCCGCGCGAAGACCGCGAGGCGCTAAGCGCGCTGTTCGACGGCGAGCTGCCAGGCGATGCGATCCGGTTTGCACTGCGACGTCTCGATCATGACGCCGGCTGGCGCGAGGCCTGCGGCCGCTGGCAATTGATTGGCGATGCCCTGCGTGGCGAAGCGACGTCCGTGGCCCCACCTGATTTTGCTTCCGGCGTGATGCGCATGCTGGCCGCGGAAGGGGCGGTCGGTGTGGCCTCGTCCCCCGCGTCGGCGCATGCGATGGAAGCCGCATCTTCCGCCGCTTCACGCCGCCGCTGGATCGGCGGAAGTGCCGCATTGGCGGCATCGATGGCGGTGGCGGCGGTGTTGGTGGTCGGACCGTTCTCGCGGTCCCCATCGCCGGCAGGCGACCGGCAGGTCGCGGCTGGTGTGGTTTCGCCGCCCAATCAGGCGCCAGTGGCGCAGTCGGTCGAGTCGAGGGCAGTCGAGTCGGGAGCAGTTGAGTCGAAGCTGGTCACCGCGGCAGTAACGACATCGCCGGCTCCTGCCGCCACGGTTGCCGTGGCCGACGTGCCGCGATCGACGCCGCGCCGTCCGGTCCGTTCGGAGACTGCGCGATCGACGCCCCCAACCACGGTTGCACCGTTGAAGTCTCCTTCCGACGCGCGCGCCGCGGCCGTGGCGACGACGTCGGAAACGGCGCGGCCCTTCCATCCGCCGGTCGATGACATCGTCACGCGACCGTGGCCACGCGCGGTGTTGCCTGCTGACAACACTGCAGGCGCGGTTACGGTTGGCTTCGGTACCAGTGCGGCTACGCCGTCTCTCTACCCGTTCGAGCCACGCCTGCCTCCTGAGGCGACCGCGCCCGAAACTGTAGCCGAGCCGCAACGCTGACCGCCCGATGCCGCCCCGGAACGCGACTTCACCAGCGATTTCACCAACCCGGACCAACCTCCGGCCCTATCGCCGATATCCAATAACTTCCCCAAGCACATGCCCATGAACCGACCGCTCCGCTCCCTGGCCGTGCTCGGCGTCATCGCCGCCACCCTGCCGACCGCCTGTACCGCGCAACCCTCCGGCGCCTCCCTGCAGGGGGCGACCACCGCACAGCTCGTGCCCGCGGCCCCGATCGTCACCGGCTTGCCGGACTTCACCAACCTGGTCCAGCAAGTCGGACCGGCAGTGGTGAATGTCAGCGCGGAAGCCGGATCGCGCCGGGTCGCCCGCACCCAGCAGACGCCGGACGAAGAGCAGATTCCCGAATTCTTCCGCCGCATGCTGCCGCCGGGCATGTTCGAAGGCCCGGACGGCCCGCAGATGCCGCAGGGGCCCCACGGCGTTTCGATGGGCACCGGGTTTCTCATCTCCAACGACGGTTATGTGCTGACCAACCACCATGTGGTCGATGGCGCGGATACGGTGACGGTGACGCTCTCCGACCGCCGCGAATTCAAGGCCAGGGTCGTCGGCAGCGACCAGCAGTCGGATGTGGCGCTGCTGAAGATCGATGCGAAAAGCCTGCCGGCACTGCGGATCGGCGATTCTGCGCATCTCAAGCCGGGGCAGTGGGTGGTGGCGATCGGCTCGCCGTTCGGGCTCGACCAGTCCGTTACCGCGGGCATCGTCAGCGCCGTAGGCCGCGCCAATCCGTACGCCGACCAGCGCTATGTGCCCTTCATCCAGACCGACGTGGCTATCAACCGCGGCAATTCCGGTGGTCCGCTGCTGAATACCTCCGGTGAGGTGGTGGGTATCAACTCGCAGATCTTCAGCAATTCCGGCGGCTACATGGGCGTGAGTTTCGCGATCCCGATCGACGTGGCGATGAGCGCCGCGGACCAGATCAAGAAGACCGGCAAGGTCAGCCGCGGCCAGCTCGGCGTGCAGGTGCAGGCAATCTCGGCCGATGAGGCGCGTGGCCTGGGCCTGCCGGATGCCGGCGGGGCGCTGGTGTCGGTGGTCCTGCCGGGCAGCGCCGCCAGCCGCGCCGGCATCGAACGGATGGACGTCATCCGGGCGGTGAATGGTCGGCCGGTGAGCGTCTCCAGCG
Source organism: Lysobacter rhizosphaerae (assembly GCF_054779795.1). Classification (NCBI taxonomy): domain Bacteria; kingdom Pseudomonadati; phylum Pseudomonadota; class Gammaproteobacteria; order Lysobacterales; family Lysobacteraceae; genus Lysobacter; species Lysobacter rhizosphaerae. The sequence continues at coordinate 680,000 of NZ_BAAGXO010000001.1, forward strand.
ACCTGCCGCCGCTGATCGGCGGTTTGTCGCCCGGCTCGAAGGTGCGGCTGAGCATCCTTCGGGATGGCAAGCCTCGCGAGATCAGCGTGACGCTGGATGCGCTGAACGAGGCCCTGGCGGACGGTTCCGTCGACGAGTCGGGTCCGGAGGGCGGCACTCCTGCGCCCGCCACGCCTGGCGGGAAGAATGCCCTGGGGCTGGTGGGCAAGGACCTGAGCAATGCGGAACGGCAACAGTTGGGGCTGCAATCGAACGAAGGCGTGCGTTTGTCCCGCGTGGGCGATGCCGCCGCCGAAGCCGGCCTGCAACCAGGCGATGTGATCCTGTCGGTCGGCCGTACCAGCGTGGGCACCTCAGCATCGCTCGATCGCGCCCTCTCGGGCGTGAGGGACGGCCAGACGGTGATGCTGCTGGTTCGCCGCGGCAACGCGACCCAGTTCATCGCCGTGACCGCGGGCGAGGGCGAAGCGGCGGGCTGAATGCCCAATCGCGACCGCAGGCTCCGCCCGCCCAGAAGGCGGGCGCAGCCGCGTATGCGATAATCGCGCGTTAATTTTCTCGAGACGGCTTCAAGCCGCCCGCATGCAACTGATCCGCAATTTCTCCATCATCGCCCACGTCGACCACGGCAAGTCGACGCTGGCCGACCGCATCATCCAACTCTGCGGCGGCCTCGAAGCCCGCGAGATGGAAGCGCAGGTGCTCGACTCCAATCCGATCGAGCGCGAGCGCGGCATCACCATCAAGGCCCAGTCCGTGTCGCTGCCGTACAAGGCGAAGGACGGCAAGACCTACCAGCTCAACTTCATTGACACCCCCGGCCACGTCGACTTCAGCTACGAGGTCAGCCGTTCGCTCGCCGCCTGCGAGGGCGCGCTGCTGGTGGTGGACGCGGCACAGGGCGTGGAAGCCCAGTCCGTCGCCAACTGCTACACCGCGGTCGAGCAGGGCCTGGAAGTGGTTCCGGTCCTGAACAAGATCGACCTGCCCACCGCCGACGTCGACCGTGCCAAGGCCGAAATCGAAGCCGTCATCGGCATAGACGCCGAGGACGCGGTGGCGATCAGCGCGAAGACCGGCCTCAACGTGCAGGACGTGCTCGAAGCCATCGTCAAGCGCATCCCGCCGCCGAAGCCGCGCGATACGGACAAGCTGCAGGCGCTGATCATCGACTCCTGGTTCGACAACTACCTCGGCGTGGTGTCGCTGGTCCGCGTCATGCAGGGCGAGATCACCCCGGGCAGCAAGATCCTGGTGATGTCGACCGGACGCACGCACCAGGTCGACCAGGTCGGCGTGTTCACCCCCAAGCGCAAGGTGCTGACCAAGCTCGGCGCCGGCGAGGTGGGCTGGATCAACGCCTCGATCAAGGACGTGCACGGCGCTCCGGTCGGAGACACACTGACCCTGGCCAGCGATCCGGCATCGAAGCCGCTGCCGGGCTTCCAGGAAATGCAGCCGCGCGTGTTCGCCGGCCTGTTTCCGGTCGATGCCGAGGATTACCCGGCGCTGCGCGAGGCGCTGGAAAAGCTGCGCCTCAACGACGCCGCGCTGCGCTTCGAGCCGGAAAGCTCCGAGGCCATGGGCTTCGGCTTCCGTTGCGGCTTCCTCGGCATGCTGCACATGGAGATCGTGCAGGAGCGCCTGGAGCGCGAATACGACCTCAATCTCATCAGCACCGCGCCGACGGTGATCTACGAAGTGCTCAAGACCGACGGTGCGGTGATGCCGCTGGACAACCCGGCCAAGCTGCCCCAGGTCAACCTGATCGAGGAGATCCGCGAGCCGATCATCCGCGCCAACATCCTCACGCCGCCGGACTATGTCGGCAACGTGATCACCCTGTGCGAGGAAAAGCGCGGCAGCCAGATCGGCATCACCTACATGGGCAACCAGGTCCAGATCAGCTACGAGCTGCCGATGGCCGAGGTCGTGCTGGACTTCTTCGACCGCCTGAAGTCAGTGTCGCGCGGCTACGCCTCGCTGGACTACCACTTCCTGCGCTTCCAGGCCGGCCCGTTCGTGCGCGTGGACACGCTCATCAACGGCGACAAGGTCGATGCGCTGAGCATCATCACCCACCGCGCCCACGCCGACCGCCGCGGCCGCGAGATCTCCGAGAAGATGCGCGAGCTGATCCCGCGGCAAATGTTCGACGTCGCGATCCAGGCCGCGGTCGGCTCGCAGATCATCGCCCGCAGCACCGTCAAGGCCATGCGCAAGAACGTGCTGGCGAAATGCTACGGTGGCGACATCAGCCGCAAGAAGAAGCTCCTCGAGAAGCAGAAAGAGGGCAAGAAGCGAATGAAGCAGGTAGGCCGCGTGGAGATTCCGCAGGAAGCCTTCCTGGCGGTTTTGCAGGTGGACAACAAGTAAGGTCGAAAGGCGGGTCGGGGAACCTCAGGTGCCCAAGGCGGTCATTCTGGACGGGCATGCCGTGGCGGTTTGGGTTGTCAGGGCGTTCCCGGTTCCGGCGTTCCAAATCGAAGATTTCGGCTCCGAGGAGCAAGCATGAAGTGGTTTGAGATCATTCTGGTCATCCTGACGACGTTCACCGGCGTGGTGTGGCTGGTGGACAAGCTGTTCCTGGCCAGGCGCCGCATCGCAGGCGCCGGACTGCTGGACGAAGGGGAGGAGCCGGTAGTCATCGACTACTCCAAGGCGTTCTTCCCGGTACTGGCGATCGTGCTGATACTGCGCAGTTTCGTGGCCGAGCCCTTTCGCATCCCGTCGAATTCGATGATGCCGACGCTGCTGACCGGTGACTTCATCCTGGTCAACAAGTTCGCGTATGGGCTGCGCCTGCCCATCACCAACAAGAAATTCCTCGACGTGGGCGAGCCCCAGCGCGGCGACGTCGTCGTGTTCCACTTCCCGGGGCGCTCGCCGGACGATCCCAACAAGGGCGTCGACTTCATCAAGCGCGTGATCGGCCTGCCGGGGGACCGCATCGGATACCACGACAACCAGGTCCTGGTGAATGGCCATCCGATCCCCTACACGGAGATCGGGACCTACACCGGCAGGGGGCGGGGCGCCGAGATGACGGGCTCCCTCGAATTGCGTGAGAATCTTCCCGGGCGGCCGCACTCCGTCCTGGAATCCACGGCTTCGCCGTTCATGGATCCAGGGGAGGGCGATTGGGAAGTGCCGCAGGGGCATTATTTCGTGATGGGGGACAACCGCAAGAACAGCGACGACAGCCGATACTGGGGCGTCCTGCCGGAAGGTCAGCTTCGCGGCAAGGCATTCCTGATCTGGATGAGCTGGGACGGCGGTCTCGAGTACCAGCGGATTGGTACCAGCATCCGTTGAGGCTTTCGAATAGTGACGCTTTCGAATAACTGGGGAGAACGCGGATGAAACGTACACAGAGCGGCATTACCCTGATCGGGTTCATCATAGTGCTGGCTGTCGTCGGCCTATTTGCATATGTGGGAATGAAACTGATCCCGATGTACACGGAGTTCTATGGCGTGAAGAAGGCCATGGCCAGTTTGGCCAATGAGCCCGGTATCACCCAGATGGACGCGCCGGCAATCAAGGACCTTTTCTATCGGCGCATGTACATCAATTACGCCGAGAACGTGAAGACGAGCGATGTCACGCTGACTCGCAAGGAAGCCGGTTGGCTAATGGTTGTTGATTACGAAGTTCGTCGGCCCGTGATCGCCAACTTGGATGTAGTTGGCAAGTTCCATGCTGAAAAGGAACTCAGTCGCAAGGTTGTGGGCGACTGATTGAGCCTGCAAATCGGCTATAGCTTCCTAGCGGGCAACCTGCTCACCCAGGCCCTGACCCACAGAAGTGCAGGCGCTCCCCACAACGAGCGCCTCGAGTTCCTCGGCGACGCCCTGGTCAACCTGATCGTCGCCGAATCCCTCTACCAGCACTGGCCGCAGGCCGATGAAGGGGCATTGACGCGCGCACGCGCCGAGCTGGTCCGCGAATCCGCGCTGGCGCCGATTGCCAGGCAATTGGATCTCGGCGCCAAGCTGATCCTCGGTCCCGGGGAGATGAAGTCGGGCGGGCATCGCCGTGACTCGATCCTCGCGGACGCTTTGGAAGCCCTGGTCGCCGCGATCTATCTCGACGCCGGATTTGAAACCTGCCGCGCCGTCGTGTTGCCATGGTTCCAGTCGGCGATGGAAGCCCTGCCACCGCCGCACAAGGTCGGCAAGGACGCGAAGACGCGCCTGCAGGAATGGCTGCAGGGCAAGCAGAAGCCGTTGCCGGTCTATGCCTTGCTCTCGGAAAGCGGCGACGACCACGCCAAGACTTTCCGCATCACCTGCACGCTGCAGCAGCCGGTCCTGGTCACCGAAGGCGAGGGTGGCTCACGCCGGGCCGCCGAGCAGATGGCCGCAGAAGCCGCATTGCAGGCCTTGGGCGCGTCCTGATTTCCCCCACGCCTGCCTGGCTTTGACGCCGCGGTTTGCCCTCCAGCGCACCGGAGCGGACAATCCCCGCATGAATTCCCCCACGCATCGCGCCGGCCACGTGGCCGTCATCGGCCGTCCCAACGTCGGCAAATCCACCCTGGTCAACGCCCTGGTGGGCGCCAAGGTCAGCATCGTCTCGCCGCGCCCGCAGACCACCCGCCACCGCCTGCTCGGCATCGCCACCTTCCCCGAGGGCCAGTTGCTGCTCGTCGACACCCCAGGCATCCATCGCGAGCAGAAGCGGGCCATGAACCGCCTGATGAACCGCGCGGCGCGCGGTGCGCTGGAGGGCGTGGATGTCGCGCTCCTGGTAGTCCGGGCCGGGCAGTGGGATGACGAGGACACGCTCGCCTACGATGCCCTCAAGAACGCCGGCCTCCCGGTGATCCTGGTCGTGAACCAGGTCGATCGCATCACCGACAAGACCAAATTGCTGCCTTACCTGGCCAAGGTCAGCGACGGTCGCGACTTCGCCGGCGTGCATCCGGTGTCCGCGCTCAAGCGCAGCGGCCTGGAAGCTTTGACGAAGACTGTGCTTTCCCAGTTGCCCGAGCAGCCGCCGCTCTACGCCGAAGACGAAATAACCGACAAGAGCCAGCGCTTCCTCGCCGGAGAACTGGTGCGCGAGCAACTGATGCGCCAGCTCGGCGAGGAATTGCCCTACGCCACCACGGTGGAAATCGAGCGCTTCGTCGAGGAGCCCTCGCCCAAGGGCGTGCTGCTGCGCATCGGTGCCGTGATCTGGGTCGAACGCGACGGCCAGAAGCTGATCGTGATCGGCAAGGGCGGCGAACGCCTGCGCGAGATCGGCATGAAGTCGCGCCTGCAGATGGAACGCCTGTTCGGCTCCAAGGTGTTCCTCGAAACCTGGGTGCGCGTCCGCGAAGGCTGGTCCGACGATGAGGCGGCTTTGCGCGCGTTCGGCTACCACGACTGACCGGTTCACCCGGATCGATGCGGCTCACCGCCGAACCTGCTTTCGTCCTGCATACGCGCCCGTGGCGTGAGAGCAGCCTGCTGGTCGAAGTCCTGAGCGCCGAACATGGGCGGCTCGGACTGGTCGCGCGCGGCGTGCAAGGAGCCAAGCGCCAGGTGTTGCGGGCCGCGCTGCAGCCGCTGCAGTACATCCGTTTCGATGCGGTACAACGTGGTGAACTGGCTACGCTCTCTGCCGCCGAAGCGCTGGATGCGGCACCGCGGCTGCTCGGCGATGCGATGCTTGCCGGCTTCTATCTCAACGAACTCACCATGCGCCTGGCTTCGCGAGGAGATCCGCAGCCGGACCTGTTCATTGCCTATGCGGCAACGCGTCAGCGCCTGGGTGAGTCCGATCCCCTTGCGTGGACACTGCGCCGCTACGAACGCGACCTGCTCGATGCCATTGGCTTCGGCTTCGACTGGGGCCTGGATGGCGAGGGCGTGCCGATCGATCCTGCCGCGCGCTACCGGCTGGATCCGGAGTTCGGCCCGCGTCGCCTGCTGGCCGACCGTGGCCACGGTGATCGACGCAACGCCGCAACCGGACGTGCGCTGCTTGCGCTGGCCGAAGACGTGTTGCCCTCCGATGAAGACCTCGCGAGCCTGCGCCGGCCGATGCGCGAGGTGCTCGCTTTCCACTTGGGGCCACGCGGCCTGAAGTCGTGGGAGATGCTGGGCGAGCTCGCCCGCATGTCGGCGGGAGATTGACCGGAAGCCGGCGGCGACCTGCCGTTTCAGACGTGCCGTTTCAGACGTGCCCTTTCAATCCGCACTGTCACCGGGCGGCGCATCCATCAGCGCCTGCGCCGCCGTCGTGAATGCCTGCAGCCCAGCCTGCGAGCGGTCGTCGCTCCCGAGGGTCTGCACTGCTTGCCGGAGCCGCGTCGCTCCGACGAAACCACAACTGGCGCGGAGCCGATGCAGTTCGTCGTGGAGCCCCCGGATATCCTCGTTGTGGAATGCATTTCGCACACGTTCGGTAACGCCCGGTAATTCCGCGATGAAGAGCATGCGTAGTGTCGCGATATGTTCGCGGCTCCCATTCAGTGCGCGCGCCGCGGTTTCGTCATCCCAAAGCGGCAATGCGTCCATGCCGGGTGTCATGCCGGGTATTTCGCCCGCTGGCTGAGGCTCCGCCTCGAGTCCGAGCACTTCCCGAAGGCCTTTCTGCACCGACTTCGCCGGTAGCGGTTTCACGAACACGCGCTGGAAGCCGGCTTCCAGCAATCCAGTTGCCACCTCGGCGTCGTGGGCGGCGGTGTGGGCGACCGCCGGTGTCCGTGCCTCGCGGGCACGCAATCGCGAAAGCAGTTCCGCACCATGGCCATCCGGCAGGTTGGCATCGATCAGCCACAGGTCGTATCGGCTGGCAGCGGCCAGCGCCATCGCGGCCGCCATGCTGTCGGCGGCATCGACCACGGCCGGCAGCGCGTGGGCGGCTGCGCCAAGGAAGGCGCGACTGACGGGGTCGTCCTCGACTAGCAGGATGCGGGGCAGGCTGGCTGTCATGCGTTTTGCACTGCTGTCGGTATCCTTCCCGAATGTCGTGTCGGATGGTACGCCTGGTGTGTTGCCTCTGGATCGCCGCACTCGCGGCGACACCGGCGCATGCACGATCGCTGGGCGCGCGCATATCGAAGGTGACGACGCCCGTGGCGATGCTGCAGGACGTACGGGTCCGCCTCGACTGGCCGGCTTCCGCACCACAGGGCGCGCTTCGGCTTCGGGCCGCGCGCGTGGACGCCCCCGACCTCGGCTATCACTTTCGCGATCTCGACTGGCAATGCCCATTGCAGCGCGACGGGCAAGGGGGCTGGCGCTGCGACGGGACCTTGCACGGCGATGGCGCACCCGTGCACCTGTCATTGAATCTCGGCGCCGCCAGTACCGATGCGCGGCTGTCGCGCGGCGCCGGGATGTTGTCGCTGCATCGTGACGTGGCGTCGCCCGATCGGACCGATATCGACCTGGTCCGTGTTCCATTGGCCTGGGCGCAGGCCCTGCTGGCGAGTGCGTGGGCCGAAGGCCGCATCACGGGAGGCACTCTCGACGGCCAGCTTGCCATCGCGTCGCCGCCCAGCCAGCCGGTCCGGGTCACAGGTCCCCTGAAAGTGGCGGGCGCGGCCTTCGACACGCCCGATGGAACCATCGCCGCCGAAAACCTCGGCGCGGAGCTGGCGCTGGAACTGTCCTTCGGCGATCGCGATCGCGCCGTCGTCGCGGGGCGACTGCACGGCGGCGAACTGCTCTTCGGCAACGCCTACGTTTCCCTGGATCAGCATGCCGTCGACCTGCGCATGGATGCAGCGAAGCAGGACGGGCAGGGCTGGCGTTTGCCTGCGTTTTCCTGGGGTGATCGCGGCATCCTCGAGGCGCAAGGCAGCGCGGCATTCACGCCCGCGGGCGACCTCGATGCCCTCGACCTGCAACTGCACAGCGCCGACCTCGCCCCCCTGCGCGACGCCTATCTCAGCGGTTGGCTCGGCATGGCCGGCCTGTCGCAACTGCAGTTCAGCGGCGCGACGGATGCGAGCCTGCACCTCGCTGCGGGAGCGGTGCGCGATTTCACTCTCACGCTCCATGACACGACGGTCATCGACCCCGCGCAGCGCTTCGGCTTCACCCGCCTGGAAGGCGATCTTGCGTTTTCGTCAGGCGCGCCCGTGCAATCGGCTTTGCAGTGGCAGGGCGGGCAGCTCTATGGACTCGCCTTCGGTGCGGCACGCCTGCCGTTCGTGAGCGATGACGGCAAACTGCGCGTCCAGGAAGCTGTCGCGGTGCCGATGCTGGGCGGCCAGCTGCGCTTCGATCATTTCACCCTGCGACCGCCCGCGGACGGGCAGGGACTCGACATCCGTTTTGGCCTCACCCTGCGGGAACTGGATGTCGGGCAGCTGGCGAAGGCACTGGACTGGCCGGCATTCGCCGGCGAACTCAGCGGCGAAATCCCGCAGGCGCATTACGCTGCGGAACGGCTCGATTTCGACGGTGGCCTGCGCATGCAGGTGTTCGACGGCGACGTCGCCGTGTCGTCGCTGTCGATGGAACGGCCCTTCGGCGTCGCGCCGACGCTGTCGGCCGACATTGCGCTGGATGACCTCGACCTGGAAGCACTGACCGGCGTCTTCGGTTTCGGCAGCATCACCGGCCGCCTCGACGGCAGCCTCAATGCGCTGCGCATGGTCGACTGGCAACCCGTGGCCTTCGATGCGACGCTGCGCACGCAGCGCAAACCGGGCGTGAAGCAGCGCATCAGCCAGCGGGCGGTGCAGGACCTGTCGAGCGTGGGCGATGCGTCCTTCGCCACCAGCCTGCAGTCGCAGCTGATCGGCTTGTTCGACGACTTCGGCTATTCGCGCATCGGGATCTCGTGCCGGCTCGCGGACGACGTCTGCGGCATGGACGGACTGGGTTCAGCCGGGCAGGGATTTATTATCGTCCAAGGCTCCGGACTGCCGCGGCTGACCGTGGTCGGATTCAATCGCCGGGTCGACTGGCCGACGCTGGTCGAGCGCCTGGGCGCCATTGGCAAGGGCGACGTGAAGCCGGTGGTCGAATAACCTGTTGCTGGCGAACGAACGCAAAACTTTGATTCATCACTGGAGAAACGACATGCGTCGTCTGATGGGAATTCCGGCCGCCGCCGTGCTGCTTACGGCCTGCGTCACGATCAACGTGTACTTCCCGGCCGCCGAGGCCAAGGAAGCGGCGAAGGAATTCGTCGAGAAAGTGATCGGGGACGAAGCCAAGAACGTGCCGCCCAAGCCGTCGGACGGCGGTGGCATGGCGTTCCAGGCGCCGGCGGCGCAACGCAGCCTGTTCGCGCGCATCGACCCGTGGAGCCTGGTCGGCATTGGCAGCGCCCATGCGCAGTCGCAACCGGACATCACCATCAAGACCCCCGCGATCCAGGCGATCCAGACACGCATGGCCGAACGCTTCGACTCGCAGTTGCGCGGGGGCTTCGATGCCGGGGCCCTGGGCTTCGCCGAAGACGGCTCCATCGTCGTGCGCGACGCCGCCAAGCTGGCACTCAAGGATCGCGTCGCGGTGAACCAGGCCGTCGCCGACGACAATCGCGACCGCAAGGCGGTGTACCGCGAAGTCGCCGTCGCCAATGGCCATCCCGAGTGGGAAGCGCAGATCCGCGACGTCTTCGCCAAGCAATGGATTTCCAGTGCACGCGCGGGCTGGTGGTACCAGAGTGGGGGGGCGTGGAAGCAGAAGTGACGTCCTGTCCGGCGCTACCGTAATGCCAGGAAAAGCCCGCTTTGGCGGGCTTTTCTGCGTTTCTGTGTGTCTAAAGCGCAGCGCGGCATTTTTCCCAGCCGCCGGCGCGGCATCATTCGAAGGGCGCTTTGGGGCCGTCGCGGGCCGGCCGCCTCTGCGACAATACGCGGCCCTGCAGTATCGAATTCCCCCGTGGCCCGCATCGACCAGACCCCCTTTGAAGTTGACATCACCGGCATGAGCCACGATGGCCGCGGCGTGGCCCGCCGCGAGGGGGAGGGGGGCAAGGTGACCTTCATCGCCGGGGCACTGCCGGGTGAGCGGGTGGTGGCGAAGCAGACTTCTCGTTCGCGCCATTTCGACGAGGCCACGACGCTGGAAGTGCTCCGCGCCTCGCAGGACCGGGTGCAGCCACGCTGCCCGCATTTCGGCACCTGTGGCGGTTGCGCGCTGCAACACCTCGACGAGGACAAACAGATCCTGGCCAAGCAGCGCGTGCTGCTGGAGAACCTGGAACGCATCGGCCACGTCACGCCGGAGCGTGTCCTGCCGCCGCTGACCGACGCGGCGTGGGGCTATCGCCGCAAGGGTCGCTTCTCGGTGCGGCGCGTGGAGAAGAAAGACAAGACCCTGGTCGGCTTTCGCGAACAGGATCCGCGCTTCGTCGCCGACCTGTCCGAATGCCATACCGTCATTCCCGAGATCGGCAGCAAGGTGTCGGCGCTCTCGGCGCTGGTCGATGGCCTGCAGGCGCGTCGCGACATCCCGCAGATCGAATTCATCGCCGGCGATCCGGCCGATGATTTCAGCGGCATCGCGCTCACCATCCGCCACCTGGCGCCGTTGTCGGAATCCGACCAGGCCGCGCTGGTTGCATTCGGCCAAGCGCATGGTTTCGCGATCTTCCTGCAGCCCGGCGGTGTCGACAGCGTGCATCCGCTGTGGCCGGCGGAGCCGAAGCTCGCCTTCATGCTGCCGCAGTGGAACATCGAGTTCGTGTTTCGCCCGCTCGACTTCATCCAGGTCAACGCGGGCCTCAATGGCAAGATGATCCAGTCCGCGATCGACCTGCTCGATCCGCAACCGGAAGACCGGGTGCTCGACCTGTTCTGTGGCCTCGGCAACTTCACCCTGCCACTGGCGCGGCGCGTGCGCGAGGTCGTGGGCGTGGAAGGCGAAGCCGGACTCGTTCGCCGCGCGCGTGAAAACGCCGCGCACAACGCCATCGCGAACGCCGATTTCCACGCGGCCGACCTCGGCAAGGACCTCAGCGACCACACCTGGATGCGCGACGGCTTCGACCGGTTGCTGCTGGATCCGCCGCGCTCGGGCGCCGACTTCGTCCTGACCCAGCTGAAGCTCAAGCAGTTCAAGCGCATCGTGTACGTGAGCTGCCATCCGGGTTCGCTGGCACGCGATGCCGGTTACCTCGTCAACGAGAAGGGCTGGAAACTGCGCGCGGCGGGGGTGATGGACATGTTCCCGCATACGGCTCATGTCGAATCGATCGCGATGTTCGAACGCGCCGCGGGTTAATGGGCGTGTGGTTCTATTCAAGCGCGCCGCAGCGCGTGTCAAATTCAGGCAATGGGATTGCCTTTAAGACGTGACGAAACCATGGCCATCGAAATCGAACGCAAATTCCTCGTCACCGGCGACGCCTGGCGCACGGCCGCGCACAAGGTCGTGCCGATGGCGCAGGGCTACCTCAACGACATCGCGGCCATGGACACCGGCGCGATGAAGGCCTCGGTGCGCGTGCGCATCCAGGGCGACGAGGCCTACCTCAACCTGAAGTCGCGCGAGCTTGGCCACACCCGCCAGGAGTTCGATTACGCGATTCCGGTCGAGGACGCCCGCGGCCTGCTCGCGCTGAGCGTCGGCGGACTGGTCGACAAGCGCCGCCATTACGTCGATTTCGGCGGGCACCTGTGGGAGGTCGACGAGTTCCTGGGCGACAACGCCGGCCTGGTGGTCGCGGAGATCGAACTCGCCTCCGCCGAGGAAAGCTTCGAAAAGCCCGCCTGGATCGGGCGTGAAGTGACCGACAGCAAGCGCTACTACAATCTGGCCCTGGCCTCGCGGCCGTATTCGCAATGGAGCGAGGCGGAGCGCGCGGGCACGGTGGACTGATTCCCGCGGGCTGAGCCACCCTCACCCGGGCCTCTTCCGCAAGCGGAGAGGAGGAGTTTGTGCCGTGCAGGAACCCCTTCGCTCGTCACCATCGCATCTTTAGTTTTCACTGGATTTTGACATGTTGATTATTGGCGTTGCCGGCAAGGAACTCACCGCGCAGGAGCGCGACTGGCTGCAGCACGATGCCTGCGCCGGCGTGATCCTGTTCAGTCGCAACTTCGCGTCGAAGGCACAAGTGGCGGAGCTCTCCCAGGCCATCCGCGAGGCGGCACCACGTCCCCAGCTGGTCTGCGTCGACCAGGAAGGCGGTCGTGTGCAGCGTTTCCGCGAGGGCTACAGCGTGCTGCCACCGCTGGAAGGCTTCGGCAAGCATTACGCGCAGGATCCGCAGGCCGCGTTGAAGCTCGCCGAGGAGCACGCCTGGTTGATGGCCAGCGAAGTGCGCGCGACCGGCGTCGACCTCAGCTTCGCCCCGGTCGTCGACCTCGGCCGTGGTAACCGCGCGATCGGCAACCGCGCGTTCTCGGAGGACCCGGCCATCGTCGCCGAGTTCACCCGCGCCTACGTGCGTGGCATGCACGCCGCCGGCATGGGCGCGACGCTAAAGCATTTCCCCGGCCACGGTTCGGTGCTGGAAGACACGCATTTCGACGCCGCCGTCGATCCGCGTACGTTCGAGGAAATCCGCGCGCTCGACCTCGTTCCCTTCATCGCCGGCATCGAGGCCAAGGCCGATGCGGTCATGATGGCCCACGTCGTGTATCCGGCGGTGGCGCCGGAGCCGGCGGGTTACTCGAAGCGCTGGATCGAGGACATCCTGCGCAAGGATCGTGCGTCCGGGGGGCTCGGTTTCCATGGCGTCGTCTTCAGCGACGACATCGGCATGGCCGCGGCGTTCTCCGCCGGCGGCGTCAAGCAACGCGTGGACCTGCACCTGGATGCCGGTTGCGACGTGGTCCTCGTCTGCCACCCCGAACTGGTCGAGGAATCGCTCGACGCCATCCAGGACCGCAAGCTCAACACCATGGCGCTCATCGGCCTGATCGGGCGCGGCGCGATGGGCTGGGACGGGCTGATCGCAGACGCGCGCTACGGTGAAGCACGCAACCGCCAGGAAGGACTGGCGTAATGGCCGATCTCCAGACCGCGCTCGCCAACAGCGACCTGGTCCACGACCGCGCGACGCTGGAGCGGGCGATCGCAGACATGGCCGCACGCATCCACCACGACTACGCCGGTAGCGTGCCGGTGTACGTCACCGTGATGCACGGCGGCTTGCCGTTCGCGGGGCAACTCGTATTGGAGCTGGGCGCCTGCGGCCAGGATGTCGAATTCGAATATCTGCACGCCACGCGCTATCGCGGTACGACCTCGGGCGGCGAGCTCACCTGGAAGCATCGCCCGGCGACGCCGTTGCAGGGCCGCCGCGTGCTGCTGGTCGATGACATCGTCGACGAAGGCCACACGCTGGCCGCGATCCGCGACTGGTGCAACCAGCAGGGTGCGGCCGAGGTGCGCATCGCCGCACTGGCAGTCAAGAAGCACGATCGCTGCGTACCGGGGTTGTCCGCGGACTATGTGGGCGTGGAAGTGCCGGACCGCTACGTCTACGGCTACGGCATGGATTACCACGAGCAGGGCCGCGGTTTGCCCGCCATCTATGCGTTGAAGGAGTGATCATGGACGCCATCGAGCTGGCCATCATCGGCGGCACCGGGCTGTACAAGCTCGCCGAACTCCAGGATGCGGAAGCGCACCAGCCGGTCACGCACTACGGCGCGCTGTCCGGACCGGTTCGCGTGGGCATGCTGGACGGCCATCGCGTCGCCTTCCTCGCGCGCCATGGCGAAGGCCATTCGCTGCCGCCGCACAAGATCAACTACCGCGCCAACCTCGCGGCATTGAAGGCGCTGGGCGCGCAACGCGTGCTGGCGCTCAACACGGTCGGCGGCATCACCGAGCGCTTCGGCCCGCGCGTGCTGGCCTGTCCGGACCAGCTGATCGATTACACGTGGGGGCGGATCTCCACGATCTGCGAGGAACCCGGCACCGAAGTGCTGCATGTCGATTTCGGCGAACCGTACACGCGTTCGCTGCGACATGCGGTGCTTGCGGCCGCGGCCGGAGCGAACGTAGCGCTCGCCGACGGCGGCTGCTACGGCGCGACGCAGGGGCCGCGCCTGGAGACTCGCGCCGAGATCGCGCGCATGCGTCGCGATGGTTGCGACCTGGTCGGCATGACCGGGATGCCGGAAGCCGGGCTGGCACGCGAGATGGGCCTGGACTATGCCTGCCTCGCCATCGTCGCCAACTGGGCGGCGGGTGCGGGGCCGGACCCGGACGAAGTGATCACGCTGCAGGACGTGCTCGACAACGTTGCTGCCGCGTCGGCGGGCCTTCCCGCGCTGCTTCGCGCCATGCTGGCCACCTGATCGCGCCACCCGCAGGCGGCATCGCCCGCATGCGGACCCGGTTGCCTTCGTTCAGCAAGTTGGCATACTCGCTGTGCGCCGCCAGGGCCGGCGCTCGTCATCGCATCCAGCAGAGGTCAACAAGGACATGCAGTACGGTACCGTGAAGTGGTTCAACGACGCCAAGGGATTTGGCTTCATCTCACCCGAAGACGGCAGCGCCGATGTTTTCGTGCATTTTTCCGCCATCAATGCCAAGGGCTTCCGCAGCCTGCAGGAAGGCCAGCGCGTCAGCTACCAGCTGACCCAGGGCCCGAAGGGCGCGCAGGCGTCCGAAGTCGCACCGGTCTGACCAGGACCGGTGTCCGGGTCCAGTAGGGCCGGGAACACGACTTTCCAGGCCCCGCTTCGGCGGGGCCTTTTCTTTGCGCCGAAGGTTGCGGCGCCGGGCCCCCGTGCTGCGCTACATTCCAGACCTCCGCCGGAGGAGAGGCTTGTGACCGCATCGCCCTTCGACACACACGACGTCGACAACCAGCCACCGGAATTCGCCGCCCGCGACCTGTGGGCCGATGACGCCGCCCTGCGCGAAGGCGTCGAACGCGAGGGCGCCGCGGCGTTCGCGGACCGCCTGCGTGCGTACGGCCAGTTGGCCGGTGGCGAACTGCTGCGGCTGAGCTTCGACGCGCACCGCGACCGCCCGCGCCTGCGTACCCACGACCGTTTCGGACATCGCCTCGACGTCGTTGAATTCCACCCCAACTACCACGCTGTCATGGCGGCGGCGATCGAGCACGGTGTCGCCGGCCTGTCGTGGCAGCGCGTGCAACCGGGCCGCCACGTTGCGCGCGCCGCCCTGAGCTACCTGCACGGGCAAGTGGAACCCGGTTCCAGTTGCCCGCTGACGATGACCCATGCGGCCGTGCCCGTGCTGCGGCGCGAGGCGGCATTGAAGGAGTGGGCCGACAAGGCCTGCGCGCCGCACTACGATCCGCGCGACGTACCCATCGCCAACAAGCAGGGCGTCACGCTCGGCATGGGCATGACCGAGAAACAGGGCGGCAGCGATGTGCGCACCAACACGACGCGCGCCGTTCCGCTGCCAGGGACGGACGAATACACGCTGGTGGGGCACAAGTGGTTTTTCTCCGCGCCGATGTCGGACGGCTTCCTCGTCCTGGCGCAGGCGCCGGGCGGGCTCACCTGTTTCCTGATGCCGCGCTGGCGGCCGGATGGCGCCAGGAATGCTTTCCGGCTGATGCGCTTGAAGGACAAGCTCGGTGACTGGTCCAACGCTTCGTCCGAGGTCGAATTCGACGGCGCATGGGCGCATCGCGTCGGCGACGAGGGACGAGGCATCGCGACCATCATCGAGATGGTGATGCTGACCCGGCTGGACTGCATGCTGGGTTCGTCCGCGCTGATGCGCATGGCGCTGGCCCAGGCCCTGCACCACGCACGGCATCGCCGTGCCTTCGGCAAGCGCCTGGCCGAGCATGCACTGATGCAGAACGTGCTGGCCGACCTGGCGATCGAAGCCGAAGCGGCGCTGGCGCTATCGTTACGCGTCGCGCGCGCGGTGGACCGTGCGCCCACGGACACGGGCGAAGCCGCCTTCGCCCGCATCGCGACCGCGATCGGCAAGTTCTGGATCTGCAAGCGCACGCCCGCGTTCGTCAACGAGGCCCAGGAATGCCTTGGCGGCGCGGGATACGTCGAGGAGTCGCTGCTGCCACGGCTGTATCGGCAGGCTCCGCTCAACTCGATCTGGGAAGGCAGCGGCAACATCCAATGCCTGGACGTGCTGCGGGCATGCTCGCGGGAGCCCGAAACGCGCACGGCCCTCATGGATGAACTCGAAGCCGCCAGCGGCATGCACGCGGCGCTCGACGCGCAGATTGCGTCCCTGCGCCACGCCCTGTCCGATCTCGCCGATGCCGAAGCCGGTGCACGCTTCCTCGTCGAGCGCCTGGCATTGTCATTGCAGGCGTCCGTATTGCTGCGCGCGGGCAGCCCCGTGGCCGACGCCTTCTGCCGCAGCCGGCTGGCCGGAAATCATGGTCTGGTGTTGGGCACGCTGCCGGGCGATGCCGGATTCACTTCACTGATGGCGCGTGCATTGCCCGACTGACGACGGCATCGAAGCACCGGGAGTGCTTCGGCCCGCGATCAGTCGAGAAACTGCAGCTTCGCCAGTTCCGCGTACAGGCCGCCTTGCGCGAGCAACTGCTCGTGGGTGCCTTCGGCGACGACGCGGCCGTGGTCCATCACGACGATGCGATCGGCCTTGAGCACGGTGGCGAGGCGGTGCGCGATCACGATGGTGGTGCGGCCCTGCATCAGGGCTTCCAGCGCCTGCTGCACGGCGCGCTCGCTCTGCGCATCGAGTGCGCTGGTGGCCTCGTCCAGCAGCAGGATCGGTGCGTCCTTCAGCAGGGCCCGCGCGATCGCGATGCGCTGTTGCTGGCCACCGGACAGGCGCGCCCCGCGCTCGCCCAGTTCGGTGTCGAGCCCCTCTGGCAGTGCATTGATGAAGTCGCTGGCGTGCGCATTTTGGACGGCCGTGTCGATCTGCGCGGCGTCGGCTTCGAGGCGGCCGTAGCGGATGTTGTCGCGCGCGGTGGTGGCGAAGATGGTCGGCTGCTGCGGCACCAGCGCGATGGCTTCGCGCAGGACGGCAGGATCGAGGGTGCGGATGTCGGTGTCGTCGACCCGCACCGTGCCCGAATCCGGATCGTGGAAGCGCAGCAGCAACGAGAACACCGTGCTCTTGCCTGCTCCCGACGGCCCCACCAGGGCGACGGTTTCGCCCGGCCGCACGCGCAGGTTGAAAGCGGTGAGCGCGGCGTGTTCGGGCCGCTGCGGATAGTGGAAGGTGACGTGGTCGAAGGTGAGCTCGCCGTGCACCGGCGATGGCAGGATGTTCGGCGATTGGGGCGCGGTGATCGCGGGGACTTCCTGCAGCAGTTCGCTGATGCGTCCCATGCCGGCCGCGGCGCGCTGCATCTCGTTCCAGACTTCCGCCAGCGCACCGATCGAGCCGCCACCGATCACGGCATAGAACACGAATTGCAGCAGCACGCCGGCCTTCATGCGGCCGGCCACGACGTCATGCGCACCCAGCCACAGGACGAATGTGATCGCGCCGAACACCAGCGTGATGGCTACTGCCGTGACGATGGCCTGGGCGCCGATGCGCTTGCGTGCGGTGTTGACCGCGGTCTTGAGGGCGGTGCTGAAGCGGCCGCGTTCGTACGGCTCGCGCGCATGCGCCTGCACGGTGCGCACCGCACCGAGGGTTTCCGAGGCGAGCGCATTGGCGTCGGCGATGCGGTCCTGGCTCGCGCGGGAAATCTTGCGCAGGCGGCGACCGCCGACCACGATCGGCAGGACCGTCAGCGGGATGCCTATCAGGGCCCATGCCGCCAGTAGTGGGCTGGTCACGAACAGCATCACGATGGAACCGATCACCGTGACGACGCTGCGCAGTGCCACCGACATGGTCGAACCCACGGTGCTGCGCAGCAGCTCGGCGTCGGCGGTGAGGCGTGAGACCAGTTCACCACTGCGGTTGCGGTCGTGGAATCCGGCATCCAGCGACAGCAGGTGGGAATACAGGCTCGCGCGCAGGTCGGCGACGACACGTTCGCCCAGTAACGAGACGAAGAAAAAGCGCGCGGCCGTCGCAAAGGCCAGCACGAGCGCGACCGAGAACAGCAGCAGGAAGGCGCGATCGATCGCCGCACCGCCACCGCTGGCGAAACCCTGGTCGATCATCACCCGGGACGCGGCGGGCAAGGCCAGGGTGGCGGCGCTGGAGCAGGCCAGCGCAACCAGCCATGCCACGAACAGTCCGGAGTGGCGCCGCACGAACGGCCACAGGCCGCGCAGGCTGCCAACAGGGGCTTTGATCACGGGATCGGGCATGGAGGTATCTGCTCGGGGCGGATGGGCGCTGCGCACAACGTCAGGGCAAGGCCCGAGGCGTCAGTGTGCTGGCAAGGGTGGTCAGGAGCGAAACTTCAGGCGGAACCGAATCGCACCCGGTCACGGGTGGCGTCCCGCAACTGGATTTTCAAGGCGTCGATGCGATCGGCCGGAAGGCGCAGGCGCAAGCTGGCGCCTTCGGCAAGGAAATCCTCAGCCAGTTTTTCGGCACCGAATTGCCCCAGCGCCGCGTGCACCGCGCCCGTCACCTCGAAGGGGTAGGTAATCACCAGCTCGCAATAGGCAATCAGCGCCTGTCGCGATGCGAGCCGCAGGCATTCGGCCGCCGAGCCGCCATAGGCGCGGACCAGTCCGCCCGCGCCCAGCTTGATGCCGCCGTACCAGCGCGTCACGACCGCCATGACCTGGTCGTAACCCTGGCCCTCGATCGCGGCGAGGATCGGCCTTCCCGCGGTTCCCGCCGGTTCGCCGTCATCGCTGAAGCGGTACTGCGCGCCGATCCGGTAGGCCCAGCAGTTGTGCGTCGCGGCCGGATCGGCGACTTCGGCGAGGAAGGCCAGTGCGACATCCGGGGCGGCCACCGGCGCGGCGTGGACGATGAAGCGGCTGTGCTTCACCTCCAGCGTGTGCATCGCCCGTGCCGCGAGCGTGTCGCTCATCGCCGGGTTTCGGCCAGCAGCGCGCGCAGATCGTCGGGCAGGTGGACACGGGGATGTTTGCGCTGGAACAGGCGCAGGCTGGCGCGCGCATTGTCGGTGTCGCCGTCATCGCGGCGCGCGCGGATGCGTTCGAGCCATTCCGGCGCGGCAAGGCGGGAGTCGTCGCTGACGGGAATCCCGGCCCAATCGATGTCCCCGTTCTGCTTGATGCGCGATCCGGTGACTTCGATGCGGTCCAGTGTCTGGGGTTCGGCATCCGCGGCGGCGGCGACTGGTGCGGGTGGCGGTGGTGCCGCAGCCGCAGCGGCGGGGGCGGCGTTTGCTGCCTGTTCGCGCCGCTCGGCGGTCGTATAAGTGGCGCGAGTCTTCCGCTCAACCGCGGGCGCGGCCGCAGCGGGCGCAGGGGCTGCAGGCGGTTCCGCGACGAAACCGGACTCGGCGGCAGCGCGGGCAGCGCTGTCGGCTTCGCGCCTTTCCTCGGCGAATGCCATGGCCTGGGCGGCCGCTTCTTCAGCCGCTGCAGCATCAGCCGCTGCAGCGGACGCCGCGACGGCTTTGGCGGTGTCTTCGCGGGGCTGCGGGACGGATTCCAGTGTTGCCGGTGCCGCGCGCCGTGACCGTTGCGGGGCGGCGCCCGCAAGCGATTTCTCGGCGGGCGGCGCCTTGGTGCTTGCGGCCGGCGCGGTGGCGGCGGGTTCGGCAACCAGGATCACTTCCTCTTCGCCAGCATCGCCATGTGCGGTGACGCCGCTGTACTGCGGTCGCAGCTGCCAGACCAGGCCGAGCGCCAGCACCGCTGCGGCGGCCACGCCCATGCCGGTAACCAGCGCCGGCGGCACGCCGAGCCACGCCAGATGGCGGCGACCGCGCGTACGCGTGGCCGCGGCGGCGTGCGCGGCCGCGAGGATCTTCGCGTCCAGCGCAGGCGGCGGCCCATCGAGCGGACCGGTGCGCGCGAGCCGCGCGGCGAGGTCTCTTTCCTCGGCGTCCAGCGGTTCGTGGTGGTCGTGGGCGGTGGTCATTCGTTCAATCTCTGGCGCAGCTTGTCCATGGCGTAGCGAAGCCGCGACTTCACGGTTTCCCTGCCGACGCCGGTGATGGCGCCGATTTCGTCCAGGCTCAATTCCTGTTCGAGCCGCAGGACCAGGACCTCGCGCTGCTCGTCCGGCAGTTCCTCCATCGCCAGCTGCAGGCGGCGGCGCTGTTCGAATTCGGACAGTTCGCGCTCGGGCGTGGTCGGGTCGGGCACCCGAGCAGCGCGCTCGTCGGAGTCTTCCGGTGCCGGAGGCCTGTGCTTGGCCGCCCGCCAATGATCGTTGAGTCTGTTGTGGGCGATCCTGAACAGCCAGGTGGCGAACGCGGCATCCGGCTTCCAGCCGGCCCGCGCGGCGATCACGCGCTGCCACACGTCCTGGAAGAACTCGTCCGCCAGCGCCTGGTTGCGCACCTGGCGCAGCAGGAAGCGGTAGAGCGGGCCGCGATGGCGCGCATACAGGATCTCGAACGCCGCCGCGTCGCCGCCCACCCAGGCCAGCATCAACAGGTCGTCATTGGCGTCCGCGCCGGGATTCATCGCGGTCAGGTTACGGGCTGGCGCGAATGGCGTGAAGCGGGTGGCCGTCGTCGCCGGCCGGGGCGAGGGGCCAAGGGCGGGGGTATTTGCCGGGGGATTCGGGGTTGAAGGGATCAGCGGCGGTGCGAGGGCAAGCTCCATGTCAGGAATAACGCCCGGGACCGATGGCCGGGGTTGCACTTCCAGTGGTGCCTGCTGGGGTTATGCTGCGTACGTTGTCAGGGGATGGCCGGGGGGCTAGTGCAGCGATTGCGGGCGACGAAGGTCAAGCCGGCGGAACCAGCCGAGTGCGGCGACGCACAGGCGTTGGCGGGCGTGCTCCAGCAGGGGCTGCCCGCGGGTTCGCAGGTGCTGGTGCGCTGGCGCGACGGCGCAGGCGCCCTGGGCCTTTCCGTGTCCGGGGACGTGCCGGCGCGATTGCACGATGCCGCCGACCAGCTGATGGCCACGGGCCACACCCATGAGGATGCCCAGACCCTCGCCCAGTCGTGGGAGGGTGAGGGCTCCCTGCGCGCGGCCATCGTGGCTCACGTTCCCGAGACCACGCCGCAGCCTGTCCGGCGCGGATGGCTGGCGATGGCGACGATGCTGGTCGCCGCGCAGCTATCCGCCACCGAGGCGCAGGCGCGCGCCGAACTGCTGGAGAAATCCGAACGCCTGCAGCAGGCGCTGTACGAAATCGCCGACCTGGCCGGTTCGGATCTCGAGATGGCGGACATGCTGCGCCGGGTCCACGCGATCGTCGCCGGCCTGATGTACGCGGAAAATTTCTACATCGTGCTGTACGACGATGCCCGCGATTCGCTTCGCTTCCTCTATTTCGCCGACCGGCAGGATCCCTACGTCGCCGATCCGTCGCTCGAAATCCCCGCCATCGACATGCCCAACAGCCTGACCCTGGCGCTGTTGCGGCATGGCGAAGCGTTGCGCGGTCCCTCCGATGTGCTGCGCGAGCAGTTGGGTGTTGCCCGCGACGCCGTCCATGGCCCCGATGCGGACGACTGGCTCGGCGTTCCGATGCGTCGCGCCGATCGCGTCAGCGGTGCGATCGTGGTGCAGAGCTACGACCGTCCCGATCTCTACAAGGACGAAGAGCGCGCACTGCTGAGCTACGTCGCGCAACACATCCTCACTGCGCTGGACCGGCGCCAGGCCCGTGACGACCTGGAGCGGCGCGTCGAGGATCGCACGCGCGCTCTGCAGCACAGCAATCGCGACCTGCAGGCGGAGATCGTCGAGCGCCAGCGCGGCGAGCGCCTGCAGCGCGCGCTGTTCCGCATCGCGGAGCTGTCGATCACCTCGGAAACGCTGGAACGCTTCTATGCGCAGGTCCACGACGTGGTCGGCGAGCTGCTGTATGCGCGCAATTTCTACATCGCGCTGGTTGCCGAAGGCGGCGAACTGATCGAGTTCCCGTATTCGATCGACGAGCGCGACGCCGTGCGCCAGACGCGCCAGTTCGCCGCCGGCCTGACTGAATACGTCATTCGCGAAGGCCATGCGCTGCTCGCCGATCGTCCGCTGATCGAGGAGCTGCAACGCGCGGGCAAGGTGCGCACGCTGGGCACGCTGTCGCATTGCTGGCTGGGCGTGCCTTTGTTCCGCGACGACGTCGTGGTGGGCGTGATCGCGGTGCAGAGCTATTCGCCGGCGATCAGCTTCACCAACCGCGACCAGGAACTGCTGACCTTCGTCGCGCACCATATCGGCATCGGCCTCATGCGCAAGCAGGCGCAGGACCGGCTGATGGTCGCCCACGGCGAGCTCGAGCAGCGCGTCACCTCGCGCACCCGCGAGCTGGCCGAGGCCAACACCGAACTCCTTTCGCAGATCGGCGAACGCCTGCGCGCCGAACAGCAGCTCACCTACCAGGCGCGCCACGACGCACTGACCGGGCTGCCCAATCGCAGCCAGTTGCTGGAGCGCCTGGCCGCCGCGATCGCGCGTGCGCAGGCGGAGTCGGCGCAGGGACATTCCCCGGCACGGCACTTCGCGGTGCTGTTCCTCGATCTCGACCGCTTCAAGCTGGTCAATGACAGCGTCGGCCATTCCGCGGGTGACGAGCTGCTGATCGAAGCTGGCCGCCGCATCGTCGCGACGGTACGCGGCGGCGATACCGTCGCGCGCCTGGGTGGCGATGAATTCGCCATCCTCATCAACGATATCGATCACCTGCAGGTAGCGGAGGACCTCGCCCGCCGCGTGCTGGTCGCGCTGGGCGAACCGTGCTGGGTGGCCGGGCGAGAGGTGTTCCCCTCGGCCAGCGTCGGCATTGCCGCCTGGCATGCGCGTTACCAGAACGGCGCCGAACTGCTGCGCGACGCCGACGCCGCCATGTACCGGGCCAAGGCCAATGGCCGCAACAGCTGTGCGGTGTTCGACGAGGTCATGCGCGAGGAAGCCATGCGCATCCTCGACCTCGAGGCCGACCTGCGCCGGGCGATCAACAGCGACGACTTCGTCGCCTATTACCAGCCGATCGTGCGCCTGAGCGACCGTCGCGTGATCGGCCACGAAGCCCTGCTGCGCTGGCGCCACGAGCGGCGCGGCCTGCTGGCGCCGGGCGAGTTCATCGGACTCGGCGAGGACAGCGGCCTGATCGAGGAGGTCGACTGGCTGATGTATGCGCAGGTGGCCAAGCGGCTCGCGCGCGAGGATTTCGGCTATATCTCGGTCAATGTGTCACCGCGGCATTTCCTGTCGCCGGACTTCGCCGACCGCCTGCTGCGCCTGCTCGACGAAGCCGGCGCCAACCCGCACCGCCTGCGCATCGAGATCACCGAGGGCGCGCTGCTGGATGACACGGCGAGGGCGCTGCGCATGCTGCGCACGCTGCGCAGCAATGGCGTGCTGGTGCAGCTGGACGACTTCGGCACCGGCTTCTCGGCGTTGTCGTACCTGCACCGCTTCCCGCTGGAGTGCCTGAAGATCGACCGCAGTTTCGTCGCCGGCCTCGTGGGCGACACGCGGCCTGAAAGCATGGCCGTGGTGCGCGCCATCCAGGCGCTCGCCGGTTCGCTCGGCATCCATACCATCGCCGAAGGCGTGGAAAGCGAAGCGCAGCGCATCATCCTGCGTGAACTCGGCTGCCAGCATGGACAGGGCTACCTGTTCGGCCATCCGACCGAGCAGTTGTTGCCGATGGCGTCGTTGCGCTGACCGGAAACACGAAGCGGCATCGAGGCGAAAACGGCTCCGTCACATGACGGAGCCGTCTCGTTTCGGGGGAGGGCTATTCGCTTACCTGCACGGCGACTCCGTCCGCAGACGTCAGCTTGCCCGCCTGTTCGACCAGTTCGACGAATTCCTTGCGCTGACCCCAGGGGTCGCTTCCGAGCGAACGCTTCGCCATCGCGGCGATGTCATTCCAGCTCCATTGTCCTATCTGCTTGCCGCCACGCAGCGCATCGGCGAAGGCGGCAACCGCGGTGGCGAAGCGCAGCGACTCGCTTGGCGTGGCCGCCAGCTGTGAACGCAGGATCGGGGTCTGGATCAGGCGGCTGGTGTCCTCGCCAGGGCGCTTGTAGCGGAGCCGCAGGTGGGCGAGTTCCTTCGCATCGCCGGCGTTGGCGGACTTGTCCCCCTGGCCGTAGCGCAGCGGCGGCAGGCGGTCCGCGCCGGAACCTGCCGGCGTGATCTCGTACAGCGCCGTCACTTCATGCCCGGCGCCGATGTCGCCGGCATCGACCTTGTCGTTGGCGAAGTCCTCGCGGTTGAGGACGCGGTTCTCGTAACCGATCAACCGGTACTCGGCCGCCACCGCCGGATTGAACTCGATCTGGATCTTCACGTCCTTGGCGATCGTCAGCAGGGTGGAACCCATTTCCTGCACCAGTACCTTGCGCGCTTCCATCGGCGTGTCGATGTAGGCGTGGTTGCCGTCGCCGACATCGGCCAGTTTCTCGGCGAGTTCATCGTTGTAGTTGCCCTGGCCGAAGCCGAGCGTGGTCAGGGCGATGCCGCTCTTGCGCTGATCCGCGACCAGGGTCTCCAGCGCGTTGTCGTCGACCGTGCCGACGTTGAAGTCGCCGTCGGTGGCGAGGATGACGCGATTGACGCCGTCCTTGATGTAGGCCTGTTTCGCCATGGAATACGCAAGGCGGATGCCGTCGCCACCGTTGGTGCTGCCGCCGGCTTCGAGCCGATCCAGGGCCCCGAGGATGTCGTCGCGGTGTGCGCCCGAGGTCGGAGGCAGCACGAGGCCCGCCGATCCGGCGTACACGACCATCGACACGCGGTCCTGCGGCCGCAATTGCTTCACCAGCTGGCGCAACGCGTCCTTCACCAGCGGCAGCTTGTCGGCATCCTGCATCGAGCCCGAGGTATCGATGAGGAACACCAGGTTGGCCGGCGGTATCTCCGCCTTCGGCACGTCGTAGCCCTTGATGCCGATCATCAGCAGCTGGCGCTTGCTGTTCCATGGGGCCGGTGCGAGTTCGGTGGTGACCCGGAACGGAACTTCACGCGAGGCAGGCGCCGGGTGGTTGTAGTCGAAGTAGTTGACGAACTCCTCCGCGCGCACCGAATCGGTGGGCGGGCGGACGCCTTCGGTCAGCATGCGGCGCACGTTGCTGTAGCTGCCCGTGTCGACGTCGATGGAGAAGGTGGAAACGGGTTCCTCGGACGTGCGGTGCACCGGGTTGTCGGCGTTGTGTGCGTACTTCTCGGTGTTGGCCGGCTGCATTGGCGACGCCATCGGCTGCAGCGCCATGACGGCGGCGGGTGCCACCTGGTTTGCCTGCACCCGCGAACCCGTGACGCTGATGCGATCC
Source organism: Lysobacter rhizosphaerae (assembly GCF_054779795.1). Taxonomy (NCBI): domain Bacteria; kingdom Pseudomonadati; phylum Pseudomonadota; class Gammaproteobacteria; order Lysobacterales; family Lysobacteraceae; genus Lysobacter; species Lysobacter rhizosphaerae. The sequence continues at coordinate 705,149 of NZ_BAAGXO010000001.1, forward strand.
AGCGATTTCGCTGCGGGCGGCGGTGGCGCAGGGGGCGGCGCCATGGCGACCTTGCGTTCGGCCTCGCGGGCGCTGCGTTCGCGGCGGTACTGCGCCGCGCCATCTGCTGCTTCTGCAGCGGCGTCTGCGGCGATTGCCGCCGGTTCCGCCGCTGCCGCGGCGTCGGCCTCCTCGGCATTGCCCAGGCTGGGGCGGGTGGTGCTGCATGCGCCCAGGGCCAGGGCGAAGCCAAGGGCCAGGGTCAAGCGGTGCGGCTGGGGCGAACGTTGCATGGTGCATCTCCACGGCTGGGTTGCCGATGGAAACGCATGGCTTTCGTGGACGGGGTTAGCCCCCGAAGAAAAAAATCGTCGGGAGGGTTCAGCGGATCACCAGCAGGCGCTGCTCGGTCATGTCCTCGATCGCATAGCGCACGCCTTCGCGGCCGAGGCCCGAATGCTTCACGCCGCCATAGGGCATGTTGTCGACGCGGAAGCTCGGCACGTCGCCGACGATGACGCCGCCGACTTCCAGGCGATCCCAGGCCCGCATCGCATGCGCCAGGTTGCCGGTGAACACGCCGGCCTGCAGGCCGAAGTCGCTGTCGTTGACGCGATCCAGCGCGTCGTCGAAATCATCGAAGGGCTCGATCATCGCGACCGGACCGAAGGCCTCCTTGCGATACAGCTCGCTGTCGTGCGGGACTTTTTCCAGCAGTGCGGCCGGCAGCATGTTGCGCTTGCGCGGGCCACCGGCGAGGACCTTGGCGCCACCCTTGCGCGCGGCGGCGATCCAGCTTTCCACGCGCTGCGCCGCCTCGTCGTTGACCATCGGGCCGATGAACGTTTTCTCGTCGTGGGGGTCGCCCATGGGCAGCCGGGTGACGGCCGCCTTCAGCTTGCGCCGCAGCTTCTCGTAGATGGCCGCATGCGCGTAGATCCGCTGCACGCTGATACAGCTCTGCCCGGACTGGTAGTAAGCGCCGAAGACCAGGCGTTCGACCACCTGATCGAGTGGCGCGCCCGGATCGGCGTCGATGATGCAGGCCGCATTGCCACCCAGTTCGAGCGTGACCTTCTTGCGGCCAGCACGCGCCCTGAGGTCCCAGCCGACCAGGCCACCGGTGAAGCTCAGCAGGGCGATGCGTTCGTCCTCGACCAGGGCCGCGGCGTTGTCCGTGGTGCAGACGACGATCGAGAAGGCCCCTTTGGGCAGGTGGGTCTCGGCGAGGATCTCACCGATGATCAGCGCGCCGACCGGGGTCTTGTCCGCGGGCTTGAGCACGAAGGGGCAGCCGGCCGCGATCGCCGGCGCGACCTTGTGCGCGACCAGGTTGAGCGGGAAGTTGAACGGCGTGATGAAGCTGCACACGCCGATCGGCACCCGCTTCACCATGCCGCGATAGCCGCGTGCGCGTGGCGAGATCTGCAGTTCCAGCAGCTCGCCATGGCTGCGCGTGGCTTCGTTGGCGGCTATGCGGAAGGTGTCGATCAGGCGGGTGACCTCGCCACGCGCGTCCCGGATCGGTTTGCCGGCTTCGATGCACAGCGCCTGCGCCAGCTCCTCGAAGCGTTCGTTGAAACGGCGGACGCAGTGCTCCAGCACGTCGCGGCGGGCATCCGGAGGGAACGCCGCCATCGCTTCGCGTGCCTTGTACGCAGCGACTATCGCCTTGCGCACGGTCGCCGCATCCGCGAGGGCCACGCGCGTGGCGCGCTTGCCGGTGTATTTGTCGAGGACGTCCAGCTCCTGCTTGGCAGTCACCGGCTGGTTGGCGAGATAGTTGGGATAGTGCTTGGCGAGCATGGGAACCTCCTGTCCGCGAACCAGTCCGGCGAAGCCTAAACCATGTCCCCGGGGCGGCTCGTTATGCGCGCGTTGGCGTGGACGACGCTACGTTGTTTTCACTACCTGCAGCGGCAGCGTGCCATCGGCCAGGCGCGCATCGAGGCGATCGCCCGGCGCGGCATCGAGCACGCTGCGCACGACGCGGCCGTCGGGATGGCGGAGGATCGTGTAGCCGCGCGCCACGGTGGCCAGCGGACTCACGGCTTCCAGCGAGCGGGCGAGTCCGCGAAGCCGCAGCATCTCGTTGCCAAGGCGACGCACGATTACGGCCTGCGGTCGCGACGACACCGCCGCCAGTCGTTCGCGCAAGCGCACGATGCGCCGCTGCGGATGCGCGGCACGCAGTACGGCATCCGCGTGGCGCACGCGGGCGCGCTCGCGTTCGAGTCGGCGCTGCCACGCGGTCGCGAGACGGCGCAGTGCTTCCTCCTGGCGCCGGCAGAGCGCGTCGAGGCGCGCCCGCGGTCGCAAGGCATTGAGGCGCAGGGCGGCGCGGTCCGCGCGCTGCATCGCGGCGCGCAATCGCTGCGCCTGCAGGTTGTGGAGGCGGGCGTCGAGCGCGCGCAGGCGGCGGGCAAGGTCGTCGCGGCTGGGTACCAGCAGCTCCGCCGCCACCGATGGCGTCGGCGCGCGCAGGTCCGCGGCGAAGTCGGAGAGGCTGAAGTCGGTCTCGTGGCCGACCGCCGAGACGACGGGTACGGGGGCCGCGGCAATGGCACGCGCCAGTCGCTCGTCGTTGAACGACCACAGATCCTCGAGCGAGCCACCCCCGCGCGTGAGCAGCAGCACGTCGTAGCGGCCCGAGGCCGCGGCGCGCTGCAGCATCGAGACGAGCTGGGCGGCAGCGGCGGCGCCTTGCACCTGTACCGGCAGCACCTCGGCTTCCACCAGTGGAAATCGCCGCGCCAGCACGCTGAGCACGTCGCGCACGGCGGCACCGCTCGGCGACGTGATCACGCCGATGCGGCGTGCGAAATGGGGCAGGGGGCGTTTGCGATCGCTGTCGAAGAGGCCTTCGGCGGCCAGCTTCGCCTTCATCTCCTCGAACGCACGGCGCAGCGCGCCTTCGCCGGCTTCCTCCATGTGGTCGAGCACCAACTGGTACTCGCCGCGGGCCTCGTACAGCGTCAGCCGGCCGCGCGCGAGGACGTGCACGCCCTCGCGCGGAACGAACTTCAGCCACGAGCTCTTCGGCTTGAACATCGCGCAGCGGACCTGCGCGCGTTCATCCTTCAGCACGAAATACAGGTGGCCGGAAGAGGGCCGCGAGACGTTGCCGAGCTCGCCCTCTACCCAGATCAGCGGGAAGCTGCCTTCCAGCAGGTCGCGCGCCAGGGTGTTGAGCTGGGACGGGGTGAGGACGTTGCTGGCGTCGTCGAGGTTCATGAATCAGGTCAACAAACGGCCGAAAAGCGGGCCGCCCACCGTACCGCAGCCCGGGCGCCGGGTCACGCCGACGCTACAATGGCGGCATGAATTCCGCCTTCGACCTCGCCCCAGCCACGCCGCCCTGCGCGGGCATGAGTTTCGGCCCCCAGCCGCGCCGCAATACCCGCGCCGTCACCGTCGGTGGCGTCCAGGTGGGCGGCAACGCGCCGGTCGTGGTGCAGTCGATGACCAACACCGACACCGCCGACGTCGCCTCGACCACGAGGCAGGTCGCCGAGCTGTGGCGCGCGGGCTCCGAGCTCGTGCGCATCACCGTCAACACGCCCGAAGCCGCCGCCGCCGTGCCGCGCATCGTCGACAAGCTGGCGATGATGGGGTTGAGCGTCCCGATCATCGGCGACTTCCACTACAACGGTCACCAGCTGCTGACCGGCGAGCCGGCCTGCGCCGAGGCGCTGGCCAAGTACCGCATCAATCCCGGCAACGTCGGCTTCGGCAAGAAGAAGGACACGCAGTTCGCCACGCTGATCGAGTTCGCGATCAGATACGGCAAGCCGGTACGCATCGGCGCCAACTGGGGCTCGCTCGACCAGGCCCTGGCCACGCAGCTGATGGACGAGAACCACAAGCTCGCCGAACCGCTGGATGCCGCCGAAGTGCTGCGCGAAGCGCTGATCCGCTCGGCGCTGGATTCAGCGGCGCGCGCAGTGGAGCTGGGCCTGCCGGCCGAACGCATCGTGCTCAGCGCGAAAGTCAGTGGCGTGCAGGAACTGATCGCGGTCTATCGCGAACTCGCGCGCCGCAGCGATTTCGCCCTGCACCTGGGCCTGACCGAGGCCGGCATCGGCAGCAAGGGCATCGTCGCCTCGAGCGCGGCACTGGGCGTCCTGCTGCAGGAAGGCATCGGCGACACCATCCGCATCTCGCTGACGCCCGAACCCGGCCAGTCGCGTACCACCGAAGTGATCGTGGCGCAGGAACTGCTGCAGACGATGGGCCTGCGCGCGTTCACGCCGATGGTTACCGCGTGCCCCGGTTGCGGCCGTACCACCAGCACCTTCTTCCAGGAACTGGCGCAGCGGGTGCAGGAGCATGTGCGCGCGAAGATGCCGGAGTGGAAGATCACCCATCCCGGCGCGGAAAACCTCACCCTTGCGGTAATGGGCTGTGTCGTGAACGGCCCGGGTGAATCGCGCCACGCCAACATCGGCATTTCCCTGCCGGGCACGGGCGAGGCGCCGTCGGCGCCGGTGTTCGAAGACGGCGAGAAGACGGTGACGCTGCGCGGCGAGAACATCGCCCAGGACTTCGTGGGACTGATCGACCGGTACGTGGAACGGCGCTATGGTTCCGCCGGCCCCGGCTGAGCCCGCGGCACGAACAATCAAGCAGGACGCGCGCTTCGGCGTGGCGTTCCTGCGACGTTACTGGCTGCGCCTGCTGTTGCTGTTCATCGGCGTACTAGTGCCGTTGTTGGGGTTCGCCGGGCTGGTCGAGGAACTGCACGAAGGCGAGGCCTTCTTCTTCGACGCTCCCATCCTGCATTTCGCCCACGGCATGGCCAACGCCGGCCTGGATCGGGTGTTCCTGCTGTCTTCCGCGCTGGGTTACCAATGGGGCGTGGTGCCCGCGGATGTGGCGCTGGTGCTGGTCCTCGCGATCAGGGGACGGGCACGCGAAGGCCTGTTTGCCGGACTCGCGCTCGGCGGCTCGGCCCTGTTGAACCTGGCGACGAAGCAGTTGTTCGCGCGGGAACGGCCGTCGCTGTGGGAGTCGATCGCGCCCGAGGGCACCTACAGTTTTCCCAGTGGCCATGCGATGGGCTCGATGACCCTGGCGTGGGTCTGCGTCCTGCTGGTGTGGCGCACTCCATGGCGCTTGCCGGTCACGGCGCTGGCAATGGGTTTCACGCTGCTGGTGGGGTTCTCGCGCATCTATCTCGGCGTGCATTACCCCTCGGACATCCTCGCCGGCTGGGCAGCGGCTTCGGTATGGGCGGTGTCCTGCTTCCTGGTCGTGTTCCAGCACGCCCGCCATCCGTGGGATGCGCCAGCCGGCCCGGGTTAGGGCCGCCCAGTAATCAAGCGCTCATTCCGCCGGTTTTGCGGCTTCCACCGGCGCCGTGGTCGCGTGCTGCCGCGACAGTTTCGCCTCGCGATGGGCGATGTAGGCGTTCGCACAGAAGATGATCGCCGCGCCCGCTATCGTCCAGTGATCGATGCCTTCGTCGAAGAACAGGTAGCCCGCGAACGCCACCACGGGTAGCTGCATGAAACTGATCGGCGTCAGCGCGGAGACATCGCCCAGGCGCAATGCCCGCGTCCACAGCAGCTGGCCGCCGGTGCCGAACACCCCGATCAGTGCCAGCCAGGCCCACTCGATGCCATGCGGCCAGGTCCATGCGAACACGGCAGGGATCAGCGACAGCGGCACCCAGAACACGTACGTATAGAAGACGATGGTGTCGGCGGGGTCCACGCGCGAAAGCTGCTTGATCTGGATCGCGACGATCGCGCTGAGTACCGCGGCGAGCACCGCGATCAGCGAGCCGTGCGAGAAGCCGCTGGTGCCCGGACGCACGATCACGAGCACACCGATGAAGCCGATGATCACCGCCGCCCAGCGCCGCTTGCGCACGGTCTCGCCCAACCAGATCACCGCCGCGATGGTGACGAACAGCGGCGTCGAATACGACAGCGCGATCGCCTGCGACAGGGGCAGGTGGCCGATGGCCCAGAAGGCGCACAGCATCGAGCCGATCCCGATCGAGCTGCGCAGCAGGTAACGCGGCAGTTGCCGCGTACGCAGCGAAGCACCGCCGTGCAGCAGTACCGGCAGCAGCGCCAGCAGCCCGAAGGCATTGCGGAAGAACGCGATCTCGTAGGTCGACACCGTGCGCGAGGCGAAGCGTATGGTGATCGCCATCAGGCCGAAGAACAGGGTGCTGACGAGCATCAGGCCCGCGGCGCGGAGGAAACGATGTTGCGGCGTTGCCGTTGCAGTCACCACCGCGCCGTCACCAGGTCGCGCCGATGACGCGCGGTTCCGGCTCCAGGACCACGCCAAAGCGCCTGCGCACCGAATCGGCAATGCGCCGTGCAAGCGTCAGCAATTGCGCGCCGGTCGCCTGGCCATGGTTGACCAGGACCAGGGCGTGGGTGGCGGCCACCCCCGCATCGCCGTCGCGATGCCCCTTCCAACCGCACTGGTCGATCAGCCATGCGGCGGACAGCTTGCGGGTGCTGTCGTCGTTGCCGCGGAACACCGGCAGCGCGTCGTGCTCGGACTTGAGCACGTCGGCCTGCGCCACGGCCACGATCGGATTCTTGAAGAAGCTGCCCGCGTTGCCGATCACGGCGGGGTCGGGCAGCTTGCGGCGGCGGATCGCGATGACCGCGTCCGCGACATGCCTGGGCAGCGGGGAAGCGACGCCCATGCTGTCGAGTTCCTCGCGGATCCCCGCGTAGTCGAGTTTCAGCGCGGGTACCCGCGACAGGGCGAATTCGACCGCGGTGACGATGTAGCGATCGGGCTGCTGCTTGAACAGGCTGTCGCGATAGGAAAAACGGCATCCGGGCGCATCGAAGCGCTGCACCTGGCCCGTTGCCGGCTCGAAGGCTTCCACCGCGTGGATGAACTCGCGCACTTCCGCGCCGTAGGCGCCGATGTTCTGGATCGGGGCGGCGCCGACAGTGCCGGGAATCAGCGCGAGGTTTTCCAGTCCGGCAAAACCGTGGCGCAACGTGCGCATCACGAAGTCGTGCCATTCCACGCCGGCATCGGCGCGCACGATGGTGCGCACGCCCGCTTCGGTCGGGACATCGTCGACATGGGTCACGCGCTTGCCGGTCAGGGCCAGCACCACGCCTTCCGGATTGCCCGCGAACAACAGGTTGCTGCCGCCACCGAGCACCAGCGACAAGCGTTCGCCGAATTCGCGGTCGGCGAGCAGGGCGGGCAGGGCAGCCGAATCGGCGACTTCCACCAGCACCGGCGCGGTCGCTACGACGCCGAAGGTATTGCGGGATTGCAGCGGCGCGTCGCGGGCGATGCGGATGTAGTCGGTCATGGAGTGTGCGGTTGCTCTCAGACTTCTGGCGGCAGGTTGCCGCGGCTGGGCGCTTCCTTGCGGCGACGCATCGCTTCGACGCATTCGTACACGAGTTTCGGGCCCTGGTAGACCAGGCCCGTGTACAGCTGTACCAGCGACGCCCCCGCGGCCTGCTTGGTCGCGGCATCGGCACCGCTCATGATGCCGCCCACGCCGATCAGGTCGATCGACTCGGGCAGGCGCGTGCGCATCATGCGCAGCACGGTGGTGGCCGGGCCCATCAGCGGCTGCCCGGAAAGACCGCCGGTTTCATCCGCGTGCTGCGCGCCCTCGACCAGGAGGCGCTGGACGGTGGTGTTGGTGGCGATCACACCGTCGACTTCAAGGTCGGTGAGCACGCGCGCTGCGGCGTCGACGTCGCTTTCGCTCAGGTCGGGCGCGACCTTCACCAGCATCGGCACGCATTTGCCGTGCTTGGCCTGCAGGCGTTCCTGTTCCTCGCGCAGCGTGCCGATCAGGCGCCGCAGCGCCTGTTCTTCCTGCAACTCACGCAGGCCGGCGGTGTTGGGCGAGGAGATGTTGATGGTGACGTAGTCGGCCAGTGGAAACACCCGCGACAGGCAGTACATGTAGTCGCCCGCGGCCGCCTCGTTGGGGGTGTCCTTGTTCTTGCCGATGTTGATGCCGAGCAGGCCGCGGCATTCGGCGCGTTCGACGTTGCGCACCAGCGCTTCGATGCCGTCGTTGTTGAAGCCGAGGCGGTTGATCACCGCGCGATGTCCCGGCAGGCGGAACATGCGCGGCTTGGGATTGCCCGCCTGCGGCTTGGGCGTGACCGTGCCGATCTCGACGAAGCCGAAACCCAGCGACATCAGCGCATCGATGTGCGCGCCGTTCTTGTCGAGGCCGGCGGCCAGGCCGACCGGATTCGGGAAGGTCAGGCCGAAGGCCTTGGTCGGCAACGGTTCGGGCTTGCGCGCCAGCAGCGGGTTGAGCCCGCTGCGGTAGGCAGCTTCCATGGCCGACAGGCCAAGGCCATGTGCGGTCTCGGCATCAAGACCGAACAGGAAGGGGCGCGCGAGTCCGTACATGGGTTACAGATCGAACTTGATGCCCTGCGCCAGCGGCAGCGCATCGGAGTAGTTGATCGTGTTGGTCTGGCGACGCATATAGGCCTTCCACGCATCCGAGCCGGATTCCCGGCCACCGCCGGTTTCCTTCTCGCCGCCGAAGGCGCCGCCGATTTCCGCACCGCTGGTGCCGATGTTGACGTTGGCGATGCCGCAATCCGAACCCGACGCGGCCAGGAAAGCTTCGGCGGCCTTGAGGTTCTGGGTGAAGATCGACGACGACAGGCCCTGCGGCACGGCGTTCTGCATGTCGATGGCCTCGTCGATCGTCTTGAACTTCATCACGTAGAGGATCGGCGCAAAGGTCTCGTGCTGGACGATCTGGGCGTCGTTGGTGAGGCCGGTGACGATCGTCGGCAGGACGAAGTTGCCCTTGCCCTCGATCGCGGCGCCGCCGGTTTCGATCTTGCCGCCCGCGGCCTTGGCCTTCTCGATCGCGTCGAGGTAGGCGTCGACGCCATCCTTGCTGTTGAGCGGGCCCATCAGGTTGGCCGGGTCGGTCGGGTCGCCGATCTTCTTCTCTACCTGCTTGTAGGCGGCGACCAGTTTGGCGAGCACGTCGTCATGGATCGACTCGTGCACGAACAGGCGGCGCGTGGTGGTGCAGCGCTGGCCGGCGGTGCCGACCGCGCCGAACGCGATGGCCGGAATCGCCAGCTTCAGGTCGGCGCTCTGGTCGACGATGATCGCGTTGTTGCCGCCAAGTTCCAGCAGCGAACGGCCCATGCGCTGGGCGACGCGCTCGCCGACCATGCGGCCGACCTTGGTCGAACCGGTGAAGCTGATCAGCGGGATGCGGCGGTCGTCGACGAACTGCTGCGCGAGGTCGCTGCCGGCATCGTTGAACAGGAAGAAGATGTCGGGGAAGCCGCCCTTCTTCAGCGCCTCGTTGCAGATCTTCATCGCCGCGATGGCCGAGAGCGGGGTCTTCGGCGAGGGCTTCCACACGGTGATGTCACCGCAGATGGCGGCGACGAACGAGTTCCATGCCCACACCGCGACCGGGAAGTTGAAGGCGGAGATCACGCCGACGATGCCGATCGGGTGCCACTGCTCGTACATGCGGTGGCCCGGGCGCTCGGAGTGCATGGTCAGGCCGTACAGCTGGCGCGACAGGCCGACGGCGAATTCGCCGATGTCGATCATTTCCTGCACTTCGCCGTCGCCTTCCGGCTTCGACTTGCCCATCTCCAGCGCGACCAGCGAGCCCAGCGCGTCCTTGTGCGTGCGCAGCGCGTCGGCGCACAGGCGGATGGCTTCGCCGCGGCGCGGGGCCGGGGTGGTGCGCCAGACTTTGTAAACGGCCTGGGCGCGCTCGACGATCGTGTCGTAGTCGGCCCTGGAGGAGGCCTGCACGCGGCCAAGCACCTCGCCCGTGGTCGGGTTGACCGGTTCGATGACGCCCGCGTCCTTCGTGGCCGACCACTGGCCGCTGCCGAGGTAGGTGCCGGATTCGTTGTCGGTCAGGCCGAGGGCGGTCAGGACGGGGTGGGTCATTGATGCAGCTCCAGGAGGGGGAAACCAAAGCATTTGGGAGTCCGCACGTGTGCGGGGTTGCGCACACGGATGTGCGATCCATGAATGGCGGCCCCGACACGATTCGAACGTGCGACCTGTCCCTTAGGAGGGGACCGCTCTATCCAGCTGAGCTACGGGGCCGTAAGGCGCGGAATTATCGCAGAGAACCGGGCGTGGCCGTACCCCGGCGACTGGTACCGCGCTGCCCGGAAACGCAGAACGCCCGGATTTCTCCGGGCGTCCTGTCGATTTTCCACTGGCAGGGATTACTTCTTCGAACCCTTGCTGCCCTTGTCGGCCTTGCCGGCCTTCGTCGCCGGCTGGGTGTCGTCGGCCGCCGGCGTGGCGTCCAGGCCACGGCGCACCAGCAGCGGCTCGATGTACGGATCGCGGCCGGTGAAGTCATGGAACAGCGCCAGCGCGTCCTTGCTGCCGCCACGCGAGAGCAGGGTGTCGCGGAAGTGGTCGCCGTTGGCGCGGGTCAGGCCGCCGTTCTGCTTCATCCATTCCACGCTGTCGGCGTCGAGCACTTCCGACCAGATGTAGGCGTAGTAGCCGGCTGCGTAGCCGCCCATGATGTGGCTGAAGTACGGCGTGCGGTAACGCGGGGGCACCGGGCCGAAATCGAGGCCGTCCTTCTTCAGGGCCTCGGCTTCGAAGCCCATCACGCCGTCGGCGGCGGGAACCTCGTTGGCCGACTTCACCTGGTGCCAGCGCTGGTCGAGCATCGCCGCGCCGAGGTACTCGGTCGTGGTGAAGCCCTGGTTGAACTTGGCGCTCGCCAGCACCTTGTCCAGCAGTTCCTTCGGCATCGGGGCGCCGGTCTGGTAGTGCTTGGCGTAGTTGGCCAGCACTTCCGGCCAGTCGGCCCACATCTCGTTGACCTGCGACGGGTATTCGACGAAGTCGCGCGGAACGCTGGTGCCCGAGAAGTACGGGTACTTCACGTTCGAGAACATGCCGTGCAGCGCATGGCCGAACTCATGGAACATCGTGGTCACTTCATCCCACGTCAGCAGGGTCGGCTGGCCGGCCGGCGGCTTGGGGATGTTGAGGTGGTTGGCGACCACCGGCAGGAAGCCGGTCATCGCGGACTGGTCGACGTACGAGTTCATCCACGCGCCGCCCTGCTTGGACGGACGGGCGTACATGTCGGAGATGAAGATCGCCAGCTGCTTGCCGTCCTTGTCGAAGACGTCGAACACGCGCACGTCGTCGTGGTAGACCGGCAGGTCCTTGCGCTCCTTGAAGGTCAGGCCGTACAGCTTGCCCGCGGCGTAGAACACGCCGTCCTGCTGCACGCGGTCGAGTTCGAGGTAGGGCTTGAGCTGCGATTCGTCGAAGTTGAACTTGGCCTGGCGCACCTTCTCGGCGTAGTAGGCCCAGTCCCACGACTGCAGCTGGAACTTGCCGCCTTCCTTGTCGATGATGGCCTGCATGTCGGCCGCTTCCTTGCGCGCGTTGGCGACGGCGGCCGGGGCGAGCTTGCCGAGCATGGCATTGACCGCTTCCGGGTTCTTAGCCGTTTCGTTTTCCAGCGCGTAGGCGGCGTAGGTCGGATAACCCAGCATCTGCGCGCGCTCGGTGCGCAGCTTCACGACCTTCGACACGATCTCGCGGTTGTCGTACTTGTTGCCGCGTTCGTTGCGGATGAGCGAGGCTTCCTGCAGCTTCTGGCGCAGGGCACGGTTCTGCAGGTAGGTTTCCTGCGGCTGCTGGCTGAAGTTCATCAGCGGCAGCACGTACTTGCCTTCGAGCTTGCGGGCCTTGGCGGCTTCGACCGCAGCGGCGATCTGGTCGTCGGGCAGGCCAGCGAGGTCTGCCTTGTTGTCGACCACCACGGCGAGGTCGTTCTTTTCGTTCAGCACGTTCTGGCCGAACTGCGTGCCCAGCGAGGCGAGCTCGCCGTTGATCTGCTTCAGGCGTGCCTGCTGCTCGGCGGTGAGGTTGGCGCCGGCGCGGACGAAGTCGGTGTAGTACTTCTCGACCAGGCGCACGCCTTCGGCGTCGAGGCCGAGCGTCGCGCGGGTGTCGTACAGCGCCTTGACGCGTGCGAACAGCTTCGGGTTGAGGTAGATCGCGTCGCGGTGCGCGGCGAACTTCGGCGAGTAGTCGGCATCGAGCTTGTCGCGCGTGTCGTTGGTGTCGGCGCCGACGAGGTTGCCGAACACGGTCGCCGCGCGGGTCAGGATGCGGCCCGACTTCTCCATCGCGATGATCGTGTTGTCGAAGGTCGGCTTCGCCTTGTTGTTGGCGATCGCATCGATTTCCTTCTTCTGGTCGGCCATGCCGCGATCGAAGGCCGGCGCGAAGTCGCTGTCCTTGATCTTGTCGAACTGCGGGTAGTGCAGCGGCAGCGTGCTTTCGCTGAAGAAGGGATTGGCCTGTTCGTTCACGGCGCTGGGTGCTGGATTGGTGTTGTGGGCAAGGGCCGGGGCGGCTGCCGAGGCCAGGGCGATGGCGACGGCCAGCGCGAGACGGTGCTTCATCGGGTGGGTCTCAGTGGATTGGAGCGGGAGCCGGAGGGTAACCGATGGGGCATCGGCGATGCCCATGACAAAAGGCAGGGGCGACGGGCTGTTCATGGCCCTGTCACGCCGTGAAAACCGGGCCGCTTCCATGCTGGCGTCCCGCGCCCGAGGAGATATGCCATGACCGTCGTGTCCGTGATGACACCCAATCCGGCCTGCTGCACGGCCACCACGCCGCTGCGTGACGTGGCCCGGATGATGCGCGACCACGATTGTGGCCAGATCCCCGTGGTGGACGCGTCACAGCGGCCCATCGGCGTGGTCACCGATCGCGACATCGCCATGCGCGTGGTCGCCGAGGGACGCGACAGCAACGGCGCCACCGCCGCCGACGCGATGACCATGCCGGTGCGTACAGTCAGCACCGAGACCAGTCTTGCCGATTGTGTCCATCTGATGGAAGCCGACCAGATCCGCCGCGTGCCGGTGGTCGACGCCAGCGGGAAGCTGGTCGGCATCGTCGCGATCGCCGACCTGGCCCTTGCCGGCAAACCGAAGGCCACGGCGGAAGTGGTGAGGGAAGTATCGGCACCGATGCGGCATTGAAGTGTCGGCGAGGGCGGGCCATGGCCCGCCCTCGAGAAGTGGGGCCCGCGGATGGCGTTCGCGCGGGACGCGCCACGCAAGCCGTCTAAGTGTGAGTCGCCCGGCGTTTCATCGGAAGTAATGCCGGGTACGATCCGACGCGGGGCGCAGGTTGCAGCCTGGCGTGGCGTGACACGCCAGGCAGGGTGACCGGGGGATTTCCATGGTTCGTCAGCCGACATGGCGTGAAGCTGTGTCGCGTCCCAACTTATGGCCTGGGCATGCGTGCCGTTTTGCGGCGATGCTGCGGGCTCCACTCGACCCTGACAAGGAATACCGGGAATGAAACGTGCACTGGCCCTGTCCCTGGCGATGATACTCGCCAGTCCCGCATATGCCGCCGAAACGCTGCGCTACGTCGCCCTCGTCGACAACGGCAAGGAAGCCGGCCACCAGGTCGTGACCACCGGCGACGATGGCGTGACCCACGTCGATTACATTTTCAAGGACAACGGCCGCGGTCCCGAGCTGAAGGAGGAATACCAGCTCGCGGCGGATGGCACGTTCACCCGCTACCACGTGACCGGCACCACCACGTTCGGCGCGCCGGTGGATGAATCGTTCGGACGCGACGGCAACAAGACGTGGTGGAAGTCGACCTCCGACAAGGGCGAGCAGGACGTCGCCGGCACCGCGTTGTATTCGCCGCTGGGCGGGACGCCGGCCGGGTTCTCGGTGGCCTTCGCCGCACTGGCCAAGCGTCCCGATGGCAAGCTGCCGCTGATTCCCAGCGGCACGCTGAGCACGCGCAAGGTCGCCGAAGCCGAAGTCACCAACGGCAGCCAGACGCGCAAGGTGGACCTGCTGGCCATCACCGGCGTCGGCCTGACGCCGACCTTTGCCTGGGCGACCCAGGGCTCACAAGGAGAGCCGCCGCGCCTGTTCGCCTTCATCTTCCCCGGTTTCGTGCAGCTGATCGAGGACGGCTGGGCGGCGAACGCCGCCGCGCTCGAGACCCGGCAGAAACAGGCGGAAGCCGAAACGCTGCTGGCCTTCCAGCAGCGCCTGGCGCATCCGCTCAAGGGCACGACGCTCATCCGCAACGCGCGCGTCTTCGACAGCGAACACGCCACGCTCGGTGCCGCTTCCGACGTGCTGGTACGCGACGGCCGCATCGTTTCCGTCGGCAAGGCGGGCAAGGGCAAGGCCGACAACGTCATCGATGCGGGCGGGCGCGTGCTGCTGCCTGGCATGTTCGACATGCATGGCCACCTGGGCCGCTGGGACGGCGGCCTGAACATCGCCACCGGCGTCACCACCGTGCGCGACATGGGCAACGACAACGCCACGCTGCAGCAGATCATCGCCGAGGAGAAGGCCGGAACCCTGCTGTTCACGCACATCGTCCCGGCCGGCTTCATCGAAGGCGAGAGCGGGATGTCGGCGCGCAACGGCTTCGTGATCAAGAACCTCGACGAGGCCAAGAAGGCCGTCGACTGGTACGCCGCGCACGGCTACCCGCAGATCAAGATCTACAACTCCTTCCCGAAGGACATCCTGCGCGAGACCGCGGCGTACGCGCACAGCAAGGGCATGCGCGTCAGCGGGCACATTCCCGCGTTCCTGCGCGCCCAGGATGCGGTGGACCAGGGCTACGACGAAATCCAGCACATTAACCAGGTGATGCTGAACTTCCTCGTCGACGACAAGACCGATACGCGCACGCTGCAGCGCTTCTACCTGCCGGCCGAGAAGGTCGCCGACCTGGATTTCGACAGCAAGCCGGTGCAGGACTTCATCGCGACGCTCGCGAAGAAGCAGATCGCGATCGACCCGACCCTGTCGACATTCGAGTTCATCCGCCAGCGTGCGGGCGAGGTGGCGGAAAGCTATGCGCCGGTCGCCGACCACATGCCGCCGGACATCCAGCGCGGCCTGAAGGTCGCCGAGATGAAGATCCCGGACGAGGCCACGGCGGCGCGCTACAACAAGTCGTACCTGAAGATGGTCGAGTTCGTCGGCCGCATGTACAAGGCGGGCGTGCCGATCGTGGCCGGCACCGACAGCATCCCCGGCTTCACCGTGCAGAGCGAACTGGAGTGGTACGTGCGGGCCGGCATGACCCCGGCGCAGGTGCTGCAGATCGCGACCTGGAACGGCGCCAAGTATTCGCGGACCCTCAACGACCGCGGTTCGATCACGCCCGGCAAGTTGTCGGACCTGGTGCTGGTCGACGGCGACCCCACCCGGAACATTTCCGACATCCGCAAGGTGGCGCTGGTCCTGAAGGGGGATACCGCCTACTACCCGAGCGAGATCTTCGATGCGATGGGCATCAGGCCGTTCGCCCAGCCGGTGAAGGCCGCCGCACCTTGAACCCTGGGGTGACGCCCGGGTTTCCGGGCGTCACATCCCATGGCGTACGGGGGGCTTAACCCTGTTGTAACATTTGTCCACCAATCGACGCGTCGTGGCGGGCTTGCCCGCGCCGGTCATCAGGGGATGACCGCTGTCCCAAGCGCCAGATCGTGCAAAAAATCTGGCTTTTCCCGACCCCGGCGGCCCTGTGCCGTCCTGCCGCGAGATCGACCATGCCTACGAAGCTTCACGCTCGTCCGCTGTCCCGCCACGCCCTGGCTGCCGCCATCGCCCTGCTGCTTCCGGCGCACGCCGCACTCGCCCAGGACGCCACCCCTCCGGCGCAAAAGACCGCCACTACCCTCGACGCCATACAGGTCACCGCACAGCGCAAGGTCGAGAACATCCAGGACGTGCCGGTCTCGGTCAGCACCGTGAGTGGCGAGAAGCTGGACGCATTGGTCTCGGGCGGCACCGACGTGCGCTTCCTGTCCGGCCGCGTGCCCAGCCTCAACATCGAGTCCTCGTTCGGCCGCGCCTTCCCGCGCTTCTACATCCGCGGTTACGGCAACACCGACTTCCGCCTCAACACTTCGCAGCCTGTTTCGCTGGTCTATGACGATGTCGTCCAGGAGAACCCGATCCTCAAGGGCTTCCCGGTGTTCGACGTCGACCAGGTCGAAGTGCTGCGCGGCCCGCAGGGTTCGCTGTTCGGCCGCAACAGCCCGGCCGGCGTGGTGAAGTTCGATTCGACCCGCCCCTCGCAGGACTTCGGCGGCTACGGCAAGGTCGGCGTCGGCAGCGACAACATGTGGAACCTCGAAGGCGCCGTCGGCGGCGGCCTGACCGACCAGTGGTCGGGGCGCGCGTCGGTGCTGTTCCAGCGCCGCGACGACTGGGTGGACAACACCTTCCCGGGCCCGAACGATGGTTTCGAGGGCTATGACGAATCCGCCGCCCGCCTGCAGGCACTGTACGAGGGCGAGAGCTTCGAGGCATTGCTCAACCTGCACGCGCGCCACCTCAACGGCACGGCGCGGCTGTTCCGCGCCAACATCATCAAGCCGGGCACCAACGACCTGGTCGATGGTTTCGACGAAGACAAGGTCTCGCTGGACGGCTACAACCACTCCGAGCTCGACAGTTCCGGCGCCAATGCCCGCCTGAGCTGGAAGCTGGGTGGTGGCTACACGCTCTACTCGATCACCGGCTACGAGACGCTGGATACCTACAGCCGCGGCGACATCGACGGCGGCTTCGGCGCGTCGTTCCTGGGTCCGGGCAACTCCGGCCCAGGCTTCATCCCGTTCGCCTCGGAAACCGCCGACGGCATCCCCGACCACTCGCAGTGGACGCAGGAGTTCCGCATCGAGTCCGAGACCGGTACCGCCTGGAACTGGCAGGCCGGCCTGTTCTACTTCAATGAAGACTACGACGTCGAAAGCTTCAGCTACGACTCGCTCAACGGCGGTGCGCAGGATGGCTACGAGCGCATCAACCAGACCAACGACTCGTGGGCCGTGTTCGGTGCCGCGACCTGGCAGGCCACCGACAAGCTCGAACTGCGCGCCGGCATGCGCTACACCTGGGACCAGAAGGACCTGAAGGTCGAGGACTACTTCAATACCGGCTTCGCGCCGTGCATCGGGCCGTTGCTCGGCATCCTGCCGCCGCCGGTGCGCTGCACGCTCGCCGACCTGGCCGCGGCCGAGCCCGATGGCGATCTGTCGGCCTCGACGGACGACCAGAAGTTCAGCTGGGACGTGTCGGCTACCTACGAGATCAACGACGACGTCAACGTCTATGCGCGCGTCGCCACCGGCTACCGCGGCAGCAGCATCCAGGCCGCCAGCGCCTTCAACTTCAAGTCGGTGGCCGAGCCCGAAAGCTCCACCTCGTTCGAGGCCGGTGTGAAGGCTGATTTCTGGGACAAGCGCGCGCGCCTCAACGCCGACGTCTTCTACTACGAGGTCAAGGACCAGCAGCTCACCGCGGTGGGTGGTTCGTCCAATGCCAACATCCTGCTCAACGCGGACAAGACCGTCGGACAGGGCTTCGAGATGGACTTCCAGGCCTATCTCACCGATACCCTGCTGTTCACCCTCGGCAGCAGCTACAACGACACCGAGATCAAGGACAACGATCTGGCGGTCTCCGTGTGCGCTGCGTGCACCGTCACCGATCCGCTCGACGCCGACGGTAAAGCCCTGATCGACGGCAATTCGCTGCCGCAGGCGCCGAAGTGGTCGCACAACCTCACCCTGCGCTGGGGCCTGCCGATGGACAACGGCGGCGAGTTCTATGTCTTCACCGACTGGACCTACCGCAGCGAAGTGAATTTCTTCCTGTACGACTCTGTCGAGTTCACCGGCCAGTCGCTGGTCGAAGGCGGCCTGCGCCTGGGCTACACCTGGGACAGCGGCAGGTATGACGTCGCCGTGTACGGACGCAACATCACCGACGAGGTCCAGGTCGTCGGCGGCATCGACTTCAACAATCTGACCGGCTTCATCAACGAGCCGCGCGTCATCGGCGCGGAGTTCAAAGCCACGTTCTGATCGATACGCACGCGATGCAACGAAGACGCCGGGGCCCAACCCCGGCGTTTTCTTTTGGTCATCGCCTGGCGCCGTGGCGCGCTATGCTCGCGCCAACACATCCAGGGACGCCGTCATGACCACCGCCTACGACTTCTCAGCCACCGATATCGACGGCCAGCCCAAGCCGCTTGCGGATTACCGCGGGAAGGCGCTGCTGATCGTCAACGTCGCCTCGCAGTGCGGCTTCACGCCGCAGTACACCGGCCTGGAGCAGCTGTGGCGTGACTACGGCCCCAAGGGGCTGGTGGTCCTGGGTTTCCCCTGCGACCAGTTCGGCCACCAGGAGCCGGGCGACGAGGCCGAGATCAGGAATTTCTGCTCCCTCAACTACGACGTCACCTTCCCGCTGTTCTCAAAGATCGACGTGAACGGCGACGCTGCGCATCCGCTGTGGAAATGGCTGAAGGACGAGAAGAGCGGCTTTCTCGGCATCGATGCGATCAAGTGGAATTTCAGCAAGTTCCTGATCGGCCGGGATGGCGAAGTGGTCAAGCGCTACGCACCCAACGAAGAGCCCAAAGCGATCGCCAAGGACATCGAAAAAGCCCTGGCGTGATTCGAGCGTGCCGCTGGACTAAGGCCGCGCTACGGCGAAACCTGACCGCGCCCCTTCCGGCGGCGGTGCCGTAACTTTGCCCGGGCCGCGCTCCGGCCTATTCATCTGCCTGAGCGGCCCGATCGCGACCTCGGCCGGCAAGACGCGCCCGGATGGCGGGCGTACACTCCGTCGCCTATGTCCACGCGCCCCCAGGATTTCGAACCGGGCGGGGAGATTGGCAGCAGGGGGGCAGGGAGAGCACCAGCGGCCGATTTCGTGTCCGCTTTGTTCGCGGTGTCCAGCCTCGAGGAAATCGCGGCTGTGGCCGAACGCCAGGTCGAAGCGGTGTTCGGAGCCTGCAATGCCTGCCTGAGCTGGGTTCCGCGGGCGGCAACTGAATCGGGTGCGCCGGGCGGCGGCTGGGCCTCGAGGCCGGAGCCCTCCCGTCATCGCCTCCCGACAGATATCGAGAAAGCCGAACCACGGCCGGGCTGGCGTCGGATCGTCGTGGACCTGGGCATCGCCGACGCCAACAGGCACGCAGTGCTGACGGCCGACTGGCCGGCCGCGGACGTCCCGCTTGAATCGTCGGACTGGAGCGCGTTCCGCGGCGTCCTCGCTGCCCGCCTCGCCACGGCCATGGAACTGGCCGAACAACGCCTCGCCGCGGAGCGGCTCGAGAAGACGGCGAAGCTGCAGACCGCGTTGTTCGCCATCGCCGACCTGGCGAGCAGCGAACTGGAAATGCCCGAGATGCTCGCGCGCGTGCATGGCGTCGTCGGCGAGCTGATGTACGCGGAGAACTTCTTCATCACGCTCTACGATGCGGCGCGCGACAGCATGCGCTTCATCTACTTCGCCGACGAACACGATTTCATGGTGGTCGATCCGACGGAGGAGGTTCCCGCCTCCGAGATGCGCAGCAGCCTCACGCTCGCGATCATCCGCCACGCCCGCCCGGCGATGGGGCCATCGCGCCTGTTGCTGACGGAGTTCGAGCTGGACTATCCGGACTCCGACCGCTACGGCCCCGACAGCGCCGACTGGCTCGGCGTCCCGATGATCGCGGACGGCACCGTGCGGGGCGCGATCGTGGTGCAGAGCTACGACGAGTCGTCGCGCTACACCGAAGAGGATCGTGCTCTCCTTGCCTTCGTCGCCCAGCACATCCTCACGGCGCTGATGCGCAAGCAGGCCCATGAGGAACTGGAACGGCGTGTGGAGGAACGCACCCGCGAGCTGACCGAGGAAGTGCGCGAACGCCAGCGTGGCGAGAAGTTGCAGGCGGCGCTCTACAGCATCGCCGACCTGGCCAGCAGCGAGCTGGACATGAGCGAGATGCTGCCACGCATCCACGACGTGGTCGGCGAACTGATGTACGCCAAGAATTTCTACATCGCGCTCTACAACGCCGAACGCGACACCCTGCAGTTCATCTATCACGCCGACGAGAAGGATCCCGGCCTGGTCCGGCCGGATGAGGAGATTCCGGCGGAAAAGATGAGCAACAGCCTGACCCTGGGGCTGATCCGCCTGGGTTGCACGGCGATGGGGCCGGCGCGTGAAGTCGCCTCCATGCTGCACGTGCCCGGCGGCATCGGCCTGGGCACGCCGGCGGAGGACTTCCTCGGCGTATCCATGATCGCGGAAGGCGAGGTGCGCGGCGCGGTCGTCGTGCAGACCTATGACCAGGCGTTGCGATACACGGAGGAAGACAGCGCGCTGCTGGGCTACGTGGCGCAGCACATCCTGACGGCGCTGGAGCGCAAGCGCGTGCAGGGGGAGCTCGAGCGCCGGGTCGAGGATCGTACGCGCCAGCTTGCCGCGGCCGTCAGCGAGTTGCGCGAGCAGATCGCGGTACGCGAGCGTGCCGAAGAGCAACTGGTGCACGAGACCCTGCACGATTCGCTGACCGGATTGCCGAACCGGACCTTCCTGTACGGCGCGCTCGAGCGTGCCCTGTCGCGGCAGCAACGCGATCCCGACCATCGTTTCGCCGTGCTGTTCCTCGACCTCGACCGCTTCAAGGTCATCAACGACAGCGTCGGTCATCTCTCCGGCGACCTGATGCTCAAGGAGGCCGGCAAGCGCTTGGCCGACTGCGTGCGCGATTCCGATGTCGTCGCGCGCCTCGGTGGCGACGAATTCGCCCTGCTGATCGAAGACGTGCAACTGCCCGAGGATGCCTGCCATACCGCGCAGCGCGTCATACAGTCGTTGGGCGAACCGATGCATATCGACGGCAAGGAGTTGTTCACTTCGGCCAGCATCGGCATCACCCTGGGCAATGCGCGCTATGGCAAGGCCGAGGAACTCCTGCGCGACGCCGACGTGGCCATGTATCGCGCCAAGGCGCACGGGCGGCACCGTTTCGAGATCTTCGACGAGCGCCTGCACCAGGAAGCGCTGCAGCTGCTCGACCTGGAGGTCGACCTGCGCCGCGCGATCCTGCGCGACGAATTCGAGCCGCACTTCCAGCCCATCGTGGACCTGCGCGGCGGCCAGGTACTCGGCTATGAAGCGCTGTTGCGCTGGCGCCGCCACGGGCGCGACCTGCTGCTCCCGGGTGATTTCCTGCGCGTCGCGGAGGACAGCGGCAGCGTGGAGCAGATCGACTGGCGGATGTTCGAACGCACCTGCCGCGAGGTGGTGTCGCTGGTCGGCAAGGGCGGCTACGTGACCATCAACGTGGCGCCGCGGCACTTCCGCTCACCCGCACTGGCGCAGGAACTGCTCGACCTGTTGTCGGCGTACAACGTACCGCCCGAACGCCTGCGGGTGGAAGTCACCGAAGGCGCGCTGCTGGAAAACCCGGACCAGGTGTCCGCCACGCTCGACACGCTTCGCAATGGCGGCGTGCTCGCGGCCCTGGACGATTTCGGAACCGGTTATTCGTCGCTGAGTTACCTGCACCGTTTCCCGCTGCATGCGCTCAAGATCGACCGCTCCTTCGTCAGCGCGCTGCGCCCCGGCGATCGCGGTGGCAGTTCCGCGGTGGTGCGCGCGGTGCTGGCACTGGCTAATACCCTTGGCATGGAAGTCATCGCCGAAGGCATCGAAACCGATTCCCAGCGCGATTGCCTGCTGGAGATCGGCTGCGAGCAGGGCCAGGGCTTCCTGTTCTCGCGTGCGCGCCCGGCACAGGAGTGGAACGCGCGCGCCAGCCAGGCCAGCTAAAGCAAGGCCCCTGCGCTACAACGAAGCCGCCGCCAAGGAAGCAGCCATGACGGATGGGACAGGCCGGCGCGCGCCCTCATCCGGCAAGGTGTCGTGCAACCAGGAGAAGCCCATGCTGGCGCGCGTACTCGCCTTCGCCTTCCTGCTCGCGTGCCTGCCCGCGGCCGCGGACGAACCCGCGCGCCCGCATACCGCCGGCCCGACCGTGCGCGTATTCGTCCCGCCGCTGCGCATGCCGCAACTCGGATACGCCCGCCGGCTGCGCGTGTACCTGCCGCCGGACTACGCGCAAGGCACGCGGCGCTATCCGGTGCTGTACATGTTCGACGGGCAGAACCTGTTCGACGACGCCACCAGCTACGCGGGCGAGTGGGGCGTCGACGAAACCATGGACAAGCTGGCGCGGGATGATGACTTCCCCGCGATCGTCGTCGGCATCGACCACGGCGGCGAACTGCGTTTCAACGAGCTGATCCCGTACCCGAACGTGCGCTTCCTGCCCAATCTCGGCAGCGCCTTCGTCGCCGATGTCGTCAATGTGGTCAAGCCCTTCATCGACGCCAACTACCGCACCCTGCCGGACCGTGAGCACACCGCGATCCTGGGCAGCTCGCTGGGTGGGCTGTCGGCGGACTACACCCTGCATCGCTACTCGCAGGTGTTCGCCAAGGCGGGCGTGTTCTCGCCGTCGTATTGGGCCTCCGACGAGCCCTTCGCGATCGCGTCGCGCACGCCGCTCCCGGCTGGTTCGCGCATCTACCTGTACATCGGCGGCCGCGAAGGCGAGGAGTCGGTGTCCATGCTGGAGAAAATGGCGACCCTCCTGCGTGCGCAACCGGAAACCGTGGCGGTGGCCGTGCACGTCGCACCCGAGGCCGAGCACAACGAAGCCGCATGGCGCGCCGAGTTTCCGCGCGCGGTACGGTGGCTGTTCGATCTGCAGGAGCAGGCGAGCGGGGCGCACTGACGAGCGGGGCGCACTGGATAGCGCGAAGGCCTATCCCCTCTGTTCGCATCTGGCCAGCTAGGCGTTCCGGCCCGATACCAGCAGGCCAGCGGCGCCACGCTCGGGCTCCGCCCGCACTACCGGCTTCAATCCGAAGCAAGGCCGCAGCCAGCGCACGCGGCGGATCACGAATTCGTGCAGCAGCGCGCAGCCGGCGACGGTACCGGCAAGCACCAGCAGCGGTTCCAGCACCGGGCCGAGGTGCAGGGGCAGCAACCAGTAGGCGAGCAGCAGGATCAGGCTCTGGTGCAGCACGTACCAGGGATACACGGCTTCGTTCGCCCAAGGCAGCCAGCGGAACGGGCGATTCAGATACGCCTTGCCCCAACCGAGGATCGCGCACAGCGCCATCCAGATGTAGAGGTTGCGCAGGGTGCGTCCGACCACCAGGACCCATTCCGGCAAGTCGTCGGGCAGGCCGAACACCATGGCCATGTAGGCCGACACCAGGACCAGCGCGCTGGCCAGCGCGTGCCTGCGCAGGCGCACCAGTTCGTCCCAGACGCCGTTGTCCGCGCCGAGCCACCAGCCGTACAGGAAGACGGTGAAATAGATGGCGTGGCGGTACCAGTCGTGGATCAGGTCGCCGGTTTCATCGAACAGCGGTTGCAGGGTCAGCGTCCACAACAGGAGCGGCAGCGCGGGCAGCACCAGCAGCCAGGCGCCGCGCAGGCGCGCGAAGGGGTTGGGCAGGCGACGCAGGATCGGGCGCAGGGCGGCGAACACCATCGTGTAGCACCACAGGTAGATCAGGTACCACAGGTGGTTCCAGGTGAAGCCATGCTCCCAGCCGTCGAAGGCGTCCTGCGGCCACTGTCGCCCGCCGAAGTAATCGGCGAGGAAGTGCAGGTAGCCGGGTTGGACTGCCCCGTGGGCGATGCCCTGCACATACGGCTGCACGGGCACCACCACCAGGCACCCGAAGGTCAGAGGAAGCAGCAGCCGCCAGCTGCGCTGGGCGAGGAAACGGCCGGGGCGCGTGTCGCGCAGCAGGAAATGCACGGACAGGCCGGAGATCAGGAAGATCAGGTCCATCCGCCAGCGGTTCACGAAGAGCATCGGGACCTGCAGCCATTCGCCGAGGTAGGTGCTCTTGAGGTGCCAGTCCCAGTCCTCGCCGCCGACGTACAACATGCACCAGTGGTAGAGGATGAGCAGGGCGAACGCGAGGGCGCGCAGGGCATCGATGTCGTGGCGGCGCTGTTGCATGGCGGCAGTCCGTGGCTGGAATGGCCATCACCATGGGACCGCGTGGGCATCCTGGCCACGCGCAAGTGATTGATTGCACGGCCGCGGGGACGAACCGTGGACCCATGGGACGAACCGGGACCGCTTACGCGCCGGGCTGGGCGAGAATGCGCGGCATGAATTCCCCCGCGCCGCCTCCTGTTTCCAGCGCCCATTCCGCCGACACCCTGTGGGACCGCTACCAGCCCTGGCGGCGTCCGGTGGAGTGGGGCTTCTGGATCGTCAGTTACCTGGTGGGCGCTCTGGCCAACAGCGTGACCGTGCTGATGGACATCCGTCGCCTGCACCTCGGCTTCGCCAGCTGGGAACCGGCCGTGTGGGAATGGACCAGCCACCTCGTCTCCCTGGCCCTGGTCCCGGCGGTGTTGTGGTTCACCCGCCGCTTTCCGCTGCATTTCGACACCTGGCGCCGCAACCTGCCATGGATGCTGGTGGGCAGCGTGGCGTGGTCGGCCCTGCACGTGGCGGGCATGGTCGGCCTGCGCAAGCTGGTCTATGCGATGCAGGGTGGCCACTACGACTTCGGTCCGTGGTTGACCGAGTTCTTCTACGAATACCTCAAGGACGTGCGCCACTTCGCCGGCCTGGTCGTGCTGATCGAGCTCTACCGCCTGCTGGTGCGCCGCCTGCAGGGCGAAGCGAGCGTGCTGACCGCGCCCGACGACACGCCGCTGGTGGAGCAGCCCGAGCGCCCCGAGCGTTTCCTGGTGCGCAAGCTGGGCAAGGAATTCCTGATCGCCGCGGCCGACGTCGAGTGGCTGCAGGCCTCGGGCAATTACGTGAACCTGCACCTGCGCGGACGCGACTACCCGTTGCGCACGACGATGGCCGCGATCGAGGCCCAACTCGATCCCAGGCGTTTCGTGCGCGTGCACCGCAGCTACATCGTCAACCTCGACTGCGTGGGTGAGATCGAACCACTGGATACCGGCGATGCGCGGGTGGGCATGCGCGATGGCACGGCCGTCCCCTGCAGCCGGACTTACCGCGACGCGCTGCGCATCGGGACCGCGGCCTAAGGTCCCATGCCCATGCGCATCGGGCGGGAGTAAGCTCGGTCACGCGCCGTGATCACGGGGATGCACCTCCATGCCAGTGCCAGCACCGCTGCAGGTCGAGGTGGTACCGCACCCGCTGGGCCTGCGCGTGCATGTGCGCGGCGAGGAAACCTTCGCCAATACGGTGGCCTGCTGGCGTTCCATCCATGCCCACCTTGGCGCCGCAACAGGGGCGGGCTTGCTGGTGGTCGATGAACTGCAAGGCGAACCGTTATCGGAAGCCCATTGGCTGGAGCTGGTCCTGATGATGGCCGACACCGGCCTGAAGCGCTTCCGCATCGCCCACGTCAAACCCATGGGCATGCACGAAATCGAGTTCTGCGAGCTCTACGCGCGCGACGCGGGCTACGACGCCCGGGTGTTCAACAGCGAAGACGCCGCCGAGCGTTGGCTGCGCAGCAGCTGAAGGCCTTCACTTCTCGACGAACGCACGCTCGAACACGTATTGCCCCGCCGTGCCGATGCGCGGCGCGGCGGTGAAACCGCGTCCATCCAGCAGCGCGCGGAAATCCGCGAGCATCTGCGGGCTGCCGCAGATCATGGCGCGGTCGTGTTCCGCGTCGAGCGGCTCGATGCCGAGCTGGTCCATCATCCTGCCGCTGGCCATGAGGTCGGTGAGGCGCCCGCGCTGGTCGTGGCCATTGAAGGCGAAGTCTTCGCGCGACACGGCCGGGTAGTACTTCAGCTTGGCGTTGATCTGCTCGCCGAGGAACTCGTGCCGCGGCAGTTCGTTGACGATGTAATCGCGGTACGCCAGGTCCTGCACGTTGCGCACGCCGTGGCAGAGGATGACCTTGTCGAACCGGTCGTAGGTTTCCGGGTCCTTGATCACCGCCAGCCATGGTGCGAATCCGGTGCCCGTGCCGAGCAGGTACAGGTTGCGCCCCGGATGCAGGTCGGAGATCAGCAGGGTGCCGGTGGGCTTGCGGCCGATCAGCACGTTGTCGCCGGGCTGGATGTCCTTCAGGCGCGAGGTCAGCGGCCCGTTGGGCACCTTGATGCTGAAGAACTCCAGTTGCTCTTCCCAGTTCGCGCTGGCGATCGAGTACGCGCGCAGCAGCGGCTTGCTGGCGCCGTCCTGCCCGTCTCCCGCCGGCACCTGCAGCCCGATCATGACGAACTGGCCGTTGTCGAAACGGAAGCCGTCGTCGCGGGTGGTGGTGAAGCTGAAGTAGGAGTCCGTCCAGTGACGGACATCCAGCACGGTCTCGGTGCCGAAAGCGGAGGACATGGAGGGGGGAAGTACGACGCGGGGGAGGGCATTTTAGCTGGCCCGCCGCATTACCAGAAATCGGGTGCCGCCCCATGCCCTGGAGGAGCCAATGACTCGCTCCTCAACGCGGCCCCGATTCCTCCCGCGGCCTGGCCCTGCGGTCGCGAAGCAGGGCGCTCACCACGATGCTGATCCCCAGCGCCGCCGCCACCACGAACAGCACCAGGGCCAGCGCCGGGTAGCCGAAGAGCCGGTACGCCGTCTCGATCCGCATGATCATCGCGGCCGCGATGATCAACGCCGCGACGATGAGCCCGGTGGTGATGCGGTTGGCGATCTTCTGCATGTTCTCCATCAACCGCGACTCCTCCAGCCCGGTGACGCGGATCTGGAAGCGGTTGTCGGCGAGCAGCGAGAGCATGTCCGAAAGCTTGCGCGGCGCCTCGCGCGTGAGCGTCTGCAGATCCATCAGCTCGCTGGCCACGCGATGCGGCGCAAGCGAGCGGCGCAGGCGCTCGCCCATCACGCGGTCGAGATGGCCGTCGACCACGTCTTTCATGTCCATGCGCGGATCCAGCGCGCGGCAAACCGTTTCCAGGTGCGCCAGCGTCTTGCCGAGCAGGCTGAGTTCCGACGGCGAGCGCAGTCCGCAGGCGGTGCTGATGCGCACGATGTCGAACAGCAACCGGCTCTCGCTGGCCGATGCGCTGGGGTGCGCGGCGTAGCGCGCCACCAGTTGGCCGACTTCGCGCTGGTAACGGTCCTCCTCGAAATCCTCCAGCCGTATGCCCATCCCGACCGCCTCGCGTGCGACTTCCTCGCCGCGTCCGTCGACGGCCGCGAACAGCAGGCGGAACAGCCGGTCGCGCTGCCGCGGCGGCACGTGCACGACCATGCCGAGGTCGAACAGGGCGAGCCGCCCGTCTTCCATCACCAGCAGGTTGCCCGGGTGCGGATCGGCGTGGATGTCGCCGTGCACCAGCACCTGGTCTAGGTAGCCGCGCAAGAGCGCTTCGGCGAGGTCGCCGACGTCATGTTCGGTACGGAACAGACCACTCAGCTCGGTGACCTTGTATCCGGTCACCAGTTCCATCGTCAGTACGTGCCGGGTGCTGAAATCCCACAACGGCGCGGGCACGAACAGTTCCGGGTAGTCGCGGAAGTGCTGGCGGAAACGGCTGAGATTCTCGGCCTCGGAGTGGTAATCCAGTTCGGAAAGCAGCGCCTTGCGGAACTCGTGTACCCAGTCGGCGAAGTGCACGCGGCGTCCGACGCTGGTCGCCAGGTCGGCGCGGCTCGCAATGGTCGCCAGCGCATCGAGGTCGGTGTGGATCAGCCTCCTGATGCCGGGCCGCTGCACCTTGACCGCGACGTCGCGGCCATCCCGCAGCGTCGCGCGATGCACCTGCGCGAGCGAGGCGCTGCCGAGCGGCACGTCGTCGAACGTCTCGAAGAGATGGCTGGGACGCACCCCCAGTTCGGCTTCGAGCACCGCACGGATCTGTTCGATCTGCACCGGCGCGACGTTGTCCTGGGTGCGTTCCAGTGCGGCGAGATACGCCGGCGGCACCAGGTCGGGGCGCGTCGACAGGGCCTGGCCGAACTTGATGAAGGTCGGGCCGAGCGCTACGAGGTCGGCGACGAATTCCTCCGGCTTGCCCGTGATTTCCGGCGCGTCGCCGTCGTGCACGAAGTCGAGGTCGAGCCCGGTGAAGACACCGGCGCCGCGGTATTTGAGCAGGAAGCGCAGGATCCGCGCCGTACGCGCGAGCCCGCTCGACGTATCGCTCATGGGCATCGACTCCCAGAACCGGCACCAGCCTAGCGGGCCGGATGTAAAGACGGGTTCACCTGGGCGGGTCGAGGCGCAGCAGCTTCCCGTCGTCTTCGTCGGTCAGGACATATACGGCGCCATCCGGGCCCACCCGCACGTCGCGGATGCGTGCACCCATCTCCTTGAGCAGGCGTTCCTCGCCCACCACGCGGTCGCCATCGAGCGTGAGCCGGATCAGGCTGGCGTCCGCCAATGCGCCGAGGAACAGGCTGTTGTTCCACTTCGACCGGGGTTGATTCACCAGGAATGCCATGCCCGACAGCGCCGGCGATTTCGCCCACACGTGGTAGGGCTGTTCCATGCCCGGTGCCGACGTGCCCACCGCCTCGGAAATCGGAAATCCCGAGTAGTCGATGCCGTTGGTGATGATCGGCCAGCCATAGTTCCTGCCGGCCCGCGGGAGATTGATCTCGTCGCCGCCCCGCGGCCCGTGCTCGCTTTCCCATAGCGTTCCCGTGCGCGGATCGATCGCCAGGCCTTGCATGTTGCGGTGGCCATAGCTCCAGATTTCCGGCCGCGCGTCCTTGCGTCCGACGAAGGGGTTGTCCTTTGGCACGCTGCCATCGAGGTTCAGCCGCACCAGCTTGCCCTGCAGCACGCCGAGTTGTTGCGCGAGCATCCGCTGTTGGCGCTCGCCCTGGCTGATGAAGACGTGGCCGCCGCTGCTTCCTGCAGGGGTGATGTCGAAGGCGAGGCGCGACCCGAAATGGTTGGAGCCTTCGACCTTCGGCACCTGCCGATAGATCACCTTGACGCCTTCGAGCGAACGCGCGCCCAACGTGGCGACCGCGGCTGCAGTGCCGGCGGTGTCGCCCGCGCCGGGCTCGGCATAGGTGAAATAAATGCGCCGGCTGGCGGCGAAATCGGGTGCCAGCGCGACATCGAGCAGGCCGCCCTGGCCTGTTGCGAATACGGCTGGCACGCCCGCCAGTGGCGTGGACACGGCTCCATCGGCGCCGATGCGTCGCATGCGGCCCGGACGTTCGGTCACCAGGAATCCGCCCTGCGGCAGCAGCGCCACCGACCACGGATGCACGAGACCGCTGGCGATGGTGGTGACGCGCACTTCCCCCAGCCGGCTCGATACGACCTGCGTGGACGGCTTCGTGATCTCGGCCGCACCGGCCGAAGCGTTGGGCGCCTGGCAGCCGAGCATCGGCAGGAGCAGGACGGGGAGGGCGATGCCGAGCACCCGCAAGTGCAGCTTTCCCGGCGGATGGCTAGCGATAGCCCGCGGCCTGCAATTCAAAGAGCTCTGCATAACGTCCACCTTGCGCGATCAGTTCGGGATGCGTGCCGCTGGCCTCCAGCCGGCCTTCGTTGAGTACCAGGATCCGGTCCGCCATGCGCACGCTGCTGAAGCGATGCGAGATCAGTATCGCGGTGCGGTCGTTCGACAGTTCCTTGAAGCGCTGGAACACCTCGAATTCGCTGCGTGCGTCGAGCGCGGCGGTCGGCTCGTCGAGGATCATCACCTGCGCGTCGCGCATGTACGCGCGTGCGATCGCGATCTTCTGCCACTGTCCCCCGGACAGGTCCACGCCGGTCTTGAAGCGGCGACCGACGAGCTGGTCGTAGCCGTAGGGCAGGGGTTCGATCACCTGGTCCGCCATCGCGCGCCGGGCGGCTTCGCGGATCCGCTCCCGGTCGTACATCGCATCGATCTGGCCGACGCCGATGTTTTCGCCGGCGGTGAGGTGGTAACGCACGAAGTCCTGGAAGATCACGCCGATGTTCGCGCGCAGGCCGTCGAGGTCGTAGTCGCGCAGGTCGCGGCCGTCGAGCAGGATGCGGCCCTCGTCGGGGTCGTACAGGCGCGCCAGCAGCTTGACCAGCGTCGTCTTGCCGGCGCCGTTCTCGCCAACCAGCGCCAGTACCTCGCCCGCGCGCAGCTCGAAATCCAGCGCACGCAGCGCCCAGCGTTCGGCGTCGGGATAACGGAAGCCGACGTTCTCGAACACGAAGCCCCGGCTGATCGGCTGCGGCACGGGCAACGGATTTCGCGGCGAATGGATCTCCGCCTTGATCTCGAAGAACGAGAACAGGTCGTCGAGGTAGAGCGCCTGCCCCGCGACTTGTGAAAACCCCACCAGCAGGCCTTCCAGCAACTGTCGCAGGCGGCGGAAGCTGCCGGCCAGGAAGGTGAGGTCGCCGATGCTGAAATCCCCCTTCACCGTGCGCCATGCGATGTAGGCATACGCGGCGTAGTAGCCCAGCGTGCCCAGCGCCGCCAGCAGCGTGCCCCAGAACGCGCGCCGCCGCGCGAGCTTGCGGTTGGCGAGGAAGAACTTGTCGGACAGCTCGCGGAAGCGGGTGATGAAGAAGCGATTGAGGTTGAAGATCTTCACCTCCTTCGCCGTCTCCACGCTCGCGCCCATCTGGCGGATGTATTCCAGCTGGCGCCGCTCCGGGGTCCACGCGAAGTTCAGCGAGTAACCCAGTGCATTGAAGTGCGCCTCGCCGACGAACGCGGGCACCAGTGCCACCGCCAGCAGCACGATCAGCCACGGCGCGTACACCAGCAGCCCGGCGGCGAAGGTGACCACGGTGATCATGTCCTGTACCTGGCCGAACAGCTGGCTCATCAGGTTCATGCGCCCCATGGTCTGGCGGCGGGCGCGATCGAGCTTGTCCTGCAGGTCGGGATCCTCGAAGTCCTCGAGGTCCAGCGTCGCCGCGTGTTCCATCAGGCGCACGCTGGTGGCGTTGGTGAACAGCTCCGACAGCAGGGCGTCGCCGTAACTGATCAACCGCCCCAGCAGGTCGGAGGCGATCGCAAGGGCGAACTCCACGACCAGCAACCACAGCAGGTGATCCAGTTGCCCGCCGTGCCATGCGGCAGCGAACGATTCGAACGAGGCTCCCGCGGCCACCAGGCGCACCGCTTCATCGATGATCAGCTTGCCGACGTACAGCGTGGCGATGGGCAGGAAAGCGCGGAGCACGCGCAGTCCGAGCGTTGCCAGCGTCAGCCCCGGACTGGTCGCCCAGATCTGCCTGAGGAACGGTGGCAGGTTGCGCAGTGCTTTGAAGCGGTCGCGCAGGCTGGGCTGCCCGGGGCGGGGAGCGCCCGCGCCCGCTGGAATCGAGTCAGGTGAGGCCATTGCCCGATTGTGCCCGCGCGTTGCGGCGAACGGGTGAAAGCACGCAGCCTCAACGCGGGGCTTGGCGTTCGATCTGTTCGAGCCTCGGCAGCGCGCGCCCCTCAAGCGGGGATAGCGTGACCGACAGGCGCCAGAAGAACAGGCCTACCAGGCAGAGCAGCAACACTGTCCAGGCCAGCCGGCGGCGGCTCCATCGCCTGGGCGGAGGCATGTAGGCGGCGAGAGCGAGCAGCGCGGCGATGACGGTGATCGCATCGAAGCTGCCGCGTTGCCAGTAGCTGCCGCCCATGTGCAACCACATGCCGAACTCGTCGAAGGTGAGGGCCAATCCCACGCCGTAGGTCGCCGCGAGGACATCGCGCCATTTCCCGTCGGGAGGGGAAAACAGCAGCACCGCGCCCACGATGGAGAGCAGGAAGATGCCGAAGTTCAGGTGGTGTACGTGGGTTCCGCCGACGTGGAGGTAAAGGTCCGGGAGGTCGCGGGTCATGATGAGGAACACCACGATCCGCGCGCACACGAATGTCACCACGAAACTGGTGAGGACGATCCGCTGGAGGCGACGGGTGCGCATGGCTTCGAGCGGAGCCTCAACCACGCAAGGCCATCGCGTCTCCTTTAAGGCGCGACCGGATACCGGCTGGAAATCGCGATTCGATTCCAGGCATTGATCACAACCCCAAGCCACTCGACAGCCGCGATCTCTTCGCTTGAAAGACTGGCTGCGGCGAGTTCGTACGTGGAATCCCGCACCTGTCCGTCCGCAATCATCGTGATTGCCTCCATCAGTTCCAGCGCCGCGGATTCCTTGGCGTCGAAATACGCACTTTCCCGCCATGCCGGGAGAAGGCTGATCCGGTCGCTGGATTCGCCGTTGGCCAGGGCATCGCGGGTATGCATCCGGACGCAGTAGGCGCATTGATTGAGTTGGGACGCGCGGAGACGCAGGAGGTGGGCGAATCCCTCCGCCAGCCCCGCCGAGGCGATGGCTTTCGTAACCAGTTTTTCGAGTCCGGCGACGGCCTGGTACAACTCGGGGGCCGCCTTCCCGAGATTCACTCTTGTCGACATGGGAGTCTCCCTTTCGCAACTGCGGCCGCAGCCGCCTGCGCGCCAGTGGATTCGCATTCACTGCATGGAATGCAGACCAATCATGTTGCCTTCCGTATCGGTTACCAGGGCGATGAAGCCGTACTGGCCGATGGAGAATTTGTCCTTGAATATCTTGCCGCCGCTTGCCGACGCGCGCTTCGCTTCCACCGAGCAGTCCGTGCAGGTGAAGTAGACGATGGTGTTGTTGCCGCCGGATGGATAGCCCTCCATCTTCACCAGCGAACCCGCGGCGCCAGGCTGCCCGGAATGCATCGGGAAGGACCACATCTCGATGCCGGGGGAGTCGAGTCGTTCCAGGTGGGCGGTGAAGACGGCTTCATAGAAGGCCTTGGCCCTGGCCATGTCCTGCACATAGATTTCGAACCAGCCGACGGGATTGCTTGCCATGGCACGCGCCTCGCCTGAAGTGGGCGTTCTTTGTAGTCGGGACTGCGCTTGTGCGAGGTGATGGTTTCGTCAGGATGCCCGGGCTCAACGCGGGCAGCACCCGGCG
This sequence comes from Lysobacter rhizosphaerae, assembly GCF_054779795.1. NCBI lineage: Bacteria > Pseudomonadati > Pseudomonadota > Gammaproteobacteria > Lysobacterales > Lysobacteraceae > Lysobacter > Lysobacter rhizosphaerae. The sequence goes on from NZ_BAAGXO010000001.1 coordinate 737,862, forward strand.
CGGAGCCCCATAAGCGTGCTCGCGCTCGTGCGCCGTCGTTGCGACGGAGCACCGGGGAAGCGGCAAGGGCCGCCGTTGCTTGCCAACGACGGACCGATAGGACGTCAGAAGCGGTAGACGTAGCCCAGGCGCAGGCCGCTGTCCTTGAAGTCGACATTGCCGTTGAAGTCCGACTTGCTGGCATCGACCTTGATCTTGCTGATGGTGTAGTCCAGCAGGAAGCCGGAGCGCTCCCATGGGAACCATTCGATGCCGAGGCGCCCGAAGTAGACGTCGCCGTCGACATCGTTGACGTTCACGGAGAAATAGCCGGCATCGGCCGACATGCGCCAGTCGTCGTGGAACGCCCAGCGCCAGCTGCCGCCGATCGTGGGCGCCGGCAGGTCGGCGGACACGTCGTTGCGGATAGACCCGCCGGTCTGGTTGCCATTGGCGTCAACTTCCAGCGACAGGCCCAGTTTCAGCCGGTACCAGACCAGGCCGAAACGCGGACCCAAGGCCCAGCGCTCGTGCGAAGCGGCCCACCACACGTAATAGGCCTCGTAGGCGTCGATGTCGCTTTCGGCGCGAACCGTGCTCTGGGCCTGGTAGAGGGTGCCGTTGAACTCGATATCCCGCTGGGTCACGCGGGTCTTGTCGGCACTCTGGGTGTAGTAGCCCAGGCCGAACTCGTGGTGCTCCCACGGACGCCAGGTCAGGCCGATGTTGGCGATGATGTTGTCCTTGTCCAGCCCGAGGTCGCGGTGCAGGTCGACGGGGGTGCCGCGCTCGGTCTCGCCGTCGGCCCGGATCGAAGTGTCGAACGTGGTGACGTAGCCGCTGAGGCGGACGCTGAACGTGTCGAGCGGTTCCACCGCAAAGGCCTGCGCAGGGATGGCGAGCGCCAGGGCCGCGGTGGCCATGCAGGCGAGGGGGCGTGCCGTGAAAGACATGGGCATCTCCAGGAGGACGTGGGGCAAGGGCGTTCAGGAATCCCGGACTGGCTCCTTGCCTGCTCGGGAGAACGGTTTCCTAACCCCGGGGCGGCCAACGGGGTCGGGGTGGGTACAATTGCGTCCCCCTGCAGCCAGCCCGTCATCCGCCGTGAGCCGTATTTCCGCTTCGTCCGTGTCCGCTTCCACCCCCGTCGCGATCCGGCAGGAGGACCTGATCCAGTCGATCGCCGACGCCCTGCAGTACATCTCGTACTACCACCCGGTCGACTACATCCGGAACCTCGCCGCCGCCTATGAACGCGAGGAATCGCCGGCCGCCAAGGACGCGATCGCCCAGATCCTGATCAACTCGCGCATGTGCGCCGAGGGCCATCGCCCGATCTGCCAGGACACCGGCATCGTCACCGTGTTCCTCGAGATCGGCATGAACGTGCGCTGGGACGACGCCACCATGGGCGTCGAGGACATGGTCCACGAAGGCGTGCGCCGGGCGTACAACCACCCGGACAACAAGCTGCGCGCCTCGGTGCTGGCCGACCCCGCCGGCAAGCGCACCAATACGAAGGACAACACGCCGGGCGTGGTGAACGTGAAGGTCGTGCCGGGCAACACCGTCGACGTGATCGTCGCTGCGAAGGGCGGCGGCTCCGAGGCGAAGTCGAAGTTCGCCATGCTCAACCCGTCCGACTCCATCGTCGACTGGGTGCTCAAGACCGTGCCGACCATGGGCGCCGGCTGGTGCCCGCCGGGCATGCTCGGCATCGGCATCGGCGGCACCGCCGAGAAGGCGATGCTGCTGGCCAAGGAAGCGCTGATGGAGCCGATCGACATCACCGACCTGCAGCAGCGTGGTGCATCCAACCGCGCCGAAGAGCTGCGGCTGGAGCTGTACGAAAAGGTCAACGCGCTCGGCATCGGTGCCCAGGGCCTGGGCGGCCTGACCACGGTGCTCGACATCAAGGTCAAGGATTACCCGACGCATGCGGCGAACCTGCCGGTCGCGCTGATCCCGAACTGCGCTGCCACGCGCCATGCCCACTTCACCCTCGACGGCAGCGGCCCGGTGATGCTGGATCCGCCGTCGCTCGCCGACTGGCCGGAACTCACCTACGACGCGTCGAAGGGCCGTCGCGTCGACCTCGACACGCTGACCAGGGAAGACGTCGCCAGTTGGAAGCCGGGCGAGGTACTGCTGCTCAACGGCAAGCTGCTCACGGGCCGCGACGCCGCGCACAAGCGCATGGTCGACATGCTCAACAAGGGCGAGCCGCTGCCGGTCGATCTCAAGGGCCGCTTCATCTACTACGTCGGCCCGGTCGATCCGGTGCGCGACGAAGTCGTCGGCCCCGCCGGTCCCACCACCGCCACGCGCATGGACAAGTTCACCGAACAGGTGCTGGCGCAGACGGGACTGATGGGCATGGTCGGCAAGGCCGAGCGCGGCCCGGCCGCGATCGAGGCGATCAAGAAGCATCAGTCGGCCTATCTGATGGCCGTGGGTGGCGCCGCCTACCTGGTGTCGAAGGCGATCAAGGCGGCCAGGGTCGTCGGTTTCGCCGACCTGGGCATGGAGGCGATCTACGAATTCGAAGTGCAGGACATGCCCGTGACCGTGGCCGTGGATTCGCAGGGTACGTCGGTGCATCAGACCGGCCCGCGCGAATGGCAGGCGAAGATCGGCAAGATTCCGGTGGTCGTGGCCTGAGCTGCCGGCAGAGTGCCGGGGTGACCCGGCACTACAACTGCGACTTGAGCGGCAGGATGAACTTCTCGAAGAGCTTTTCCTTGAGCGGCCGCTTCTGCCAGGTCTGGTAGGTGTAGCGCCGCGTCGGCTTCAGGTCGCTCTCGAATACTTCGGTCATCCGCGCCGCGAAGGCGCGGTCGTAGACATTGAGGCTGGCTTCGTCGTTCAGCCGGAACGAGCGCAGGTCGAAGTTGGTGGAGCCCACCGACACCAGTTCGCCGTCCACGATCAGCATCTTGTTGTGGAACATCGTCGGCTCGTATTCCCAGATCCCGATGCCGGCCAGCAGCAGCGGTCCCCAGCCTTCCTTCGACGCGACGCGGGCAGCATCGGAGTCGGTGTTCTTCCCCGGCACCAGCACGCGGATGCGCACGCCGCGGTGGCGTGCGGCTATCAGTGCCTTGGTGATGAGTTCGTCCGGGATGAAATAGGCGGCCTCCAGGTCGATCGTGTGCTCGGCCGCCGCGATCGCCATCAGGTACATCAGGTGCATGCTCTCGCTGCCGCCCGCCGGCGAACTGATGAACATGTGCGCATCGACCCCATTGGCTGCTTCCAGGGGCGGGAAGTAGCCGGCGCCGTTGAGCACCTGGCCGGTGGTCTTGATCCAGTTGTCGTTGAAGGCGGACTGGAACTGCGCGACCACTGGTCCTTCGATGCGGAAGTGCACATCGCGCCAGTGATCGGCATCCTGGGCATTGCCCTGCCACGGGTCGCCGATGCCGACGCCGCCGGTGAAGCCCACACGGCCGTCGACCACCAGCAGTTTGCGATGGGTGCGGTTGTTGAGGCGCCCCAGGTTGTACCAGTGCAGCGGGCGGTAGCGTTCGACGTGCACGCCCGCGTCCTGCATCTGCTGCAGCTGTTTCTGGTCCATGGTGATGCTGCCGGCCCAGTCGATGGTGACGTTCACCGCCACGCCGGCGCGTGCACGTTCGGACAGGGCATCGGCGAATTCCTTGCCGACGCGGCCCTCCCAGTAGATGTAGGTCTCGAACGTGATCGTCTTCTGCGCGCCGCGGATTGCGGCCAGCATCGCGGGGAAGATCTCGTCGCCGTTTTCAAGGTCGGTGACGCGGTTGCCCGGCAGGATCGCCGGGCCGAGCAACACGCCCATCTCGCGCCGGAACTGCGGGTCGGAGATGGCGTAGCGGTGTTCGATCTTGCGCTCGAGCTTCTTCTCGGGGGCCACGAAGTTGAGCGACAACACGACCACTAACAAGGTCGCCAGGGCTGTGATTGCGATCGTCCAGAGCATGCGCTTGCGAGTCCAGGGCATTCGCGCACTCTGGAGAGCCGTTGCGCAATGCGGTGTGAAACCCGGGCGTAACGGCGCACGCGGCCCCGGGCTCAGTACCACTCCAGCAGCGAAATGCCCAGGCCGAGGGACAAGGCCTTGTGGTCGTAGTCGATCAGGCTTTCGCCATAGCCATCGAACACCTGTACATGGCCGCGCAGGGTGCGGTTGATCGGGAAGCCCCAGTCGAATTGCGCCGCACCGCGTGCGTTGTCGCCGGTGCGCAGGGAGTGGCGCGCCATCAGCGCAAATTCGTGGTCGTTCCAGCGATGCACCAGGGTGACGTCGCCGCGGCCGATGTAATCCTCGATGCCGGGGTTCTCGTCGGCGTTGCGGCCGTCGGGGATGCGCCACCACGGGCGCACCATCACCGCCCAGTTGTCGCGATCCAGGCCGATGTTGGCCACGATGCGGTTCCAGCTGCGCGAGATCGGGTCGGCGCGGCCATTCGACTGGTGGTTGACGCCGAAACCGAGCAGGCGCCCGTGCCAGCCGCCGAGCGACCAGCTGTTGCGGAACACCAGCATCACCTCGGGTTCGTAGTCGGTTTCGCGGAACGGGCGCGATTCGTCGGCGTTGTAGACCTGCCAACGCGAGCTCTGGGTGTAGGCCGCCCACAGGTCGCCGTTGTCCCCGAACAGGTTCTCCACGACCTTGGTCTTGAAGCTGAGCTGGAACTTGGCTTCGACCGGATCCAGCGATTGCCGCTGCGGCGGCACCTTGGACGGGTTGGAGGAAGTAGGCAATTCGTTGGTGTCGCTGGTCCAGAACGCGGGCAACAGGTAGACCGGCTTGTAGGCGCGGAAGTTGAAGACGCCCAGCTTCGAGTCCTTGGCCAGCTCCCAGCGGGTGTCGAGCAGCGAGCCCTTGCCGGCGTTGGCGATGCGTTCCTCGAAGACGGAGTCGTGCTCCTTGCGGAACAGGTCGCTGACCACGCGGCGCGTGCGTTCCTTCGCCGGCAGGTTTTCGCGTTCGAGGCGTTCGTACTGCTCGATGACCTGCCGCGTCGCCTTGGCATCGACGGCGGCCTGGTCGGCCGCGCTGGTGTCGGACGCGCGGCGTTTCATCGCGGCGTCATAGCAGGCCAGGCGGTCGGGGTCGGCCGCGATGGCGACGCAGGCTTCCGGGTTGGGTGTCGGCGGTTGTGCCTGCTGGGCGAATGCGGGAAACGTGGAGCAGAGCAGGAACAGGGCGGTAGCTTTGACGGGGGCACCCGGCTGCCCAAAGCTCATACGAACCACGCGATGGCGAACAGTCCGACCATCACGAAGGCCAGGCCCAGCTTGAGCACCGTGCCGACGACGATTCCTAGCCATGTCCCCAGGCCTACCTTGGTCGCCTGGCCGAGTTCGCGGCCACCCACGCCGCGCAGCCAGACCAGCTCACCGAGCAGGGCCCCGACGAAGGGGCCAATGAAGACGCCCACGACTCCGAAGAGCAAGCCGGCGAAGGTACCCAGGACCGCACCGACCAGGGCCGGCCTGCTGGCGCCGACCCGCTTGGCGCCAAGGGCCGTGGCCATGAAGTCGATGCCCAGCGAGAACAGTGTCAACACCGCCAGTATCGCCATGGTCCAGCCACCGACCTGCTCGAACCCGCCCGCCCAGGCGGCGAGCAGCATTCCGGCGAAGACCAGGGGCAGGCCGGGCAGGGCAGGAAGCACGGTGCCAGCGATGCCCACCAGCATCATCACCACCGCAAGCACGTAATAAATAGTCTGAAATTCCATCCCGTCCTGTCCCCGATATCTGGTCGTCTTTTGGGTGCTTGCCGGTCCGCGCGCGCCGTTGCATTTTCACCGATCCCGGGGTACGGTGCGGGCGCTGTGTTTGCCAGGGTCACCGTGAACCGTGGCCCGATGCGGTTGATCCATCGATCCGCTACATCGTTGCACCTCGCTTCCTCCTTGCGAACCAGCACACGACGCAAGTCGTGTCACAACCAGCAAACGTTCCAGGGAGCAAGTAAAAATGTCGAACCGTGAAACCGGTACCGTCAAGTGGTTCAACGATGCCAAGGGCTTTGGCTTCATCAGCCGTGAAAACGGCGAAGATGTGTTCGTGCACTTCCGCGCGATCCAGTCCCAGGGCTTCAAGAGCCTGAAGGAAGGCCAGAAGGTCACGTTCACCGTCGTCCAGGGCCAGAAGGGCCTGCAGGCTGACGCTGTCGAACCGATGTAATTGTCCCGGCGCGGTCTGACCGCGTAACAGGATTTTTGAAACCCGGCCCCGGCCGGGTTTCTTTTGTGCACATGCACAGTAAAAGGCCCGCGATTGCGGGCCTTTTCTTTGCGAGCTGCGTATCAAAGCAACGTGTCAACGCAATGTGGCGTGTCCGTTGTAGACATGGACATACGAGCCCTCATGGACGCCGTTGAGGTCGTTCTGCGTGACCGTCACGGTGCGGCCGTCGTCCATGCGGACATAGACGTTGTAGTGCGCACCGTGGACGTTGCGTTCGATTGCGCTGCCAGCGACTGCACCCACGACCGCGCCAGCCGCTGTAGCCGTATTCTGCTGGCCCTTGCTCTTGTCGTTGGCGATCTCGCGACCCGCGGCAGCTCCGACGACGCCGCCGAGCACCGCGCCGGTCACGCCGCTGCTGGGTTGGCCGATCTGTTCGATATGGGTGACGGTGCCGCAGTCATAGCAGGATGCGCTCGAACCACCGTAGCCGCCGCTGCTGTACCCGGGTGACGTGCTGTACCCAGGTGACGTGGCGCAGCCGGCCAGTGCCATCGAGGCCGCGGCAACGCAGATCAGAAGGGGATTGCGGATATTCATGCGACGCTCCTTGGTGGGGATACCGTGGCGGCGCATTGCTTCATGTCATGCGATGCATGCGCCAGGACCACGTGTCCCCAACCTAGGCGGGGCCGCGTGAACCGGCCATCAACTTTGGACCCTGCCCGCTGGTGCGTTCAGCCCCCAGCGGGAGAGGTGGTTTCCGGGTCAGCGGAAATCCTGGTGGCAGGCCTTGCAGTTGGCGCCGATGTCCTTGGCCAGTTTCGCCACGCCTTCACAGTTCATCGGTGGCGCAGTGAGCGCACCGTCGAGCGTGCCGCGCAACTTGCTCGCCGCGTCGGTGAAGCGCTGGTCGTCGGCCAGTCCGGGGAACGCAAGTTCAATGTCGTCGGCCGTCATGCGCAGTGCCTTGAGATGGGGCAGCGTGTCCGTGGCGGCGCAGCGGTTCTGTTCCGTCGCCTTGACCAGCCGGTCCATGTGCCAGTCCTGCACATGCATGAGGCTTTCCGGGAAGTGGTCCTTGCGGGCATCCCACGCGCGCAGCGCCATCACCACGCCGATGGCGCCCACGACCAGGCCGAGCAGGAACAGGAAGAGGTACTTCGAGCCATGGCCCTTGCGGACTGCCGTACCGGGGTTGGGATCGCTCATGCGTGACTCCTTCGTTGTGCCGCGTGCCGCGGCGACTTGCCGCGCACCATAACAAGGCAACACCCGGATTCGCCACCGGCCGCCGCTTACACTATGCGCATGACCACGCAAGCACTGGATCCCCGCTGGCAAGAACGTTTCGGCGGCATCGACCGTCTCTACGGCAGGGGCGCCCTGCGGCGTTTCGCCCATGCCCGCATTGCCGTGATCGGCATGGGCGGCGTCGGGTCGTGGGCCGTGGAAGCGCTGGCGCGTAGCGGTATCGGCCACCTGTGCCTGATCGACGCCGACGACCTGTGCGTGTCCAACACCAACCGCCAGTTGCCCGCGCTGCAGGGCCAGTACGGCCGCAACAAGGTCGAAGCGATGGCCGAGCGTTGCCGCGCCATCAACCCGGGCATCGAGGTGGAAGCCATCCCCAACTTCCTCACGGCCAGCAACATCGAGACGCTGCTCGATCGCGGCTTCGACCTGGTACTGGATGCCTGCGACAGCTTCCGCAGCAAGGTCGAGCTGATCGCATGGTGCCGCCGGCGCAAGCTGCCCCTGATCGTGTGCGGCTCCGCGGGTGGTCGCACCGACCCCACGCTCGTGCGCGTGCGCGACCTGTCACGCACCGAACACGACGCGATGCTCGCGCTGATCCGCAAGAAGTTGCGCAGCGAGTTCAACTTCCCGAAGAATCGCGACCGCTACTTCGGCGTCTCCGCGATTTATTCGCTGGAGAACGTCCAATACCCGCAACCCGATGGCAGCGTGTGCGGCGTGCGGCCGCAGGTCAGTGGCGAGGCGGCCTTGAAGCTGGACTGCGGCGCGGGGCTGGGTGCGGCGACGCACATCACTGGCACGTTTGCATTCGCCGCCGTCGGCCGGGCGCTCGAGCTCCTGCTGAAACCGCGCCGCGACACCGCCAGCAGCTGATCAGGCGTTCTGCCCGATCCCGAACAGGCGCTCCGCGTTGGCCGTCGTAATCGCGGCGATGTCCGCTTGGCTCTGTTGCCGCAACTGCGCGATCACCGCCAGCACGTTCGCCAACCGCGCAGGTTCGTTGCGTTGCCCACGGATGCCGGCATCCGGCTGGTCGGGCGCATCGGTCTCGAGCAGCAGGAATTCCAGCGGCATGGTGCGCGCAAGTTGGCGCAGGCGATTGGCGCGGTCGTAGGTGACCGGACCTCCAAGCCCGATCAGGAAGCCGAGATCCCACAGTTGCCGCGCCTGTTCGACGCTCCCGGAATAGCTGTGCACGACCCCGCGCAGCTTGCCCGTCTTGCGGATCGCGGCGATGACCGCATCCACTGCCCGGCGCGCATGCACGACGACCGGAAGATCGAAATCGCGCGCGAGGCGCAGCTGGCCATCGAAGTAAAGCGACTGGGTGTCGCGGTCGAGTCCTTCGACGAAGTAATCCAGCCCACATTCGCCGACGGCGACGGGCCGCTCGCGCTCGATCCATTCGCGCAACTGCGCCAGGTGCTCCGGCCGGTGCACGTCCAGGTACATCGGATGCAGGCCGTAAGCCGGGAACAGTCCGGTGCTGCGCGAACAGACATCGCGCAGCTTCGGCCAGTGGGCCGCAGCGACCGCGGGAACGATCTGCCGCGTCACTCCGGAGGCCTGGGCGCGGGCAATCACCGCATGGCGATCCGCGTCGAATTCCGCGGCATCCAGGTGGCAGTGGCTGTCGACCAGCACCATCGATCAGCGGCGTGATTCGCCTTCGATCACGCTCTTGGCGTTCTTGCCGGGAGATTCCGGTGCCTTGCGATTCTTGAAATTCGCCAGCAACAGGGTGCCGAGGCCAAGCAGGATCTCGTCCGCAAACGGTATGAAATCGGGAATGACCAGGTCGATCACGAACAGGACGGCCGTGACCACGAACAGCCGCGGATAGCTCAGGCGGCCAAGGAAACCGAGGAGCGGGGCAAGCAGGGGATTGGCCATGGGAAACGACCCGGGAAGGATGTGTGCACGCTATCACGCTGTGAACAACTGGTTCATTTTCGTTAGGTTTTCGTTGCTCCGGCTGGGCGCTCGTTCAGGTTCCCGGTGATGCAATGCAGCCGTCCAACAACACACGCGGGTTGACTCCCGCAGCAGGAGGCTCCAAATGAACAAGAACATGCTCGCCGTAGCACTGGCTTCGCTGCTCGTGGGTGGCGTCGCGGTGGCGGCGTACAACAGTTTCCGTGGCCACGGCGATGCCGCGGCCAGCGATTTCGCCACGGCCAACCCGCAGGCGACTGCCGGCACCGAAGGTGACCTGGCGGCCAACGGTGCGATCGAAGGCAGCAAGCTTGAATACGCGGATGTCGTCAACGTCAAGGAACTGACGGAGAAGAAGCCGCTCTACGCGACCGTGCTCGGCACCGAACCGGTCAAGGAGACCAGCACCACTTCGACCCCGCGCGAAGTCTGCGAGGACGTGGTCGTGCAGGAACGCGCCCCGGAACGTGATGGCAATGTCGGCGGCACCGTGGCCGGCGCGATCATCGGTGGCCTCGTCGGCAACCAGGTGGGCAGCGGCAACGGCCGCAAGGCCGCGACCGTGGCCGGCGCCGCCGCCGGCGGTTACATCGGCAACCGCGTCGACAAGAACCACGTGGGCGGCAAGGTCACCAGCCGCACCGAGCACCAGTGCCACACGGTTTCCAGCACCAGCACCTCGAGCAAGACCGTTGCCTACAACGTGACCTACCGCAACCCGGACGGCACCAAGGGCACGATGCGTACCGAGAGCAAGCCGGGTAGCCAGATCCGCCTGGGCAGCGAAAACGAAGTGGTCGGCTACGACGTGACCTACCGCTACAACGGCGCGGAGCAGACCATCCGCATGGATGAGAAGCCCGGCGACAAGCTGCCGGTGGTCAATGGCGAAGTGGTCACCCAGACCGCCGCCGCTACCGCGGACAAGACCCAGGGCTGATACACCCAGGGCTGAAGCAGCCGGGGTTGAAACATCCAGGCTGAAACCAGCCGCATGCAATACCCCGACGGGGCCGGACATCCGGCCCCGTCTGTTTTGGGACGTTGCCGAATCCGTGGCGTTGGGGTGCCGCGCCGCAACATGGGTCGATACAATGGGCGTCTTTCCCCCGCGCCCGAGCACCCGATGGCCCTGCCTTCCAACGATCTGTACGACGTCCGTTCCCTCCTGAGCGAAGAAGAGCAGGCCGTCCAGGACACCGTTGCCCGATTCACCAACGAGCGCGTGCTGCCGATCATCGGCGACGCCTTCGACCAGGGCCGCTTTCCGCGGGAACTGATTCCGGAAATCGCCGAGCTGGGCCTGCTGGGTTCCTCGTTGCCCGAGAAGTACGGCTGCGCCGGCCTCAACGCCGTCAGCTACGGCCTGATCTGCCAGGAACTGGAACGCGGCGACAGCGGCATCCGCAGCTTCGTCAGCGTGCAGTCGTCGCTGTGCATGTACCCGATCTACGCCTACGGCAGCGAAGAGCAGCGCATGCGCTGGCTGCCGTCGATGGCGCGGGGCGAGACCATCGGCTGCTTCGGCCTGACCGAACCGCATGGTGGTTCCGACCCGGCCAACATGAAGACCAATGCCCGCAAGGACGGCGGCGACTGGATCCTCAACGGCTCGAAGATGTGGATCACCAACGGCAACGTCGCCGATATCGCCATCGTCTGGGCGCAGACCGACGAGGGCATCCAGGGCTTCGTGGTCGAGAAGGGAATGGCCGGCTTCGCCGCCCAGGAAATCAAGCACAAGATGAGCCTGCGCGCCTCGGTCACCAGCGCGCTGTATTTCGACAACGTGCGCGTTCCGGAAGCCAATCGCCTGCCGAACGTGAAGGGACTGAAGGGTCCGCTGGGTTGCCTCACGCAGGCGCGCTACGGCATTACCTGGGGCCCGATCGGCGCCGCCATCGCGTGCCTGGAGGAAGTGCTGGCCTACACGAAGGAACGCATCCTGTTCGATCGACCGGTGGCGGCGACGCAGAGCGCGCAGATCAAGATGGCCGAGATGGCCCGCCGCATCACCCTGGCGCAGCTGCTCGTCGTGCAGCTGGGTCGCCTCAAGGATGCCGGCAAGATGCAGCCTGCACAGGTGTCGCTGGCGAAGTGGAACAACTGCCGCATGGCCATCGACATCGCGCGCGAATGCCGCGACCTGTTGGGCGGCGCAGGCATCACCACCGAGCACGCGGCGATCCGCCATGCGCTGAACCTGGAATCGGTCATCACCTATGAAGGCACCGAGACCGTGCACCAGCTGGTGATCGGCCGCGAGCTGACCGGCATCAACGCGTTCTGATATCCCGCGAACCCGTCCCTGCCTGGGCAGGGACGGTGAAGCAGTTTCCAAGATGCACGGAGGATCCGGTTTGGCTGCTCCCGATGTCCAGCTTGAAACCCCACGCCTGGTCCTGCGCGTGCCGAGGATCGACGACTTCGAGCGATACGCCGAGATGCTGGGGGACGAAAGCTCGCACCACATCGGCGGCCCGCTGCTGCGCCACGACGCCTGGCGCCGCTTCCTGCAGATGCCGGGGGCGTGGATGCTGCAGGGCTTCGCCATGTTCTCGGTGATCGAAAAGGCGAGCGGCCGCTGGATGGGCCAGGCGGGTCCATGGCAACCGGATGGCTGGCCCGGAACCGAAGTCGGCTATTCCTTCCATCCCGACGCGCGCGGCAGGGGCTATGCGACCGAAGCCTGCGTGGCCGCCATGGACTGGGCGTTCGATGTGCTCGGCTGGAGCGACGTAATCCATTCCATCGCTCCGACCAACACCGCGTCGCAGGCCGTCGCACAACGATTGGGCTCGCGGAATCGCGGACCGGGCAAGCTGCCGGCGCCGCTGGATGCGCATGCCATCGACATCTGGGGCCAGACCCGCGAGGAATGGGCCGCGCGCCGCAAGGAGACCGCCGCATGATCACCGTCTACGGTTTCGCGCCGTCGGGCAATTGCCACAAGGTCCGGCTGCTGCTGGAGCAGGCAGGTCGCGATTACCGCTGGGTCGAGAAGCGCAGCGACGACGGTTCCACGCGCACGCCTGAAATGCTGGCGAAGAACCCCAACGGCAAGGTGCCCTTCATCGAACTCGACGACGGGCGCGTGCTGACCGAGTCCAATGCCATCCTGCACTGGATCGCCGAGGGCACTTCGTTCCTGCCGGTGGACCCGTGGCAGAAGGCGCAGGCGCTGAGCTGGATGTTCTTCGAACAGTACAGCCACGAGCCCTACATCGCCGTCGCCCGTTTCATCTGTGGCTGGACGCCGATCGATTCGCCGCGCCGCGCCGACCTGCCGCGCCTGCGTGAGCGCAGCCACCAGGCACTTGCGGTCATGGAACGCCACCTGTCGGCGCATGCGTGGTTCACCGGCGACGATTACGGCATCGCGGATATCGCACTCTTCGCCTACACCTGCGTTGCCGACCATGGCGGCGTGAGCCTCGAAAACTATCCCGCGATCCGCGACTGGCTGGCGCGCATCGCGCAGACGCCCGGCTTCGTGCCCATGCCCGGGCCCGACGCCGCCGCCGCGGCGCTGATCGCGCAGTCCAACTGATTCCCCCTTGAGCCTTCTCGCGCGCGAGAAGCGGAGCCTTTGATGTCCATGTTCACCGCCATTCCCAATCCGATTCCTGCTCGCATGAAAGGCCTCAACCGGGCCGAGATCTGCGACGTCAATTTCAGCGAGTTCGTGAACGGCTGGAGCGGCACCAGCGACGCCAGGCCGGCGGCGCACGAGGCGATCCTCGATGGCAGCGCCCTGGACGCGCAGGGCTTCCGCGAGCTGTTCGAGTCGCAGCTGATCAGCCGCCACCTCGACCTGATGGCACGTGTGCTGCGCGTGCAGAACAAGGTCTTCTACACCATCGGTTCCAGTGGCCACGAAGGCAATGCGATGGTCGCGCGGCTGACCCGCCACACCGATCCGGCATTCCTGCACTACCGTTCCGGCGGCTTCATGGCCGAGCGCTTCCGCAAGCTGCCGGGCCTGGATCCGATCATGGATTCGGCGCTGTCGTTCGCGGCGAGCAAGGACGATCCGGCTTCGGGCGGCCGCCACAAGGTGTGGGGCAGCAAGCCGTTGTGGGTCCTGCCGCAGACTTCGACCATCGCCTCGCACCTGCCCAAGGCGCTGGGCACCGCGGTCGCCATCGAGGCCGGCAGGCGCCTTGGCCACTCGTTGCCGATTCCGGACGACAGCATCGCCATCTGCTCGTTTGGCGACGCTTCGGCCAACCACGCCACCGCGCAGACCGCGTTCAACGCCGCCGCCTGGACCGCCTACCAGAAGCTGCCGGCTCCCGTGCTGTTCGTTTGCGAGGACAACGGCATCGGCATTTCGGTGAAGACGCCGTCGGGCTGGATCGCCAACCGTTTCCAGCAGATGGATGGCCTCGATTACTTCTTCGCCGATGGCCTCGATCTCGCAACAGGTTACGGCGACGTGCAGAAGGCCGTCGAGCATTGCCGCCGCACGCGCCGGCCGACCTTCCTGCACCTCAAGACCAACCGGATCATGGGCCACGCCGGCACCGACTTCGAGATCGAATGGCGTTCGATCGAAGAGCTGTGCGCCGTCGAGGCAGGCGATCCGCTGCTGCGTTCGGCCGAAATCGCGTTGCAGTCCGGCCTGATGTCGAAGGACGAAGTGCTGGCCCTGTACGAAGCCACGCGCAGGAAGTGCTTCGCGGCCGCGGAAGAAGCCGACCGCCGCCCCAAGCTCGACAAGCTGGAAGACGTGATCGCACCGCTCGCGCCGTACACCCCGGCGGCCGTGCAGAAGGAAGCCACGCGCGCCGATTACGCGCAGCGTCGCCTCGAAGTGTTCGGCAGCGAAGCCAAGCTGCCGGAGAACCAGGCGCCGCGCCACCTCGCCATCCAGATCAACAACGCATTGCACGACATCTTCGCCAAGTACCCGGAAACGCTGCTGTTCGGCGAGGACGTGGCGCAGAAGGGCGGCGTGTACACCGTGACCAAGGGGCTGCAGAAGGCGTTCGGCCCGCGCCGCGTATTCAACACGCTGCTCGACGAAACGATGATCCTGGGCATGGCGCAGGGTTTCGCCAACGTCGGCCTGCTGCCGATCCCGGAAATCCAGTACCTCGCGTACTTCCACAACGCCTGCGACCAGATCCGCGGCGAAGCGGCATCGCTGCAGTTCTTCTCGAACAACCAGTACGCCAACCCGATGGTGGTGCGCATCGCCGGCCTGGGTTACCAGCGGGGCTTCGGTGGGCACTTCCACAACGACAATTCGATCACGGCGCTGCGCGACATCCCGGGCCTCGTGGTCGGTTGCCCGTCGCGCGGCGACGATGCGGCGACCATGCTGCGCACCCTGACTGCGTTGGCCAAGGTCGACGGCCGCGTCAGCGTGTTCCTCGAACCGATCGCGCTCTACATGGCCAAGGATCTGTACGAAGCCGGCGATGGCCAGTGGCTGACCACCTATCCCAAGCCGGACGAAGCGATGCCGCTGGGCGAGGGCCGCGTCTACGGTGAAGGCAATGACGACCTCGTCATCTTCAGCTACGGCAACGGCGTGCCGATGAGCCTGCGCGCCGCGCGCACGATCGAGGCAAAGCATGGCTGGAAGGTGCGTATCGTCGACCTGCGCTGGCTGGTGCCGCTCAACGAGGCCTACATCGTCGAGCAGGCGAAGAACGCCAAGCGGATCGTCATCGTCGACGAGGGACGCCATAGCGCCAGCGTCGGCGAGGGCGTGATCACCGCCATCGCCGAAGGGGGCTATGGCGCGCGTCCGTTCCAGCGCGTCGTGGGCAAGGACACCTACACGCCATTGGCCGGTGCCGCCTTCCTGGTGATCCCGGGCGACGACGATATCGTCGCCGCTGCCGACAGGCTCTGACCGGGTAGGGCGGGGCTCCCCCCGCTGGGTGATGGGCAAGAGGGGCGGTCGCGGCGCGGTGGTCGAACAGCCGCCCCGTGATCAGCGCGCCAGGCCTTCGCCCAGCGGCGACTCCCATACGTCGGTTTCGCCCACCTGCAACGGCGCGGCTGCGCGCTCCAGCGGCGCCACCGCCAGGGCGAGATGGCGCTTGCCATCGTCCGCGCACGCGACCACATGGCCGAGCGGCGCGCCCGCGGCCCGCAGGTCTTCGCCTGCGTGCAGCGCCGAGTCCGCCTCGAGCAATGCCAGGCCGCGCTTCACCTTGCCGAGGAAATGCGTGCGCGCCACGATCTCCTGGCCCGGATAGCATCCCTTCTTCACGCTGAAGGCATTGATGCGGTCCAGTGAAAGTTGTTGCGGCGTCCAATGGTCCGTCTGCGATGCGGGCAGGCGCGGCAGGCCGTGCTTGAGGTCGAAGGCGGCCCAGCGTCCGCCAAGCGCCGGATCTTGCAAGGCCGTTGAAACCGACAGGATGCGCAAGGTCCGGGCACCGGCATCGGCGCCGAAATCGAGTTCCACGCCCGCGCCGGCGTCGCCCGCGATCTCGTCGCCACGCGCCTGCGCAGGCGGAGCGAATGCCCCTTCCACGCGCAGGTCGTCACGCACCGCGATCCCTACCTTGCTGCGGAACACGAAGCGCTGCAGCGCAGCCGCGAGCGTCACCGGATCGGCGTCGGGCAGCAGCAGCCAGAGGGTTTCCTCGTCGAGCTTGAGCAGCGCAAACAGCGCAATCACGCGCCCTTTCGGCGTCAGCCAGCCGCTCCAGTGCCAGCGGCCGGGCGCCAGGGTCTTGAGGTCGTTCATGAATTGCGCCTGCGCAAACACGGCTGCATCGCGCCCGGAAAGCGCGATCACACGGTGGTCGGGAAGGGCAAAGGCCAGGCTGGCGGCAGCCTGCGGGTTGTCATGCATGGGGGCGGGAATTAAGCTTTTACGCTGAGATGATAGGCCAATCCCCCCAGGAAGCTCCGCCCGAGGACGTCACGGACCTACCTGCCGACGCAGGATCCACGCCCGCAGCGGACGAGTCGACAGTGAAACAGGCCCCAAGGGAATGGGGCGGACGCGAGGGGCTCGAACCGACGCGCTACGGCGATTGGGAAAAGAACGGCCGCTGCATCGATTTCTAGTTCCAGACTCTTCACTCCACTTCCCCCGCGGCCCCGCCGCCCAGCCGAGAGACACCGCACGCTCATGGCCGAACACCGACGCGTTCGCGAACGTCCCTTGTCGCCCCACCTCCAGGTTTACAGCTGGCAGGTGCAGATGGTGACTTCCATCCTGCACCGTGCAACCGGTGTGGTCCTCGCCCTTGGCAGCCTGCTCATGGTCTGCGCGTTCCTCTCGCTCGCCGCGGGTCCGGAGCAGTGGGCCCACTTCAGCGCCTTCGCGCGTTCGCCGTTGGGATTCCTGATCCTGTTCGGCTGGAGCTGGTCGCTGGCCTACCACCTGATCAATGGCATACGCCATCTGGTGCAGGACGCGGGCTACGGCTATGCGATTGCAACGTTCGTGCGCAACAGCTGGATCTCGGTGTTCGGCAGCCTGCTGCTGACCGCGCTGATCTGGGTGCTGGCGATGATGCAGCGGGGTGGCGCATGAGTGCCTCCAACAAGCGCCTGCGCACGCCGCTGAAGAATGCGCGCGGCCTGGGTTCCGCGAAGGACGGCACGCATCACTTCGTGCTCCAGCGCATCACCGCGGTCGCGCTCGTGTTCCTGTCGCTGTACGTGGTCGGCCTGATCATCTCGCTGGTCGGCGACGACTACGCCACGGTGCATGCCGCGGTAGCCAGGCCCTGCAACGCCGTATTGCTGATCGCCTTCCTGATTGCCACGTTCTGGCACGCCAAGCTCGGCCTGCAGGTGATCATCGAGGACTACGTGCATACGCCGTGGTCGGCGACCGTCCTGCACCTCGCCAACATCTTCATCTGCGTCCTCGCGGCACTCGCCAGCGTGCTCGCCGTCATCCGCATCGCGCTGGGAGCGTAAGTCGTGGCTGCGTACAACATCCAGGAACACAAATTCGACATGGTCGTGGTCGGCGCCGGTGGCGCGGGCCTGCGCGCCACCTTCGGCCTCGCCCAGAAGGGCCTGAAGACCGCGTGCATCACCAAGGTCTTTCCCACCCGCTCGCACACCGTGGCGGCGCAGGGCGGCGTGGCCGCGGCGCTCGCCAACATGGGCGAGGACGACTGGCGCTACCACTTCTTCGACACCGTGAAGGGTTCGGACTGGCTGGGCGACCAGGACGCGATCGAATACATGTGCAAGGAAGCGATTCCGGCCATCATCGAGCTCGAGCACTACGGCGTGCCGTTCTCGCGTACCGACGACGGCAAGATCTACCAGCGTCCGTTCGGCGGCATGACCACGCGCTTCGGCGAAGGCCCGCCGGCGCAGCGCACCTGCGCGGCGGCGGACCGCACCGGCCACGCGATCCTGCACACGCTGTACCAGCAGTCGCTCGCGCACGACGCGCAGTTCTTCATCGAATACTTCGCCCTCGACCTGATCATGGACCAGCACGGCGCCTGTCGCGGCGTGCTCGCCCTGGACATGGCCGAAGGCATGCTGCACCTGTTCCGCGCGCAGGGCACGGTGCTGGCCACCGGCGGCTACGGCCGCGCCTACTTCAGCGCGACTTCCGCGCACACCTGCACCGGCGACGGCGGCGGCATGGCGCTGCGTGCCGGCCTGGGCATGCAGGACATGGAATTCGTGCAGTTCCATCCGACCGGTATCTACGGCGCAGGCTGCCTGATCACCGAGGGCGTGCGTGGCGAAGGCGGCATCCTGCGCAACAGCAACGGTGAGCGCTTCATGGAGCGCTACGCACCGAGCGTGAAGGACCTCGCCCCACGCGACATGGTCAGTCGCGCGATGACCATCGAGATCCGCGAAGGCCGCGGCGTCGGCGAGCACAAGGACCACATCCTGCTCGACCTGACCCACCTTGGCCCGGAAGTCATCCACGAAAAGCTGCCGGGCATCGCCGAATCGGCGCGCATCTTCGCCGGTGTCGACGTGGAGAAGCAGCCGATTCCGGTGCTGCCGACCGTGCACTACAACATGGGCGGCATTCCGACCAATTACCACGGCGAAGTGGTGCAACTGCGCGATGGCAATCCCGACGCCGTGGTGCCGGGCCTGTACGCGATCGGCGAAGCCGCCTGCGTGTCGGTGCATGGCGCCAACCGCCTGGGGTCGAACTCGCTGCTCGACCTGGTCGTTTTCGGCCGCGCAGTCGCCAACCGCGCCGCCGAGACGATCAAGCCCAACGGCGACCAGGCCAAGCTCGCCGCTGACGCCTGCGATGCCTCGCTCGCGCGCCTGGACAAGCTGCGCAACGCCACCGGCGACACGCCGACGTCGGTCATCCGCGACAAGATGCAGCGCACGATGCAGGCCGATGCGGCCGTGTTCCGCACCGGCGAAACGCTGGCCGATGGCGTGCGGAAGATGCGCGAGATCCATGCGTCCTTCGCCGACGTCAAGATCAGCGACCGTTCCCTGATCTGGAACTCGGATCTGATCGAGACGTTCGAACTGTCGAACCTGCTCGACCAGGCACTGGTGACGATCGTGTCCGCGGAGAACCGCAAGGAATCCCGCGGCGCGCACGCTCGCGAGGACTTCCCAGACCGCGACGATGCCAACTGGCAGAAGCACACCCTGTGCTCGGTCGACGAAGCCGGCAACACCAAGATCGACTACCGCCCGGTGCACATGTACACGCTGACCGATGACGTCGCCGTGGTGCCGCCGAAGAAGCGCGTCTACTGATCCGGAGCGAGCACCGTGGCTGAATTTTCCCTACCCAAGAACTCGCAGATCCAGAACGGTCGCCACTGGGCGTCGCCCGGCGCCAAGCAGCCGCGCACGTTCAAGGTCTATCGCTGGAATCCGGACGATGGCATGAATCCGCGCGTGGACACCTACGAGGTGGACATGGCGACGTGCGGTCCGATGGTTCTCGACGCACTGATCAAGATCAAGAACGAGATCGATCCGACGCTGACCTTCCGCCGCTCCTGCCGCGAAGGCATCTGCGGTTCGTGCGCGATGAACATCGATGGCACCAACACCTTGGCCTGCACCAAGGCGATCGCCGACTGCAGCAGCAAGGGCGACGTGCCGATCTATCCGCTGCCGCACATGCCGGTGGTGAAGGATCTCGTCCCGGACATGACGCACTTCTACGCGCAATACGCGTCGATCAAGCCGTGGCTGCGCACCCAGAGCCCCACGCCGTCGGACCGCGAGCGCCTGCAGTCTCCGGCCGACCGCAAGAAGCTCGACGGTCTGTACGAATGCATCCTGTGCGCATGCTGCTCCACGTCGTGCCCCAGCTACTGGTGGAACGGCGAACGCTACCTCGGCCCTGCGATCCTCCTCCAGGCATACCGCTGGATCGTCGATTCGCGTGACGAGGACACCGGTGCGCGCCTGGACGATCTCGAAGATCCGTTCAAGCTGTATCGCTGCCACACGATCATGAACTGCGCGCGGACCTGCCCGAAGGGCCTGAATCCGGCGTTGGCGATCGCCGAGATCAAGAAGCTGATGCTCGCTCGGCGAGTCTGAGCGAATTCCGCACAGCAGATCAGAAGGCGTGCGATGCACGCCTTTTGCTTGAGGAGAGTCGGATGGGCGACAACGCGATCTTCCTGCCGGCCGTGGCGATGGCGGTGCTGACCTTTGTCGTCTGGTGGCGCATGTATGCCACCCGCATTGCGCAGATGAAGCGCGAACGCATCCACCCGCAGGCGGTGGCCACGTCCGCGCAGGCGGCGGCGAAACTGACCGACAGCCGCGCCGCCGACAACTTCCGCAACCTGTTCGAGTTGCCCGTACTGTTCTACCTCGCGCTGGTGGTTGCGGCGCAGGCACAGCTCTCGACCACGGCGGTGCTGGTACTGGCCTGGCTGTTCGTCGCCCTGCGCGTGGTGCACAGCTGGATCCAGTGCACCTACAACAAGGTCATGCACCGCTTCTACGTCTACGTCACGGGCGGCATGGTCATGTGGACGCTGTGGGGCGTGCTGGGTTACGGGTTGCTGCGCGCATGAGCGACGCCGACGAAGCCGAATTGCGTCGCCTGCGCTGGCGTTGCCGACGCGGCATGCGCGAGCTCGACCAGCTGCTGGGCCGGTACCTAGACCGCGAATGGCGGCAAAGTCCCGCGGCCGAGCGCGGTGTTTTCCTACGGCTGCTGGAAACCGAAGACGATAGGTTGTGGCATTGGTTCATGGGCCACGAGACCGCCGACGATGTCGACATCCAGACCCTGGTCGAACGCATCCGCGCCTTGCCGCCTTGAGTGGCACCCCTCGCGCGCCTTCGCCGCCGCGTGCCTTGCGCTGGGCATCCTCGCCACGGTAGCCGCGATCGCCTCGGAGCTGCCCTGGCCGGTTTCCCTTCCGTTGGCCATTGCATCGATCGTGCATGGCGCCCGGCTGGCGATGCGCGAACTGCTCCGGCCTGCCGCCAACCTGGTGATTCTCCCGGGCGAGGCCGACGCGACGCTCGATGGCGAGGCGATGATCGACCTGCAGGTGCAGTGGCGCGGTCCATTGGCCTTCCTGCGCTGGCGCGGTGCCGCTGGCGGGCGCCACCGGTTGCAGGGTTGGCCGGACAACCTTAATGCCGCCGCGCGGCGTGAACTGCGGCTGGCCATGGCCGACCGGGTGCCGGCGCGTTCACCGCGTTCGGTGGCACCATAGCCGCTTCGCGCCACGGCCTCGATTCAATCCGGCATGTTCAAACCCGTTCCCGTCGCCATCGGCCTGCGCTACCTGCGCGCCAAACGCCGCAATGGTTTCATCTCCTTCATATCCTTCGCATCGATCGTCGGCATCGCGCTGGGTGTCGCCATCCTCATCACCACGATGGCGGTGATGGGTGGATTCCAGCGCGAGATCCGCGACCGGATGCTGCAGATGACCGCGCACGCTACGGTCGTTGGCTATGGCGAGCCCGTGCAGGATTGGCCGCGCGCGGTGAAGGTCGCCATGGTCGACAAGCGCGTGGCGGGCGCCGCGCCCTATGTCGAGAAGGAAGCGCTGATCTCCGGCGCGCGCAACCAGCCCGCGCTGATCCGCGGCATCCTGCCGGCGGAAGAGGGCAAGGTATCGGTGCTGGCCGACAAGATGGTCGAAGGCAAGCTCGACCAGCTGGTGCCCGGCTCATTCAACATCGTGCTGGGCCGTGAGCTTGCGTTGTGGCTGGGCGTGGGCGTGGGCGACAACGTGATCGTCACCACGTCGGATTTCCGCAGCACGCCGATGGGGGCGATCGCCACCCAGAAACGCTTCATCGTCAGCGGCATCTTCGAGGCGGGCTACAACGAGTTCGACAAAGGGCTTGCCGTTGTCAGCATGAAGGACCTGCAGCGCGTGCTGCGCATGGGCGAAGGCGTCACCGGCGTGCGCCTCAAATTGCACGACATGGACAAGGCCTTCGACGTCGCGCGCGACCTGGCGCTGGAACTGGGTGGTCCGTACAGCGTGAGCGACTGGAGCAGCGAGAACGCCAACCTGTTCCGTGCCCTGAAGATGGAAAAGACCATCATGGCCATCCTCCTGGCTTTCATCATCGGCATGGGCGCGTTCAACCTGGTCAATTCGCAGGTGATGCTGGTGACCGACAAGCAGGCCGACATCGCCATCCTGCGCACCCTTGGCCTGACGCCGCGCGGGGTCATGAAGGTATTCATGGTGCAGGGCACGCTGATCGGCGTGATCGGAACAACCATCGGCGTGATCGGCGGCATCCTGCTGACGCTCAACCTCGAACATATCCTGCGCGGTATCGAACAGGTGTTCGGCGTGCAACTCATGCCCGAAGACGTCTACTACATCACCGGGCTTCCCACCGACCTGCAGGTCAGCGATGTCGTGCTGACGGCGGTTGCGGCGTTGACCATGGCTTTCCTGGCAACGGTGTACCCGGCCTGGCGGGCGGCACGTACGGCCCCGGCGGAGGCGCTGCGCTATGAATGACGCGGTGATCCACGCCGAGCAACTCGGCAAGACCTATGCGGAAGGCAAGCTGCGCACGCCGGTGTTCGATGGCCTGTCGCTGTCGGTGGCGAAGGGCGAGACCGTTGCGATCCTGGGCGCCTCCGGCGCAGGCAAGAGCACGCTGCTGCACCTGCTGGGCGGGCTCGACACGCCCACCGCCGGCGAGGTCTATGTCGGTGGCCAGAAGATGAGCGCATTGTCCGATGCGGCCCGCGGTGCACTCCGCAACAGGGCGCTTGGCTTCGTCTATCAGTTCCACCACCTGCTGCCTGAATTCACCGCGCTGGAAAACGTGATGTTGCCGGTGCTGCTCAACGGGACCGGTGTACAGGACGCTTCGCAGCGCGCCCGCGCATTGCTGGAGTCCGTCGGCCTGGGCCACCGCCTGGAGCACAAGCCCGGGGAGCTTTCTGGCGGCGAACGCCAGCGCGCCGCCGTGGCGCGTGCCCTGGTCAACCGTCCGGCCTGCGTACTCGGTGACGAACCCACCGGCAACCTCGATGAAAAGACGGCTGCCACCGTGTTCGAATTGATGCTGGCACTCAACCGCGAGCACCACACCAGCCTCGTGCTGGTGACGCACGCGCGGGCACTGGCGCGGCGCATGGACCGCGTGCTGGAACTGCACGAAGGCAAGCTCCGCGAATTGCGACGCGAAGAGATCTAGCTACATGGCCATCGTGGCAAGGACGCCACCCACCACCCCGCTCCTGGGAATCCCCCTTCTGGGAGTCCCCGTCGCCCTGGCTTTGCTGGCCGGGGTGATGACCTGCCTATGGCTGCCCTGGTTGGCGCCCTGGGGACTGTCGCTGGTCCTCTTGATTGCCGGGTCGTCAGGCTGGATCGGCTGGCCGCGATTCCGGTTTCCATGGCATGGCGTGGAGCGTTGTGTAAACGCCAGCAGGCGTCGCGCCCTTGGTGCGTTCCTCTGCGGCTTCGCGTTGACGGGCCTGCATGCCGCCCATGCGCTGGATGTGCAGCTGCCGGCGACGCTGGAAAAGCATGAAACGATCGTGCATGGCCGCATCCTCGACCTGCCGCAGCATGAACCCAGGCGCACGCGTTTTCTCTTCGAAGTCGATGCGGATGACACCGTCCTGTCCGAACTGCGTGGCCGCACCCTGCGCCTGGCGTGGTACGACGACGAGCATCGGCATGACGCGCCGCACCCGCGCTTCCAGCTGAAGGCGGGTCAGCGATGGTCGCTGCCGGTGCGGGTACGCGCACCGCGCGGCCTGCGCAATCCGGGCGGCGCCGATGCCGAAAAGTACGCGATGGCGCAACGCCTCACCGCCACGGGCTATGTGTACGCGCCGGAAATGGCACGGCGGCTGTCGGCGGCGCGCGGCCTGGACGCATGGCGCGAATCGATGTCGGCGCGCATCGCACTGCAGGTGCGCACGCCAAGCTCGCGTTTCGTGCAGGCGCTGGCCCTCGGCGACACGCGCGCATTGGACGATGGGGATTGGGAGGCGTTGCGCGCCAATGGCCTGACCCACCTGATCGCGATTTCCGGTTTCCATGTCGGACTGGTGGCGGGCTTCTTCGCGCTGATCGCACGGGGTGCGTGGTGGCTCTGGCCCGCACTGGCACGGCGCTGGCCCGCCCCGGTCATGGCGGCACTGGCTGCGGTAGCGGGAGCGACGGTCTACGCCGCCGTAGCCGGGTTTGCGCTGCCAACGCTGCGCACCGTGCTGATGATCGTTGTCGTTGCGGCAGCGCGGGGATGGCGGCGGCCGTCGCGCGCGCCGCAAGCGCTGGCGCTCGCGGCGATCGCGATGGTGTTGGTCGATCCGCTCGCGGTGCTCGGTGCGGGCTTCTGGCTCAGCTTCCTGGGCGTGGCATGGCTGTTGTGGTGCCTGCCGCACGGTGGCGACAACCTGGTCCGGGAATTCCTCTCCGCCCAGGGCGTGGCGACGCTGGGACTGTTGCCGCCGAGTGCGGTGCTGTTTGGGCAGGCATCGCTGGCCGCGCCATTCGCCAACCTGATCGCGGTGCCGTGGTGGAGCCTGGTGGTCGTGCCGCTGTCCTTGATCGGTCTGTTTCTGGAAACCCTGCATCCGGGAGCGGGTGGGTGGGCATGGCGTGCTGCTGCGTGGTGCTTCGACCTCAGCTGGCCGGTATTCGAATGGCTGGCGCATTGCGGCCTGTCGTTGTGGTGGTTGCCCGAAGCGCGCTGGTTCGCGCTGCCCCTGGCCCTTGCGGGCGCGTTCTGGCTGTTGCTGCCCCGCGGCACACCCGGCAAGTGGCTGGCGTTGTTGCTGTGGCTACCGCTGCTGTGGCCGGAGCGCGACATTCCCGTGCCCGGTGAGGCCGAGCTGATCGTGATCGACGTGGGGCAGGGGCTCTCGGTATTGGTGCGCACCCATCGGCATGCCTTGCTGTACGACATGGGTCCGGCCGTACGCGACGGCTTCGATGCGGGCGATCGCGCGGTCGTTCCGGCATTGCATGCACTGGGAGTGCGGCATCTCGATCGCGCTGTCATCAGCCACGGCGACAACGATCACGCCGGTGGCTTCCAGGCCGTGCGCGACGAATTCCCCGTAACCGACGTATCCGCGCCGGAAGGCGTCCCCTTGCCGTTCGCCACCGCGGCCTGCGTTGCCGAGCAGCATTGGAAATGGGATGGCGTCGAATTCCGCTTCCTGCATCCGCCGCCGGACTTTCCCTACCTGGACAACGAATCCAGTTGCGTGCTGCGCATCGAAAGCGCCCAGGGCAGCGCATTGCTCACCGGCGACATCGGCGAGGTGATCGAGCGCGATCTCGTCCGCCTGGATGCAGGCGACTTGCAGTCGGATGTGGTGCTGGTCGCCCACCATGGCAGCGCCGGGTCCTCCGATCCGGCCTTTGTCGCGGCCACGCACCCGCGCTTCGCCCTGGTTTCGTCGGGTCACGGCAATCGCTTCGGCCATCCCCGTCCCGAAGTGCTGCGGCGCTGGCAGCAAGGGGGCGCGCAGACCTTCGATACCTCCGCGGGCGGGGCCCTGCGCGTGCGGTTGCGCGCCCGGGACCTTCACGTGGAAACGCGACGCGGCGCACAGCCGCGATGGTGGGATTCCGCCCGACGGCCTTGACGAATGCGGCCGATGCCTTGATTGCCCGGGTTTCGCCCCGAAATATCGCCACCGCCCGATCCGCTCCGTATGCTATCGGCCGGACTGACATGAAACGGCCATGGGCCGGGGGTTTGCGAGTGCTGGAACTGGTCAAGGCCGGCGGTTGGCCGATGATTCCGCTGATTCTGTTGTCGGTGCTGGCGCTGACGATCGTCGTCGAGCGCGCGTGGACGCTGCGGCGCCGCGCGGTGCTGCCGCCGGGACTGGGCAAGGAAGTGCGGACCTGGGCGGCAGGCGGCAAGCTCGATCCGGCCCATATCGAATCGCTGCGGGCGACCTCGCCGCTGGGTGCATTGCTGGCGGCCGCGCTGGACGTCCGCAACCGGCCCCGCGACCAGATCCGCGAACGGATCGAAGACGTCGGCCGCCACCTCGTGCATCGCATGGAGCGCTACCTCAACACGCTGGGCACGATTTCCGCCGCGGGTCCGCTGCTGGGCCTGTTCGGCACGGTGATCGGCATGATCCAGATGTTCCTGGGCATCCTCGACCACGGCATCGGTGACGTGAACCAGCTCGCCGGCGGCATCGGCAAAGCGCTGGTATGCACCGCGACCGGCATGATCGTGGCGATTCCCGCCTTGATCGCGCACCGCTGGTTCCGTGGCCGTATCGCCGAATACATCGTCGACATGGAACACGAGGCGATCCAGCTGCTCGACACCATCGACCTGCGTCCGGCCTCCGCGCGCGTGGCGCCTGGCGCGCACGGGATCACGCCGCCGGTGAGCACGCCCTGAGCTGCCGCCGACTACCCCAATGAGAATCCGCGACCACCGCAAGGACGACGAACCGGAGATCAACCTGATCCCGCTGATCGACGTCATCCTGACCCTGATCATCTTCTTCGTCGTCACCACTACCTTCGACGCACGCTCGGTGCTCAAGCTGCAGCTGCCCAAGGCGAGCGGTGAAGCCGCGACCGACACCACGCGCGCGTTGAGCGTGCTGGTGAACGCCGACGGCCGCTACTTCGTCGACGACCGCGAAGTTCTGCGCGACGACGTCGAATCACTGAAGGCCACCCTGGCCGAAGTCGCCGGAACCGACCGCGAGCGCAAGGTGTTGTTGCGCGCCGACGCACGCACGCCGCACCAGGCCGTCGTCACCGCCTATGACGCGCTGGGCCAGCTCGGCTTCCGCCAGGTCATGATCGCCACCGCACCCGAAACGCGCGCACCAGGGAAGAAGCAGTGACCAGCTCCACCTCGCCGTGGGCGATCTATCGGCGATTGCTGGGACTGGCCCGTCCATACAGGGCGGTTCTGCTCATCGCGTTCATCGGCCTGATGCTCGAGGGCGCGGCGGCGGGTGCCTTCGGCCTGCTGACCAAGCCGATGGTGGACGAGACGTTCGTCGCCAAGAACCAGGAATTCAGCCTGCTGCTGCCGCTGGCGATCGTCGGCATCTTCGTCGTCCGAGGCATTGCCGGCTACGTCACCGATCTGTACATGGCGAAGGCGGGCCGCGGCATTTCGCGCGACATGCGCATCAATGCGCTGGGCAAATACCTGCGGCTTCCGGGCCTGCGCTTCGACACCGAGCCGGTGCCTTCGATGCTGATGCGCCTTGGCTCCGACAGCGACCAAGTCGCGCAGGCCGCCATCGACTCCGCCAAGGTGATGTTGCAGCAGTCGCTGCAGGTCATCTACATGCTCGCCGTGATGCTGTATGCCAGCTGGCGTGTGACCCTGGCCGTGCTGGTGCTGGCGCCGGTGATCGCCTGGATGATGGACAAGGTCGGGCGGCGTTATCGCCGCTTTGGCCACCGGGTCCAGGAAAGCGGCGCGCAACTGCTGCTGTCCGCGGACCAGGCGCTTTCCAACCAGCAGGAAGTGAAGGTTTACGGCGCGCAGCAGGCCGAGCTGAAGCGCTATTCGGACCAGGCCAACCACCACCTCAAGCTCAGCCTGAAGATCGAAGCCACGCGCAGCATTTCCTCCGCGGTCGTGCAGCTGACCGGCGCGGTCGGGCTTGCGCTGCTGTTGTTCTTCGCCGGGCGCGAGGCTGCGGCCGGACGCCTGAGCGCGGGCGGCTTCGTCCAGCTGATGATCTCGATGCTGGCGATCATTCCTGCGCTGAAACAGCTCACCAACGTCCAGGGATTGCTCCAGCGTGGCATCGCCTCGGCGGAGCGGTTGTTCTCCGTCCTGGATGCTCCAGACGAACCCGACGCCGGCTCGCGGCCCATCGAGCGCGCCAACGGCCTGCTCGAATTCCGCGATGTCCAGGCGCGCTATCCCGGCCAGTCGCGCCCGGCGCTCGCGGGCGTCAGCTTCACTGCGGCGCCGGGTACGGTCACGGCGATCGTGGGGCGTTCGGGCAGCGGCAAGTCGTCGCTGATCAAGCTGATTCCGCGGTTCTACGAACCCGAGTCGGGCCGCATCCTGCTCGACGGCCAGCCGTTGCACGACTATCGCCTGGCCGACCTGCGCCGGCAGATCGCGATGGTCGGACAGCAGGTCATGCTGTTCGGCGGCACGGTCGCGGAGAACGTCGCTTACGGCGAACTGCAGGATGCCAGTGGCGACGATCTCGACCGCGCGGTGCGCGGCGCCAATGCGATGGAATTCGTCGAGCAGTTGCCGGAGGGGCTGGCGACCCACATCGGCGCCAAGGGCAACAAGCTCTCCGGTGGCCAGCGCCAGCGCGTGGCGATCGCGCGCGCGATGCTGAAGGACGCGCCGATCCTGATCCTCGACGAAGCCACGGCCGCGCTCGACACCGAATCCGAACGCCTCGTCCAGGACGCGCTCAACCACCTGATGCCCAACCGCACCACGCTGGTGATCGCGCACCGCCTGTCGACCATCGAACACGCCGACCAGGTGCTGGTGATGGACCAGGGCCACATCGTCGAACGCGGTACGCACGCGGAGTTGCTGGCGCAGGGCGGCCTGTACGCGCACCTGCATCGCATGCAGTTCCGCGAGGGCGAATAGCATGCGCAGCGGCCAGCGGCCCGGCTACTGGTATGGCGAAGCGCGCGTTCCGTGGGGCTCGCGCTTCTTGTCGGCCGTGTATGCCGGCGTCACCGGCCTGCGCCGCCGCCTTTACGAGAAGGGCTTCCTGCGCAGTCGTCGCAGCGACGTGCCGGTGATCGTCGTCGGCAACATCAGCGTTGGAGGTACCGGCAAGACACCGCTGACCATCGCCCTCGTACAGCGCCTGCAGGCGGAAGGCTTCAAGCCGGGCGTGGCCAGCCGCGGTTACGGCCGCGAAGAGCCGTCGCAGCCGCGCTGGGTCGATCGTGAAAGCAGCCCCGCCAAGGTCGGCGACGAGCCCGCGCTCATCGCGCATCACACCGGCGCGAAGCTCCGCGTCGACCGCGATCGCGTGGCCGCGGCCTCGACGCTGGCGAAAGCCGGATGCGACGTCGTGGTCTGCGACGACGGCCTCCAGCATTACCGCCTGGCGCGCGACATCGAGATCGAGGTCATCGATGGCCGCCTCCGCTATGGCAACGCACAGCGGCTGCCCGCGGGCCCGCTGCGCGAACCGGTGGAGCGGGCGGAACGGTGCGACTTCCGCGTGGTGAACCTGGGCGGCAACGCCGGCCAGGTCAACGGCAAAGTCGGCGCCGGATTCGGCGAATGGCCGATGCGGTTGCTGGCCGAGCAGGCCGTGCCATTGACCGGTGGTCGTTCGCGTCCGCTGACGTCGTTCGCTGGGCAGCGCGTGCACGCGGTGGCGGGCATCGGCGACCCGGAGCGTTTCTTCACCATGCTGCGCGGCTTCGGCATCGCGGTGGTCCCGCACGCATTCGCCGACCACCATCGCTACAGCACGGCGGATTTCGAGTTCGGCAGCCGCCTGCCGGTGCTGATGACCGAGAAAGACGCGGTGAAATGCGCGGACCTGGCCCGCGACGACTATTTCAGCGTACCCGTGCGCGCCGAGTTGCCCGAGGCGTTCTGGGTCGCGTTGCTCGACAAGGTGCGGGCGACGAAAGGGTAGTGTTTGCCATCGCACCGCCTTGCGGAGCGACCACGACAGGGCGAGTAACCCAGATGAATGCAGCATCCGACTTCGTTGTCGCCATTCCGGCCCGCCACGCGGCCACGCGCCTGCCGGGCAAGCCCTTGCGCCTGCTCGCCGGCGAGCCGCTGGTGCTGCATGTCGCGCGCCGTGCGCTGGCGGCAGGCGCACGCGAAGTCTGGGTTGCCGCAGATGACCAGCGCATCGCCGATGCCTTGAACGTGAGCGGCGTACGCGTCGCGATGACGTCGACTGCGCATCCGTCGGGAACGGACCGTCTTGCCGAGTGCGCGCGCATCGCCGGCTGGAGCGACGACACCATCGTCGTGAACCTGCAGGGCGACGAACCCTTCGCTCCCGCGGAGGGCATTCGCGCCGTTGCCGACCTGCTGCGCGACAGCGGCGCCGAAATGGCCACGCTGGCCGCGCCGGTGACCGATGCGGAGACGCTGTTCGATCCCAATGCCGTGAAACTCGTGCAGGCCGCCAACGGCGACGCGCTGTATTTCAGTCGCGCGCCCTTGCCGTGGCCGCGCGATGCCTTCGCGCGTGATCGCACCCGGCTGCCGGAAGGTGGCCATTGGCTGCGCCACATTGGCATCTACGCCTATCGCGCCGGCTTCCTGCAGCGCTTTGCCGCGATGCCGCCGGGCCGCCTGGAGCAGGTCGAATCGCTGGAACAACTGCGAGTGCTCGAAGCGGGGTATCGCATCGCCGTGGCAACGACACCGGCACCGTTTCCCCCGGGCGTCGACACGCCCGACGACCTTGCCCGCGCCGAAGCGCGCATCGCCGGCCATGCCTGAGTCGCTGGCCCCGGTGCGTCTGCTGGTCGTGTGCCTGGGCAACATCTGCCGCTCGCCGATGGCGGAAGGCGTGCTGCGTGCACGCATCGCAGCGTCGACGCTGGCGGGGCGGGTGATCGTCGACTCGGTAGGGACGGGCGACTGGCTGGTCGGCCAGCCCCCGGATCCACGCGCGATTTCGACGGCCGCGCGGCACGGCGTCGATATTTCCGGCCTGCGGGCCCGCCAGATCTGCCGCGACGACTTCGCGCGCCACGACTGGCTGCTGTGCGCGGACCGGAGCAACCTGCGCGACGTCCGCGCCCTCGGCCCGATGGACGCCCATTCACGCTGTGCACTGTTGCTCGACTGGGCCGGCGTGGCCACGGAAACCGACGTGCCCGATCCCTATTACGGAGGCGCGGCCGAGTTCGAGGCGGTCTGGGGATTGCTCGACCATGCCGCACGGGGCGTCCTCGCCCGCCTTGGCCACCGCATTGCGTAGCCGGCGCTTGCACTCCCGCATAATCGGCCCCAGTTAGAGCAGCCGATGCATGCAGATTCGATGACCTCCAATGCGCCAGCCTTTGACGGCAAGGCCTTCGTCAAGGGCCTGAACACCGCACCGGGCGTTTACCGCATGATCGCCGCCGACGACGCGGTCCTGTACGTCGGCAAGGCGAGCGCGTTGAAGAATCGCGTCGCCAGCTACTTCAACGCAACGCCGAAGTCGCCACGCATCGCCACCATGCTGGCGCAGGTCGCGCGCATGGAGGTCACCGTCACGCGCACGGAGACCGAAGCGCTGCTGCTGGAAAACCAGCTGATCAAGTCGCTAAAGCCGCGCTACAACGTGCAGCTGCGCGACGACAAGAGTTATCCGTACGTCCTGCTGACCAATGAAAGCTGGCCGCGCATCGCCC
This sequence comes from Lysobacter rhizosphaerae, assembly GCF_054779795.1. Lineage (NCBI taxonomy): Bacteria > Pseudomonadati > Pseudomonadota > Gammaproteobacteria > Lysobacterales > Lysobacteraceae > Lysobacter > Lysobacter rhizosphaerae. The sequence goes on from NZ_BAAGXO010000001.1 coordinate 768,959, forward strand.
TGCATCGCGGTCCGCGCGCCGTGCCGGGTCGCTATTTCGGTCCGTATGCCAGCGTCGGCGCCGTGCGCGAGACGCTCAACCTGATGCACAAGCTGTTCCGCCTGCGCAGCTGCGAGGACAGCGTTTTCCGCAATCGTTCGCGTCCCTGCCTGCAGCACCAGATCGGACGCTGCAGCGCGCCCTGCGTGGGGCTGGTGCCCGCCGACGACTACGCCGAAAGCGTGCGGCGCGCCTGCCTGTTCCTCGACGGCCGCAGCGATGAACTGAGCGACGAGCTCGGCAAGGCGATGGAAGCGGCCAGTGGACGCCTCGATTTCGAGGAAGCCGCGCGCCTGCGCGACCTGATGCAGTCGATCCGCAGCCTCCAGGCCCGTCAGTACGTCGATGGCCGCGCGGCCGAACTCGACGTGCTCGCCGTGGCGATGCAGGACGCCGCTGCCTGCGTACTGCTGCTTGCCTTCCGCGACGGTCGCAACCTCGGCACGCGCGCCTTCTACCCCAAGACGGGCGGCAGCACCGATGCGGCCGAAGTGCTCGCCGCTTTCGTTTCGCAGTACTACGCCGAGCAGGCGCCGCCGCGCGAGATCGTGCTCGACCGCGACATTCCCGATCGCGAGTTGATCGAGCAGGCGCTCACCCTCACCGGCGACCGCAAGGTGCAGATCAAGACCAGCGTGCGCGGTGAGCGCGCGGGCTATGTCGACCTGGCGCGGCGCAATGCCGAGTTGTCGCTGGCGAGCGAACGTACGAGCCATGCCGCCCAGCGCATACGTGCAGAAGCGCTGCGTGACCTGCTCGGCCTGCCCGCACTTGCCGCGCGGATCGAATGCTTCGACATCAGCCACACGATGGGCGAGGCGACGGTGGCCTCGTGCGTCGTCTTCGACAGCGAAGGCCCGGTCCGCGGCCAGTACCGGCGTTACAACATCGCCGGCATCGAGCCTGGCGACGACTACGCCGCCATGCACCAGGCGATCGATCGCCGTTTCCGCCGCGCGGTGGAAGAGCAGGGCGTGATGCCTGATGTGCTGCTGATCGACGGCGGGGCGGGGCAGGTGGCGCAGGCGCGGGCCGCCCTGGACGACCTCGGCGTCGAGGGCGTGGCGCTGGTGGGCGTGGCCAAGGGGCCCGCCCGGCGGCCGGGGGACGAGGAACTGCTGCTGCCGGACGGGCGCATCATGCATCCGGGCGCGGAATCGCCGGCGCTGCAGCTGGTCCAGCAGGTTCGTGACGAAGCGCACCGTTTCGCCATCACTGGCCACCGTGGCCGCCGCCAGAAGGCGCGCAGCACCAGCCGGCTCGAGGACATTCCGGGCATCGGCCCGCGCCGCCGCTCCTCGCTGCTCAAGCATTTTGGCGGCCTGGGCGGTCTCAAGGCCGCGGGAGTCGAGGAAATCGCGCGGGTGGAGGGGGTGAATGCGGCCCTGGCCGCGCGCATTTATGCTTCCCTGCACGGACTAGAGACCGCGGAGACGAAGGGCGAATGAAGTTGACCGTACCCACCATGCTGACCCTGCTGCGGATCGTATTGATTCCGGTGCTGGTCCTGGTGTTCTACCTTCCCTACAAGTGGACCAATTTCGCCGCGGCTTTCGTGTTCGTGCTGGCCTCGGTGACCGATTGGCTGGATGGCTGGATCGCGCGGGCGTACAACCAGTCCTCCGCGTTTGGCGCCTTCCTCGACCCGGTGGCCGACAAATTGATGGTCGCCGTCGCGCTGTTGCTGATCGTGCAGAAGCATCCAACCCCATGGATGGCGCTGTGGGCGGCGGTCATCATCGGCCGCGAAATCGCGGTATCCGCGCTGCGCGAATGGATGGCGGAGCTTGGCCAGCGCGCCAAGGTGAAAGTCGCCTCGATCGGCAAGATCAAGACCATCGTGCAGATGGTCGCGCTCGCCATCCTGCTGTATTTCGTGCCCGACAAGCTGGGCGACCCGCCGAGCATTCCCTTCGTCATCGGCGACTGGATGCTGGCCGTTGCGGCGCTGCTGACCCTGTGGTCCGGGCTGGCCTACCTGCGCGCGGCGTGGCCGATCCTGCGGGAAGACGCCGGCTCAGGCTGAAGGATTCCCGTCCGGCCGAACGGATGCATGACAAATGTGCATTCAGGTGTTGACACTTTCGTTCCCATGCCTAAAATGTCGGTTCCTCTGCGGGAATAGCTCAGTTGGTAGAGCACGACCTTGCCAAGGTCGGGGTCGCGAGTTCGAGTCTCGTTTCCCGCTCCAGTTTGTTACGAAGCCCCGTTCGCGGGGCTTCGTTTTTTTCGCTTCGGCAACATCGCGGATTCCAGGATCCCGGTTTTGCGAAACACCTGCGGTGTGACAGAATCCGCAGCGTGTTTCCAGTCATCCGGCCGGGTGGCAGAGTGGTTATGCAGCGGACTGCAAATCCGCGTACGCCGGTTCAATTCCGACCTCGGCCTCCAGATGCAAACGTGCGCCCCGCTTGAAGAATCCTTCTCGCGGGGCGTTTTCGTTTCATGGCGCGTCTTTTTGTTGTCCGGCAATTGTCCGGCTTAAGCGTCGTCTGGCCTGGCGCCTATCGCTCCTGCAGCAGTCCCAGCAGGCGCGCCCGATCCACCGCGTGCTTGCGGGTCTCGGCGGAGAGCTTCTGGAACAGGTTCTTGAGGTGCCATTTCACGGTCTCGCCGCCGACATCGAGGACGCTCGCGATCTCCCTGTTCGACATCCCCCTCGCCAGCAAGCCGAGCACCTCGGATTCCTTCGACGTCAGCACGCCATTGCGCACCAGCAGCGGTCGCTCCACGCCGGGCTGCGGCGGCATCGCGGGCTTCGGCGTGCGCGCTCGCTTGCTTTCGGCGGTGTCCGCTTTCCAGGCCTTGGCCATGTCCAGCGCCAGCGGGTGTGCGTGAGCGAGCAGCCAGGCATCGCCGGCCAGGGTGGCGAGGTGGATGGCTTCCTTCAGCAGCGGCTCGGCGGATTCTTTGCCGCATTTCCATGCGGCGACTGAGCGCAGCACCATGATCGAGCGCGCGTCGCCGTGGCGACCCAGCGAGTTCGCCAGCGCGTCGCCGGCATCCAGATGGATTTCCGCCTCGTCCACGTCGTGACGCGCCAGCGCGGCATCGGCCTTGGCGATCGCGGCGACGAGCTGGCATTCAGGCAGCAGCGGACGAAGTTCGTCGCACTGCATCTCGGCCACCGCTTGGTCGAGCGCCTTGGTCAGCGTGGCGATGGTTTGCCGGTTGTTGTGCAGCGCATGGATGCGGATGCGGTCTGCGAGGCTGTGGACGCGGATGCGCGGCAGTTGCCGACGCTTGGCCAGCGCTTCCATCCCTCCCAGAACCTGCAGCGCGCGCCGTTCGTCGCCTTCGCCGAGCGCGATGCGCGCAAGCGTCTGGTAGGCCAGCAGGATGTTGTCGGGTGCGCCCGACAGCTCGATCACGTCGAGCCGGTTCGCGAGCAGCGACAGCGCCTCGCCCGGGTGCCCGACGCGCAACAGCGCGGCAGCCAGCACGGAGGCCTGCAGCGATGCGATCAAGCTGCGACGTCCGCTCTCCTGTTCCGATTGCGCGACGACACGGCGCAAAGTGGCGGCTGCCTGCTCGGGTTCGCCGTCCCACAGGTGACTGATTCCGCGCAGCGCGGTCCCGAGTCCAGCCGCCAGCCGTAACGAGCCCGTTCCGCCGTGACGTGCAGCCTGGTCCACTAGTTCGCGCAACGTGCCGGTGTCGCCGGCATGCAGGGCCACGAGCGCACGCGTGTTAAGGCTTGAAACGGCGTAGAGAGGCTCGTCGTGATCGGGCAGTATCGGCAGCCACCGCGTCAGCAACTCCGGGAGCAGGCCGAGATGGTCGGCATAGATGGTGGTGACAGCCTCCACCCGCGCGGCCACGACACGGGACTCCGGCGACGTGGCCGGATCGTCGATGACCTCGCGTGCGATCGTCAGGGCTTCGGTGTTGCGGTCGGTCGCCGCGAGTACGAACGCGGCCGCCAGTTTCAATTCGGAATCGCGCGCGAGCATGGCCGGGGGAATCCGCTCCAGCCAGTCCCGCGCCTCGGCGGTCTGGCCCTGCGCGCCCAGCATCCACAGCGATCGCGCGGCATAGGTCTGCGCAGTTGCCTGCCGCCAGCGCGTGCCGTGCAGCTTCATGGTATCGCTCGCGCTGGGCATACCAGTGCGACACACGGGTGTGCAGTTCTGATTGTTCGCGCTTTGGCAACTGCTCGAAGCGGCCGAGCAGGAAGTCGCGCGCCATCGGGTGCAGGCTGATCCAGCCGGTGTCTTCGCCGACGATCACCATCGGCGTCTGGCTGATGATCTGCAGTTGCGCGGCGCCGTCGGGCTGGCCGCTCACCAATTCGCAAAGTTCCTCGGAGAACTGGTCGAGGATCGCCATGCGCGTCAACAGCGCGACCGTCTGCACTGGCATCCGCGACAACAACGACTCGTGGAAGTATTCCCGCAAGTGGCCGCGCCGCGCGGACAGCGAACGCACGGCAGAGCCTGGGTCGTCGTCGCGCTCGGCCGTTGCGATCGAAAGCTGCAGGGCGACGGGCCAACCTTCGGTGGCTTCGTGCACCAGCGCGCGCTCGTCCAGCGTCAACTTGGAACCGAGGCTTTTCTCGAGGATCTCGATCGACTCATCTAAGCGCAGCCGCAAGTCGTCGGCGGTCAGCATCGCGAAGTTGCCCCTTGCCGCCAGGTCGGCGACATGCAGCGGCAGCGTGACGCGCGAGCCGATCACCACGCTGAGGTTGGCCGGCGCGTTCGACAGCAGGTATTGGATGCAGGTGCGCACCGTGGCCTTGGGCAGGTGCCGGGCCTCGTCGATGACGATGACCGTCCGCGCGCCGCGCTGGGCGATTTCCGCCAGCAGGTCGGTCAGCGCATCGAGGTCGCTTTGCGAGGAGAGGGCACAGATCCGACCGCTCGCGTTGTACACCGAATGCACCAGGGCCGCGACGAAGCGGGATGGATCGTCCGCGTTGTCGCAGGTCACCCAAGCCACGATGGCGCCGCTTTCCAGCCAGCGACGCCGCCATTGCAGCATCACCGTGGTCTTGCCGAATCCCGCGGGCGCGAAGAGCTGGATGGCGGTGCGCTCGTGCACGTCGTCCCAGAACCCCATCAACCGCGCGCGCTCGATCGCGGTGCGCTGAAGCCGCGGCGGCGTGATCTTGAGGGTGATCTCGGAGACGGACATGACGGCTCCTCGGGTGCGGTCGACACCACGGACTTGAAGCTTACCCGAACGCCCGAGCACCGACTTCGCCCGACGCGGCGGGCCGCCAAGGGGGCGATCCGGCGCTTGGTGAGGTGGCGCTTTGCGGCCACGATTGATCTGGAACGACATGGCGGTTTCACTCGAATGCGGTTGGCATGACGGGCGGCGCTCCACTTCGCGCCGCCCATCGTCGACGCGAAGCCGTGAACCTGTCTCAGCCGGCGTGTCGCCCCGACCAATGAATGTGCGTGACCTTCCAAGCGCCGTTGATGTAACCGTCGCGGTCACCGAGCACGTGACCATTCGCCAGCACCACGGCATCGGGCGTCACCATTTGACGCGCGGCCTCGATCCGTCCATCGACCAGCGCGGCCATGAAGGCGTCGACGACCTGCACCGCGTCGTTGGCGGCGGGCGAGCGCTGTGCACTGTCGGCCTGCGCGACCGTGGCTGGAGTCGGCACCGAGTGCGTGGGTGACTTCGCGGACGCAGCGCCAGCGAAGGCGGCGGCCAGGGCGAGGGAAGAAGCGAGAAGCAAGGTACGCACGTGCGTGTACCCGTTAGTGGGGGGCGTCATTGGCGCGCGTTCCGCCTCGCGAGGCACCCCCCTGTTCGGGGAGTGTCAGGCACCCGGGTTGCTTGCAATGTCGGCCCCCGTTGGAGCATTGGCCCCAACGCAGGTTCGGCCGTCGCCGATTCATCTAGTTCCTTGGGGATTTTTTTCGTGAATACCGCTTGTCGTCACGCTCGCAACAAAACTCCGGTCCGCGCGACCCTTACCGCTTCCTTGCTGCTGGCCATGGGCCTGGCGCCGTCGATCGCAATGGCAACTGATTGCGACACCGTCACACCGGGCCAGACCCAGTGCACCGGCGCCACCGCGACCGGCGCGTTCGCTACCGCCATCGGCAACCTCGCCAACGCCAGCGGCGCCAACAGCTCCGCTGTCGGCGTCAATGCCAAGGCCACCAACACCAACACTTCCGCGTTCGGCAACAACGCCAATGCGAGCGGTACGAACGCCACCGCGGTCGGCAACAACGCCGTCGCCAGCGGCAACAACAGCTCGGCCTTCGGCAACGGCGCCAAGGGCATCGGCGTGAACTCCAACGCGGTGGGCTATCTGGCGAATGCCCAGGGCGCCTACAGCAACGCGTTCGGCGCTTACACCAACGCCACCGGCAACAGCAGCTCGGCCTTCGGCAACTTCGCCACTGCCAGCGCCACCGCCACCACCGCCCTCGGCCGATCCTCGAAGGCGACCGCCGCCAACGCCACTGCCGTCGGTGACCGCGCCAATGCCGCCGGTGCCTACTCCACGGCCCTCGGTGCCCGCGCCTCAGCGGCCGGCCTCTGGAGCACGGCCGTCGGCAAGTCGACGAACGCCAGCGGCGGCTACAGCACCGCCATCGGTGCCCAGGCAAAAGCGACGGGGATGCTGAGCCAGGCCATCGGCACGGTCACGGAAGCCACGGGCCTGTACGCGATCGCCATGGGCTTGGATTCGCACGCGATGGCACAGAACGCCCTCGCCGTGGGTTCGTATGCCCGCGCGCTGAACAACTACGCAATCGCCATGGGCACCGGTGCGTACGCCACCGGCGCCTGGTCGATCTCGTTCGGCAATGAGTCGTTCGCCAACGGCTTCGACGCGATCGCGATCGGTGCCTACGCGGCCGGCATCGGCGAAGAAGCCATCGCCATGGGCACCAATGCCTGGGGCAGCGGCAAGCATGGCGTTGCGATCGGCGAGATGTCGACCGCCGCAGCCGACTGGAGCACCGGCGTCGGCGCGTTTGCCAACGCCTACAGCTTCGCCAGCACCGCGATCGGCACCTACTCCAACGCGTTCGGCGCCTTCAGCAACGCCACCGGTGCCTATGCGTGGACGGCGGGCGATTTCGCCAGCGCCACCGGCGCCTATGCCACGGCCCTCGGCACGATGAGCACCGCCGAAGGTGCATATGCGCAGGCGCGTGGCCACAACAGCGTCGCGACGGGCTCCTACAGCCTCGCTGTCGGTGACTTCAGCACGGCCGTCGGCTCGCTGGCGACCGCGGGTGGTGTCTCCAGCGTCGCACTCGGCGACACGTCGGCCTCGGTCGGCGACTACAGCACCGCACTCGGTGCGTACAGCATGGCGACCGGCCTGGGCAGCAATGCGACCGGCTACTACGCCACCGCCTCGGGCGAAGGCGCCTCGGCGATCGGCATGAACAGCAATGCCATCGGCAGGGACAGCGTCGCGCTGGGTTCGTTCTCGGTCGCCGACCGCGACAACACGATCTCTGTCGGCTCGGCCGGCGCCGAACGCCAGATCACCAACGTCGCCGCCGGTACCGAATCGACCGACGCGGTGAACAAGTCGCAGCTCGACTCGCTCGCAGCGTCCATGGCCGGCGTCAGCGAATACTTCGTTGCCGAAGGCACCCTCGACGGCAGCGATGCCGCCTACGCCACCGGCGGCCGTTCGATCGCATCGGGCGCGGAATCGCAGGCGACCGGTTTCTGGTCGTCGGCTGTCGGCACCGGCGCGCAGGCGACCAACGGTTTCGCCACCGCCCTTGGCGGCGGCGCCTATGCCTACGGTTACGAGAGCACCGCAGTCGGCGCCCTTGCTGAAGCGCGTGGCTCCTACAGCGCGGCGTTCGGTTCGGCGCTGGCCTTCGGCCAAGGCACGACGGCGCTGGGCACCTGGGCGTTCGCAGGCGGCGACTTCGACTGGACCGGCGCGGGTGGCCGCCCGGGCAACATCGTCGAGATCCTGAACGGCACGGCGGTCGGCTTCTCGGCCTCGGCCTCGGCGGACGATGCGACCTCGCTCGGCGCCAATGCCAAGGCACGTGGCGTGGCCAGCACCGCGATCGGTTCGGGCGCGAAGGTCGACTTCGGCGTCGACAATGCCGTCGCACTCGGCGCCGGTTCGTACAACGATCGCGCCAACACGGTCTCGGTCGGCGCCGCTGGTGCCGAACGCCAGATCACCAACGTCGCTGCCGGTACGGAAGACACCGACGCGATCAACCTCGGCCAGCTCAACACCAGGCTGGCCACGATCGGCGCGGACACGTTCGCCCAGCTCGACAGCGTCGCTGCCGCGCTCGGTGGCGGCGCCGCGATCAACGGCAACGGCCTGCTCGCTTCGCCCACCTACAGCATCCAGGGCGGCAGCTACTACAGCGTCGGCGACGCCTTCGCTGCGTTCGACTCGTCGTTGAGCAGCCTGAGCACGCGCATGAGCTGGATGGAGAGCAGCCCGGGCTACGGTCTGCCGATGGGCGACGGCAATGGCCTGGCCATCGGTAGCGGCAGCCACGCGGAAGACGTCCGTGACACCGCCTACGGCACCGGCGCTTCCGTGCACGCCGACGGCAGCACCGCGCTCGGCAGCAACAGCGTGATCGACGCTGCCGCGACCAATGCGGTCGCGATTGGTGCCGACACCCACGTCAGCGCCGCCAGCGGTACCGCCATTGGCCAGGGTGCCACGGTCAGCGCCGCGGGTTCCGTGGCGATCGGCCAGGGCTCGGTGGCCGACCAGGCCAACACCGTGTCGATGGGCAGCGCCACGCAGCAGCGTCGCGTGACCAACGTCGCCGCCGGCACTGCCGCAACGGATGCCGCCAACGTCGGCCAGATGCAGGCCGGTGATGCTGCAACGCTGGCGTCGGCCCATGCCTACACCGACACCACCGCCACGCAGACGCTGACCCGCGCCAACAGCTACACCGACACCAAGCTGCAGTTGATGAACGACCAGTTCACCCAGATCGGTTCGCGCCTGGACAAGCAGGACCAGCGCATCGACCGCGAAGGTGCGATGAGCGCGGCAATGATGAACATGGCGATCAACACGGCCAACAGCCGTAGTCCGCGCGGCCGCATCGGCGTCGGCGCTGGCTGGCAGAACGGCGAGAGCGCGTTGTCGGTGGGCTACTCCAAGCAGATCGGCGAGCGTGCGTCGTTCAGCCTGGGCGGCGCCTTCAGCAGCGACGACCAGTCGATCGGCGCCGGCTTCGGTATCGATCTTTAAGGCCCCGGCCCGCGCGTCATCTACATCATCCAACACATATCAGGAAAGAAAATCATGTCTTCTCTCGCAAAGGCCCTGTCAGTGGCCGTTCTCATGGGTACCGCCGGCCAGTCGGTCGCGGCCATCAACGGGGCCGCGGTCGACCGCGCCCTGACCGCCATCCGCATGAACCCGACGGCGACCCGCCTGTCCGCTGCCGACGGCTTCACCGCGCGCAGCGTGATCGTCGACGCCAACGGCACCGAGCACGTGCGCATGGACCGCACCTACCGTGGCCTGCCCGTGATCGGCGGCGACATGGTCGTGCACTCCCGCGCCGGCGTGGTGCAGGGCACCAGCGTGACGCTGGCTGCGCCGATCAACGTTGGCGTCACCCCGGCCCTGTCGGCCGACGCCGCCATCACCGCCGCAGGCGTGCAGTTCGGCACCCGTTTCGAGGCCGTGCCGAGCGCCAGCCTGGTGGTCTTCGCCGGACGCGCCACGCCGAAGCTGGCCTATGACGTGCTGTACACCGGCACCGCGAACGACGGCACGCCGCAGCGCATGCACTACTACGTCGACGCCCTCGACGGCGCGATCCTGGCCAAGGAAGACGCCGTGAAGACCGGCATCCTGCCCGGCACCGGCTCACAGACCGGCACGCCGTCGACGCCGCCGGTCGTCACGCCGGCTACCGGTCCGGGCTATTCGCTGTTCGCGGGCACGGTTCCGCTGAATACGCAGTGGAACGCGACCCGTCGCATCTATGAATTGAAGGACTCGACCCGCGGCGACACCCACATCACCGACATGGGCAACGGCTACCGCGGCGCTGGCACGTTGATGGTCGATGCCGACAACAAGTGGGGCAACGCCGCCCTCAGCGATCGCGTCAGCACCGGCGTCGATGCGGCCTACGGCTTCGCCAAGACCTGGGATTACTACAAGGACAACTTCGGCCGCAACGGCATCCGCGGTGACGGCGTCGGCGCGTACGGCGCGGTCCACTACTCGCTGAACTACGTCAACGCGTTCTGGAGCGACGACTGCTTCTGCATGTCCTTCGGCGACGGCAACGGCACCACCGTGCGTCCGCTGGTGGCGATCGACATCGTCGGCCACGAAGTGAGCCATGGCGTGACCGCGGCCACCGCCAAGCTGATCTACAACAGCGAGTCGGGCGGCCTGAACGAAGCCAACTCGGACATCTTCGGCACGATGATCGAGTACTACGCCAACAATGCGAACCAGCCGCCGAACTACGTGATCGGCGAACAGATCTTCGCCACGCCGGCCTGGAACAAGTTCATCCGCACGATGTTCAAGCCGAACCTGGATGGCACCTCGCCGGACTGCTACCCGAGCGCCACCACCCCGTCGAACGGAATCACCTTGGGCAACTTCAAGGCCATGGACGTGCACTACTCCTCGGGCGTGGCGAACCACTTCTTCTACCTGCTCGCCGAAGGCGCAGTGGTGCCGGCCGGCTACGGCGCGGGCACCCCGGCCAACCTGACTCCGGGCCAGCCTGGTCTGCAACGGCAACACCACGCTCGCCGGCATCGGCCGCGACGCCGCCCAGCAGATCTGGTACCGCGCCCTGACGGTGTACATGACCTCGAACACCGACTATGCCGGTGCGCGCGTCGCCACCCTCAACGCCGCCGCCGACCTGTACGGTGCCGGCTCGGTGCAGCAGCAGGCCGTGGCCGACACCTGGGCGGCCGTCTACATGCCCTGAGAAACCCGGCATACGTCGCGTCGTCCCCGTGAGGGCGGCGCGATGTGTAACCGGTGAGAACCCGCCGCTCGGCGGGTTCTTTTTTTGGGGCGTCGATGCGCATAGCGGGCGGGCGTACCGCAGCGGCCGTCACGGCATCCGCCCCGCCAGGGGGCGTTTCACGCGCGTCTTTTTGTTGTCCGGCAGGGGGCGATGGAGCCCGGCATCAAAACTGCTTGCTGTATCCGATCATGAAGCCCCGGTCTGGCAGGACGCCCATTATCAGTGGCGTCTTCCTGCCGTGAGCGTACACGCCGAAGGCCGCACCCACGGCCGCGCCAACGACGACGTCACTCTGCCAATGGCCGTGGACCTTCACCCGCGCTATCGCGTCGTAGACCGGCAAGACAGACAACAGGTACACGCTCGGGTGGTCCTGGTGGTACTCGGCGATGAAGGGGGTGACGACGGCGCTGAGTTCGGCGACTTCGCCGCTTGGGAAGCTCTGGTGCGGGGGGCCATCGAAGAAGTCGCTGGGGTCGGAATTCTCCCGGGGCCGCTCGCGCGAGAACACATATTTCATGACGGTGGTCGTGCCCGCGGTGAGCACCATCGAATCCATGGCCTGGTCGAACGTGTGCCCCAGTCGCGAGTCGCTATCGACAAACAGGGCGCCGCCCAACACGGTCAGCGCCGCCCCTGTCGCGACTGCCTTCTGGATATTGCGATTCCAGATGCCCGAGTCGTCGAACTCGACCATGTGGTCGATCAGCAGTGGACCGCCTGCGAGGGACGGGATGGGCGTCAAGGCCACGGCGCATGCGAAGGCGAAGGGGAGCGCGCGCACGGAGCGAAGGTTCATGCCGCGAACGACCTGAGGGCCGATTGCCATCGCACACATCCCAGATAGTTGTCCTGGATTTGATGCTTGGCCACCGTTTGTCGAAAGAAAGTAGGAGCTGCGAGGCCTGCCCAGGTCCTGCAAGTTCGCCTCCCGGCCGTTGATGGTCAGCGTGGTCGTGGCGTTCCTTGTCGTGACCTTGATGCGGGAGGACATGTCTCTCCCGGGCTTGAGTTCCGCGGCCCCCTGGGAGGTCCGGAAAATTATTGAAGCCACGCGGCGTCGAAGACGACGCCTGTGCACGGTGGCGCGCGTTCATCCAGTGCGTGCGTAGGGCTAAGGGCCAATTGTCGGGCCATAGGGACGGGATTAGCGTCCAACGGATGCCGCGCTATCGCCGGAAGTCGTCGTCGTGGACGACACGAGGCGGGCTGCGCCCGTCCTGCCAGTGCCACCGCCACTTGGGCACATGGCTTGCAGGGCGAGGGACGGCGACACCCTCTCAACACGACCGTGCAACCGACAGCGAGGAGCACCATGAACGACGCCACTGAATCCAAGGGGATGGAACTGTCCTCCGTCTTCGCCGCTGCGTCGGCACGCGCCGGGCTCTGGCGCCATCTGAATGCCATGGCACGCGCATGGGCCGGTGCTGCCGGCGCCGGGTCGCGGTCGTCGGAACTGCATGGAAAGACCGGCCGCCTGCTTCGCGCGATCAGCCGTTTCGAGTACTGCTGGGCCTACCCGGGGCAGCGCCTGCTCGATGCGATCCGCGCCGCGCATGAGGGCGGGGATGCCGCCACGTTTTCCCGCCTGGTGCAGAAGGTCTCGGGCGCCCTGTTGTCGGGCGATTACCGGCAGCATGAATCGGCCTGGCAGGCGGGCGCGGACACCGAGGCGAGCCTGCTCGACGTATTGCCACCCGACACCGACGGCGGTCCGCTGGCCCGCCCCTATTTCGAAGTCCTTTTCGTCACGCCCGGCGATCCTTCGGGTTGGCAGCGATCCACCGACGACATGCGGCGCATGCGCCGCAGTGACGACCAGTTCGTGTATTCGCCCGTGCACGTCGCCAGCTTCGAGGACGCCGCGCTGGCCGCCATGCTCAACACCACGCTGCAGGCGGTGGTGATCATCGACGGCTTCGGCTACGAGACGGCGCATGACATTCCCGATCTGGAGGCCTTCCTCGACCGCCACATCGATGTCGACCGCAACAGTGTCGAGCCGGGCAAGCTCGCCACGACGCTCGCCAGCGCCCTCAAGGACGTGCGGCCCGAACTCGACATCTACCTGCTTTCCGACCGCGCGCCCGAGAAGCTCGCCGGCAGTGAAGAGGCGGCGCCGATCCGCCGCCTGTTCCACCACGTCGAAGAGCCGATGGAGATCCACCTGTCGCTGCTGGACGGCGTCAAGGACCGCTACGAAACCCCGTACTTCGACAACCTGAAGAAATACGCGCTGCGCCCCATCGGTACCTTCCACGCGCTGCCGATCGCCCGCGGCAAGTCGGTGTTCTCGTCGAACTGGATCCGCGACATGGGGCAGTTCTACGGCACCAATATCCTGTTCGCGGAATCGTCGGCGACGACCGGCGGGCTCGACAGCCTGCTGGAGCCGACCGGTACCATCAAACGTGCGCAGGAAGCCGCGGCGCGGGCGTTCGGCGCCAAGCGTGCGTACTTCGGCACCAACGGCACGTCCACCTCCAACAAGATCGTCGTGCAGGCAGTGTGCAAGCCGGGCGACATCGTGATCGTCGACCGCAACTGCCACAAATCGCACCATTATGGATTCGTTCTGAGTGGCGCCCAGCCGTACTACGTGGAAGCGTTTCCGCTGACCCAGTACTCGATGTATGGCGCGGTGCCGCTGCGCACGATCAAGCACGCGCTCCTGCAGTGCCAGGCCGAGGGCAAGCTCGATCGCGTCAAGGTGATCGACATGACCAACTGCACCTTCGACGGGCACATGTACAACCCGCGCCGGGTGATGGAGGAATGCCTCGCCATCAAGCCCGACCTGGTGTTCCTGTGGGACGAGGCGTGGTTCGGCTTTGCACGGTTCAGCGCCCTGCATCGGCGCCGCACGGCCATGGGCGCCGCGGCGGCACTCACGCGCCGCTACCGCAGCAAGAAATATCGCGAGGAATACGCCAAGTGGAAGGCCGAGAACAACGACGGAAAGCTCGACGGCAAGGACGCCTCGCTGCTCGACAAGCGCCTGATGCCCGATCCCGACAAGGTGCGCATCCGCGTCTACCAGACCAATTCGACCCACAAGTCGATGTCTGCGTTCCGCCAGGGTTCGATGATGCTGGTGTGGGACGAGGACTTCCACCACGTCGAAGGCCCGTTCGAGGAAGCGTTCTTCGCGCATACCTCGACCTCGCCGAACCTGCAGCTCATCGCATCCCTCGACCTGGCGCGCCGCCAGATGGAACTCGAGGGCTATGAATTGACGTTGCAGATGACCGATCTGGCGCTCCGCATCCGCCGGGCGATCAACACGCATCCGCTGATCTCCAAGTACTTCCACGTCGCCACGCCGGAGGACATGATCCCGGCGGAATTCCGCGAGTCCGGCATCAAGGACTACGGCGGCAGCGAGGGGAACTGGGACGAGATCGTCGAGGCCTGGAACAACGACGAGTTCGCGCTGGATCCCACGCGTCTCACCCTGGTGTGTGGCGCGGCGGGCTTCGACGGCACGCAGTTCAAGGGAATTCTGGCCGAACGCTTCGACATCCAGATCAACAAGACATCGCGCAACAGCATTCTGGTGCAGACCAATATCAACAACACGCACAGCGATGCAGCCCTGCTGATCAAGGCGCTCGCCGACCTGTCCCGCGAAATCGAATCGCGGCTGTCGCAAGAGGATGCCAACGGCAAGGCCGTCTTCGATGCGCGGGTCAAGTCGCTGATGACCGACGTGCCGGACCTGCCGAACTTCAGCCGCTTCAACGACTCCTTCCGCGACAATCCGAAGTCGGGCAGCAACGAGGGCCACATGCGCCCGGCGTTCTTCATGGCCTACGACGAGAACAACTGCGAGTTCGTCAAGCTCCACAGCGCGGAGGTAGACAAGCGCCTCACCGACGGACCGGAAATGGTGTCGGCCAACTTCGTGATCCCGTACCCGCCGGGCTTCCCGATCATGGTGCCCGGCCAGGTGATCACCGCGGACACCATCACGTACATGCGCAAGCTCGACGTCAAGGAAATCCACGGCTACCACTCGGCGCACGGCATCAAGTGCCTCAAGCCATCGACCCTGGCCGAGAGCAAGGCATCGTCGACCCACTGAACCGAACACGCACCGTCGCCATACGGAGGCTGCCATGCAAGCGTTCTTTCAGTTCCTGCAGGAAAACCCCTACATCCTGTTGTTCTTCACGGTCGGCATGGCGGTCTGGGTCGGCAAGTTCGCGGTCAAGGGGTATGGATTGGGCATGGTGGCGGCGGCAGTCGTTGTCGGCGCCGCATTGGCCACTTGGGCATCGACCTACGGCGTCAAGCTGCAGCTGGACAACTTTGCCAAGTCGCTCTTCTACTACCTGTTCATGTATGGCGTCGGGCTGCGGGTGGGGCCCGCGTTCTTCAACAGCCTGAAGAAGGACGGCATCAAGTTCACCATCCTCGCGGTGGTATGCGCGGTCCTGGGCCTGGCCCTTGTCGTGATCATGTCGAAAGTGTTCTCGCTCCCGGCGGGCGCGGCCGGCGGCATCCTCGCAGGGTCGCAGACGATGTCGGCAGCGATCGGGACCGCGGAAATGGCCGTGGAGCAGGGCGCGTACAAGCTTCCGGTCGGAACCACCGCCGAACAGGTGTCGGGCATGATCGCGCTCGGTTATGGCGTGACCTATATCTGGGGCACGGTCGGCATCATCCTGATCTGCAAGTACCTGCCACGCTGGTGGGGCATCGATGCGCGCAAGGCTGCGAAGGAATACGAAGCGGCGCACGGCGTGCAGAACGTCGACGACACGGCGCTGACCGGCTACCGCGCGGGTGGCCTGCGTTCGTATCGCATCGATAACCCGACGACTGCAGGCAAGAGCATCGCGCAGTTCCGACAGGCGCATCCGCAGTACCGCATCGCCAATGTAGTGCGCGGGGACGAAGCGCTGGGCGCGTCGCCCGATCTGGTGCTGAAGCAGGGTGACTTTGTTGCCCTGGGGGGGCGCCTCGAGGACCTGACCGCGAACCTCGGCCTGATCGGCGAGGAAGTGGCGAATGCGAAGGTGCTGAACATTCCACTCGACCAGGCCGAGATCCTGCTGACCAACAAGGATTTCGAGGAAAAGCCACTGAAGGCACTGGGCGCTACCGACGTCGGTGGGCAGATCGGCCTGAGTCGCATCGAACGTTCCGGCGAACCGCTGCCACTGGGCACCGAAGTCACGCTCAAGCGCTTCGACGTGCTGTACGTAACCGGTCTGCGCGGCGCGGTCGACAAGGCCGGCGAAGTGCTGGGCAAGATCGCCCGACCGAGTACCTCGACCGACCTGTTGACGCTGTCGGCGGGCATGGTGATCGGCCTGCTGATCGGCAAGATCAACGTGCCCGTGGGCGACTTCTCCGTGGGCCTGGGCAATGCCGGTGGCCTGCTGCTGTCGGGCATCCTGGTGTCGTCGGTGGTGTCGCGCCTGCGCTTCTTCGGCAGCACGCCGAACGCCGCGCGCAACATCCTCGAGGACCTTGGCCTGGTCACGTTCATCGCGATCGTCGGCATCAATGCAGGTGCCACGCTGCTCGAGCAGCTGACCGGCGACGTCGCGGTGAAGATTTTCGTCGCCGGTTTCGTCGCCAGCACGATCCCGCCCTTCGTCACCTGGGCCATCGGCCTGCACATCTTCAAGATCAACCCGGCGGTGCTGATGGGCGGCGTGGCAGGCTCCCGCTCGCATTCCGGCCCGGCCCGCGAGGCCTCCAAGGAGATCGACAGCAGTGTGCCTTGGGTGGGATTCCCGGTCGGTTACGCGGTATCCGGCGTGCTCTACACAGTGTTCGGCTACTTCGCGATGGTGTTGTCGCAGTAGTTCCTTCATTGCGAGGAGTTTCCATGGACGTTCCCATGCTCAACGATTCGCGACGCAGGGTTGGTATCCCGCTGGCATTGACGCTGGCCTGCCTCGCGTACCTTGCTTCGATGCCGGCGCGGGCGCAGCAACCCGCGTCCAAGCCGGCACCGGACGATGCAACGGCGTGGCCAGCGCTTGCGACGGCCGCGCCTGCGGCACCGGCTCCGCAGGCCACATGGGCGGCGCAGCCCGCGCAAACCGGAAATACTCCGCAGGCGGTCCGTACCGCACAGACGGCGCAGAGTCCGCAGCAGGCCATGCAGGTCGCCCAAGCGACCCCGACTGCCCAGGCCGCGCAGCCCGGGCCCGCGAGCTCAGCACCGGTGGAAGAGGAGCAGACCTCGACCGAGCAGGGCCAGACGCACCTGGACGAAAGCTTCGGTCCGCGCTCGCACGACGAATGGGTGCGCGAAACCCGCCGCAAGGCATGGGCGGATACCGACTGGAACATCCAGTTGCGCACGTACTACCTGGATCGCGACAAGTACGACGATTCGCAGAGCGAGGCCTGGGCGATCGGCGGATCCGCCGGTTTCAAGACCGGTTACTTCCGCGAGATATTCTCCCTGGGCGCGACGCTGTACACCTCGCAGAAGCTGCATGGCCCCGACGACAAGGACGGGACGCTGTTGCTGCAGCCCGGCCAGGACGGCTACACGGTACTCGGTGAGCTGTACGGTGAGTTCAAGCTTACCGATGACATCCGCGCGACGGTGGGTGCGCGGGGAATGGACACGCCGTACATCAACCGCAACGACAGCCGGATGACACCCAATACGTTCCTCGCCGCGCTCGTGCAGGGTCAGCACGGCAATGGGACCGACGAGTCGCAATGGCGCTGGGGCGCCGGCTACGTCGACAAGATCAAGGAACGCAATTCCGACAAGTTCGTCTCGATGTCGGACGATGCCGGCGCGCCCGACGACGTCGACCGCGGCGTCTACGCGGTGGGCGCCAACTACAAGCTCGGCGAGCTTTCGGTCGGTGCCATCGATTACTACAGCAACGACATCATCAACATCTTCTACACGGAAGCGAAGTACGGATTCCCGATCGGTGAGAGCCTGAAGCTGCGCATGGCGTTCCAGTACACCGACCAGCAGAGCGTGGGTGACGAACTGCTCCAGGCAACCGGCTTCTCGGCCCATCAGTGGGGCGCGAAGACGGAGCTGGCCTTCGGCGGGGCGTTGATTACGGCGGCCTATACCAGCGCCGGTGGCGACGCGAACATGCAGGCGCCGTGGAGCGGCTACCCGGGTTACACCAGCGTGCAGGTCGAGGATTTCAACCGGGACGGCGAGGATGCATGGATGGCACGCGTGGGCTATACGCCCAAGATGGTCCCGGGGCTGAGCATGTACGCCTTGTATGTCTCCGGCAGCGACCCCGATGACCCGGGGCAGTTCTCGCGCGACGAAACCGACTTCAACGTGCAATGGTCGCCGCCCGAAGGCGTGCTCAAGGGCCTGATGCTGCGCCTGCGCTATGCCAAGGTGGACCAGGACAACAACACCGACCTGAGCGACCTGCGCGTGATGGTGTTCTACGACGTGCAGATGTGAGGCCTGCTGCTGGCTTTCCGTGGGAGTGCAAGTTCGGGTATAAACCGTGCAGCAGATCGGGTGGCAACCGGGATGGCGTCCTTTGTAGGCCACCGATTCGCGAGCCGGCTGGCTCGAGCCAACGAAGCCTGGCGTATGCCAGGCTTTTTTGTGCAGGTAAGCTTGCTCCATGCCTGGGTGGCGAAACCGGTATACGCAGCGGACTTAAAATCCGCCGGGGGCAACCCCATGCGGGTTCGAGTCCCGCCCCAGGCACCATAGCGTTCATGGCCGCACGACGGTCGAGCAAGGACAGGACGAATGCTGGATCCCCGCAACGCGCGCATCGCCGTGGTCGGCTTGGGTTATGTCGGCCTTCCACTCGCCATCGAATTCGGCATGCAGTACGACACCCTGGGTTACGACATCGACGCGCAGCGTGTCGCCAGCCTGAGCGAGGGCAGGGACGACAACCACGAAAGCAGCGCCGGGGAGATTGCCTCGGCGTCGAGGCTGCGCTTCAGTGCCGATCCGGCCGACCTGCCTGCATGCAACGTCTACGTCGTCACCGTTCCCACGCCGGTGGACGTCCACAAGCGCCCGGACTTCGCGCCGCTCATCGCGGCCAGCCGCGCCATCGGCGCGGTGCTGTCGCACGGCGACACCGTGATCTACGAGTCCACCGTATATCCGGGCGCCACGGAGGAGATCTGCGTGCCCGCGCTCGAAGCCGCGTCCGGGCTGCGCCTCAATGTGGGCTTCTTCGTGGGCTACAGCCCGGAGCGCATCAATCCCGGTGATCGTCGCCGCCGCCTGGTCGACATCCCCAAGGTGACCTCTGGCTCGACGCCGGAGGCCGCCGATTTCGTCGATGCGCTCTACCGCAGCATCATCACGGCCGGCACCCACAAGGCCTCGAGCCTGCGCGTGGCCGAAGCCGCGAAGGTCATCGAGAACACCCAGCGCGACGCCAATATCGCCCTGGTCAACGAATTCGCGCTGATCTTCCAGCGGCTGGGCATCGACACCACCGAAGTGCTGGAAGCGGCGGGCACGAAGTGGAATTTCCTGCCGTTCCGCCCGGGGCTCGTGGGCGGGCACTGCATCGGCGTCGATCCGTACTACCTGATCCAGAAGGCGCAGACGGCGGGCTACTACCCCGACATCCTGCTCGCCTGCCGCCGCATCAATGATGCGATGGGCGAGCACGTCGCCAATGAAGTCATCAAGCTGATGATCCAGCGCGATATCCCGGTAGCCGGATCGCGCATCCTGATCCTGGGCCTGGCGTTCAAGGAGAACTGCGCCGACCTGCGCAATACGCGCGTGGTCGAGCTGGTCCAGCGCTTCCGCGAATACCGGGCGAATGTGGACATCCACGATCCGTGGGTGGATGCTGCCATCGCCAAGGACGAATACGGCGTGGACGTGTTGTCTACCGACCCGCAGGCCGGCAGCTACGACGCGATCATCCTCGCCGTGGCGCACGACCAGTACCGGGAACTCGGTGCCCAGGGCGTACGTCTATACGGGCGCAGCAACGCGCTGCTGTACGACATCAAGAGCCTGTATCCGCG
This sequence comes from Lysobacter rhizosphaerae, assembly GCF_054779795.1. Classification (NCBI taxonomy): domain Bacteria; kingdom Pseudomonadati; phylum Pseudomonadota; class Gammaproteobacteria; order Lysobacterales; family Lysobacteraceae; genus Lysobacter; species Lysobacter rhizosphaerae. The sequence continues at coordinate 788,932 of NZ_BAAGXO010000001.1, forward strand.
CGACAGCGTCGACGCCAGGCTCTAGCGACCGGCCGCGGCGGCCGGGTACCAACCGGGAGGAGCCATGCGCCACGCCACCTATTACGCCTGCCTGCTGCTCTTCGCCGTCGCGCTGGGCCTGGCTGCCTGGCTGGGCGGTGGTTGGTGGGTGGCGGTGGTGGCGTTCGGCCTGCTTTCCGCCCTGGGCACTTCGGACGTGATGCAGAAGCGCAGCACCCTACGCCGCAACTATCCGATCCTCGCGCATTTTCGTTTCGGGCTGGAGTCCATCGGGCCGGAGATGCGCCAGTACTTCATCGAGTCCGATACCGCGGAGACACCGTTCTCGCGGGACCAGCGCGCACTGGTCTACCAGCGCTCGAAGGCGATCAACGACACGCGCCCGTTCGGCACGTTGCAGGATGTGTACGGCCCCGACTACGAATGGATCAACCATTCGCTGGTACCCGCGCATCCGGAGTCGCACAACTTCCGCCTCATGATCGGCGAGAACAGCGCGCAGCCGTATTCGGCCAGCGTGTTCAACATCTCCGCCATGAGTTTCGGTGCGTTGTCGGCCAACGCGATCCGCGCATTGAACCAGGGCGCGAAGCTGGGCGGCTTCTACCACGACACGGGCGAGGGTTCGATCTCGCCCTACCACCGCGAGAACGGCGGCGACCTGGTGTGGGAGATCGGCTCGGGCTATTTCGGTTGCCGCGACGAGAAGGCCGGATTCGACCTCGAGAAATTCATCGCCAACGCACGTGACCCGCAGGTCAAGATGATCGAGATCAAGCTGTCGCAGGGCGCCAAGCCAGGCCACGGCGGCGTGCTGCCGGCAGCGAAGGTGAGCGCGGAGATCTCGGCCACGCGCGGCGTGCCGATGGGCGTCGATTGCGTGTCGCCCGCGCAGCACAGCGCATTCCGCACGCCGATCGAGCTGCTCCAGTTCGTGGCGCGGCTGCGCGACGCCAGCGGCGGCAAGCCGACCGGATTCAAGCTGGCGATCGGGCATCCGTGGGAATGGTTCGGGATCGCCAAGGCGATGCACGAGACCGGGATTCTCCCGGACTTCATCGTCGTCGACGGTGCCGAAGGCGGCACGGGCGCCGCACCGGCGGAGTTCGTCGACCACGTCGGCGTGCCGATGCATGAAGCGTTGATGCTCGTGCACAACACGCTGGTCGGCCTGGACCTGCGCGGCAGTCTGCGCGTCGGCGCCGCGGGCCGCATCACCAGCGCCTTCGACATCGCCCGCACCATGGCGATGGGCGCGGACTGGTGCAACGCCGCGCGCGGCTTCATGTTCGCGCTGGGCTGCATCCAGTCGCAGAGTTGCCACACCGATCGCTGTCCCACCGGCGTGGCCACGCAGGATCCGTCGCGCTGGCGCCACCTGGACGTACCGGACAAGGCGACGCGGGTGGCCCACTTCCACCAGAACACATTGAAGGCGCTGCGCGACCTGCTGGCGGCCGCGGGGCTGGAGCATCCGGGCCAAGTCGGGCCCGAGCACATCCTGCGGCGCCTATCGCAGATCGAAGTGCGGTCGCTGGCGGCGATCTACCGGTTCCTCGAACCCGGCGACCTGTTGCGCAAGCTGCCGGACCACGCGGTATTCCGGGACTTCTGGGCAGAGGCGCGCAGCGATTCGTTCGCCCCGCCTGATCGCGTGCGGCGCATGCGCGACAGCAAGGCCTGGTAGACGGTCTGGACAGTCAGTCTTGGAGCCGGCAGGACAGGAATCCTCAGAGCAGCGTCAGCACCTGTTCCGGCGGACGCCCGATCACGGCGCGGCCAGCGTGCACGAAGATCGGCCGTTCGATCAGGCGTGGGTGCGCCACCATCGCGTCGATCAGTGCGTCATCCGGTAGCGAAGCATCGGCGAGTCCGAGCGCCGCATATTCGTCTTCGCCGGTACGCAGCAGGGCGCGCGCGGGCAGGGCAAGCAGCCGCAGCAATTCGCGCAGCTCGTCGCGGGTCGGCGGCGTATCCAGGTAAGCGATCACGCGCGGCTCGATGCCGCGTTCATGTATCAGGTCCAGCGCGCCGCGCGACTTGGAACAACGCGGGTTGTGGTACAGGCGGGTGTCGTCCATTGCGGGCTCCGGAAACAAAAAAGCCGGCTTGCGCCGGCCTTCCGCGTACCTGCAGGCGAGGCCTGGCAGTACCAATGTGGTGGGCGGTGCAGGGTTCGAACCTGCGACCCTTGCCGTGTGAAGGCAATGCTCTACCGCTGAGCTAACCGCCCGAATACAGTGCCCATGCAGTTGCTATAGCCCTGCCGGGGCCGCGCACTATACAGCAACTCCAATGGCGGATGCCAGCCATGCGGGTGGTTACACTCGCGGCGGCCAAATCCCGGAATCGCCATGCTCGACCTGCACTGCCACATCCTGCCCGGTATCGACGACGGCGCGGTCGACCTGGACATGGCCCTGCAGATGGCGCGCATCGCGGCCGCGGACGGCATCACCACGATCGCGTGCACGCCGCACATCTATCCGGGCGTCTACGACAACAATGCCACCGCGATCAGGAACGCCATTGCGGCCTTCCAGGCCGAACTGGACCAGCGCGGCATCGCCCTGCGCCTGCTGGAGGGGGCCGACGTCCACGTCGATCCCGACCTGGTCGCGGGGATCCGCAACGGCCGCATTCCGACGCTTGCCGGTTCGCGCTATCTGCTGCTGGAACCGCCGCACCATGTCGCGCCGCCGCGCTTCGAGGACCTCGTTTTCGAGGTGATGACCGCGGGCTACGTGCCGGTGATCACCCATCCTGAACGGCTGACCTGGGTGGAGACGCACTACGACCTGTTCACACGGCTCAGCCAGCGCGGCGCCTGGATGCAGGTCACCGCGGGCGCACTGACGGGGCGGTTTGGCCGGCGGGTGCGTTACTGGGGCGAGCGTTTCGTCGGTGACGGGCATTGCATGGTGCTCGCCACCGACGCCCACCACCCGGAGCGCCGTCCGCCGCTGCTGGCGGAGGCACGCGAAGCCGCCGCCGCCCTGGTGGGACGCGAGGAATCCGGGCACATGGTGCATACCCGCCCGCAGGGAGTCGTGGAAAACCAGCCACCTGAACAGCTGCCATTGGCCCTCCACGCCACAGTTGGCTTCGCTCCGCCCAAAAGGGCCGCAGAAGGGCAGATCCTGACGCGGCTGCTGCGCACTCTGCGTGGACGCTGAGCCTTCTTTAGTCTTTGTGCCGGGGCCGCAGCATCTGCATAATGCGTTTCGAATCAAGGGTTTCTGGGGATTCCGTTTTGTTGAATTTTGTCCGAGCGGCGGTAGTCGCTTGCCTGCTGTTGTTCCTGTCCGGATGCGCGAGCAAGGGTAGTGTTCTCCCTTCGTCGTTCCCGCAGGTCGACAACGCAGTCGCAGTCGACGCCAGCGAGTACCACATCGGCTCGCGCGATCTCCTCACCATCACCGTGTTCCAGATCAAGGATCTGGATCGCGAAGTGCGCGTCAACAACGCGGGCCAGATCTCCCTGCCGCTGGTGGGCGCGATCAAGGCCGCCGGCCGCACCGTGGGCGAGCTCGAACAGGACATCGCAAGCGGCTATCGCGCGCACTACCTGCAGGACCCGCAGGTCAACGTCTTCGTCAAGGAATTCGCCAGCCAGCGCGTGACCATCAATGGTGCGGTCAAGAAGACCGGCATCTTCCCGATGACCTCGCGCCTGTCGCTGCTGCAGGCCGTCTCGCTCTCCGAAGGTCTCTCCGACACCGCCAATGAGAACAACGTGGTCGTCTTCCGTCGTGCCGGCGACAAGCAAATGGTCGCGCGTTTCGACCTCGAGGCGATCCGCGAAGGCCGCAGCCCGGACCCCGAGATCCTCGGTGACGACATTGTCGTCGTCGACGAATCGGAAGGCGAAGTCTGGCTCAAGCGTTTCATCCAGATCGCGCCGATCCTGACGGCGTGGGTCTTCTACACCAACAACAATTGATGAACATCCAGACCCATTCGGGCATGAGCCTGCCCGCCGCGCCGCAAAACGAGCGCGACGCCGACGAAATCGACCTCCTCCAGTACTGGAACATCCTGCGCGACAACCGCTGGCTGGTAGCGGGCGTGATGGCCGCCGTGGTCGCCGTGGTCGTGGTCCTGACCCTGCTGGCCACGCCGATCTATCGCGCCAGTTCGCTGCTGCAGATCGAGCGCGAAAGCCTGCAGGTCGTGAACGTCGAAGGCGTCGTGCCGCAGGAGCAGGGCTACTACGGCGACGACTTCTACCAGACCCAGTACGAGCTGCTGGCCAGCAACAGCCTTGCGCTGCGCGTGGTGCAGGACCTCAATCTCACCGCGCATCCGTACTTCAAGCCCATGCTCGAAGGTATCGGCGATAAGGACCGTGCCGCGGTGCGCCAGCAGGAAAAGCAGCGCGCGCTCGCCAACATGCTGCTGGGCGAGCTCAACGTCGAGCCGATCCGTAACTCGCGCCTGGTCCGCATCAACATCGACTCGCCCGATCCCAAGGTCGCCGCGCGCATCGCCGACGCCTGGGGCCAGGCCTACATCGCCTCCAGCCTCGAGCGGCGGTTCGAAGCCTCGTCCTACGCGGGCAAGTACCTCGAAGAGCGCCTGGCGCAGCTCAAGGCCAAGCTCGAGGATTCGGAAAAGTCGCTCGTCCAGTTCGCCACGCGGGAGCAGATCGTCTCGGTCGGCGAGGACAAGCCGTCGCTGTCCGCACAGAACCTGTCCGAGCTCAATGCTTCGCTCGCGCGCGCGCAGGATGAACGCATCCGCGCCGAAGCCGAGTGGACGCAGGCCGCGCAGGGCGACGGTTCGGGCATGCCGCAGGTCGTCGCCAATTCCCTGATCCAGCGCCTGCGCGAAGAGCGCTCCAAGGTGCAGGCCGAGTACCAGGAGAAGCTGCGCACCTTCAAGCCGGACTATCCGGACATGCTGCGCCTGAGCGGGCAGATCGCCGAGATCGACCGCCAGATCGGCGGTGAGGTGGCGAACATCCGCGCCTCGGTCAAGGCGAGTTACGACGCGGCCGTGGCCCAGGAAACGATGCTCACCGAGCGCATCGGTGGACTCAAGGGCGACGTGCTCGACCTGCAGAGCCGCAGCATCCAGTACAACATCCTCAAGCGCGAAGCCGAGACCAACCGCCAGCTCTACGACGGCCTGCTGCAGCGCTACAAGGAAATCGGCGTGGCCGGTGGCGTGGGCGCCAACAACATCTTCGTGGTCGATCGCGCAGAAGTGCCCGAAGGCCCGTACAAGCCCAGCCTGTTCCGCAACCTCGCGCTGGGCCTCCTGGTCGGCTCGATGCTGGGCGTGCTTGCCGCATTCGCGCGCCACTACCTCGACCGCACCATCCATTCGCCGAAGATGCTTGAGTCGCTCACTCAGCGTCCGGTGCTCGGCATCGTGCCGCGCCTGACCGGCGGCATCACGCCGACGCAGGCGTCGACCGACCTGCGCTCGCCGTTCGCGGAAGCCTATCGCTCGGTGCGCACGGCGCTGCAGTTCGCGACTTCGCATGGCCTGCCGTACAGCCTGCTGGTGACCAGTGCGGGGGCGAGCGAAGGCAAGACCACCACCGCGACCGAGCTGGCGCGCAACATCGCGCAGCTGGGCAAGCGCGTGGTCCTGATCGACGCCGACCTGCGCAATCCGTCCCTGCACAAGCTCCTGGGGGCCTCCAATTCAGTGGGCCTGTCCAACGTCCTGGCTGGCGCGGCCGGCATGGAAGGCGCGGTGCAGGCGACGAAGGACGCGAACCTGAGCGTCATCACTTCCGGACCGCTGCCGCCGAATCCGCCGGAACTGCTCGCCGGCGACGCACTGGCTGCGCTGCTGGAATCGCTGCGCCAGCACTTCGACATGGTCATCCTGGACGGCCCGCCGGTGCTGGGCCTGGCCGATGCGCCGCTGCTCAGCCACCGCGCCGAGGCCACGCTGCTCGTCGCGACCGCCGAGCAGACCCGCACCGACAACCTGCAGGGCGCGATGCAGCGCCTCCTCGTCGCGCGCGCCCACGTGCTCGGCTCGGTGCTCACGCGCTTCGAGCTGCGCAAGGGCGACAACTACGGTTACGGCGGCTACACCCAGTACAGCTACGGCGGCGAGCGCTAAGCGCAGAGGCCGGGCAGGGGATGAAGGTCGTGCGCATCGTCATCGTCGCCGTGCTGCTCGGCATGGGCGCATGGATGGCGATCGCGCTGTCGCACGTCGATGCGGACATCGGTGCGCCGGCGGGTCCCGATCGCCTGATGGGCGCGATCGACAGCGGTGCTGCCGCCGGCAAGGCAGCCATCGCCCGCGACATCCTGCGCCAGCATCCGATCGACGGTCGCGCCTTCCGCGTGCTGGCCCAGGCCGAAGCCGATCCTGCCCGCGCCGACAGTTTCCTCGCCATCGCCGTGCGCCGTGCGCCGCGCGATCGCCTGGCCCGCGCTGCCGCCATCGACCGCGCCTTCGCACGCGGCGATGTCGAGAACGGTCTCCTGCACCTGGACGCGCTGTTGCGCGTGGCGCCCGGCGTGCGCGAGGAGATGTTGCAACGCCTGGCTGGCCTGCTCGAACACGAAGAGATCCAGGCCGCATTGCTGCCGCGCCTGGCGTTGGCTCCCAACTGGCGTCCCGCACTCGCCACGGTACTGAAGTCGCCACAGGTTCCGGCCGCCCCCGCCGCGGCGCTGCTGGAACGCCTCGGTAAACGCACCGCGTTGCAGCCCGGCGAAGTCGACGCCTACGTGACCCTGCTCAACCGCCTGGGCCGGAACGCCGAAGCGCGCCGGGCCTGGTGGCAGTCGCTGCCGGTTTCCGTGCGGGGCGGCGACGCCAACGGATTGTTCGACGGCGGTTTCGAGCAGCCCGATGTCGCGGGTGGCTTCGGTTGGCGAATCGCCACCCAGCCGGGCCTGACGACTGCCTATGACGACATCGATCCCCTCGAGGGCGCGCGCTCGCTGGTGCTCGACTTCGATGGCCGCGCCGTCGCGGACCTCGGCGTCGAACAGTCGCTGGCCTTGCGCCCGGGCCGCTACCGGTTGGCGGCCGGCGTGGAAAACAACACCAGTGCGGCGCGTCCCTTCCTGCTCGAAGTAGCCTGCCAGGGCGCCCCGGCCCCGCAGCTGTCCCTCGAACTGCCCTCCGCGACGCGCACGCCAGACTGGCAGCGCAGCCAGGGCGAGTTCGACGTGCCGGCCGCATGTTCCGGGCAGATCCTGCGACTCCGCCTTGCCGCCCGGTCGCTGCAGGAGCGGATGGTGTCCGGTACTTTGCGACTCGACGCCATCCGCTTGAATCCCTTGGGGAACCAAGGCCCGCAGCCGGCCTCGCAACCCTTGCGGTGACCGTAGGCTGGCATTACTCTTGCTACCGCAAAGTGCGGCATAGCGCACTCTTTTGGGGGGATAGCAACATGAAGCATTTGATCGCAGGTCTGGTCGCAACTCTTGCTATCGGCAGTGCAGCTGCGCAGCAGCCCACGACCCTGGTGCGCGCCCTCGGCAGCGTGCAGGTCGAGGTTACGGGCGCCGCCAAAGTGGGCGACCAGACGGTTGCCTCGGGCAGCAGCTTTGGTGCCAAGGCCGGTGACGTCGTCGTTGTCTCGAGCGGTAAGGCCAGGATCACCTACAGCAACGGTTGCTCGGTGACGGTCGACTCGACCGCGCCCTACACGATCAGCGCCAAGGACCCGGTCTGCCACAGCCCGGCGGTGGCCGCTTCGTCCGACACCAAGTACTACATGATGGCCGGCGGTGCCGCCCTCCTGCTCGGCGCTGCCGGCGGCGGTGGCGGCGGTGGCGGGGACGACAAGCCCTCCAGCCCCTGATCCAGCGACGGACAGGCAAGCATCAACGGGCCGCCCAGTGCGGCCCGTTTTCTTTCAGGGGGTATGAAATGCGGGGCCATGGTGAGCAGCACGGAACTCCCTCCGCGAGGAGAGGGGCCGGGACGGAGGGACAAAGCCGCACCGCCGACGTCCTTCCGCTTCAGGGCGCCGCCAGCCCCCATCCGCCCTTCGGGCATCTTCCCCCGCAGGGCGGGGGAAGGGAGTTCGGCCCTCAGCTTGCCCCGCAGGGCGGGGTAAGGGAGTTTGCTCCTGGCCCCTTCCCCCGCGTGCGGGGGAAGGTTGGGATGGGGGCAGACTTTCCCGCCGAACTGGCCGCCGCTGCCCTGCTGATCGCCGCGCTGCTGTTCGGCGGTGGCTCGCGCGGTGCCGGCGACCTGATCGTTCACCTCGCAGCATTGCCCGCGCTCGCGCTCGGCATCGTGCGCTGGCGCCACGCCGAAGCCGGTCGCCTGCAACGGCTGTTCGTCTGGTGGCTGCTGGCCACGATCGCGGTCGTCGCCCTGCAACTCCTGCCCGTGCCCGCGTCCCTGTTCGCCGCATCGGCTCCGCGCGCCGCGGTCCTGGCCGATCTCCACCAGGCCGGGCTCTATCCCGCCTGGCTCCCCATGACACTCGACGTCTGGGGCTCCGTGCGTGCCGTGCTGGCACTGGCCACCTTCGGGGCTGCCTGGCTGCTCGTGGTCACCTTGCCCGACGAAGCACGCATCCGCCTGCTCCAACTCGCGCTGGTCCTTGCGGTGGCCATGGCCCTGCTGGGTTTCGCCCAGGCGGCCGCCGGCGAGCATTCGCGGCTGCGGTTCTACGCCTACCACCATCCCATCGGCGCCATCGGCACCTTCGCCAACCGCAACCACTTCGCCGACCTGATGGCGATGCTGGTTCCCATGGCCATCGCGTTCGCCTTCGCCGCGCAGCGCGAACGCCGCGTGCTGCAGGCGATCGTCTGGTCCGGCACGGCCGTCGTGCTGTTCCTCTCGGCCGCGTTGAGTTTCTCCCGGATGGGCATCGTGCTGACCGCCATGGTCACGGTGATCGCCTTTATGGTCATTGCGCGCCGGATCGAGGCGCGGCGCTCCAGCGAATCCAGGCCGCTTCGCGCAAAGTGGCACCTGCTGCCCATCGCCACCGTTGCCGTGGCGGCACTCGGCGTCGCCGTGTACGCGTGGGACGGCATCACCCAGCGCCTGGCCCAGGATCCCCTGGCCGACCTGCGCTGGCAGTACCTCCGATACGGCACCGAGGCGGCGAAAGCCTGGCTGCCGTGGGGCAGCGGCGCCGGCACCTTCCGGGATGTCTACGCCCCGTTCGAGCCGGTCCTCGCGATACAGGAGGTCCACGCCCTTCACGCACACAACGACCTGCTCGAAGTCGCGCTGGAAGCCGGAATTCCGGGCCTCGTGCTGCTCGCCGCGCTCCTTTGGCTCGTTTGGCACGCCGCCTGCATGCAATTCAGGAAGAGAACCGACGACAGGGGTCGGAGTTCGACGATAATGCCGGCCGCGGCGATTGCCGTTTTCGTGCCGCTGATCCATTCGTTCGTCGATTACCCGTTGCGCACCCTGTCGGTGGCCATCGTGTTTGCGACCTTGGTAGCAGTGCTCATGGCCAAGAAGCCGCAACAGGTCGAATGACGTAGGGGGAGTCGGACGAATGGTAGTTACCTCGATAGCGCGCGCGCCGGCAGTGGGAGCTGGCATGCACCGCTTTGCCGCGCTCATCGCCCTGGCCATGCGCCTCGGGGACCTGTTCGTCCTCTTCGCCGCCGCATCGCTCGCATACGGCTACCGTTTCGGCCACTTCGAACTGTCGCTGGAATACCAGCAGGTGGTCGCGCGTGGCGCGCTGCTGACCCTGCTGGTGTTTGGCAGCTCCTCGGTCTACCGCAGCTGGCGCGGTCTCAGCCTGTCGTTGGAAGCCTTCCACGTCGCGGCGCTGTGGTGCGGCGTATTCGCCATGGGGCTCGCCTACAACCTGGTATTCAAGGTGACCGGCGCCAATTCGCGACTGTGGTGGGGCGTGTGGTTCCTCGCCGCGACGAGCGGCTCGGTGGCCATGCGACTGGCCCTGCGCGGCGCTGCAGCGTGGGTGCGCACACGTGGCCTCGACCTGCGCACCGCCGTTGTCGTCGGCGCCGGTAGCGATGCCAGCCGCATCGTCCACACCTTCGACCACAACCGCTGGGCCGGTATCGACGTGCGCGGCTGGTTCAGCACGCCGCTGGACCAGGGCCAGATCAAGGGCAGCCCGCACCTGGGTTCGATCGAAGCGCTCGCTCGCTACGTCGAGGACCACCGCATCAATCAGGTCTGGATCGCGCTGCCGATGAGCGCGCAGGACCAGATCAACCAGATCCTCGCAGCGCTCGACCACTGCACTGCCGACATCAAGCTCGTCCCGGACCTGTTCGGCATCCAGCTGCTCAACCAGTCGGTGGACCAGGTCGCCGGCCTGCCGGTGATCAACCTGCGCGCCAGCCCGCTCGACGGCAACGCGCGCCTGCTCAAGGCGATCGAGGACCGCGTGCTGGCCCTGCTGATCCTGATCATGATCGCGCCGCTGCTCGCGGCGATCGCCATCGCGGTCAAGCTCAGCTCGCCCGGCCCGGTGCTGTTCCGCCAGAAGCGCCACGGCCTGGACGGCAAGATCATCAAGGTGTGGAAGTTCCGCACCATGCACGTGCACGCCGAGGCAGGCGGGCAAGTCACCCAGGCCACCCGCGACGACGCGCGCATCACCCCGCTGGGCCGCATCCTGCGCCGCACCAGCGCCGACGAACTCCCGCAGTTCTTCAACGTCCTGCGGGGCAGCATGTCGATCGTCGGCCCGCGCCCGCACGCCGTCGCGCACAACGACCACTACCGCCAGGTGGTGGACAACTACATGCAGCGCCACCGCGTGAAGCCCGGCATCACCGGTTGGGCCCAGGTCAACGGCCTGCGCGGCGAAACCGACACCGTCGCCAAGATGGCCGCGCGCGTCGAGTACGACCTGTACTACCTGCAGAACTGGTCGTTGGTGTTCGACCTGCGCATCGTGGCCCTGACCGTGTTCAAGGGATTGATCGGCAGGAACGCGTACTGATCCGATGAGTCGCATCCTGGTCACGGGCATCAATTACGCCCCGGAAAACATCGGCACTGGCAAATACACCAGCGAACTGTGCGAGTGGCTCGCTGCGCGTGGACACGACGTGCGCGTCGTCACCGCGCCGCCGTACTACCCGGCGTGGAAGGTCTGGCCCGAATACCGCCGCTTCGGATTTGCGCGCGAGCAGCGCAACGGCGTCGACGTGATCCGCTGCCCGATCTGGGTTCCCACGCAGCCACGCGGGGCGACCCGCATGCTGCACCTGGCCAGCTTCGCGTTGACCTCGTTCCTTGCCTTCATCCACGCCATTGCCTGGCGCCCGCAGGCGGTGGTGACCATCGCGCCCACGCTCGCCAGCGCGCCCGGCGCGTGGCTGCTGGCCAAGTGCACTGGCGCACGCAGCTGGCTGCACATCCAGGATTTCGAAATCGACGCCGCGATGGACATGGGCATCGTCGACGTCGGCCCGCTCAAGCGTTTCGCCCTCGCCGCAGAACGCTGGCTGCTGCGCCGCTTCGATCGCGTCTCCACCATCTCGCCAAAGATGCTGGAACGCCTTTCGCACAAAGGCGTTGCGAGCGAGCGCCAGGTGTCGTTCCCGAACTGGGCCGACATCGACGGCATCCGCCCGCTCGACGCACCGAGCAGCTATCGTGCCGAGCTGGGCATCCCCGACGACGCCGTGGTCGCGCTGTACTCCGGCAACATGGGCCTGAAGCAGGGCCTTGAGTTACTTGGTGAAGCGGCGCGGCGCCTTTCCCTTCCGACACATTCGGATGAAGCTGCCCTAGAAACCATGGGTTGTTCCCTTCCCCCGCTTGCGGGGGAAGATGCCCGAAGGGCAGATGGGGGCGCTCCCGCCTTGCACTTCGTCTTCGGCGGCGAAGGCCCTGCACGCGCAGCGCTCGAATCCGCCTGCGCCGGCCTCCCCAACGTCCACTTCCTCGGCCTGCAACCGACCGAGCGCCTGTGCGATTGGCTCGGCCTCGCCGACATCCACCTGCTGCCGCAGCGCGCCGACGTGGCCGACCTGGTCATGCCGTCCAAGCTCACCGGCATGCTCGCCAGCGGTCGTGCCGTGCTCGCCACGGCACTGCCGGGCACCGGCGTTGCCAACGCACTGACGAAGTCCGGCATCGTCACGCCACCAGCGGACGTCGACGCCTTCGTTGATGCACTGCGTGCCCTGGCCGGCGACGCACAACGCCGCAACGACCTCGGCGCAGCCGCACGCCAGCAGGCACTCGCCACGCTTTCGCGCGACGCAATCCTCGGCGCATTCGACGCCAAACTCGCCCAGCTCGTCGACGGCGCAGCAGCCATAACCACGCATCCCTCTCCACGCGAAGCGGGAACAGGGACCGCTTCGCACAGCGAAGCAGGGTGAGGGGCGCAGCCCCCACACATTCGAACAATTGAGAGAAGACAGTCCCCCATGACCAAACGCGCACTCATCACCGGCATCACCGGCCAGGACGGCTCCTACCTTGCCGAACTCCTGCTGGAGAAGGGCTATGAAGTGCATGGCATCAAGCGCCGTGCCTCGTCCTTCAATACCGAGCGCGTGGACCACCTGTACCAGGATCCGCACGAAACCGGCCGCAAGTTCCACCTGCATTACGGCGACCTCACCGACACCAGCAACCTCACGCGCATCGTCGCCGAGGTGCAGCCGGATGAGATCTACAACCTCGGCGCGCAGAGCCACGTCGCGGTCAGCTTCGAAATGCCCGAATACACCGCCGACGTCGACGGCCTGGGCGCCCTGCGCCTGCTCGAAGCGATGCGCTTCCTCAAGCTCGGCGACAAGTGCCGCTACTACCAGGCCAGCACCTCCGAGCTATATGGCCTGGTGCAGGAAAGCCCGCAGAAGGAAACCACGCCGTTCTACCCACGCAGCCCCTACGGCGTGGCCAAGCTCTACGCCTACTGGATCACGGTGAACTACCGCGAGTCCTACGGCATGTACGCCTGCAACGGCATCCTCTTCAACCACGAGAGCCCGCGCCGCGGCGAAACCTTCGTCACCCGCAAGATCACCCGCGGGCTGGCCAATATCGCCGTCGGCCTGGAGCCGTGCCTGTACATGGGCAACCTCGACGCCCTGCGCGACTGGGGCCACGCCAAGGACTACGTGCGCATGCAGTGGATGATGCTGCAGCAGGAGCAGGCCAAGGACTACGTCATCGCCACTGGCGTGCAGTACAGCGTGCGCCAGTTCATCGACATGGCGGCGAAGGAGCTCGGAATCACCCTGGCATTCGAAGGGCAGGGCGTGGACGAACGCGCCGTGGTGCAGGCCGTCGATGGCGACAAGGCGCCGGCGGTGAAGGTGGGCGACGTGATCGTGCGGGTGGATCCGCGGTATTTCAGGCCGGCTGAGGTGGAGACGTTGCTGGGCGATCCAACACTGTCCAAGGCTGACCTTGGTTGGATACCACAGATCAGCTTGGCACAGATGATCAGTGAAATGGTCCGGAGCGATCTGGATGCTGCGGGCAAAGTCGCATTCCTACAGAAGAGTGGCTTCTGAGAACCGTGAATAGTTCGCCAAGATGAAAACGAGTTTCAGCGCAATATTCTCTGTTGTTGTAGTTACGACGATCCTGGCATGGTCCATCGACTATAGCCATCTCGTAGGAGATCGCGTCCAGCGCGTGGCCGAAATCACTAGATGGGTTTGCATATTTGCCTCCTATGCAATGGCGATCATCGCCTTGATAAATGGTAGGAAGGTATCTCGAGGGCTGTTCTTCTACACGCTCGTGATGGTGGGTGTGATTCTTCCATCAGTCATCAGCTCGAAGGATCAGGTGCAATCACTGATCGCCTTCACGAGACTATTTTCGTTCGCTCCTGTTGCGCTGCTGGTAATGGGAGCATCCGCGGATGGGCGCTCGCGCCTATTCATTGTCACGTTTGCGGCGCTCCTCTTCCTCGTGCTGGGCTCGCTTCCGTTGCTCCGTGTCGGCGATGCCCTGATGAACTTGCGGACAATCGCGGGTGATCTCGATCGAACGAGGTTTTCGGGACTAACGACTCACCCCAATAATCTCGCGTTCTTTGCAACATGTGTGTATGCACTTTGCTTGGGGGTTGCATCTTCACAGGCTCGGTCTTGCGTCGCTGGCTGGAAGTTCTGGACGGCAGTCACTGTAGGGGTGCTGGCGAGCATTGCTTGTTTTGCCACTGGGTCACGCACGGGTATGGCTTGCGTGATTACCTTCCCCTTCGTTCTTGCAGTTTTGGCGTATCGGCTTCGCGATAAAGGATTTGCATCTAGACTCCGGCGGTCTGCGGTCGTCGTAGTCACGGCTGTCCTGATATTTGCACCGCTCTACGTAACGATCGCAGGGCTGGGCGATGACAGTGGACGAGGCAGGTCTTATGACATGTCAAACCACAGCCGGTTCGTTGCCTGGCGTGCTTCCCTCGATGCGTTTCGCGATAACCCCTTAACGGGTGTCGGGGTCGGTGCAGGCGTCGACCTTACGGGCGCGTTTGAGGAGCGATTGAGCTATTCGCACAATGTGCTGTTGACCTGGCTTCGGAACTCGGGATTGTTTGCAGGCCTGCTTGCGTTGACCACTATTCTTGTTCTTGCGAGCAAAGCTGCAGCGGCTATCGGATCCGTGGCTAGAGGGCAGCCAGGCTATGTCGTGACTATTTCTAGTGCCTTGAGTCTATTAGCAATCATCGGATTTTCTGCGGTCGACGGCGCGCTCCAAGGAAACTATATCTTTTACTTCCTTCCCCCGCTTCTGTATGCCTTCATTGCGAGCGAGCCGGGGAAGGTTGGAAGAGCACAGCGCGAGTCACACCAGTGAATAGTCCTCTCGTATCGATTGTCGTCCCCGTCTACAACCTCGAGGCCTACATTTCCGAATGCCTCGAGTCAGCGCTGTGCCAGGACTACGCCAGAATCGAAATTGTCGTAGTGAACGATGGGTCAACCGATGGGAGTTGCGAGCTACTCCGACGCTATGCAAGGTTGCATAGGAACCTGATCTATATAGAAACGCCAAATCAAGGGTTGTCCTCGGCAAGAAATCTAGGCTTGGAGGCAGCTCGAGGCCAATATGTTTTATTTCTCGATGGGGATGATCATCTTGAATTGGATGCCGTTTCGAGGTGTGTAGACGTGCTGGAGCGCAATTGCGCCGACATTGTCTTGTTTTCTTCAAGCCCGTTTGTAGATGGGTCGGGTAAAAAATTATCCCTCCAAGCGGCTGGGCGCGACTCGCGCTTGGTCGATAAGGTGATGCCTGCCGAGAGCTTCCTGCTGCGTTCGTTGCAGGTTGGAAACTACATGCCGTCGGCTTGCCTCTATATGTTTGACAAGCGCTTGGTCGAGACCATTCGGTTCTTGCCGGGTATTTTGCACGAGGACAATCTCTTTACAGCGCGACTTCTCCTAGAGAACGGATCGGCGCGCGTGGTTGGCATATCAGATGCATTGTTCAATCGAAGGGTTCGATTGAACTCCATCACCACGATGAAGAAAACGCACGCCCACGCCGAGGGTTTCTTTCAAGTGGCGGAGCACCTAAGGCGGGTCGAAGTCGGGCAAGGGGGGCAAGGGCGTAAGGCATCTTCGTGGTTAGTGCAGTTTGCGCTTAAGGAGGCCCTGTCGGCGTTGCAAAAAGCTACATCAGCGGTGTCCATCGACGCTCGTGTCAGAGCATTGCGGAGTCTCTTTAGTGTTCCCCTTCGTTATTGGAAGGTCAGGTACTTGCCCTTTATCGTACTGCCCGACCTGAATGCTTGGCGCTCAATGATCTCGAGCCGCAAGCCTGCAAGGGATGTGCGATGACGATTGCCGCAACGATGTACCGCGCAATTACCTTCAGCATGCTTAGCCGCTATTCGGTGTACGCAGCGAAGATCATCTCGCTGATGGTTCTTGCGCGAATTTTCACTCCAGATCAGTTTGGACTGATAGCGAGCACAGCTGTTTTTTCGGTTTTCTTTCAAGCGTTGGCGGACTTTGGGCTGGCGCCCGCCGTGATCAACCTAAGGCAGCTGTCCAAGACTGATAGGGACGGATTGTTCAGCCTGACTCTATTGCTTGGCCTCTTGTTCGGGTTCGGCTTGCTCGCGATTGGCGCCCCAATCGCATCGTTCTACAAACAGCCCTCCCTGCGAATGGTCATCCCTTTCGTGTCCGCCTCGCTGGTGTTCTATTCGGCCAGCATTATGCCCACCGCCCTAATGCTGCGGGACCAGCGTTTTAGTCAGATGGCAATCGTGGGGGTAATGGCGGAGATCGCTTCGACTGTTTGCGCCATTATTTTGGCGCAGACGTGGAACCCTCTTTTGGCGCTCGCGTCAAAGTCTCTTGTCCAAGCGGCACTGAACTTCCTGGGGCTGCTTGCCTTCTCGGGGAAGACCGAATTTGGAAGACCATCACTGGGCGGCAAGCTGACCGCAATTCGGCCTTTGGCCTCGTTCTCGACATACCAACTTGGCTTCAACGTAGTCAATTATTTCTCGCGAAACTTGGACAATATGCTGGTTGGTCGTTATATGGGGCCCTCCTCGCTAGGCGTCTATAACGAGGCCTACCAGGTCATGCGTTACCCGCTTATGTTGTTGACATTTGCTATGACGCCAGCGATCCAGCCGGTGATTGCGAAGCACGCAGATGATGTCGACACTGTCCGTGCTGTACATGACGACTTTGCACAGAAGCTTAGCTTGGTGGGTGCCGCAGTGGCATTTGCGATGTTCTTGCTATCCAAATGGATAGTGGTGTTCGTGCTAGGCCCCCAATGGCTGGACGCCGTTCCCATTGTGAGGATTCTCGCCATAGCAGTTCCAGCCCAAGTGGTGCTTTCCACTAGCGGAAGCTTCTTTCAGGCGCTCAGTCGAGCTGATCTATTGTTCAAGAGCGGCCTTTTGTCCGCGTTAGTGATGGTGCCGGCCATTGTGCTTGGCGTGAGTCAAGCGCTGACAGCGCTGTGCTGGTACTTGGTGGCGGCCTTCTATATCAACTTCGTACAGGCCTACTACCTGCTCTACACGCACGTGTTGAAGAAGGGTTTCGGCGTGTTCTTACTGAAGATGGTTCCTATGGTTATCGTTGTTCTGGTGATGGCCTCGATTGCATGGGGGAATCCAAATTGGCTTTGGTAAAGCAAGAGAACAGGACCATTGATCCCAGTGCTAGGACGCATTTGCATGGCGCGGACGGCAACCGCGTTCGCGTCGATGGGCGTTGATAAGGTGACTACGCGCCTACCAAGGCAAGTTGCATGTCGCGAGCAGAGTTGCGTTAGAAGCGCTCGGAGTTAATGGTAGCTGTGAGCAAACTGCCTTTGAATCTTATATGTGTTGGATCGCTTGGCGATTACAGGCGAGGGGTGGTCTTGCAGCTGTTGAAGCGCGGGGGGGCGCATTTCGCGATCTGCGCTGGGACGGAGCCTTTTGAAGGCTCCATCAAGACCTTGAATGCGCCGCAGCCCGGTTTGTACTTTGTCCGGAATATCTACTTATTCAAGCGCAGACTGTTGGCTCAGTACGGCTCCCTGTTGACATGTGTTGCCTCCGACCGACTGATTATTGATCTCAATCCTAGGAACTTGAATGTGTGGGTTGTCTTGTGCATTCGACGGCTCCTTCGAAGGCCTACCGCAGTTTGGGGGCATGCCTGGCCGCGTGCAGGAGCCTCAGCAGCATCTAACCGCATTAGGGGTTTGATTAGAAAACTTGCTGGGACCGTTATCGTCTATACCGAGACGCAAGCGAACGAGCTTCGTCGGTACGATCCAAGGCTGAGGGTCGTGGCGGCACCAAATGCGCTGTATAGCAGGGACGAAATGGGCTCGCCTTCGTTCACTTCGGACGATACTTGTAACGTGCTTTATGTGGGTCGATTGGTTGCCGAAAAGAAGCCATTACTTTTATTGGAGGCGTTCCTTCAGTGCGCGCCGCGGCTTCCAGCCGTCAGCGAGTTACATATTGTCGGAGATGGTCCCGATATGGCGAAGATGAAGCGCCTCGCTTCAGGGTCCGAATTTGCGGATCGGGTCAAGTTTTTTGGACACGTCACGGATCGCGAGGAGCTGAGGAAGCTTTATGAGCACGCATTGGTTTCTGCATCACCGGGTTACGTCGGTCTGTCGATTACCCAGAGCTTTGCCTTTGGCGTTCCAATGATAATTTCGCAGACTGAGCCTCACTCGCCGGAGATCGAAGCCGCCATTGCTGGTTTCAATTGTGCTTTCTTTGAAACAGATAATGCTGACGATTTTGCGCGAGTGCTTTCTGAATGTTTTGAGAGTAAGACCGAGTGGTTGGGCAGGAGATCGGCAATTGCGCTGGAATGTGCGAACGCATACTCGACTGAGCTTATGGCCGAGCGGCTTCTCGGGTTTCTTCGCTCATGAGAGTTTTGTTCATTCTCGCGAATTGCACTTATCCGCCACTTGAGGGTGCGCACGAACAAACGCTAAGGCTTATCGAGGCACTAAGTAGTAAGGGGGGGGTGGAATGCGCCGTATTGGTTGGCCACAAGGGGGAAGGAAGCTTCGCGGTCGATGAATTCTGCCGGAATGTTCCTGGAGTCAAGGTCTTAGGGGTGGCTACTCAGAGGGGTAGTTACACCTTCTGCTTAGCCCGTAATATCCTGCTTCGGTTTGCCTTGGATGTGGCTGGTGCATTGCGAATCAGAGGGCTTCTGAGGCAATTGCGGCTAGCCGACTTGTTCTTGATCTCTGAGGGGGCAAGAGCGGCTCCGTCTTTCGATGTAGTTCATGTCGAGGGCGTCCAATTGGCCCCCTTGTTGTCAAGGATAGGATCCTGCCAACTAGTATTCAGTTGTGTTGATGCCTGGTCATTGCGTCAAAAGCGGCTGATGGACCGAAGTCAGCTGCTGCTTCAAAAGGCGGCACGATTTGTTTCTTACCGAATCGCCCTGCTGAGTGAGCGGGTTTTCTTGCGGAGCTTTCCAAACATCCATGTGGTGTCACACGTGGATGCGCAGTATTTGCGATCAAAACAAAAAATTGGCTCTGCCTTCAGCATACCTGTTGCACTAGATGACGAGTTTGCATTAACGCCATCAGTTAATTTGGTTAGAGATGGCATAGTAATTTTTGGTGATATCCGCGTTCCGCATATACATGACGGAGTTGTTGGCTTTCTGTCGGAATATTTCGACCGCTATGACCGGCCTTCGAAGCCGGCAAAGATTACGGTTCTTGGAAGGTGTCGCCCATTTGGTGTTCTCAAGCACATGGCGGATCGGTGGGGAGGCGAACTGTCGTTTGTTGAGTGGGTGCCCGATGTAGTTTCGGCTTTGTATGCAGCAGAAATTGTCGTATTGCCCGACCTCACAGGTACAGGTTTGAAGAACCGCTGTGTCGCAGCACTTGCGTCGGGTGCTGTTGTCTTGGGTACTCCTTCTGCTTTTGAGGGAATTGATGTTGTTCATGGTAGTCACGCGGTTATGGGAGATACTCCTCAGGATTTGGCTCGCGAGGCTATCGAACTTCTGGGTCAGCCTATGCGCATACATGCCATAGGGCAGGCAGGTCGTGAATTTGCGCTGCTCAATTACTCCAGTTCTCGAATAGTGAATAGCTGGAACGAGCGATACCTTGCGGCATCAGTCGGTCTAGGGCCAGAAAGGAGGGAGAGTGTCTCTTAAGCATGCAAGGCGCTCTAAACCACTAGAGGGCGGACCAAGTTTTTCGTTGGCTCATCGCGCTTTTCGCGCAATCTGGGGAGTAAGTTGGCTTTTACTCGCGGCTTGGACCCCACCGCCCCTGCATCGTTGGCGCGCGTGGCTACTGCGACGCTTTGGAGCGGACGTACATGTGACTGCACGCGTATATGGTCAAGCGAGGATCTGGTATCCGCCTAACCTGACTGTCCATGCCAACGCGGCTATCGGGCCCGGCGCCAAGCTCTATTGCATGGGCAAGATGGTCATTGGCGAAAAGGCAGTGATATCCCAAGGTGCCCATTTGTGCGGCGGTACGCACGACATAAGTGATCCGCACTTTCAGCTGGTGACCAAATCGATCCACATCGGGGCTCGGGCCTGGGTGGCGGCAGATGCTTTCATTGGGCCGGGTGTGATGGTGGGAGAAGGTGCAGTTATCGGTGCCCGAGCAGTCTTATTTAAGAATGCTGAGCCTTATGGCGTTTATGTCGGAAATCCAGCGTCGAGACTCAAAACACGGGCACTCCGAAATGAGTAAATGGATGCGCCGGGCTTGGTGGCTTGCCTTTAGTTTCGTTGCGTCAAACAAGAATGGCCGACGCCAGTCCTGACGGGACATCGGCGAAGCGCTCGGCAATCCGCCCGGGGAAATTGGCAAAAAGTGGAAGATTCATGAAGATATTGGTCTGTGGCGGAAGCGGCTACATCGGCAGCCATACGTGCGTTGCGCTGCTTCAGGCCGGTCACGAGGTTGTGGCCTACGACAATTTTTCCAACAGTTCGCCGGTCGCTTTGGATCGCGTCATGGAGTTGTCCGGTAAGAAGTTTGATGTCGTCGAAGGCGATATCCGCGACCGATCCAGGCTGGAAAGTACGCTTGTCAATGGAGTCGATGCGGTCATCCATTTCGCAGCGCTGAAGGCGGTCGGCGAAAGTTGCGAGCGGCCGCTGGAATACTTCGAAAACAACATATCCGGAACGATCTGCCTTCTGCAGGCAATGGAAGCCGCGTCCGTCAATCAACTTGTCTTCAGTTCATCGGCGACGGTCTACGGCGACCCGGACGAGGTTCCAGTTGGAGAAGCCGCGCAATTGCGCGCGAATAATCCGTATGGGCGTACGAAGCTCGTGGCGGAGCAGCTGATCGGCGACCTGTGCGCGCTTGCTCCCTTCAATGCCGTGCTGCTGCGCTACTTCAATCCTGTGGGTGCCCATCCCAGCGGTCGGATCGGCGAAGACCCTGCCGGCATTCCCAACAACCTCATGCCATACGTGGCTCAGGTCGCCGTGGGATTGCGAGAGCGCTTGAGCGTGTTTGGTGGTGATTACCCAACCCGCGATGGCACGGGTGTGCGCGATTACATCCACGTGATGGATCTTGCCGAGGCCCATGTGAAAGCGGTCGAGCTCCCACCTGCGCCCAGGTGCCTTGCCGTGAACGTGGGCACTGGAAAGGGATACAGCGTGCTGGAAGTAGTGCAGGCGTTCGAGCGTGCGTCGGGGCGTTCGATTCCCCATCAGGTCGTTGCGCGTCGACCCGGCGATGTGGCCGAGTGCTATGCGGATCCGTCGCTCGCGCGGGAAATACTGCGGTGGACTGCTAAGTACGACCTCGACCAAATGTGCGAAGACAAGTGGCGCTGGCAGTCAGCCAATCCGCGTGGTTATCGGGGCTGATTCGGCGTGAACCGGTAGTCTCCAACAACAAATTCCGCTAATTCCGAAGCCGTATGCGCGTGTACCAATACCGCGCTACTAGCCACGACTTCGGCTCAGGTCCAGCGCGGCCTCGCACAAAAGAAAGCGCCGCACTAGGCGGCGCAATGTCGGAGAGAGCAGGGGAGCGGCGCAGCGCCGTCAGGACTCAATCTGTGTGTTCGTAGCTGGCGCTGCAGACGCCGAGTGCGGCGGCGCCGAGACAGGCGCCTAACGACAGTCCAATCATGAAGGTCAACATGGGCGATCCCTCGTTTCGTAGGCGCCGGTGGCGCGACGGTCGGTGCTCGGCCCCCCTGTAGGCCTTGGCCCGATTCTTACGGGGTAATTGTCTTGGCTTCGTGGATGGGCGTCACGGTTTTGGTGTTGGGGGTGTTTTTTCTGGCGCATTCGGTTGGTTCTGGTCGGCGGCTGCCCCCATCTGCCCTTCGGGCATCTTCCCCCGCTGTGCGGGGGAAGGGGGGAGGGCGGGGGAAGGGGGCGCATTACTTGAGTACGGTCGACAGCGCTGGCTTCCAGTACTTTTTGGCGATGGATTCGAATCCCGCCGCGGTGGGATGGATCTCGTTTTCCCATTGCTGTCGGGTCTTCAGCGCGCCGCGTGAGTCGATCAGGGTCATGTTGGCGGTCTGGGAGACGAGTGCACGAAGCTCACGGGCGAACTGGTCCACGAGCCAGTTGGTGACGACGCGTTGTTCGCCTGGATTGGTCAGCCCAACGCCGTCCAGGTACGGCTTGACCCAGGGCTTCATCTTGATCGGGCCCAGCTTGTAGCCGATGCCGCTGGGCCAGATGTAGTCGTAGGTATGGACGTAGATGATGGAGTTGCGCGAGTAGAGGTCGCGACACTGGATCACCGACTTGATGTCCTTGATCGCATAGCGCAGCGCATGCCCGAAGGTGTCGAGGAGGATGTGGTCGAAGACGGGGCCTGGAATCTCGCCCCAGGGAAAATCGCCGGGCGATTGCGGAAACGAAGCTTCCTTGACGAATTCCTTCAGTTCCTCGCCCACGATGTCGTTGCCGCCGGTGGATAGCAGGATGGCGTCGAACTGGTAGGTGCCGATCTCGCGCTGGATGCGTGGCAGCGCGGCCTTCCACATGGCGCTGTCGCGTCCGGCCACGCCTTCGCGCAGGAACAGCGTCTGCTTGAACAGTTTCGCGATCTGCTTGTTGAGGTCGGTGGGATGGGGGACGTACTGGAACCAGGAATCGCCGAAGCACAGCGCGCGCCTGGCAGCCGGGTACTTGACCACGGCCTTGTCGAATTGCGTGAGCGCCAGGTTGTTCTGGCCGACGATCTTCACAGTGCCTCCAATGCGGTGCGCGGCTTTGGCGCCAGCGCTGGGTCCGTCTCAATGGCATTCAACGTCAAAAGCGCCCCCATCTGCCCTACGGGCATCTTCCCCCGCTGTGCGGGGGAAGGGGAAACACTCGCCCCCATCTGCCCTTTGGGCATCTTCCCCCGCTGTGCGGGGGAAGGGGAAACACTGCGTCCCCATCTGCCCTTCGGGCATCTTCCCCCGCTGTGCGGGGGAAGGGGGAAGGGCCTAACTCCCTCCCCCGCTCGCGGGGGAGGGTTGGGGTGGGGGCAGCGGTTCGCGGCCTTCCAACCACGCCTTGCGTTGCACCGGCTGCTCGCGCCCAGCGAGGCGCGCGCCCAGCACGGCGAACCAGTGTTCGGCCGGCAGGCCGATGGGTATCACCGCCATGCACACACCAAGCAGGAGCACCGCCACGGCGGTGAAGCCGGCACGCCGCAGGGCGAGGTGCTGGCCGCGCACGGCGCGTACGGCGAGCACGGCGGCGAGGCCGCCCAGGGCGAGGCCGGCCAGTACTTCCGACAGCGGATGCGCGTGGATCATCAGCCGCGACAGGGCGCAGCCCACGCCCAGCAGCACGCCGGCGGTGATCGCGAGCGCACGCCACGCGCGTTGGTGCGGCGGCACCAGCAGGCCGAGGAGGGCCGGCCACAGCAGCAGCGCCAGGACGGTGTGGCCGCTGGGGCAGGTCAGGTTCCAGGCGCGGATGCCGGTGCCCCAGCCGTAGAAGGCGACCTTGCTGGTGATGACTATTGCCACCGCGCAAGCCGAGGCCAGCAACCAATGCCGCGACGCGCGCGCGCCGTCGGCAGAATCCTGCGCCAACCGCCATGCCGCGCAGATCAGCAACGGCAGCACCAGCCCGGATGCCCCGGGCAGGGACAGCAGGTGCCAATAGCCGGGTGCGGGGGCCGCGATCAAGCGCGCGTGCTCAGGCCGCGCGCAGTTCGTTCTGGTGCGCGAGGAACCAGCGATAGGTTTCCTCGATGCCTTCGCGCAGGCCGATGCGCGCCTGCCAGCCGAGGCCGTGCAGGCGGCTGACGTCGAGCAGCTTGCGCGGCGTGCCGTCGGGCTTGGTCGTGTCGTTGACGATCGCGCCTTCGAAGCCGGTGATCTCCTTCACCATCTCCGCCAGTTCGCGGATACTGATGTCGTCGCCGACGCCGATGTTGACGATGTCCTCGCCTTCGTAGGTCTTCGTCAAATGCACGACGGCATCGGCGAGGTCATCGACGTGCAGGAATTCGCGGCGCGGGGTGCCGGTGCCCCACATCACCACGTCCTTGTCGCCACGCAGTTTGGCTTCGTGGAACTTGCGGATCAGCGCGGGCAGCACGTGCGAGTTGTTGAGGTCGAAGTTGTCGCCGGGGCCGTACAGGTTGGTCGGCATCAGGCTGATGGCGTTGAAGCCGTACTGGCGGCGGTAGGCCTGGCACAGTTTGATGCCGGCGATCTTGGCGATGGCGTACCACTCGTTGGTGGGTTCCAGCGCGCCAGTGAGGAGGTACTCCTCCTTGATCGGCTGCGGCGCCAGCTTCGGATAGATGCAGGAAGAGCCGAGGAAGGTCAGCTTCTTCGCGCCGTGGCGGTAGGCGGCGTCGATGACGTTGTCCTGGATCTGCAGGTTCTCGAACAGGAACTGCGCCGGGTAGGTGTTGTTGGCGTGGATGCCGCCGACCTTGGCCGCGGCGAGAAACACGACTTCGGGCTTGTGTTCGGTGAAGAACGCCTCGACCGAATCGCGGTTGCGCAGGTCGAGCTGGTCGCGCCCGGCCAGCAGCAGGTTGTCGTAGCCCTTGGTCTGCAGGTTGCGGACGATGGCGCCGCCGACCAGGCCGCGGTGGCCGGCGACGAAAATTCGGGAATCGGAATGCATGGGGAGGCTGCAAGGGGAATCTGGGCATTTTAGCGGAGCGGGGCTCCGGGCCGGCCTTCCCCCACCCCGGCCCTCCCCCGCAAGCGGGGGAGGGAGAGGAGCGGATGCTGCAGAGGGGGAGGGAGAGGAGCGGGTGCTGCAAGTTGGGAGGGAGAGGAGCGGGTGCTGCAAGTTGGGAGGGAGAGGAGCGGGTGCCGCAAGCGGGGGAGGGAGCGGAGCGGATGCTTGGCTTTGCTCCTTCCCCCGCTCGCGGGGGAAGGTTGGGATGGGGGGCACGGCGTCCACTGGCGCAACGGAATCCGACCATCCACCACGCCTTTTTCCTATCGTCCACCCGGCCCGCGCCAGCGACGATTGCCCCATCACTGCAATGGGGATCGCATGGATGCGAGAGGGGCAAAAACGGGACGTGGCCCGAAAGCTGCGCCACGCCATGACCGACGCCGAGCATCGGCTCTGGCGCGTGATTCGTCTGCGTCAGGTATCCGGGTGCAAATTCCGCCGCCAGTGCCCGATCGGGCCGTACGTGGCCGACTTTGTTTGTCTCGAGAGGTTGCTGGTTGTTGAAGTCGATGGTGGCCAGCATTGCGATTCGCGGACCGATCCGCGGCGCAACGCATACCTGCGAAGCCAGGGGTTTCGTGTGCTGAGGTTCTGGAATCACGATGTGCTGGGGAATCTCGCGGGGGTGTTCCAGGTGATTGAAGCGGCGCTGGCGGCCTTGGCCCCCACCCCAACTCTCCCCCGCAAGCGGGGGAGGGAGCGGAGCTTGCAAGAGCTAGAGCTGAGGCCTCGCGAGGGAGCGGAGTTGACGGTTGCGGCCTTGCCCCCCACCCCCCGCAAGCGGGGGAGGGAGCGGAGCTGATGCTTGCGGGAGGGAGCGGAGCTGATGCTTGCGGAGGGAGCGGAGCTGAAGCTTGCGGAGGGAGCGGAGCTGAAGCTTGCGGGAGGAAGTGGAGCTGAGGCTTGCGGGAGGAAGCGGAGCTGATGCTTGCGGGAGGAAGAGAAGCCGATACTTGCGGGCTTGGCCCCTTCCCCCGCGTGCGGGGGAAGGTTGGGATGGGGGCGCTCCGGAACCCACACAGGCCCAACATCGCCAATCCCCCCGCAATCCGCGAAAATGCGCGCGCACTGCCGACGGTTTCATGCCGTCGGCGTCTCCCAGCCACTTCCGAGCCTTTGCATGATCCCCGTAATCCTGTCCGGCGGTTCCGGTACCCGCCTGTGGCCGCTCTCGCGCGAAGCCTTTCCCAAGCAGTTCCTCAACCTGCTGGGCAAGCACTCGCTGCTGCAGTCGACGTGGGACCGCATCGCGCCACTGGCGACGTCGGCGCCGCTGGTGGTGGCCAACGAGGAACACCGCTTCATGGTCGCCGAGCAGCTGCGCGAGGCGGACTGCGTGCCGGCGGGAATCCTGCTCGAGCCGGTGGGCCGCAACACCGCGCCGGCGATCGCGATCGCCGCGCTGGAAGCCATGGCCGGCGGCGATGATCCGCTGCTGCTGGTGCTGCCCTCGGACCACGTGATCGTCGATGCCGACGGCTTCCGCGCCGCGGTGCAGGCAGCAATGCCGTCGGCGCAGGGCGGCAAGCTGATCACCTTCGGCATCGTGCCGACGGGGCCGGAAACCGGCTACGGCTACATCCAGGCCGAAGGTGGCCACGCCGCGGCAGGCGCGGGTGTGCGCGCCGTGGCGCAGTTCGTCGAGAAACCCGATGCGGCTACCGCGACGCAGTACGTGGCCAGCGGCGATTATTTCTGGAACAGCGGCATGTTCCTGTTCAAGGCGTCGGTGTATCTCGCCGAACTCGAACAGCACCGTCCCGAGATGCTCGCTGCGTGCCGCGAGGCGCTGCAGAAGGCCAAGCGTGACGCCGACTTCATCCGCCTCGACAAGGCCGCCTTCGCGGCGTGCCCGTCGGACTCCATCGACTACGCGGTGATGGAGAAGACCGCGCATGCGGCGGTGCTGCCGATCTCGGTCGGCTGGAACGACGTCGGCAGCTGGTCGGCGCTGTGGGAAGTCGCCGACCAGGACGGCAACGGCAACGCCCACCACGGCGATGTCCTCGCGCAGAACTGCCGCAACACGCTGGCGTGGGGCGACGGTCGCCTGCTCGCGTTGCTGGGGCTGGAGAACGTGGTCGTGGTCGACACCGACGACGCCGTGCTGGTCGCGCACAAGGACCATGTGCAGGACGTCAAGGGGATAGTGGCTGAGTTGAAGAAGCGCCAACGCCCCGAGCCGACCTGGCACCGCAAGGTCTACCGCCCGTGGGGTAGCTACGACTCGATCGACATGGGCGAGCGTTTCCAGGTCAAGCGCATCACGGTGAAGCCCGGCGCGGCGCTGAGCCTGCAGATGCACCATCACCGCGCCGAGCACTGGATCGTCGTCAGTGGCACCGGCCGCATCACCCGTGGCGACGAGACGATCATCCTCTCGGAAAACCAGAGCACCTACATCCCGCTGGGCGTGAAGCACCGCCTCGAGAATCCGGGCGTGATGCCGCTGGAACTGATCGAGGTGCAGTCGGGCAGTTATCTGGGCGAGGACGACATCGTCCGCTTCGAGGACGTGTACGGACGCGGGTGATGGATCCGCGTGCACAGCCGCTTCGCGACTGCGCACGCTTCACCGGATACATCAACGCAGGCGCAGGGCCGCGACCGTCGCCGTGATCCGTTCGATCACGTCCGGTAGCAGCGCGTAGTCGCGCGGATAGCTCAGGGTCAATACCGGCGTCTCGCAAGCGGCCTGCGCCGCCTGCGCGAACAGGCGTTCGACGTTGTCGTGATCGCCCAGATCGAGCTGAAAGCTGTTTCGTGTCAGCGCCATGCAGGCCGCCTGCGGCGCAAGCGATTCGATGACGATGGCGCGATCGTCGCGTGCGGGCTGCAGCAGCAGGATGGCGTCGATTGCGGCTGCCGTGCCGTTGCGGGCCGGAACGGGCTGGGCCAGGCGGCGCTTGTCGTTGTAGTGCGACATCGGCGTGGATTGATTGGCGCGTTCGGCGAACAGTGCGCCCAGCGAATCGGGCCACAGGCGCAGGCCCGGATAGCCGGGCACGGCGCGGATACGTGGCGGAGTGAAGTCGAGCAGCACGCCGTCGTCGCTGAGGACATCGGCACCGCTGCAGGCAAAGGCCGATGCCAACGTGGATTTGCCCATCCCGCTGTCGCCGAGGATCACCAGCACATGGTCTTGCGGCGTGCGCACGGCGCTGCCGTGCAGGACAAGATGACCGCGTTGCGCGAGCAGGCGCGGCAGCACCTGGTCGAGCAGTACGTGGCGGATGGATTCGATGCTGGCCGCGTCGTGCTGCCAGATCAGGATGCGGTCGTCTGGCGTGATCCGGGCCTGGCCGATGCCGGGGAAGTCGAAGTAGAAGTCGCGATCGAAGCGCAGGCACCGGAATGCCAGGTCGCCGTGCGGATCTACGAAATCGTGTTGCCAGTCGGGATCAGTCGCCGCCGGGATGATGGCGTTGTCGCTGAGCGCAACGTGGAGACTTGAATCCGGGGGGAGATCCGCTGGCGGGAGTTCCGGCAGCGGGATCTCGGATGCGATGCCTTGGGACGCGTAACTGTGGAAGGTCGGCATATCGGCGCAGGCCTGTCCAACGCGCGCCAGGGATCAAGGATGGCGGGTCAGCTGGTTCTTCTTGAATTCGCCCTTCGTGCCCGAACCACCCGCGGTGAGATCGCGGACGCGACCGTAACCGATCAGCTGCGGTGCACTGTAGGCCCGCTGTGCCGGATGGTGGTTCTTCTGGTCCTGCTGGTCCTGCATGTGAGCCCCCTGTGGCTTCTGGAATTCGTCGCGCCGGCCTGTGGCGGCTGGTCGTCACGCGATCGTAACCGAGTGCGATGGAAATCACACTATGGCGATGACCGCAGTCACATTGATGAATAGGGAATTCGCGAGCAGCCGGGAACGGCAAACACGCCGGATCGTGCAAGCGGTAGCGCCGTGAACGCTGCCCCGCAGCCAGGGCTTTCGACAAACAGCACAAAAAGTTCGGGCCGGCCCGCATGCGGACCGGCCCAACCGGGAACCCATCACGCGTGGCGTGTGTACTGGTGGCCGGGCACCGTCTTTTCGCCCTTGGGGCCGGAGCCACCCGCCGTCAGATCGCGGACGCGGCCGTATTGGGTGAGTTGCGGCGCGCTGTATTGCTGGCGCGGCTTGGTGTCGTTCGACACGGAATCCTGCTTGGCCTGCATGACATCCCCCCTACATCGGCAAAGTGAAATGTGACCCGCGTCTGAATTGCGGGCCGGCCCACTCTAGCTGAATGTGATGGGATTCACACAAATAAATTTGACAAACGTCGTGTTTATCCTGAACGACTCAGCCAGGCCCCCAGCGTCAGGGCCTCGCCTACGGCCTCGAAGGCTTCCGGGGTGGATGCGGCCAGGGCCGCATCGAGCTTGGCCAGGTCGACGTAGGGAGCCAGGACTCCGCGATGCGCCTGCAGCTGCTCGTGGAGCGGGTACCGGCCGCCCCCGGACAGGGCGGCATCATTGAACCGCCAGCCCAGGCTGGTCTTGTCCCGGCGCATGCGGACCGCCTCCGGCAGACGGCCCTGCATTGCCCGGCGCAGGATGGCCTTGCTCCAGCCATCGGACTGGCGTTGGCGATCGGGCAGGGTCACGGCGAATTCGATCAGCTGGCGATCCGTGAAGGGATGCCGTGGCTGGATTCCGTGGACGGCGGCGACGCGGTGGTAGCGCTCCAGTGCGGTCGTCACATAGGGATGTTGCAGGGCGGCCACGGACTCCGCACCGGCATCCCTTGGTGGAACTGACGGCCGTTGCGAGCGCAGCGTGCCCAGGCGTTCGCCCAGGGCGATGCGGTCGGCGAAGTCGCGGGCGATCAGCGAAGTCGCGATGTTCCGCCCGACCTCGTCCCCTTTCCGCCGGTCGCGTACCGCCTGCAGCGCAGGCTGCGGCACGAGGCCGCGCACCATCGCCCGTCCCAGTTGCTGCAGCGTCGATGGGCCATCCGGGTACATGCGCCGATCCGCGCGTGCGTTGCGGAGTGCCTGCCGCCATCGCCCGCGGCGCATGTGACGGGCCAGGCTGTCGCCGGCCAGGAACAGGCTGTCGCCATCGATTCCGTCCATGACGGCTTCCACGCCCATGCGCGCGGCCAGCAGGTACTGCGCATGGATCAGGGTCATGGTGCCGTCGAACGGCTCCTCCGAATCAAGCATGCGTTCGCGCAGGGTGTCCGCGATGGGCGCGATACCAGCGAGATCGGCGACCGACGGCTGAAAGCCGGGCAGGGCCAGCATCGCCTCGACCGCCCGGGTTTCCGGGCAGTCGGGCATGGCGCTGTTGATGGCGGAAAACGTGGGCAGCGGGCCGCTGCCGCGGGCAGCCAGTTGCGCGGCGGCCACCACCGCAAGCGACGAGGAATCCAGTCCGCCACTGAGCATGCAGCCGATGCGCGCCGGACCTTCCAGGTGGCGCGCAACCGCGCGTTCCAGGATTGCAGTGAAGGCTTCGGCCCACTCGCCATCCGTCTTCGGCGGGTTCGCAGGTCGCAGTGGCTGCAATGTCCAGTAGCGTTGCCGGCGACTGCCCTGCGCGTCGATCCACAGGCTGTGGGCGGGCGGCAGGCGCGCGATCTCACGGTAGAAGGTCGAGGTCTTGTCGATGCCTTCGAGCTGCGTCACCAGGAAATCGGCGATGCGGCCTTCGTTGAACGTCTTCGGCACATCCGGGTGCGCCAGGATCGCGTCGGCGCTGCTGGCGAAGGCGACGAATCGACCCGGCGCGTGATGGAGATAAAGCGGGCGAACGCCCATTGCATCGCGGGCGCAGAACAGGCCGCCCTTGCGCGGGTCATGGATGGCAAAGGCGAAATCGCCTTCCAGGTGTTCGACGCAGCGGTCTCCCCAGCGCAGCCATGCGTGCAGGATCAACCCGGCGTCCGTGCCAGTGCCGCTGTGCGCGGACAGGCCGAGCTTGCGTGCGAGCGTGGCGGTGTCCTGCAGGCGGCTGTCGGCGACGACGACGCAGCCGGGGTCCGGATCACGCTGCAGCAGCGGCGGAGCGTGCGGCTGTTCGCTGGAGGCCCAGTGGGCGCCGGCGAATGCCGCCGGACCGTCCTGCCACTGTTCGTGCACCGACCACGTCGTGCGCACCAGCGTCGACCGCATCGCGGCCAGTGGGGCGGCGGCGGCCGGTTGTCCATCGAGGTGGAGGAAGCCACAGATGCCTTGCATGGAGAGACGTGCCCGTGTCGCTGGTAGCATCAGTGTGATGGATTTGCGATCCCAGGTAATGACGCCGCGACAGTGGCTGGCCGACGCGCTGCGCGACGATGCGGTCGCGTCGTCGCCTTGGGGCGGAGACATAGGGCTCTTGCTGGACGCGGCGCAGCTCGAAGGCGTCGTTGCACTGGTCGCCGATCGTTTGCGGCGGATGCCCGCGGGAGATCCGGTGCGCGATGCCTTCCAGCAGGCCAGTCGTGCCGAGGCAATACAGGGCCTGCTGCGCGATACCGAATGCCGGCGGGCACTGGCGTTGCTCGAAGCCGATGGACTGCCGGCACTCCTGCTGAAGGGGACCGCGGTGGCGTGGTGGCTGTATGCCGAGCCCTACCTGCGCACGCGTGCCGACGTGGATCTCCTGTTCGCCTCGCCGGCGCAGACCGAACGCGCGGCACGGGTGCTGCGCCAGCATGGATTCAGCGGAGGATTCCACTTCGGCGAGCCTGCGCACGAGGTCACCATGCGCACGCGGGTGGCGGGATCGCAACCGCTGGAATTCGACCTGCATTGGAGCCTGTTCAACGCGCCGCTTTTCGCGGGGGTATTTCCTTTCGAAGAACTGCTTGCGGATTCGATTCCCCTGCCAGGCCTCGCACCCACCGCGCGTGGACTGTCGCCACCGCATGCGTTCATCCACGCCTGCATCCACCGCTGCAAGAACCTGCATTTCGGCCCCGGCGATCGCCTGAAGTGGCTGTACGACCTGCACCTCATGGCGCGATGCATGTCGGCTGCGGAGTGGGAGCGGGTGCTCCTGCTATGCCGCCGGCATGGCGTGGGGGGCATCTGCCTGGAAGGTCTGCAGAAGGCGCAGGACAGCTTTGGAGACGGGGCGCCCGCCGCGGTGATCGCCGCGCTTGCGCAGGCAGGCAGCGGGGAACGAATCGACGTGCGCCGGCTGGCCGACTGGCGTTACATGCAGTGGATGAACTTCAAGGCCTTGCCCACGCACGCGGCCCGCCTGCGCTGGCTGTGGCAGAGGCTGTTCCCGCCGACCGGGTACCTGCGCGAAATCTACGGCGAAGCCGATGCCGGACGCGGAGCGCTGTTGCTGGAGCGGGTACGGCGCCTGGGACAGCGGCTGGAGTG
The DNA here is from genome assembly GCF_054779795.1 of Lysobacter rhizosphaerae. Lineage (NCBI taxonomy): Bacteria > Pseudomonadati > Pseudomonadota > Gammaproteobacteria > Lysobacterales > Lysobacteraceae > Lysobacter > Lysobacter rhizosphaerae. The sequence continues at coordinate 820,784 of NZ_BAAGXO010000001.1, forward strand.
ATGCCGACTGGAGTTGGCGTGGCGCGCACGGGGTCAGTTCCCCTGCATGTACAACACCGGCGGCAGTTCCCGCGACTGTGCGAGTGGGACGCCTTCCAGTTCCACCCACGCGTGCGCATCCAGCTGGTCGCCGGCGCGCCGCGCGCCGATGCGCAGTTGCGCGGGCAGGCCGCGCCGGCACAGCCACCATTGCACGGCCAGCGCCTGGCGCAGGCAGGTGTTCTGCCAGGCGCCATGGCGCCCGGCAATGTTGGCGAGTTCGGCGATGCGCTGGGCATCCGCCATCACATCATCCGTGCATGGCGCCGGCGCAGCAGGGGCATGGGTCACGCCGAGCAGCGATTGCGTGCGGCGCAGGCCCAACGTGCGCAGGGCGATGTCGACGAGCGGCACCAGCACCACCAGCCCGAGCAGCCGCGTGCGATCCGTCCACGACAGGCGCCACCAGCGCGACCAGCGGCCGTCATTCGATGCTGACGAGTCCGGCATCGGCAAGTTGGGTGAGCAGGGCGAGCAGGTCGTGCTCCAGTTGCGCGGGCGCCACGTCGTATTCGTCCAGCAGCGTGCGGTAGGCCGCCTGCACGTCGGGGTCGCGCTGCAGCAGCTGCATCATTCGAGTGCCCACGGCATTCAGGCCGAAGTACTGCTCGCTGGCGAGGTCGAGGATCACGGCTTCGTCGCCGGTCTGTTGCATGCGCATCTGCGGCGACGGCCGCGCGCGGCATGCTAGCGTTGGGACTGGATTGGGCACTTGGCGGCGGTTCGTGGATTCGGAAGCAACGGGAGCAGCGTACGGCCGCGCGCGCGCGCGAGTAAAGCCGGCGACGCAGGGGAGGGGGATGAAGTGAAGCAGCGCGAGGACTATGCCTTCCTTCTGGGTTTGGCGCGACCGTACTCGGGCGCGTTGCTGGGCGTGCTGCTGCTGATGTGCCTGCAAAGCGGCGCGGCGCTCGCCACGCCCTGGCTGGCGGGTCGGTTCTCCGCGGCGGTGCTGGAGGCGCAGCCGGTGGGAATGCTGCTGGCAGGCTGGTTCGTAGTGGTCGTGGTGCAGGCGGTGCTGGGCTATATCGTGGCGGTGCGTTCGCAGGCGGTGGCCTCGCACCTGATCGCCGACGCCTCGATGCGGGTGTTCGACCATCTGCAGTCGCTGCCACTGCACTGGCATGCCGGCCGCCAGCGTGGCGCGGTTCTGGCGCTGCTGACGCAGGATGTCGCACGGCTTGGGAACTTCCTGACTGGCACGCTGATCTCGCTGGCGCCATTGCTGCTGACGTGCGCGGGTGCGTTCGTGATGATGGTGCGGATCGATCCGGGCATCGGCATCGCGATTGCGTTGCTGGTACCCCTGCTGTTCATTGGCCTGAAGCTCGTCGGCCGGCGTCTGCGGCCGCTGGCTGAGGCGGAGGTCGAGGCCTACGCGCAGCGCTCGGCCCTGGCCGAGCAGAACCTGGTGATGCTGCCGATCGTCAAGGCATTCTCCGGGGAGGGCGCGGAGTCGCAACGTTTTGCCGAGCAGGCGCAGCGGCTGCATGCGCTGGAGCTGCGCCAGAATCGACTGGAGAACCTGATCGCACCGGTGGTCCGGGTGGTCGTGGCGGCGGCGGTGCTGGTGTTGCTTTGGTTCGCGAGCCGTCGCCTGGCCGGTGGCGCCCTGTACGCCGCCGACCTCGTCACCTTGCTGCTGTATGGATTGCTGTTGACCCAGCCGTTGGGCCAGTTGGCCAATGTGTACGGACAACTGCAGAGCGCGCGTGGTGCCACGCGACGCCTGGTCGAACTGTTCGCGCAGGCGCGCGAGCCCGATGACGGCCGCCAGTCGCTGGCGCAGGTGCGCGGTGAGGTGGTTTTCGAAGGCGTTGGCTTCGCGCACCCGGGACGCGAACCGGTCCTGCGCGACCTCGACCTGCATGTGCGCGCGGGCGAAACGGTAGCGCTCACCGGTCCGAACGGCGCAGGCAAGACCACGCTGGCGCACCTGCTGCTGCGCCTGGCCGATCCGCAGTCCGGCCGGATCACCCTCGATGGCGTGGACCTGCGCGAACTGAGCCTGCGCAGCCTGCGCGACCACGTCGGGCTGGTCGCGCAGAACGTGCTGCTGTTCAACGCCTCGGTGGCCGACAACATCGGTTATGGCAATGCCGACGCCGGTCGTGCCGACATCGAGCGCGCCGCGCAGGCCGCGCGCGCGCATGACTTCATCGTGGGCCTGCCGCAGGGCTACGACACCGTCGTCGGCGACCAGGGCGTGCGCCTGTCGGGTGGCCAGCGCCAGCGCATCGCGCTGGCGCGCGCGCTGCTCAAGGACCCGGCCGTGCTCATCCTCGATGAAGCGACGGCGATGTTCGATCCGGAAGGCGAGCAGGAATTCATCGCCGAGTGCCACGAGTTGCTGCGCCAGCGCACGGTAATGCTGATCACGCACCGCCCGGCCAGCCTGGCGCTGGCCGATCGCGTGCTGCGCTTGCAGGATGGGGTGCTGGTGGCGGTGCGCTAGCTGCTGCCCCCACCCCAACCCTCCCCCGCAAGCGGGGGAGGGAGCGGAGCGAGGAGCTGCTCCTTCCCCCGCTTGCGGGGGAAGGTTGGGATAGGGGCTACTCTGCCCCTTCCCCCGCTTGCGGGGGAAGGTTGGGATGGGGGCGCGCCCTACTCGATCTGCTCCCGCGCGTACGCGGCATCCAGTGCTTCCATCGCATCGACCGGCTTGACCTTCGCGGCCTTCTCATAGGCCGCGGCTGCGTCGTCTTCCTTCTTGTCGCCGTACAACAGCATCAGCACGTTGCCGTGCTCGATGTGGGCGATGGGGGAATTGGGGGTCAGCTTCAGCGCGGTCTTGATGTGCTTCTCGGCCTCGGCGGGCTTGGCGCCATAGGTCATGCCACCGATCAGCGCGCCGATCTTGTTGACGATCTCGGCGTGATACACCGCCATCGCGGTGTGCGCTTCGGCATGCTTGGGTGCGAGTTCCAGGGTGGTGTCCAGCGCGGTGCGGACCTTGCTCGCGATGCCTTCCTTGAGCGCCTGCACGATCGACAGACCCTGGCTGTAGCGGCCCAGGGCGAAGGCGAGGCGGTAATGGCTGTTGGCTTCGGCCGGCAATGCCTTGGCCGCCGCTTCGGCGAGTTGGGCCGCCTGTTCGAAGCGCTTGAGTTTTTCGGCATCGCTGCCGACGAGGTAGGTGGCGTGGATGCCGATCGCCTTCACCGCGACCGAGGCGCCGATGGGGCCGAGCTTCTCGCCCGCGTCGAAAGCGGCCTTGAAGTCGCCGTGGTGAAAAGCACGCCACGCTTCCTGCAGGGCTTCCGACAGCGCGCCGGCGTCGAGCTTGGGCGCGGCCTTTCCGGCCGCCTTGAGCAGGATGGCGGCGTGCTTCGCGTCCGGGAAGGGCTCGCAGTCACCGGCATGGAGCTGGGGCCATGCTTTCTTCAATGCGTCGCCGGCGTAGGCAAAACCCTTGGCGTCGTGCGGAAATGCAGTCCATTTGGCGGCCATGCGAACTCCTTCAGCCTGTAGGGCGGGTCCTGGCCCGCCGCAGTGGTGGTCAGCGGATGGTCAAGACCCTTCCTGCATCAGTCGATGTAGGCGCGGGTCAGGTGGTTGAGGTGCAGGCGTTCGGCGTCGCGCAGGAACGGCGCCAGCAGCATCATCACCTGCACGATGCCGGCGCGGATCGCTTCGTGTTCGTCCTTGTCGCCGCGCGCCGAGGCGTAGTTGAGCCAGAACGTCGCGATCACCAGCACGTTGGTTGCGGTCGCGGCCAGTTCGTCGCCGGAAGCGCGCATCACGCCGGCCTGCGAAAGCCCGCGCATGACCGAATGCGCCTGCTCGTCGGCGCGCCTGAGGATGCGCGCGAAACGCAGGCGCAGGCGACGGTTGCGGCTGAGGATCTCGACCAGGTCGCGGTAGAGGAAGCGGTAGTCCCAGATCGACTCGAACACCAGGTGCAGCTGCAGCCAGATGTCCTCGAGCCCCGGCAGGCGGCCCTCGGGGGCGGCCAGCGCGGCGTCCATGCGCTCCTCGAAGCGCGCGAACAGCTGCTCGATGATGTCGTCCTTGTTGCGGAAGTGGTAGTACAGGTTGCCGGGGCTGATCTCCAGCTCATCGGCGATGTGGTTCGTGGTGACGTTGGGTTCGCCCTGCGCGTTGAACATGGCCAGGCTGGCATCGAGGATGCGTTGGCGGGTCTGCCTGGCCATCGGTCGCAGCGCCTCAGGCGCGCAGTTTCTTGACCAGGTCGACGTACTTCTTCATGGCGTCGTCCTGGCTGGTGCCCTTGAGCTTCGCCCACGCCTCGTACTTGGCGGTGCCGACGAAATCGAAGAATCCCGGCTTCGCGCCGGACACGTCGCCCTCGGAGCCCTGCTTGAACAATGCGTACAGGCGCAGCAGCGTGTCGTTGTCGGGACGCTCGGACAGCGCGTGGACGTCCTTCGCGGCCTGTTCGAATTGGGACTTCAGATCGGCCATGGCGGCGGCTCCGTGCTGGTGAGGCGGCATCACAGCATGGGCCTATTGCACGGTCAATACTGGGGCTGCTGGTGCGCACGCAATGGCTCGCGTTGCTTCTCCATGGCCGTCAGGTGGTGTTGCGCGACGCAGCGCCTTGCTGCCTGCAAGGTCAAGTCGCGCGACGCCGCATGGCGGCGGCCATGGAGAAGCAACCCGGAGGGCCAAGCCTGGGGACGCGCGGGGCAGCGTCATCGCTCGGTCGCGTATCGACATACGCTCCTTCACTCTTCCTTGCCCCACACGCCCCCAGGCATGGCGCGAGCCATCGCGTGCGCACCAGCAGTCCCATGGGCATTGTCGGCTGTCGCAGGCTCTGGCAACGTAGCCCAAGGTCGGCAACCCCCGTTGTGCCGGCGTTCTCGGGAGAGCAGGGCATGAGCTACTTCGTTACCGGTGCCACCGGTTTCATCGGGCGCTATCTGGTCAGCAAGCTGCTGGAGCGCAAAGGCACCGTGCACGTGCTGGTGCGCAAGGACTCGCAGAAGAAGTTCGATGCCATCGCCAAGCAGGCGGGCTGGGACATGAAACGCGTTGTCGTCGTCAACGGCGACATGACCGCGGCGAAGTGCGGGGTCAGTGCGGCGCAGGCCAGGGCGCTGACGGGGAAGGTCAAGCACTTCTTCCACCTGGCGGCGATCTATGACCTGACCGCCGATGCGGCATCCCAGCGCGCGGCGAACATCGACGGGACGCGCAACGCGCTGGACCTGGCCGCGGCCATCGGCGCGGGCTGTTTCCACCACACCAGTTCGATCGCGGCGGCAGGCTTGTACCAGGGCGTGTTCCGCGAGGACATGTTCGACGAAGCCGAGGGCCTGGACGATCCGTACCTGGCCACCAAGCACGAATCCGAAGGCCTGGTGCGCAACGAAAAGCGCATCAAGTGGCGCATCTACCGCCCGGGCATGGTCGTCGGCCATTCCCAGACCGGCCAGATCGACAAGATCGACGGCCCGTACTACTTCTTCCCCCTGATCAAGAAGCTGCGCGAGATGCTGCCGCAGTGGATGCCGACGCTCGGCATCGAGGGTGGCCGCATCAACATCGTGCCGGTCGACTACGTGGTCGATGCGATGGATCACATCGCGCACAAGCCCAAGCTGGACGGCCACTGCTTCCACCTGACCGATCCGGAGCCGATGCGCGTCGGCGAGGTGCTCAACACCTTCTGCCGCGCCGGCCACGCGCCGGAAATGACCATGCGCATCGACGCGCGCATGTTCGCCTTCGTGCCCAGTGGCATCCGTTCCGCGGTGGGCAACCTGCCGCCGGTGAAACGCTTCATCGGCATGCTGCTGCGCGACTTCAAGATCCCGAAGGAGGTGTTGAAGTTCATCACCTATCCGACCCGCTTCGACAACCGCGAGGCCGAGCGCGCATTGCGCGGCAGTGGCATCGCCGTGCCGAGGCTGGACGACTACGCCTGGCGCCTGTGGGATCACTGGGAACGCAACCTGGATCCGGACCTGTTCGTCGACCGTTCGCTGAAGGGCAAGGTCAAGGGCAAGGTCGTGGTGATCACGGGTGGCTCCTCCGGCATCGGCCTGTCCACGGCGCAGCGCGTGGCCGAGGCGGGCGCGATCACGGTGATCATCGCGCGCGGCGAGGCAGAGCTGTTCAAGGCGCGCGACGAGATGAAGAAGGCAGGCGGCAAGGTCTTCGCCTACACCGCCGACCTGTCCGACATGGCCGATTGCGACCGGCTGGTGAAGCAGGTGCTGGAGGCGCACGGCCACGTCGACGTGCTGATCAACAACGCCGGCCGTTCGATCCGCCGTTCGATCGAGCTCAGCTACGACCGCTTCCACGATTTCGAGCGCACCATGCAGCTGAACTATTTCGGCAGCCTGCGCCTGATCATGGGCTTCATGCCCGGCATGACCCATCGCCGTCGCGGCCACATCATCAACATCTCCTCGATCGGCGTGCTGGCCAATTCGCCGCGCTTCTCGGCGTATGTCGCGTCGAAGGCGGCGCTGGACGCGTGGAGCCGCTGCGCGCAGGGCGAGTTGTCGGGCAAGGGCATCTCCTTCACCACGATCAACATGCCGTTGGTGAAGACGCCGATGATCGCGCCGACCAAGATGTACGAGAGCGTGCCGACACTATCCCCGGAAGAAGCGGCCGACCTGGTGGTCAAGGGCATTATTGAACGCCCCAGCCGGATTGCCACGCGCCTGGGTATCTTCGCCTCGGTGGTCAACGCAGTGGCGCCGAAGGCCTACGAAGTGGTGATGAGCACGGCGTTCGAGCTGTTCCCGGACTCGGCCGCCGCCAAGGGCGACAAGGCCGCGCTGCGCGGTGAATCGCAGCCGAGCAACGAACAGATCGCCTTCGCGGCGCTGATGCGGGGCGTGCACTGGTGAACCCGCGGTCACGAGCCGCCTGTCGGGGGCTCGTGCAGGCTTTCCGGCGCGGCATGGATGCCGTAGGGCAGCGATCCCAAGGCGACGAATGAAAAACGCGGCGCATGCGCCGCGTTCTTGTCTGCATCGGTCGCTACAACGTCAGTACGTCGTGCACTGCAGGAACCGCGACGGCCGCGCGGCACCCGCTGGCGGCTGGAGATGCAGGCGCGAGGTGCGCAGGGTCTCGTATTTCTGCATGACATCGCAGATGCCACGGACCGGATTGGCGTTTTCGTCGATGAGATAGACCAGCAGGGTCGAACGCGTGCTCCACATGGCGCGCTCGACGCCGGGCAGGGTCGAGACCATGCGGATCACCTCGTCGCGCTGCTCGCCCTCGCTGATGGGGGCGGCGGCGTGGACCGGCGTAGGAGTGGGCGTCGCCGCTGTTGCAGGTGCGGCATTGGCAGCCGGGCCCGGGGCGGCGGTAGGGGCGACGGTACTGGTAGTGGCGGCGACCGCGGGAGCGTCGTCTGCGGTGTCGCCTTTCGGCATCACCACGGCACTCGCCAGTCCCAGGGCCAGGGCGCCTGCCCAGGCGATCGCAACGTGGCGCGTGGCTGCCTGCCGGGCCTTGCCGGCGAGTTCGTCCCGTACGCCCGGTGCCAATTGCGCCTGCATCATTGGCCAGAGCGTGTCGCCATCGAAGAGGTCGACGCGGGCAGCAACCTTGCGCGCGGCCGGTTCGGTCACGCCGGGGGTGGCCACCACGCCACCGGCAGCGCCATGGAAGCGCACTGCGTCGGTCATGTCGCTGACGTTGGCCGGGGTAATGCGGTAGTTCAGGCCCTGCTTGCAGGCGAGGAGCCATTCCTTGCCGTCGCGCCTGAGGTGGATGACGGAGTCCTGGCCACGTTCGGCGGCGTCCTCGATGGTCTCCGGCTCGAAACCGCGACTGCGCAGGGCCGCGACAACGAGGCGGGAAAATTCACGCCAGCGCATGGCCGACAGCAGCCTCAGGCCTTCCTCGCGTTCCGTGCGGGGCTGTTGCACCAGCCACAACCAGGCGGTGGCGACGCCACCGATTACTGCGGTCACGGCGAGTGCGAGCAACAGCGCTGAAACCGTCATGGTGTCCTTCCGTAGTGCCGAGGCCGGAACTATACGTCAGGGTGCCGCGGGCGAGAACGTGAAGGGCGTCGACAAAAAAAGCCCGCCAGTCCAAATCGCAGGGGGAGGGGAGCTGCGTGGCGGGACTGGCGGGCAGGAGGACGGCGGGATGCCCGAAGGCGTCCTGATCGGTTTGATCGGTGCGGTTGAGTCGGTGCGTTACGCCGCTGGCGTGGTGCGGGTCTTGCGGACGGCCGGCTTCTTCTTGGCGACCTTGGCCGCCTTCTTCGCGGCGGGCTTACCGCCCTGCTTGCGCAGTTCGGCGGTGAGGGTGTCGACCTTGCGGGTGAGGTCGGCCAGGTCATCGCGGCCCGGCACGCCGAGCTTGGTCAGCGCGCGCTGCACGCGGTCTTCGAAGACTTTCTCGAGGCGGTCCCAGGTATCGGTCGCGCGTTCGCGCGCCTGGCCCACCTTGCTCTCGACGGCGCCGCGCACCGCATCGGCCTGGCCGCCGGCGAACTTGAGCGCGTTGTTCTCCAGCTTCAGGCCTTCCTTGATCAGGGCCTCGAACAGCTTGGTCCCTTCCGTCTGTGCGCGGCTGAAAGCGCCGACGCCGGCAAGCCACACCTGCTGGGCGGATTCGCTCAGGGTCTTCGACAGCTGATCGGCCTGCTTGCTGGTCGCCTTGGTTGCCTTGGTGGCGCGGGCGGTCTTCTTTGCGGTCTTCTTGAACTTCGCCATGACGATCCCTGAGGGTGGGTGATGGCGCCAAGATCGCGGCGTTGTCTAGAGTTTTCACACCAAGAAAGCGTCCGCCTGCATGGCCCGGACAACCATCAGGTGCTTGCGCCGATCAGTGCGTCCGCCGCGAGGCGACGATCGCGTCGATGTCGTCCAGGGCGCGGTGCAGGCGTGCCGTCGTTTCGGTCTTGCGCGGGCGCCGGTCGAGCCCGTCGAGGATGGACCGCTGCGTGTCGGCGGCGATGTCCGCGCGCACGCTCAGCCCATGGGCGGCGAGCAACGGCGCCAGCGTATCGGCGCGATTGCGCAGGTCGGCCATCACGTTGCGGTAGGCGATCTCTGCGATGCGCTGGCGATTGGCGAAGCTGAAGGCGTTGCTGAAGAACAGCTCCCCGTCCTGGGCGTTGGGTTCGAAGATCAGCTGGTCGATGTCCGGGAACTGCTGCCGGTGCTTGACCAGGCCGATCTGCATGCGCGACTGCAGCAGGGTACGGAAGGTCTGCGACAGCACGGCGGGCAGGCCGCCGGCGGCGAGGCGACCGGCATGGGCCGTCGGCAGTCCCGCATCGGCGCCGGAATTGAATGCCACCAGCGGGTTCACGCCGAGCATCAGGTCGATGCCGCGTTCCAGCACCACCGAGGCATGCATGGTGCGGCGCAGGGCGCCATCGACGAAGTGGCGGCCGCGCACTTCCACTGGCGGGTACAGGCCCGGCAGCGCGGCACTGGCCTGGATGGCCTGCGAGATCGGCACGTCGTTCCACAGGTCATCGCCGAAACGCACGGCCTCGCCGCTGTCGAGGTCGACAGCGATGACGAACAGGCGCGACTCGAGCTGGCGGAAGTCGTTGGTGCGGCCGCGGCGGGTGAAGACATCGCGCAGGAAGCGCTCGACCTCGGCATTGTCGAACAGGCCAGTGGGTACCAGCCCGCCGAAGCGGGTGACGAAGTCCGGCCAGCGCAGCTGGCCCGGCGAGAACAGCAGCTCGCGCCACCAGTCGGCGGCAAGGCGCGGCAGGCTGGAGGCGCGGCGCATGTATTCGAGGAAGGCCGGACGCATGAAGGCTTCCGACCGGAACTCCACGTCGTCGCTGTCGCCGGTGAGGAAGATGCGGCACATCTCCTCGGTGCCGATCCGGTTGGCCAGGGCCGCGGCGAGGAACGCGCCGCTGCTGACGCCGACGTAGCAATCCAGGCGGGACAGGTCGAGGCCTTCGATGGCTTCATCCAGTGCGCGCAACGCACCGAGCTCGTACATGCCGCCAATCGGACCGCCGCCGGCGACGGCCAGGCCGATGCGGGGCGGGGTCTTGTCGGAAGCCTTGCGCGACCGTTGACGGGCAGTGTGGAAGGACAGCATTCGCGCGGGTATGGACCAGGTCGGCCGAGTGTAGCCGACCCTCCCGACCCGAACCGCGATGGGCGCCGGGTTTGCGCCGGGCGGTTGCCACCCGCGCGTCCGCCCCGGATCATCCGGCTGGATGTCACGCACGAACGATCTCCCCAAGCGTCTGGGTTGCCTGCTGGCCCGCCACCAGGCCCTGCACGATCCGCTCCGCGAGCCGCGCAATGGCCTGCGCTGGGTGCCCGAAGTCCGGCGCTGGCAGGCCGAGCGCCTGGAGGTGAGCTTCGACCGGTTCCTGCGCGACCCGCGCCGGCGTCCCGCGGCGCAGTTCTTCCTCAATGACGTCTACAACGACCGCGACTTCAGCCGGCGCGACGCCGATATCGCCAGGGTCCTGCCGATGATGCAGAGACTGCTGCCGGGCGCGCTGCTGGGGACCCTGTCCGACGCGATCGAACTGGGCCTGCTCACGCACGCCTTCGACCTGCGGCTCGCCCGCGCGCTGGAAGATTCCGGGGGACGGCGACGCACGCTGGATGCCGCGTTGTACGCGCAGGTCTATCGCGACGCCGGACTGCCGCGCCTGCGCACGCACCAGATCGACCTGATTTCCCGCGTGGGCATCGGCTTGGCCGGCGCCCTGCGGATGCCCGGGGTGGCCCTGCTGCTCAAGCTCTCGCGCGGTCCGGCACGCGCGGCGGGGGTGGCGGAATTGCAGGGCTTCCTCGAACGTGGCTTCGAGGCTTTCGCAGGGTTGGGCGATGCGCGCGGCTTCATCGACGAGATCGAAGCGGACGAACGCGACGTAGCGCGCCGTCTGTTCGCTGGCGTCCCGGATCCCTTCCGGGGACGCATGGCGTAAGGACGCTAGCCGCGGTCCTTGCGGCACTCCAGCGGGGACTGGCCGACGAGCGCCAGGCTCACCTTGCCGGGGCGGCTCCAGAATTCGTTGCCTGCGGCATCGGCGAAACGCGCGCCGTCCTCGTTGGCCATCGACTTGAGCGTCAGGGTGCGTTCCGGGGTTTCGAGCGTGATGGATTCCAGCGAGTCGTCATCGAAGTGGGTGGCGACGCTGATGCCTTCGCAATGCCAGCGAGTCACGACCGATGCCGTCTTGTGCGTCGATGCCGGCATGGCCGCGGTCGTATCGGCTTCCGCGGGCGTCGCGGCCTTTTCGCTCGCCGGCTTGCACGCACTCAGCGAAACGGCGAGCACGGAAGCGGCGAACAACAGTTGCGGGCGGAAGGCGGCCATGGTGTAGCTCGAATGGAATGAGTGCAGGAGGCGACCGGCGCAGGCTACACCCACGTCGATAGCGATCGTGCCCGCGGTGCGTGAGCACAGTCACATTGCAGCGATGACGCGTTTGTTCATGGTGAGCTGTTCAGGCGCAGCACCGGATAGACGTTGTAGGACCGGTCCCAGGACGGATGCAGGCGGGCGAAGAACTCCAGCCGCGCCGCGGGGTCCTTGGCGAAATCGGGCTCGTCCCTCAGGCGCTGTTCGAAGCGCGCCTTCAGCGCCGGATCCTTCGCCAGCATCTCGCGCGCGACTTCCTCGGCAACGTAATCCTCCATGTATTCCTTGCGCTCGAAGGCGGTATTGAACTCGCCCCAGGCCAGCAGCGCGTCCGGTGCCTGGGGTTCGAGCAGTGCCATCAGCAGTCGCGCCTTGGCTTGCGCGATCGGTACGAACAACGCACCAGCGGCCAGGTCGCGCTGTTCCGGAGTCCACGCGCCCGTCGCATCGAGCCTCTGGTGGCCTTCGAAGGATTGCGCGGCGAATTTCGCCTTGTCCGCATGGAAGGCCTCGACGGCCGCACCGGGCACCGGCGCCTCGAGGCGGCGGAATTCGATGCCGTGTTGCTGCAGTTTCGCGCCCACCCAGGCCGCGTGCGCGGCCGGAACGAGGTAGCCCGCGCGCGGCGCGTCCACGACGTGGTCGGGCACGATCTCGTCGCGCAGCGGAATGTTCCAGGCCTGTGGCCTGGTCTCGTCGTAGCGCGTCATCAGCGCGCCGGAAACCTCCGACGGGGTGCGCGTGTAGGCGTACCCCTGGAAGGCGATCGTGCGTGCCTTGGCGGTGGCCTTGTAGTCCAGTGCGACCGGTTGGCCGCCGAGCTTCGCGGCGCGCTCATCCGCCGCGCGTTCCTGCTGCAGCCAGTCCTTGCCGTGCGCCGCGACCAGCCCGGCGGCGGCAAGCACCGTGTTGCGGGTGACGCGCACACGGGTCGGGTAATCCTTCCACGAATGCGTTTCGACCAGCATTCCGAGCCGGTTGCGCTGGGAGAAGTAGCTTTGCGAGAAGCGGGGTTGGGCGACTCCGTGCTCGAAGCCCGACGCGGGGTTGTCGCTCTCCACGAACGAGGGATAGAACGGCAGGGGCATCGAGCCCTGCTTTTTGAGTTGCGCGAGCACACCGTCGCGCCACGCCTTGCCGACTTTGCGCAGGGGCTCGTCGGCGCCTTCGGTGGGCTCGACATTGATCGAGACGTCGTGCTGGAACTTCGCGCCATCGGTGACGTGCAGGTCCATCATCGCCAGCGGGTCCCACTCGTTCACCAGCCGCAGCATCGCCTGCATCTCGGGCGCGTCGGCCTTCATGTAGTCGCGGTTGAGGTTGTAGTTCTGCGCCGTGGTACGCCACCCCATTTCCTCGGGGCCGCGCTGGTTCGGACGGTTCCAGGCGGCGAAGCGTTCGTGGCCGTCGACGTTGAACACGGGCACGAACAGCAGCACGAGCCGGTCCAGGGGACTGTCCTTGACGTTGCCGGCCAGCAGCTCGCGCAGCAGCAGGAAACCCGCGTCCTTGCCGTCGATCTCGCCGGCGTGGATGCCGCCTTGCACCAGCAGCACGGGCAGGCCGGCATCGCGTGCCGCCGATGCGTCCAGCTTGCCGGTGGTGCTGACCGCGAGCGCCTTCATCGGCCGGCCTTCCGGCGTGGTGCCGAAGTCGAAGCAGCGCACCGCTTCGGGATAGCGCTGCTGGAAGGCCGCGCACAGCGCGAGCACTTCTTCATAACGCCCGGTCTTGATGAAGCCGCTGCGTTCCGAGACGGTGGTGAGTCCGGGGGGCGCGGGCGCGGCTTGGGCATGGGCATTCATGGCGGCGGCGAGGCCGGCGGCGAGCACGAGGGTGCGGAGCATGGTCAGGTTCGCAGTCGAGATTGGGAGGAGGTGCGCGGATTTGGTGGAGGCGGCAGCGGCGCGATCTTAGCGGGGTGCGGCATGGGGAAGGGCGGCGCCCGGCGTTTGCTGTTGCCGCCATGCTGTCAGCAGCCGCCACGGCCGCTGCATGCGATCATCAGCGCACAGTCCTTCGGAGTTGTCGCATGTATTCGCTCTACTACGCCCCCGGTGCCGCCAGCATGTTGGTCCATTGGCTCCTGATCGAACTTGGCGTGCCGCACGAATTGCGCCTGGTCGACACCAAGTCGGGACAGCAGAAGTCGCCCGAGTACCTTGCGCTCAACCCCAACGGCGTGGTCCCGACGCTGATCGACAACGGCACGCCGCGCTTCGAATGCGCCGCGCTGGTGATGATGCTCGCCGAGCGTCATGGGCAGCCCGGGCTGGTGCCCGAAGTGGACAGTCCGTTGCGCGCGCAGTACCTGCAATGGATGTTCCATCTTGCCAATGCAGTGCAACCGCTGTTCCGGATATGGTGGTATCCGCATGAGGTGGCAGGCGCCGAGAACGAGGACGCCGCACGCGAATACGTCCGCCCCCGCATCGAGGCCGCATGGGACCGGCTCGATGCGCACCTGGGTGCGCACGGTCCGTACCTGCTTGGCGACCGGGTCAGCCCCGCCGATTTCTATCTCACGATGCTGATGCGCTGGTCGCGCAACATGCCGCAGCCCGCAACGACGTGGCCGCACCTGGCCGCACTCGCGCAGCGGATGAAGACGCGGCCCTCGTTCGCGACGTTGTATGAACGAGAAGGCCTGACCGAATGGGCCTGAACGCCTGAAACAGGCGGTGGCGTTCGCCGGATGCCGGCCACCACGGCGGTGTTAACCTGCCGCGGGCCGGCGGGCTTGCCACGCCGTTTTCCTGACCTTCGAAACTGCCGGCCCCTGGGGCCGGCTTGGACCCGCGCGATCACATGACTGCAGCCATCGAAACCGCCAGCGCCGGGAAGCTACCCCGGCAGATCCCCTACATCATCGGCAACGAGGCCTGCGAGCGCTTCGGCTTCTACGGGATGCGCAACATCCTCACCCCGTTCCTTGTTTCGACGCTGCTGATGTACATCGCCTCGCAGGGCGAGCGCGAACACATGGCGAAGGACGTGTTCCACACCTTCGTGATCGGCGTGTACTTCTTCCCGCTGCTGGGCGGCTGGATCTCCGACCGCTTCTTCGGCAAGTACAACACCATCCTGTGGCTGTCGCTGGTGTACGTGCTGGGCTTCGTCTGCCTGTCCCTGTTCGTCGACAACCCCACCGGCTTCTACACCGGCATGCTGCTGATCGCGCTGGGGTCGGGTGGCATCAAGCCACTGGTTTCGGCCTTCGTCGGCGACCAGTTCGACCAGAGCAACAAGAGCAAGGCCAAGGTCGTCTACGACGCGTTCTACTGGACGATCAATTTCGGCAGCTTCTTCGCCTCCCTGCTGATGCCGATCTTCCTGCGCGGCTTCGGTCCGGCGGTGGCGTTCGGCATTCCCGGCGCGCTGATGTTCCTGGCCGTGGTGATCTTCTGGGCCGGACGCAACAAGTACACCCACGTGCCGGCCTCGCCGCCGAACCCGCATTCCTTCCTCAACGTCGTGCGCACGGCGCTGACGGCGCGGAAGGCCGGGCAGGGGCGCATGGGGCTGGCGATGGCGGTGCTGGGCGCGGTGCTCGCGCTGGGCGCGTTCGGAATGTGGCTGGCCGGTTCGCTGGAATTCGTACCGGCGTTCTGCCTCGCCCTGGTGCTGGTGATGGCCTTCGGCGGCCTTGGCGCGTCGATGCAGCTCGAGCGCGCACGCGGCGCGCATCCCGATGAGGCGGTCGATGGCGTGCGCGCGGTGCTGCGCATCCTGATCGTATTCGCACTGGTCACCCCGTTCTGGTCGCTGTTCGACCAGAAGGCGTCCACCTGGGTGATCCAGGGCGAACTCATGACCAAGCCGGAGTGGTTCCAGGCCGCGCAGATGCAGGCGCTGAACCCGGCGCTGGTGATGTTGATCATTCCCTTCAACAACCTCGTGCTGTATCCGCTGCTGCGCCGGATGGGCATCGAGCCGACGGCACTGCGCCGCATGGGCACGGGCATCGCGTTCTCGGCCGTTGCATGGATCGTCGCCGGCTGCCTGCAGTTGGCCATCGACGGTGGCGATCCCGTGTCGATCGTGTGGCAGGTGCTGCCCTACGCGCTGCTGACGATGGGCGAGGTACTGGTCTCCGCGACGGGACTGGAATTCGCCTACAGCCAGGCGCCGACGTCGATGAAGGGAACGATCATGAGCTTCTGGATGCTTTCGGTGACCGTCGGCAACCTGTGGGTGTTGCTGAGCAACGCCGCGGTACGCAACGAGGGCGTGACCTCGAACATCGCGCAGACGGGCCTGAGCGAAACCGCTTTCCTGATGTTTTTCTTTGCCGGGTTCGCGATGCTGGCGGCGCTGGCGTTCGCGTTGTATGCGCGACGTTATCCGATGCAGGACCACTACCGGGCCTGAGGTGCGCTGATTTCATGCGCGCGACTGAAACTGGAACGAGGATCTTCTGAGCAATGCTGACCATCATCCTGATCGCGGTGACCGCAGCGGTGTCGTGGCTGGCCTTCGAACGGCCCGCCGTCCTGCAGCGCCTCATTCTGTGGCCGCCGGCGATCGACAAGAACAAGCAGTTCGACCGCCTGCTCACGCATGGCTTCATCCACGCGGACTGGTCGCACCTGCTGTTCAACATGATCACGCTGTACTTCTTCGGCCGCGTGGTCGAACACGAGATGACCCATTTCATCGGCCCCATCGGCTTCGTGCTGTTCTACCTGTCGGCGATAGTCGTGGCGATCCTGCCGACCTACATGCAGCACCGGCACGATCCCCGCTACAGCAGCCTCGGTGCTTCGGGTGGCGTGTCGGCGGTGCTGTTCGCCTCGATCCTGCTCGATCCGTGGATGTGGATCATGGTGCCGTTGCCGGTGCCCGGGTTCCTGTACGCGATCGGCTATGTCGCCTATTCGTTCTGGAAGGACCGCCAGGGCGGCGGCAACGTCAACCACAGCGCGCACTTGTCGGGCGCGGCGTACGGCGTGATGTTCATGCTGCTGATGGAGCCGAGCGTGCTGCAGTCATTCCTGGTGCAGATGATGAATCCGCGGTTCCTGTAGGAGCGGCGGAGCCGCGCGCAGTTCAAGCGGCGTAGCGCACCCTGGGCGACGAGCCCGGCTCGGATGCGCCGTAGGCGGCAAACAACCTTGCCTGGATGACAGCATCTATCGCGGCCAGTTCGTCCGCGTTTTCGTCCGGATGGTCGGACAGCTCGAAGTAGCGGCTCATCAGGACTTCGTCGCTGGACTGCTCATAGGTGTGCGGATTAGCCATGGCTGGTTCTTCGCGGGTTGCGGAGTGAAGACAGCTGCCGGTACTTGGCTAGGGGGCATCCGGCGCCCGCTGCAAGCACATCAACGTATTCGGGTGACGCGGGCGGTCAGCACCTCCGCTCACCCCGCGTGAATGCCGCGCATGCTATCCGTCGCAGCCGCAGAGGCGCGCACTCGCGCTGACCACGGAGGCAGCATGGCAACGCGCAAGACCACCGGGACGGCCCGCAAGACGGCGAAGAAGGCGGCGAAGAAGGCCGCACCCCGCAAGGCCGCGGCACGCAGGGCGCCCGCCAGGAAAGTGGCGAAAACGGCGGCCAAAAAGGCGGTGAAGAAGGCCGTCGCGAAGAAGTCCGTCGCAAAGAAGGCCGTCCGCAAGGTCGCCAAGCGGACAGCCGCCAAGAAGGTGGCGCGCAAGACCGCGGCCGCGCGCAAATCCGCCGCGAAGCCGGCAGGCAAGGCCGTTGTGGCGAAGCCGGGCAAAGCCCCGGCACGCAAGGTGGCAAAAGCCGCGAAGGCGGCGACATCAGCGAAAGTGGTGAAGAAGGCTGCAACCAAGGTCGCGAAAAAGGCGCCGCTGCGGCCGGCACGAAGCAGTTCCATGCCCGTTCGCCCGGTTGCCGCCACCGGCGCGCCACCGACCCAGGCCACCGCAGGCCGCGCTGCGCCGCCGCGCAAGGCGACCTCGCGCGCCCGCAAGCCGCCGCACCACATCACGCCCGAACAAGCCCTGGCGAACACCCGTGAGTTGCTGGAAGCCAAGCATGCCCGGGACCGCGAGACGCCGCCCTGGCGGCAGCTCGACCCCGACCATGGCCATCCTGCGCCCCATGCCGCACCGATCCGGAATGCGGAACAGGAAGCCGCGGCCCATGCCCACGCCGAGGACCTGCATCGGGCAGAGAGCCGGATGGACGCCACCCAGGGCAGCATCAGTGAACGGGATCGCCATCGCCAGGGACGCCAGGATGCGAAGCACTAGACTCGCTCTCCCGTCATTCCGTCCCGGAGTCCCCGCCTGAACGTCATGCAGCGCTATGAAGTCCACCACGACCCGGTCGCCCACCGTTTCACCACCGTCGTCGATGGCCAGGAAGCCGAGGTGACCTACCACTACGACGGCGACATCCTCGTGATCAACCACACCGGCGTGCCGCGACTGGTCGAGGGCCGCGGCATCGCCTCCGAGCTGGTGCGCGCGGCCTTTGAATTCGCGCGGGGTGCCGGCCTCCGGGTGCGGCCGGCGTGTTCCTACGCTGCGTTGTGGGTGCAGAAGCACAAGCAGTACGGCGACCTGCTGGCGTAGCCGCAGGCTCGCCCGCGGCAAGGCGGAGGGCGAAGGGGCGTATCATTCCCGGCCGCTCCAGGACCCCCAGGACCCCGCGTCACTTCATGCGCCTCAACAAGCACATCAGCGACACCGGCTACTGCTCGCGCCGCGAGGCCGACCGCCTCGTCGCCGAAGGCCGGGTCACCATCAACGGCCTGCGCGCACGCGTGGGCGCCGAAGTGGGCGAGGGCGATACCGTCCTCGTCGACGGCCAGAAGCTGCAGGTCCGCACCGCGGGCAAGGGCCAGCGCAAACACGTCTATATCGCCTTGAACAAGCCGGTCGGCATCACCTGCACCACGGAGTCGACGGTCAAGGACAACATCGTCGACTTCGTTGGCCACGAAAAACGCATCTTCCCCATCGGTCGCCTCGACAAGGATTCCGAAGGGCTGATCCTGCTCACCAGCAACGGCGACATCGTCAACGAGATCCTGCGCGCCGAGAACAAGCTGGAGAAGGAATACCTGGTCGCGGTAAACCACGGCGTCACCGACGAATTCCTGCGCGGCATGAGCCGTGGCGTGCCCCTGCACGGGCAGACCACGCTGCCTTGCCGGACCGGCAGGCTGGGCAAGGTGGGGTTCCGCATCACCCTGGTGCAGGGGCTCAACCGGCAGATCCGCCTGATGGCGGCGCATTTCGGCTATCGGGTGAAGCAGCTGGTGCGGGTGCGCATCGGCAACGTCAAGCTGGGCCATCTCAAGATCGGCCAATGGCGCAATCTCACCGATGCCGAGCTGCGGGGCCTGCTGCCGCAACGCACCGACTGGTGACCTGCGGAGTGCCGCTTCGAGCGGCGATTCGCGTTCAAATGTGAATACGGAAATCACGTTCCTGCGCGATACTGTCGCCGGGAATACAAGGACTTGCCCATGCGCCGACCCCCACTGCGCGCTTCGTTGTTCCTGGCGTTGCTTGCGACAGCGTCGGTTCCTGGCTGCAAGCGCGAATCCGCGGAACAGCCGGCCATGCCCGCGAAGGCTCCGGCGGCTACGACAGCGCCTGCGACAACGGCTGCGACCGTCGCCGCCGACCTCAGGGACGTCACCGAGAACACCCCCGACTATGTCATCGGCATCAGCTATCCAGCGGTGGCGAGCCGGTATCCCGCGCTGGCCACGGAGCTCAAGCGCTACGCGGAGGCCGCGCGTGCGGAGCTGCTGGAAGCGGCGAAAGGGCGCGAAAAGGCCGGCAGCTCGGCACCGTACGAACTGGTGCTGCCGTTCTCCGAACTCTATGCCTCGCCGACGCTGGTGGCCGTGGGCGTCGACGGCAGCAGCTACACCGGCGGCGCCCATGGAGCGCCGCTGATCGCGCGCTGGGTATGGCTGCCGCAGCAGGGCAAGCAACTGCGGATCGGCGATCTCGTCACCGATGCCGGTGGCCTGGAAGCCATTTCGGGTCTCGTTCGCGAGCAACTGCACACCGCGTTGTCGCAACGTGTCGATGCCGACGAGCTCCCGCCTGCCGAGCGCGTGGAAGTGCTCAAAGGCGCCAACAAGATGATCGACGACGGCACGTCACCCGACCCGGAGCACTTCAGCCAGTTCGAACCGCTGGTCGGTGCCAATGGCCGCATCCGTGGGCTGCGCTTCGTGTTTGCGCCTTACCAGGTCGGCCCCTATTCCGACGGGACGCAGACGGTGGAGGTGCCGGCGGCATCCCTGCTTCCCCATATCGCGCCCGCGTACAGGAGCCTGTTCGAAGGAGGCTGATCCCGTGCGCCCCTCTGTGAGCTGACCACCATGTCTGCGACGCAGCCTACCCATCTCGCGGCGACGCGGCCGCAACCCTTCCGGCGGCGGCTGGAACGCCTGCTCGCGCCTGCCGACGTCCGCATCGATGGCGACCGCGACTGGGACCTGCAGATGCACGACCCGCGGCTGCCCACGCGGTTGCTGGCACAGGGGTCGCTGGGGCTGGGCGAGTCGTACATGGATGGCTGGTGGGATGCGCGCTCCCTGGACGGCCTGCTGTACCACCTGCTGGATGCGCGCATCGACGAGCGCGTGCGCGGGATAGCCGATGTGCTCGACGCCATCCGCGCGCAGCTGCAGAACCTGCAGTCGCGCAGTCGCAGCTTCCTGATCGGCGAGCGCCACTACGACCTGGGCAACGACCTCTACGCGGCGATGCTGGGCGCGCGCCTGGTGTACAGCTGCGGCTACTGGCGACAGGCGCGGTCGCTGGACGAGGCGCAGGAAGCCAAGCTCGACCTGGTGTGCCGCAAGCTGGGCATGCAGCCGGGCATGCACGTGCTGGACATCGGCTGCGGTTGGGGAGAGGCATTGAAGTTCGCCGCGCAGCGGTACGGCGTGAGCGGCGTGGGGGTCACGGTGTCGCGCGAGCAGGCCGAATTCGCACGCCGGCTATGCGCGGGGCTTCCGATCGAGATCCGCGTGCAGGACTATCGAGAACTCGGCGAAAAATTCGACCGGATCTTCTCCATCGGCATGTTCGAGCATGTCGGCGTGAAGAATTACCGCCGCTATTTCGATGTCGCGCGCGCCTGCCTCGCGGGCGACGGTCTGTTCCTGCTGCACAGCATCGGCAACAACGTCTCGCAGTACCGCACCGATCCATGGATCGCGAGGTATATCTTCCCGAACTCCATGCTGCCTTCGGCGGCACAGATCGCGCAGGCCGTCGAGGACCTGTTCGTGATCGAGGACTGGCACGGCTTCGGTCCCGACTACGACCGCACCCTGCAGGCCTGGCGCGACAATGTCGAAGCCGCCTGGGAAAGCCTCCCGGCGTATGACGAGAGATTCCGCCGGATGTGGCGTTTCTACCTTGCCGGTTCGATGGCGAGCTTCCGCGCCCGGCGGATCCAGTTGTGGCAACTGGTGTTGTCGCCGCACGGCGTGCGCGGTGGTTACGACGCACCGCGCTAGCAAGCTGCGCCCGCGGCTGAAACAGGTTCATCATCGGCGTCAGTTCATTCCGCCGGCAGCCGAGAAGGACCCCAATGCCGTGAGCCCGACCGAGCGCGCGAACCACCAGGGCCTGATCGTCATCGGCCACCGCGGCGCCTGCGGTTACAGGCCGGAGCACACACTGGAGTCGTACCGGCTCGCGATCCGCCAGGGCGCCGACTTCATCGAGCCCGATCTCGTCGCGACCCGGGACGGTGTGCTGGTGGCCCGTCACGAGAACGATATTTCCGCCACCACCGACGTCGCCAGCCGCCCCGAATTCGCCGATCGCCGCGTCACCAAGACCGTGGATGGAACTACGAAGACCGGCTGGTTCACGGAGGATTTCACCCTGGCCGAACTCAAGGTCCTGCGCGCGAAGGAACGCATTCCCTATCTGCGACCCGCGAACGCACGCTTCGACGGCATGTTCGAGATCCCGACCTTCACCGAAGTCATACGCCTGGCGAAGTCGGAGAGCCGCGACGGCCGCGTGGTCGGCGTGTATCCGGAAACCAAGCACCCGACCTACTTCGCCAGCGAGGGTCGCCATCTCGATGGCAGCCCGATCGGGATTCCGCTGGGACGCAAGCTGGTGGAGATGCTGGTTGCCGAGGGCTTCACCGATCCGCGCCGCGTCTACATCCAGAGTTTCGAGGTCGCCAACCTGATCGAGTTGAAGCAGTCGATCATGCCGGCGGCGGGGTTGGACTTTCCGCTGGTGCAGTTGTTCGGCGACATCCATTCGAGCGGGCCCTACGACTTCCACTGGAACGTCGCGCAACGTGCCGATCTCGCCGCGATCTATGGGGGACTGTCGGCTGCGGTCGGCGGCATCGATGCCATGACGCGATATGAGGCGCTGGCCACCGAGGCCGCCCTGCTCTGGATGAAGGCGAACTACGCCAGTGGCCTCGGGCCATCGAAGCGGGACCTGCTGTCGCACGCCCCGCACGTCGACTCCGATCCGGTACCCGCAATGCTGGCCCACGCGCTGAAGGCGGGACTGGTCGTGCATCCCTACACGCTGCGCGCCGAGGAAGCTCCCCCGGCCCGGACGCCGCGCCTCGAGCCGCCGGTCGTCGCCGAGGCCCTGTACCTGCTTGGCCTGGGCGTGCAGGGCTTCTTCATCGACCAGCCCGATCTCGGCGTGGCGGCTCGCGACCTCTTCCTCGGCGCCACCAAGGTCTCATGACCCAGCGAAGCCGCGCGTGCGCGGCCGTTCCGGCGTCTAGTCCAAACGTCACATGCATCCGCCGCTGCGCTGCTGCTAGGGTCGGCGCGCACCGCCGGCTGTGACGGGCCTTGCAGACCAGGCGGCACCAGACCTTCCACGGAGACTTCCATGTCCGTTCCCTCGATCAAACCACTGGCCGCCGGCTGCATCCTCGGCGTACTTGCACTCGCTGGTTGCAATGCCGACAAGCAAGCGGCGCCGCAGGCCCAGGCATCCACGACCGCACCCGGATTCAAGCTGGACGAAAGCAAGCTGCCGCAGGTGGCCGGGTTCATGGCGAGCGACCTGGATCCAGGCAAAGGTGCCTGCACCGACCTCGACGCCTACGTCAACGGCAAGTGGAAGGCGGCCAATCCCATCCCGGCCGACCGCACCGATTGGGGTCTGTACGAAGCGATCAGTGAACGCTCGCTCGCGGTACAGCACCAGCTCGCGGAGCATGCGGCGTCCGACAAGGGCACGGGCGTGGAAAAGATCGTTGGCGACATCTGGGCCACCGGCATGGATACCGCCAAGCTCAACGCGCAGGGCATCAAGCCGCTGCAGTCGCGCCTGGAAGCGATCGACGCGCTGAGCGACGGCGCCTCGGTCGCCGAGTTCCTGCGCCAGTCGTTCGCCAAGGGGGAGGGCTTCGTCTTCGATTTCGGGCCCAGCCCCGATTTCAAGGATTCCAACACCAACATCGCCTACGTCACCCAGGATGGCCTCGGCCTGCCGGACCGGGGCTACTACTTCGACGCCGACAAGAAGGAGGCGCGTGACGCCTACCAGGCGCACATCGCCAAGCTGCTGGAAATGTCCGGCATCCCGGCCGCCGATGCAGCCACGCAGGCGAAGGATGTGCTGGCGTTCGAGACGCGCCTGGCCAAGGTGTCGAAGTCGAACGAGCAGCTCTCGCGCGACACCGAGCTCTACTACCACCCGGTGTCGGCGGCCGATGCCGACAAGCTCACCCCGGCTTTCCCGTGGAGCAAGTTTTTTGCCGCGCAGGGACTCGAAGCGCCGAAGATGTTCTCGCTCGCCATGCCCGAGTTCCAGCAGGAATTCGCGCGCATGCTCGGCGACGTGCCGGCGGCGACGTGGAAGAGCTACCTGCGCTTCCACACCGTCGACGATGCCGCGCCGTACCTCAGCGACGCTTACGCGCAGCAGTACTTCGAATTCCACAACAAGGCGCTCAACGGCCAGAAGGAGATCAAGGATCGCTGGAAGCGGGTACTCGGCACCATCAACCGCGAGACCGGCGAGGCGATGGGCCAGCTGTACGTCAAGGCGGCCTTCCCGGCCGAATCCAAGGCGAAGGTGCTGGAGATGGTCCAGAACATGCGCGAAGTGCTGAAGACGCGCCTGGAGAAACTCGAGTGGATGGGCGACGCGACGCGGCAGAAGGCGGTCGCGAAGTGGGAGACCTTCACGCCCAAGATCGGCTATCCCGACAAGTGGCGCGACTGGGCGGGCCTGCAGACCAGCCGCGACAGCTACATCGGCAACGTGCTGGCCGCGAACGAATTCAACTACCGGTGGAACCTCGGCAAGATCGGCAAGCCGGTCGACCGCACCGAGTGGGGCATGAGCCCGCAGACGGTGAATGCGTACTACAACCCGCAGCTCAACGAAGTGGTGTTCCCGGCAGCGATCCTGCAGCCGCCGCTGTTCGATCCGAAATCGGATGACGCGCTGAATTACGGCAACACCGGCGCGACCATCGGCCACGAACTGATGCACGGTTACGACGACCAGGGCAGCCGCTTCGGGCCGAGCGGCAACTTCGAGAACTGGTGGACGCCGGCCGACGCCAAGGGCTTCGCCGCGCGCAGCGAGAAGCTGGTGCAGCAGTTCAACGGTTATGAGGCGTTGCCGGGCATGAAGGTCAACGGCCGCCTGACCCTGGGCGAGAACATCGCCGACCTCGGCGGCATCGAGGTGGCCTACGACGCGATGAAGAAGGCGGCGGGCAACACGCCCGACCCGATGGTCGAGGGCATG
Source organism: Lysobacter rhizosphaerae (assembly GCF_054779795.1). Classification (NCBI taxonomy): domain Bacteria; kingdom Pseudomonadati; phylum Pseudomonadota; class Gammaproteobacteria; order Lysobacterales; family Lysobacteraceae; genus Lysobacter; species Lysobacter rhizosphaerae. Next base: position 844,844 of record NZ_BAAGXO010000001.1, read on the forward strand.
AGCCGCGACCAGCGCTTCTTCGCCAGCTACGCGCTGAGCTGGCGCAGCACGATGACGCCCGAGTCGCTGAAGGTGCTGGTGGCCGCCAATGAGCACGCACCGGCGAATTTCCGTGCCATCGCGCCGCCCTCGAACATGCCGCAGTACGCCGCGGCGTTCCAGTGCAAGGACGGCGATCCGATGGTGCGCAGCGGCGACAAGCGGGTCGTGATCTGGTGATCGAACGGGCAGGGCAGGCGCCATTGGCGTCTGCCCCGGCCCGCTTCAAAGCGGCGCTTTCACGGGCGGCGCTTTCAGGGCTGCGGTTCGTCCGTCGCTGAAAACAGGTCGTCCTGCGCGGCAGCGCTGTCGGGATCGACGAACCCCGACAGCCCCACGCCCACCAGGCGATAACGCGTGCGGCTCGGCAACTCCACGCGCGCGCGCAACTCGCAGGCGATGTCGGCGACCTGCCGCAACGACTCGGGACGCGCCAGCGGCGTCAGGCTGCGCGTCAGCGTGCGGAAGTCGGCGGTCTTCAACTTCAAGACCACGGTGCGCGCCAGGCGCCCGTCCTCCGACTCGCGCTCACGTTCATAGCCGGCCCACGCCTTTTCCGCCAACCGCCGGATGTGCGGCTCCAGTTCTTCCAGCAGCAGATCGGTCTCGAAGGTGTCCTCGGCCGAGATCTGCATCGTCGGGCGTTCGCTCTGGACCGGATGGTCGTCGATGCCCAGCGAGAGCTCGTGCAGGCGCTGGCCCCAACGGCCAAAACGCTGTTCCAGTTCCTCCAGGCGCAACGCCCGCAGGTCGCCGACCGTGGTGATGCCGAATTGTGCGAGCTTGCCCTCCATCACCTTGCCCACGCCGGGCAGGCGGCCGACCGGCAGGGGTTCGAGGAAGGCGAGCACCTGGTGCGGCCGGACCACGAACAGGCCATCGGGCTTGCGCCAATCGCTGGCGATCTTGGCGAGGAACTTGTTCGGGGCCACGCCGGCGGACGCGGTCAGTTGCGTCTCCTCGCGGATCGCGGCGCGGATCGCTTCGGCCGTCTCCGTCGCGGTCGGCAAGCCGGTCTTGGTGACGGTGACGTCGAGATAGGCCTCGTCCAGCGACAGCGGTTCGATCAGGTCGGTGTGGCGCGCGAAGATCTCGCGCACCTGTCGCGACACCGCCTTGTAGCGGGTGAAATCCGGCGGCACGAAGACGGCTTGCGGACACAACCGCTCGGCCCGCACCGCTGGCATCGCCGAGCGCACGCCGAACTTTCGCGCCTCGTAGCTGGCCGCGCATACCACCGAGCGTGCCCCGCGCCAGGCCACGACCACGGGCTTGCCCCGCAGGTCGGGATCGTCGCGCTGCTCGACGGATGCATAGAACGCGTCCATGTCCACGTGGACGATTTTCCGTGGTGCGGCGGTCAGGGGCGGCGTGGTGGCAGGCGGGGAAGGCACCCGGAAAGTGTAGCGGCTGCGCCCGGTTTTCCTGGCCGCACGACAGCCGAGCTTGCCGTGGGCCCCTGCGCTTGGCAGCATCGCGGGCATGAACAAGCCATCCCCCAACCGGCGCCACTTCTCCATGATCCGCGGCTTCCACCTGGCGGACTGGTTCACGCTGGCCAATGCCTTCTGCGGCACGGGCGCGATCTTCGCGGCGATGCGGTTCCTGCAGGACGGCGTGGTGAGCGACCTGCTGGTCGGCATGGCGTTGATTCCAGCGGCCTTCATCTTCGACGCGGTCGACGGACGCGTGGCGCGCTGGCGGCAGTCTTCCTCGACGCTGGGGCGCGAGTTGGACTCGCTCGCGGATGTGATCTCCTTCGGCGTCGCCCCGGCCGCGCTGGCCTACGCCTGCGGCCTGCAGGGCGGCTGGGACTGGGCGGTGCTGAGCTATTTCGTCGGCTGCGGCGTGAGCCGCCTGGCGCGCTACAACGTCACGGCGGAATCGTTGTCGGGCGGCGGCGACAAGGTGAAGTACTTCGAGGGAACCCCCATTCCCACCAGCCTGGTGCTGGTCGTCGTGCTCGCGGCCGCCGCGTGGCAGGGGGCGATCGGCGAAAACGTATGGCTGGGCATGCTGCAGCTGGGCCCGTGGCAGTTCCATCCGCTGGTGCTGATGTTCGCGCTGTCCGGCTCGCTGATGATCAGCAAGACCCTGCACATCCCCAAGCCCTAGGGAACTTCTCCTTTCTCCCCGCCTGCGGGGAGAAGATGCCCCGAAGGGGCAGCTGAGGGGGAGCGAGCGCCAGCGAGTTGCTGTTGCTCGTGCTCCTGCTATGTCATGCCGGGCCAAATGCAGCTCGCTGCGCTGGCCCCCTCATCCGGCGCTGCGCGCCACCTTCTCCCCGCAGGCGGGGAAAAGGACAGGATCGCGCGCCGCTTTGATCAATCCCGGTAACAACCAGGGCGTTATCATCCGTCGCCTTGACGGAGGAATGCGGATGGCCAGCGGATTCGATGAGTTTGAACGGCTCGCGCGCCAGTACTGGGGCGCCTGGGGTGATGCGATGCGGACGAATGCCGCGCCGGCCCAACCCACGATGCCGAACTGGAATGACGCCCTGGGCTGGTGGTCGCAGTTGGCGAAGGGCGCCGCGGCGAACCCGGCCAGCGGCGCGGACGACGCGATCAACCGTTTCAATTCCCAGGCGCAGCAGTGGATGGGCCAGATGCAGCAGCTGGCCGCGCAGTTCGCCGGACGCAATGCGCAGCCAGCGGATATCGCCACAGCCTGGCAGCGCATGCTCGGCGCGAACGGCGCCAATGCCTTCGCCGACATGTTCAAGGGCATGTCCGGACCGGGGCAGCATGGCGTCGAGCAGTGGATGGAGCAGATGGGGCCGATGCTGCAATCGATGCAGCGCGACGGCCGCAGCTGGCTGGGAATGCCGGCGTTCGGCTTCGCCCGCGAACACCAGGAGCGCTGGCAGGCGCTGGCGCAGGCCCAGGTCGACTACCAGGAAAAGAGCAGCGCCTATAACGCGCTGATGGCCGAAGCCACCCAGCTGGCGTTCCGCCGTTTCGAGGACAAGCTCGCCGAACGCAGCGAGCCGGGCCGCCAACTCGCCTCCGCGCGTGCATTGTTCGACCTGTGGATCGACGCCGCCGAGGACGCCTACGCGGAGATCGCGCTGTCGCCACGTTTCCGCGAGACCTACGGCGATTACGTCAATGCGCAGATGAAGGTCCGGGCCGCCCTGCAGCGTGAGGTCGAGCAGTACTGCGAGCAGGTCGGCATACCGTCCCGCACCGAGATGGATGCCGCCCACCGCAAGATCGTGCAGCTCGAACGCGAACTGCGCCGGCTGCGGGACGCGATGCAGGACCGTGCTGCCGTCCCGGCTGCTGCTTCACCCGGAACGGCCGAGGCCGGCGAGGCCAAGGCAACGAAGGCCAAGCCCGCCCAGAGCCCGTCGAGCAAGAGCTCGCCGAACAAGACCCCGTCCAACAAGACCCCGTCGAAGACGAAGGGAACACGCGCATGAACGGCTTCGATCTCCACGGCCCCTTCGGCTTCACGCCCGAAACCCTGGCGCAGGAAGCGATGCAGATGCAGGCCAAGCTGCGTGCCGGCCTGGACACGCTGCATGACGTCGACGAAGTGAATTACGGCGCCACTGCGCGCGAGGAAGTGTGGCGCGACGGCAAGGTCGTGCTGTACCGCTTCAAGGGCGACCGCGCGCCGACCGCCAGTGTGCCGCTGCTGATCAGCTACGCGCTGGTGAATCGTCCCTACATGGTCGACCTGCAGAGCGACAAATCCATCGTGCGCGGCCTGCTCGAGCGTGGCGAGGATGTGTATGTGATCGATTGGGGCTACCCGGACCGTTCGGACCGCTACCTGGAACTCGAGGACTACATCCAGCGCTTCCTCGGCGGTGCGGTGGACCACCTGCGCCGCGAATACCGCATGGATTCGATCAACCTGCTGGGCATCTGCCAGGGCGGTGCGTTTTCGTTGTGCTACGCCGCGCTGAATCCGAAAAAAGTGCGCAACCTCATCACCATGGTCACGCCGGTGGACTTCCACGGCGACGACAACATGCTGTCGAACTGGGTGCGTTGCCTCGACGTCGATGCCTTCGTCGACACGCTCGGCAATGTCCCGGCCGACCTGATGAACTGGACCTACCTCACGCTCAAGCCATGGCGCCTGTTCGTGCAGAAGTACGTCGGCATGGTCGACATCCTCGACAACAAGCAGGCGATGGAAGATTTCCTGCGCATGGAAAAGTGGATCTTCGATTCACCCGACCAGGCGGGCGAGGCGTTCCGCCAGTTCGTCACCCAGTTCTACCAGCGCAATGGCTTCGTCAATGGCGGCATCGAGATCGGCGGCCGCGCCGTGGACCTGCACTACGTCGACATGCCGGTGCTCAACATCTTTGCCGAGCAGGACCACCTGGTGCCGCCTGGTGCCTCCCGCGCGTTGAAAGGCCTCGTTGGCAGCGACGACTACAGCGAACTCTCCTTCAAGGGTGGGCACATCGGCATCTACGTCTCGAGCCGTGCCCAGCGCGAAGTGCCGTCGGCGATCCACGACTGGCTCGCGCAGCGGTCGCGGTAGGCGTCTTGATAGTGGGTTCAGCTCGCGGCTCACAGGCTTGGCGCATGAATCGTCCCCGCACAAACCGTTCGTTCGCCTTGCTTGCCGGCTTGCTGCTGTCGCTGCCGGCTTTTTCCGCACCGCCGCCCACCGCGGCGCGCGAGATCGACCAGCTGATCGCGGCGCTGGGCGGCTCCGGTTGCGACTTCCAGCGCAACGGATCCTGGTACCCGGCGGCGAAGGCCGAGGAGCACCTGCGCCGCAAGTACGAATGGCTGCGCGAGCACGACAAGGTCGCCACGGCCGAACAGTTCATCGAACGGGCCGGCACGCAGAGCAGCATGAGCGGCCGCGCCTACAGCGTGCGTTGCCCGGGCAAGCCGGTGGTGGACTCGGCGGCCTGGCTGCGCGCGCGGCTGCTCGAAATGCGCAAGGCAAACCCAAGCCCGGCACGCTAGACTCGCCTTAACCTCCTGGGAGCGGTTCCCATGAATGCCACGAGATCGCTTTCCCGCTCCCGCCACGACCGCATATTGGCCGGTGTGATGGGCGGCATTGCGCAGCGCTTCGGCTGGAATTCGACGCTGGTCCGCGTCATCTACGTCGTCCTGTCGATCGCGTCCGCGGCATTCCCCGGCATCCTCGTCTACCTGATCCTGTGGCTGCTGATTCCGGAAGAGGGCAGTTGAATCCAGTCCTGCGTCGCCTGGCGATCGTGCTTGGCCTGGTGTGGGCCCTGCCCAACACCGTACTGGGCCTGATCGCGGGGATCGTGGGATTGGCTTTTGGCGCACACGCGCACTGGCGTCCCCGCGACCTCGCCCTGGTATTCCACCGCTGGCCGTGGGGGCCGGGCGGGGCCCTGACGTTGGGCAATGTGATCCTCCATACCGGCGACACGCTGGATTCGACCTGCGTGACCTACGCGCATCGCGCGGGGCATGGCGACGAGGCACCGATCGCGCTTGCCGACCACGAGCGCGCCCATGTCTACCAGTACATGGCGCTGGGGTTGATGTTCCTTCCGCTGTACCTCGCATGCGGCGGCATCAGTGTGCGTAATCCGTTCGAGCGCGCGGCGGATCGCTACGCACAGACGGGCCGCGGTTGGTGGCCCTGGAGCCATTAGTGGCAGAGACGATCGACAATTCCCCCTATGCGCCGCCGGCATCGCGGCCGACGGACGGCGGTATTGCCCGCACGACGAAGGGCACGCTGCGGGTGGGGTTCGGGTTGGGCTGGGCGACGATCGCGTTCACGTTCCTGTGGGTGGCGGTCGCCCTTCCGATGGTGGCCAGCTTTGCCACTGGCAGGAACAATCTCATCGAAGGCCTGGTGTTCCTGGCATTGCTGATCGTGCCAACACTGGCCCTGCTGGGCTACTTCGCGCGCCGCCGGGAATGGATGGGGATACTCGGCGCACTGCTGGCCTGGGCCAGCGCGGTTGCCCTGGTACTGCTGCTGCTCGGGGTGCTGCGTATGAGCTCGGGCTTCTCTGACTGAATGCGGGGCGGCGCGAAAAAGCGGACTTGCACGGGTTTTTTTGTGTGCTGCCTAAGCTTGTCTTGATCCTGTAATAACAGGCGCTGCGGTAACCTCGCGGGCGTCGGAGAACAAGTAACGAGCCTGAAAACTCGCTGCAACAACTCCGGCAAACGGAAGGCTCAGCCACCAGAGGGTTTCAATCCTCGAAGACTGGGCCTTCTCTATGTCTGGCGACAGCACGGCGCTTTAAGCACGCCGCATTTCAAGCGCGCGTTCGATCGATTCGCCCATGCCGCGTCCCATGCGTCCGGCGGTGGCGTACAACGCATGCGGTCCTCTTCACCTCGGCTTTTGCATCGATGAAGCTGCATCCTGCCGCGCGGCGGATGCGATGGCCGGGTCCGTGCCCACTACCGGTTCCAGGGTAATTGCGATGATGCTGAGGCCCAACCAGATGGGCCTCACGGTGCTGATTTCGATCTCGCTGACGTCGCGGTCGGGATGCGGATTGGGCACGCGCAGCGTGTACACGCGCAGCACCGTGCCGCCCGCGCGTGACTGTGCGGTCAGCGTCGGGCCTTCCCAGCCTACCGCTGCGAGCGTGGGCTGCTCCCCTTGGTCGTGGCCAAAATCGATGCCGAACCGCAGCGGCATTTCTGCGGGTGCGCCGTGGTGGTAATGCAGGCGCAGCACCGCCAGCCGGTCTCCGTTCGCGGCATCGCTGTAACCGGCGAAGCCGAGCACGTGCATCGCCGCGAAGCGTTGCGACGCCAGGGGAATGCGCAACGACGGCGGAGAGAACGGCAGGTTGTTAGTCTCCTGCACGGCGCCGAGAACGACGCGGCCGCGGATGTCGTAATCGACGCCGAGCAATCGTTGCTGTCCGAAAGGTAGCTCGCAATGATTGGTGATTTCGAAGTCGTACCACTGCCTGCCCTTGGGGCGCAGCGGCCGGTTGTAGTAGCGGCTGAGGTCGAGAAGCTGCGTTGGCACGCCCGGCAGACGCGGGGGCACGGTGTTTTCCGGCGCAACGCACGACCATGGCGAGATCGCAGCCGGTACGACGAGAAGTGCGGCGCCTGGATCGCGAGCGTGCAATGCCGAGCGCAGCGACGGCGGGGGCTTCACGAAGAGGCGACCTGGTTCGGGTGCAAGCACCGTGGCCTCGTCGGCGACCGTGCGCGCCGGGCGTCGATCCGCCTCGACGTGCCACACCAGCCAACGGCCCAGGAACGTTCGCGCGACCAGATGCGTTCCGTCACTTCCGAAGGCGATCTGGGCAACGAAGTCCGACAAGCCGCGCACGGCGCAGCAACCGGCCATCGTTCAATGCCCAGCGTTCCATCCAGACCTGCGCGGGCGAGTTCGGGTCGGTCTCCCATCGCAGTCGCAGTTGTGCCAGTTCGTTGCGATCGGCGACGGCCAGATACTGCAGGTGCCGGTGCGCAGGCTCAGGTTTGCCGAACGTCCGGATCACCCGGTCCAGCGCGTTGAGCGCGCGCAGGGTCACGGCCCCGTCGGCGGCGATCGCGACTTGCCGGCCGTCGGGAGTGCCTTTCCAGTCGGCGATGTGCACGAGCGCGGCCGGGCCCAGCGCCCGACCATCGGCCAGCGCGTGCGCCTGGATCCGATCGAGGTTGCCGATGCCGGCACGGTACGCGGCGGTGCTGGTGAGCAGGCTGCGACCATCCGCGCCGAGCAGCATCCGGGCGGGCGAACCATCGAGCACGATCGGTGGATAGCGGCGTCGGCCGGTGCGCCAGTCGAACACATGCACCTCGGGCCCGCTGCTGGCGATCAGGCTTCGACTGTCGGGAGTGAGCAGGGCGAAGCCGACGGGCTGTGGCAATTCGATGATCGGCGACAGACGGCGCTGGTCGGTCGCGTTGAATACCCAGGTCCTGCGGCCGTCGACGGCGACGAGGTGCTCGCCGTCGAAACGCAGCGGGTCCTCGCGTTGGGTAGCACCGAGCGCAGCGCGCAACGGCGACGGCGGCAGCCGCCACAGTCGCAGGCTGCCTTCGGTGCCGCCGGTAGCCAGCACTGCGTGCGCCGGGTCGAATGCGCTGGCGAAGCGGGGGATGTAGGCGGGATGGGTGATGTCCGGCGCCAGCGGCACGGGCACGCCAGCCAACTGCGCTGTACCGGCCAGCCCCCACAGCGACACGCGATCCCAGTGCATGGCGAGGACAGTCGCGGTATCGCCATTGCGCTCCAGCTGATGGCCCCACAACTCATCGTCCAGCTGAAGCGGCTGCCCCAGCAGTTGGCCGTCGGCCACCGACCAGACGTGCAGGCTGCCGTCCTTGGCGCTGGCGGACAGCAGTGCACCGTCGGAACTGAAGCGCAGCCAGTTGATCGCATCGCGCGGATGGGGAAGCAGGTCGCGTCGCGTTCCCGTGCGGGGATCGACCAGGAGCACGTCGCCATTGGCCCGGCCCAGTGCCAGCCAGCCTGCATCCGGCGCCACCGCCCAGGCCATGACGTAATGCGCCCTGTCCTGGGGCATGAGTTCATGACGGGCACGCAGCGTGGCGGGATCGCGGATTGCGACGCTGGTTGTGCCATCGAACGAGCTGACGATGAACTTCGCCTGCGGAGCGATCAGCCACTCCCGTGTGTCCGCGGGCACTGCAGGACTGACCGGCTTCCAGGTCTGCGCATCGAACAGCTGCGTCTCGGGGCGCGGCGCCCGCGGGTGCACGAGCACGTAACGACCATCGTCGCTCCAGGTCTGGTCGACGTAACCCGTGTCGGAAGCAGGCTGCGTCTGGCGACCATCGGCCACCGCCAGGCGCAGCATCTGGCCACTCGGTCGCATCTGGAGCATCGGCCAGTGCCGGGTCACCACCAGATACCGGCCATCGGGCGTGAACTGCAGGCGCCTGAGCTGGCCGTCCGTATTGGCGTCGCCCCCGCCGAAGGACACCCGGACGCGCCACTGTTGCCGTCGGGTCGTCAGGTCGTACATCGCCACCTGGAGCGGATTGAGGCCAAGTGCTATGTGACGGCCGTCCGGGCTGAGCGCCATCGTGTCGATCGGCGCACCCACGTCGATCACGTCGATCAGCATCGGCATCTGGCCCAGCGCGAGGCCAAGGCGCAGGCGTTCGCGTTGTGCCGCATCGCGGTCGCCGGCGGATTCCTGTTCGCGCAGGTTGGCCGCCAGGGCCGCGATGGCGTGGTAACCGCGATTGCTTTCGAACAGGCGCCACGCGGTCTCGTGTCGCTGCGACCACAGGTTCTGCCGCGCCTGGATTTCGTGCGCCCTGGCCTGCTGCCACTGTTGGGTGGAGACGACCAGACCGAGCACCAGCGCGAGGACGGCGGAGAACACGGCCGCTGCGAGTCGGGGCTCGCGTCGTGCCCAACGCGCGGTGCGATGCAGGACGTTGAGCGGCCGCACGGTGACAGCGCGGCCTTCGACGAAACGCCCCAGGTCGTCGGCCAGTTCGCGGGCGCTTGAATAACGCTGTGCCGGATCGCGCGACAGGCACTTGAGGCAGATCGCCTCGAGATCGGCCGGCAGCGCACGATAGTGCGAAGGCGGCCGGATCTCGTCTTCGCGCAGCGATGCCAGTGCACGGGCGGAGTCGCTCGCCTCGACCGGCGTGCGGCCCGTCACCATCTCGTACAGCATCGCACCCAGCCCCCACACGTCGGTGGCAGGCGAGAGCGGGGGGCCGTCGAGCTGCGCCTGTTCGGGCGCCATGTAACCGGGTGTCCCCGAGATGCGCAGGTGCTCCAGTGCCTGTTCGAGCCGGCGCGACAGGCCGAAGTCGGCGACCAGGGGCTCGCCGTCTTCGTTGATCAGCACGTTCCCCGGCTTCAGATCCAGGTGCAGCACACCGAGGCGATGCGCGTAGTCCACGGCTTCCGCAATCGTGCGCAGGATCCTGGCCGCCTCGCGCGGTGGAATTGGCCCCGAGTCGTCGAGATGCTGCGACAGGCTCTTCCCGCGCACCAGCTGCATCGCATAGAAGATCAGCCCTGCGTGTTCGCCCATCCCGTATACCACGACGATGTTCGGATGCTGCAGCATCGCCGCGTTCTGGGCTTCAAGACGGAAGTTCTCGACGAATTCTTCCGTGGCCCACAAGCCTGCCGTCAGCAGCTTCACCGCCACCTCGCGATTCAACGCGCGCTGCCTCGCGCGGTGGACCACGCCCATGCCGCCGCGGCCGATCTCCTCGAGCAGTTCGTAGTCGCCGAACTCGCGCTGGAGCGGATCGTCCAGGTCGATGGCCGGCATGGCTTCGGGCGGAAGCGTGAGGCGTGTGGAGCGGGTGACCCGGCTGCGGGTGTCCCTGCCCAATGCCACCCGCGCCAGTGTCGAATTGAGCCACCAGCCAGAGGCGGGGTTGCTGGAGTCGTCGTCGTTCACGTCAGGTCCGGGACGGAGCCGTGCAAGTGCGGCAATCTCGGCTCCGTCGCGTCGTGGTCATGCGCTTCCGGGGACGTCGGTCGCACCTTTGGCTCGACTCGCCATTGGTTGGAACGGCTGCAGGCCCTGCCGCCGGTCAGCCTGCGTGCGCAGGTACACCAATTTCACTGATACGGATAACGGCGCGCAGGATTACACCGTCGAGGTCAGAAACGTTGCCGCCAGCTCGCGTACCAGAATCGCCCCGGTATGTCGTAGGCCGGATCGTAGGAGTTGTAGACGTTGTAGGACACCGGCGGATCGCGATCGAAGGCGTTGTTGACGCCAAGGCTCAACTCCATGCCGTGGACCGGTTGCCAGCGCAACTGCAGGTCGGCGTAGGTGCGCGGATCGATGATGTGCTCGGGGAATCCGCCAAAGACGGGGCTCGCGAAGTCGGGACGATCGCACAGGTCCAGCCGGCCGGCCCCCGCGGGCAACTCGCAGCTTTCATCGAGAGCCGAGTAGTAGCGCAGTCGCAGCGTGGCGCCCAGTGAATCCCGCTTCCAGTCCAGCGACAGCACCGAGCGCAGGCGCCAGTCCGGATCCTGGAAGAAGTAGTTGCCCACCGTGCTCACGCTGGGGGCGCCACGCGGAATCTCCTTGTCGTAGCGGCTCAGGTAGACGCTGCTCCAGGCGAGCTGGAAGTCGCCCCAGCCGCTGCTCCAGCGATAGTCCACGGAGAAATCGTAGCCTTCGATCCAGTAGGTGCCGTAATTGAACAGGCGCGAATCGATGTCGGTCAGCGCGCCGGTGGCCGGATCGCGCCGCAACTGCAGGCACGCGCTTTCGATGCCCTGCGCGTAGCACAGCCTGGGCAGATCGAAGTAGGGGATGTCGTCGATGGTGTTGCTCAGCTCGATCCACCACCAGTCCAAGGTCAGGTCCAGCCCGCTCAGCGCGGCGGGACTCCACACCACGCCGATGCCGCGATTGCGCGCCTGTTCCGGCTGCAGGTCCGGATTGGAACCGAAGCGCGTCTGCGGCCCGATCTGCGGATCGAAGCCCTCCAGTGGCACGCCCGCGGCGTGGCAGCGTTCCGCGAGTTCACCGCTGATCTCGCCGACGCACGGATCGATGAATTGCACTTCGAGCCCGGTCTGCCGGAACGATCCGCTGACCGCGAACAGCTCGCTCGTGGAAGGTGCCCGGTAGCCCTGCGACCATGTCGCGCGCAACAGCCAGTCCGCGTGCGGTCGCCACGCCAGCCCCAGCTTGTAGTTGGTGGTGCTGCCGAACGTGGAATAGTCCGACAGGCGCGCCGCCAGGTTGACGTCGAGGCTGCGCGCCCAGGGCTTCCCTGCCAGCAGCGGCAGGTCGAGTTCGAAGTAGGCCTCGTTGACGCGGATCTCGCCGTCGACGGGCTCAGGCACGTTGCCGCCGAAGTCGAGGGCATCGTTGCTCAGCAACGGATCGGGTTCGACGCTGCCACCTTCACGCCGGAACTCCAGGCCCGCCGCCAATGCCAGTGGGCCGGCAGGAAGATCAGCTACGTTGCCCGTGATGTTCAGGCTGAGATCGGTCAGGCGACGTTCCTCTTCGACATTCCCGTTTGCGGCGAGGTAATCGAACATGGCATCGGTGAAGCCAGTGCTCCCGTGCAGGAAATCCAGCGGCACGCAGTCCGCGATGGGAGTGGCCGGACTGCCGCAGCGGGGCTGGCCTGCGCCGTCGAGGAACGACGGACCGACGCCCAGCCCCAGCCGGTTCAGGTCGTAGCCGCCGCTGATCGAGAAGTCCTTGTCGGTGTGCGCGTCGATGAAGTTCACATTCCAGTCGAAACCGCGCGATCCAATCCGCAAGCTCCCGTCCATGTCCAGCGACACGTAGCGTGTCTGTACGTCCTGCTCGAAGCGGCGGGGCTGGTTCAACGGCCGGAAGGAAAAGAAGGTCACCGGCTGGCCGAACGGGTTATAGAGATTGTCCGGCGAGATGTCGTGCTGGTTCGCATCGCCGCCGCCGCCGAACTGGAAGATCGGCGTGGGCGCCTGCTGCTGGTGCGAGATCCGCCGCTGCAGCAGCACGGTTCCATGCAAGGCCACGCTGTCGGAGACCCCGTAGTGCCCCTGCGCGAACAGCGCCGTGCGTTCGTAGGGAGTGCGCAGGTAGTTCTCGGGCGCGAAGTTGTAGCCATCGCTGTGCAGGTCGAACGGGCGGTGGCCGGGCAGGCGGGCATCCCAGGTCAGCTGCCCTTCCTCGCCATCGGGCAGCAGGTTGCCTCCCGGACCGAAACCGATGCGGCCGTCCGGCGTATTGATCGAAGCCCCGGCAAAGGCATCGTTCGGAGGCAGGTTGTAGACCGGTACGGCGGAGATCGCGCGGTCGCCGGCCCAGATCGGTTGCTGGTCGGCGTAGGACAGGTTCACGGACAGTCCGCCGCGCGAGCCTTCGCGCCCCCAGGTGATGTCGGCAGTGCGGCGCTCGCCGTCGCCATGCTCGTTGCTGGCGTAATACGCGCTGGCCTCGACGCCCTCGTAGCTGTCCCGCGTGATGATGTTGACGACGCCGGCGATGGCATCCGAGCCGTAGATCGCCGACGCGCCATCGGTCAGTACTTCGATCCGGTCCACGATCGGCAACGGAATGCTGCCCACGTCGACCGCGCCGTCGAGCGAGGTGACATAACGATGGCCGTTGAGCAGCACCAGCGTGCGGTTGGCACCCAGATTGCGAAGGTCGACCCGCGTTTCGCCGTTGGCTGACGTCGGGTCGGCGTTGTAGTCGCTGTTGAGGTCGGACACGTGCTGCGGCAGTTGCTGCAGGATCTCGCCGACGTTGCTCAGGCCGGTGCGTTGCAGGTCGGCGCGATCGAGCACCAGCAGCGGTTGCGAGGTTTCGAACTCGACCCGGCGGATGTGGCTGCCGGTCACCTCCACGGTGCCCAGGGTCACCGGCTCGGCGCCGGACGATGCCTGCGCGAAAGCTGCGCCGATCGGTAGGGTCAAGGCCAGCGCACCGCCCCAGCGGAGGCGCTGCCTCGCCATGATCCGGCGGTGCGTGTCGGGTTTCACCTGTATGCGAACGTGCAGTTGGGCTGGCCTCGGCCAGCAGCACATCTTCGGGCAAGAAAAAACCCGCGTTTTGGCGGGTTTTGCCGGCTCAGCCCACCGTAGATCCAGGGGCTGTTCCGGGAAGGGCCCACACGCGGCCATCCAACACGTCCTGTGGTTCGCAAACCACGAACGATTTGTTCGCTTTTTTATCGACCCAGAAAATCAATCGTCAACTAGCGTTGATCCGGCAATGGAGCGATTGCTTAAGAGCTTGCTAACTGATGGGACTCCGAATGATTTCACTGGCCACCCTCATACGAAACCATCTCCGCTTTGGCAAGAAGCCCGGAAAGTCGAGCATCGCTTCCTCGTCAGATGGCATCGTCTTGAGCGATGCAACACGCCAGGCCATTGTGCGTGTCGAAGAAGGAATAACCGAGCAGCTTGTTGGCGCCGTTGAAGTCTCCTGGCAATTTGTGCGGGACCTGGATGGCTTGACGAGGAAGCTGGAGCCAGGAGATCTGCAGCTGTTGCTTGAAGTCATTAGCCGCTTGGCTGAAGGGTTGATTTTTCCTCAGCTCGTCAGCGAGCGTCCTCTTGCCGGCGATTGGCATGTATGCGATTTCCCCCGGCGGTGGGAGCTTGTTTTCAGGCGGCACGGAAATTCAATCCAGATAGCCCGAGCCGGACAGCTGTTCGGGAAGTCGGGTCAATCCGAGTTGTACATCCACACGGTTGTGTGCTGAACGCAGGGCGCATTTCTGGCGTCGCTACCGCGCCGAAGGCCGCGAGCCTGACCCCTTGTTTTTTGCCGGTGCCGGAAGTGGACACCTCACACTCATCTTTAGCTACTGATTTTCCAGAATGGTCGGCGCATCGCCGGAGTTCTGTACCCCCGAATCATCGCGGGCAAGAATCGCCGCAATGCCTACCGCCAAGCCCATGCCGACGAATTGCGAGGCCATGAAGGCGGGCACGTCGCTGGGGCGTATGCCCGCGAAGGATTGCGTCAGGGAGCGCGCCAGGGTGACCGCCGGGTTCGCGAACGACGTGCTGCCGGTGAACCAGTACGCGGCGAAGATATAGGCGCCGACCAGGGCAGGCACGGCTGCCGGTCGGTGGGCGGCGCCCAGGAGGATGGTCAGCAGCAACCCGAACGTCGCGACACCTTCGCTCAACCACTGTGAGGCACCTTCGCGTGCGTGCGTGCCCGGTTGCAGCAACGCCTGGTCGAACATCGCGTGTGCCAGTGCAACGCCGATGATGGCTGCGATGACCTGCACGACGACGTAGGCGATCGCAGTGCGGGTGTCGATCGCACCGCGAATGCGCATGGCCAGCGTCACGGCAGGATTGAAGTGCGCGCCGGACGTTGGCCCGAAGACGACGATCAGGACGTAAAGGATCGCGGCAGTCGCGCCTGCATTCGCGAGCAGGGCAATCCCGTCGTTTCCCTGCGCCAACCGCACCCCCATGATTCCGGAGCCGACCACCGTGGCGAGCAACAGGGCGGTGCCGAGCGCCTCGGCGAGCAGTGCACGCGACAACCGCATCACAGCACCGCCAGGAGCGCACGCACGCGCGCCGCTATGTCATCGCGAACGGCGCGATACCCGTCGTCGTCCATGTGCTTGGGATCCGCCAGCGCCCAATCCTCGCGGCGCTTCGCCGGCACCCACGGGCATTCGTCGCCGCAGCCCATCGTCACGACCGCATCGAACTCGCCCTGGACTTCGTCGAGGGATTTCGAACGATGCGCGGTCAGGTCATAGCCCAGCTCCGCCATGAAGCGGATTGCTTTGGGATTCACCACCCCCGACGGCCGCGAGCCGGCGCTTCCGGCTTCCATGTCGGCGCCGCCCAGCATCCGGGCGAACGCTTCCGCCATCTGGCTGCGGTTCGAATTCTCGACGCAAACAAACAGGACGCGCTTCATCGGCAGCACCCGGATTCGGTGACGTTGAGGTGGACGTGGAATCGGTTCACTTTGACATTCCTTTCTTGCGCGGCTTGCAGGCGGAAGGCGACGGACCGCATGCGCCAGAACCGGCGCAGCAGTTTTCGGTGAGATAGGCGATGAGGGAATCCATGCGCTCGTAGTTCGCGCGGACGCGGATGACGCGGCCTTCGCGCTGGTCGAGCACCAGGTCGGCCGCGCGCAGGACATTCAGATGTGCGGAAAGCGTGGCGGGCGGAAGGTCCAGATGGTCACGCAGCTCGCCGACGGGCAAGCCGTCGGGACCGGCCTCGACAAGGCGACGGAATGCGCGCAGCCGGGACTCGTGGCCCAGGGCGGCGAGGCAGGCGAGGGAGGATGACATTTCCATAATTCCAATAGTATGGAAATGATGCCGAACGTCAACCATCCGCCCTTGCCGGCGGTGCTGCCGACCCGGGAACATCACGCCATGAACATCCGACCTGCCGGACCCGACGACGCCGCCGCGATTGCGGCGATCTACAACCATTACGTCGCAACCACGTGCATCACCTTCGAGACCGATCCCGTGTCGGTTGCCGACATGAGGGAACGCATCACCGAAACGCTGGCGGCGAACCTCCCCTGGCTTGTCGCGGAGGCAGGCGGCGAAGTGTCGGGATATGCGTATGGCTCCAGGTGGAAGGGGCGATGCGCGTACCGCTACTCCGTCGAGTCGACCGTCTACCTGGACGTATCGAAAACCGGGCTGGGCATCGGCAAGGTCTTGTATGCCGCGTTGATCGAAGCACTCCGCGCGCGATCATTGCACGCCGTCATCGGCGGCATCGCGCTGCCGAACGAAGCCAGCATCGCGCTGCATGAACGGCTGGGGTTCGAAAAGGTCGCGCATTTCAAGCAGGTCGGCTTCAAGCAGGACCGCTGGATCGACGTGGGGTATTGGCAGCTGCTACTCGCCTAGTCGCCTGCTGCGCTTGCTGCGCTGATCCAGCCATTCCGCTGATCCTGACGTCGAGCCCTTGTCAGACTTTTCCTATTGACGTGTTATATCCCCGCCAGTCAGGCCGCTTAAGCGAGTCACATCGATGACCTACAACATGCACATCGTAGAGAATTACCTGATTGCCGTTGGCGTCATCACCCAGATCATCCTGATTACATTGCAACTCGGCGCATTTCGCAAAACCAAGCATCCAAGCCTCGCGGTGATGTCCGTCGCAAGCGCTTTCAACGTCCTATATGTTCTTACTTCCTACGGTGCCAGACATTTTCCGGCATCAGGGCACAACCCGCTTGCCCTTTATCTTCTGGCTGCTGCGTTACTGACGGTTCAATCCGCTATTTTGGTATGGAGCGTCAGTTCATTGTTCCGCGCATTTGAGCGGGCCTGTTCTCCACGAGAGAGCGCCTGACAATTCATTCAAGCGGAACCCGCTTCACGGTCGGCTTGATTCTGGTGTCGGGCCGCTTGCTTAAGGCTCTCGCGATGGAACTCCGTACTGCCCAGCGATCTGACATCTCTGCCCTCGGGGAGCTCATCGAGCTCTCCGGTCGCGCCCTGAGCACCGGTCATTATTCGCCTGAGCAAGCTGACGCGATCACTCGCCATGTATTCGGCGTCGACACCCAGCTCATCGATGATCAGACCTACTTCGTCATCGAGCACAACAGCCAGATCGTTGCCTGTGGTGGCTGGAGCAAGCGGCGTACGCTTTTCGGCGGGGATCAAACCAAGACTGGACCGGACCCGTTGCTTGAGCCGGCCGTAGAGCCGGCCCGCATTCGCGCGTTCTTCGTGCACCCCGATATGGCGCGTCGCGGCTTGGGGCGCCAGCTCATGGCCGCGTGCATAGCCGCGTCAAAACAGGCTCGCTTCAGCTCACTGGAGCTGGTTGCGACTTTGCCTGGCGAGCCGCTCTATCTGGCGTCGGGATTTGTCGTCCTGGAGCGCTTTGACCTGGATCTGCCTGGCGGCATCCAAGTTCCGGTCTCTCGCATGAGAATGGCCATATAGGTTACTGGTCGTGGTAGTCGGTACGCGGCCTGACAATTCATTCAAGCCGGAGCCGCTTCGCGGCTCGGCTTAATTCGGCGACTGGTACAGAGCCCACGCAGCGGCATGGCCGTGGTGTGCACCTGGCAGCGCTTTGAGCATCCACACGATACAGCCGCATCCTGCTGCGGCACGCGTGTTCATGCTTACGGTGAGGGCCGTTGCCGCCCGCGGAACCGCGAGGAGCGCACATTGTTTCGCTCAGCGGAAGAATGTCTTGCGAGCGACGCGGATTCACACAGCAGTGGGGCAAACCTAGATTTGCCGGGTCGCAAGCCGACACCGTCGGCGCCGATTCCCTTCCCACAAGAGTCCAGTCACCACCATGAGTACCTCCACCAAAGTCTCCATGATTACAGGCGCGTCGCAGGGCCTCGACGCCGGCCTGCGGCCGAATCATCCTGGGCCGCAGCCTCTCCTTCGGAGAGCAGCCATCTCTTTTAGCTCGCGGCTCCGGACGCTGGCCACAGTTGGCGGCGCCATCATCCTCGCGTGCGCGGGCCTTATTGCGCCGCGAGCCTCCCTGGCCCAGGAGCGCGACGCGCCAGGCGCGCCGGCGAGCACGCCCTACGCCGACATGCCAAAGATCGCGCCTATCGGCGTTCGCATCGGAAAGTATTTCGATGTCCCGCCCGAGGCGCGCGGTCCGGCCGTGGATCCGGCCAAGGGCTATCGCCTGCAGGATCTCGGCGACGGTCTGTACATGGTCACCGACAACATCTATCAGTCGATGTTCCTCGTCTACGACAAGGGCGTCGTGGTGGTCGACACGCCGCCGACGTTTGCCGCGCACCTTCCGCAAGCGATCGCCGAGGTCACCAGGAATCCAGTGACCCACGTGATCTACAGCCACGCCCACAAGGACCACATCGGCGGAACGAAGGGCCTCGGCGGCAAGCCGATCATCATCGCTCAGGAGGAGACGCTCCGGTTGCTCAAGCGCGACGCGGACCCGGATCGCCCGCTTCCCACCGTCACGTTCAAGGACAAGTACACCTTGAACGTCGGCGGCAAGAAGCTGGACCTGTCCTATCACGGGCCTGGCCATCTCCCGGGCAACATCTTCATCAGCGCGCCTAAGCAGAAGGTGCTGATGGTGATCGACGAGGTTTTCCCAGGCTGGATGCCATGGCGTCGATTTGCCGTGGCACAGGATGTGCTCGGATCGATGGCCCAGGTGGAAGAGATCCGCAAGATGGATTGGAACACCCTGGTGTCAGGGCACGTGGAACGCGCCGGCACGCATGCCGACGTCGACACCCAGTCGGAGTTCTATGGCGACCTGAAACAAGCCGCGGCGAAGGCGCTGGGCTCGACCAAGCCCGGCGAAGGCGTCGATCCGGTCGACATGAAGAATCCGTGGGCGGTGTTCGACAACTACATCGACCGGGTTGCGGTCCAGTGCGTGAATACCTTGACCCCAAAATGGTCGACCAGACTTGCTGCCTACGATGTCTACATCTGGGATCAGTGCTACTCGATGGAGCAGACGCTGCGCATTGAATAGCCAGCCACAGGAAGCACTGCGCATCGGCCTGGCCGATGCGCAGCCTGCGCCGCTTCCAGTTCAACTCGCTTCGCCTTGGGCACCTGTCGGTGCCCAAGGCGTTCGTCGATTTCGCCATGACGCGCCTGCGTGCGTCCTTCGCCAAGCTGAATACGTCATGCGCACTCAGCGATTGCACCGCCGGGTGGAAGAATGTCTGCCGGACGTCGTGGATTCGCAAACCGCTGTTGCACTCCTAGATTAGTGGCTGTCGCAAGCTCCGACCGTATCGGCGGCCTATCGGCTTTCCCCCACAATCTTTGAGTAAAACCAAATGAGCAATGCAAACAAGGTCGCCATCGTCACCGGCGCATCCCAGGGTATCGGCGCCGGCCTCGTCAAGGCGTTCCGCGATCGCGGTTACCGCGTCATCGCTAACTCGCGTTCGATCAAGCCGTCCAACGATCCTGACATCCTGACGGTTGCCGGCGACATCGCCGACCGTGCCGTGGCCGAGCGCATCGTCCGCGAGGGCGTGGCCAAGTTCGGTCGCATCGACACCCTGGTGAACAATGCCGGCATCTTCATGCTCAAGCCGTTCACCGCCTTCACCGCCGAAGACTACGCGGCCCAGATCGGCGTCAACCTCACCGGCTTCTTCAACATCACCCAGGCCGCCGTCGCGGAGATGGAGAAGCAGGGCAGCGGCCATGTGGTCACCATCTCGACCAGCCTGGTCGACCACCCGATCGACGGCGTGCCGTCGGTGCTGACCTCGCTGACCAAGGGCGGGCTCAACGCCGCCACGAAGTCGCTGGCCATCGAGTACGCCAAGCGCGGCATCCGCGCGAACGCCGTTTCGCCCGGCATCATCAAAACGCCGATGCATGCACCCGAGAAGCACGCCGCGCTCGCCGGCCTGGCTCCGGTGCGTCGCATCGGCGAAGTCGACGACGTCGTCCAGGCCGTGCTGTACCTCGAGTCCGCTGGCTTCGTGACGGGCGAGATCCTCCACGTCGACGGCGGCTCCAGCGCCGGCCACTGACATCCACCCATGTCGGGCCGGATCCCGGCCCGACGTTTCGCAATCCATCAGGCGGTAAGCACACCGCACAGGAGGTTCCCGTGAACAAAGGTTATTGGGTCATTGCTTGGGGCGTCATCTCGGATCCGGTGGCGGTCGAACGCTATGTCGCGCCTGCTACCGAGGCCATCATTTCGCACGGCGGCAGGGTCGTCGTGGGCGGCGAGCCGGCGCGAACGTACGAGCAGGGATTGGCTTCGCGCATCGTGGTGGTCGAGTTCGATAGCCTGCAGGCGGCCATCTCGGCCTATGAGGGTCAGGACTATCAGGCAACGCTGCATCATCTGGTAGGCGCGGCCACACGTGATGTCCGTATCGTCGAGGCCATCGGATGAGAACGATTGCCGTGGTTGCTCAGCGGCTGCAACGCGTGCAATGCGGCCGCTTCGGAGCATGGAAATGAATAGCGTGGCCATTGCAGAGACGACCGCGCCAACAATGGTTGGCGTGGTCAGGGAAACCGCGCCCGGCGAGCGGCGAGTGGCGCTGACGCCGACGGATGTGAAGCGCGTGGCAACC
>NZ_BAAGXO010000002.1:0-195456 GCF_054779795.1 Lysobacter rhizosphaerae
CTTGAAGGACGTCCAGAAGCTGCTGGAAAGCCGGCCCGAGATCGCCGCCCTTACGCGCGGCGGCAACGAGAAGGCCATCGCCGATGCGTTGAAAGAACAGCTCAATAATGCCGGCGGCGAAAAGGCCGTTGCCGACGCCGTGAAGGAACAGCTCAAGAATGCCGGCGGCGAGAAGGCCGCTGCCGACGCCTTGAACCAGTACCTCAGCAAGCACCCGTTGAAGGATGGACAAGACATCACGGACCTTGCCCGCAACGGCAAGGAGAAGGCCATCGCCGCTGCCTTGAAGGCACGGTTCGGCAAGCATCCATGATCACGCGGTGACTCAACCCCGCCGGTCCCTGCCACTTCGATTAGTGCCTGCCAATGAACTCACGTCGCCCCATAGCCATCCTCGGTGGCCAGCGCATTCCCTTCGCCCGCCAGAACACCGCATATACGCATGCGTCCAACCTGGAGATGCTGACGGCCACCATCGACGCCGTCGTGGAGCGCTTCAACCTGCAGGACCAACGGCTTGGCGAAGTCGCAGCCGGCGCCGTCCTCAAGCACACGCGCGATTTCAATCTGACGCGTGAAGCCGTCCTGGCCAGCCAACTGGCACCCCAGACCCCCGCCTATGACGTGCAGCAAGCCTGCGCGACATCGATCGAGACGGCCATCCTGGTCGGCAACAAGATCGGCATGGGACAAATCGAAGTCGGTATCGCAGGTGGCGTCGACTCGTCCTCCGATGCGCCTGTGGCACTCAGCGAAAGCTATCGCCAACTGGTCCTCGCCCTGAATCGTGCGAAGACAACTAGCGAGCGCCTGCGCGTTCTCGCTGGCTTTCGGCCTTCGATGTTCCGGCCGTCCGTGCCTAACGTGAATGAGCGCCGTACTGGCCTGTCAATGGGCGAGCACTGCGAGTTGATGGTCAAGCAGTGGGGCATCACCCGGGAAGCACAGGACGAACTGGCGCTGGCCAGTCACCGCAACGGCATCGCCGCCTATGAAGAAGGTTTCTACGACGACCTGGTGGTTCCGTTTCAGGGCCTGCAGCGCGACAACAACCTGCGTGTCGACACTTCGATGGAAAAGCTCTCCAGGCTCAAGCCGGCCTACGACAAGACCAGCGGCCATGGCAGCCTCACAGCGGGAAATTCCACACCGCTTACCGATGGCGCCGCTGCGATCCTTCTCGCCTCAGCCGAATGGGCCGATCTGCATGGCATACGCCCGCAGGCGTGGGTGGTCGATGCGGAAACCGCAGCCGTTGACTACGCCGGTCCGCACGCGGAAGGACTTCTGATGGCACCGGCTTATGCCGTGCCGCGCTTGCTCAAGCGCAATGGACTGAGCCTGCAGGACTTCGACTACTACGAAATCCATGAGGCCTTCGCAGGCCAGGTGCTGTGCACGATGAAGGCATGGGAAGACCCGGATTACTGCCGCGAACGACTCGGACTGCCGCACGCGCTTGGCAGCATCGATCGGAGCAAGCTCAACGTGCGGGGAGGCTCGGTAGGGCTTGGGCACCCCTTTGCGGCGACCGGTGCCCGAATCCTGGGCAGCGTGGCCAAACAGCTGATGCTGCATCGCATCCAGACCGGAAAGCCGGCGCGGGCTCTTGTCTCTGTTTGTGCCGCAGGCGGCCTTGGCGCCACCGCCATCGTGGAGGCATGAGTGCTCGCCAGAGCATCAACGGAGCGCACCGGCCTTGTGGAAGTCAGGCCGCGCGTCTCGAACGATCAGCGCTGAACCAGAGCAGCGCCGAGGCCTGCGAGCGAAATCGCCGATAGAAGTAGCCTCGAATTGCCGCCACGCATTCCACACTCGTTCCGAGCGCGGGGTCGCCGACATAGGCGATATGCACGTGCCGCACGATAGGCTCGCGGGCCAGGCGCACGGCGTACTCGAGCGTCTCCGAATTCGAGGCATCGATCAAGGAAGCCTTCGTCAGATCCACGAGCACGTTCCGGAACGATGACTCAGTCTGGAGTTCGATCAGATTCGCAAGAGCGCCGCTCCTGTCCTGAAGCGAAACCTCCCCGTCGAAGACCACGCGAATGACACGTGGGCCGGGCAACAGATCAACCACGTACGGCATCGAAGCGGCTCGAGAGACGACTTGCAGGAGCATGCCGTTCAATTACGACAGACGTCTTTCAGCAGACGTCTTTCAAATGACTCTGCGCAATCAGGAACTTCGATCCTGAATCGCCATGCTGCCGTAACTGCAGCACTCCCTGCCAGGTTGGCCGCTACTGGATCCGTGCAGGAAACCTTGTCATTGCAGCGACTCAATCAGTCGACCAAGCGTGCCCTGCCCGCTCATGCGATCTATCCACCACGCAAGAGCCGCGCCCTCTTCGCCACTGCGCCAAGCCAGACGGACCGTCTCGGCGGCGCGCGGCTCCTCCACCTGCTTCTCGACCAGCAATCCGGCACGGATGGCGCCACGCGCCACTGGTTCGGGCAAGAATCCGAAGCCCAATCCCGATATCTGCAAGGCGAGCTTGGTGCGCATGTCGGGCACGGTCAGCGTGTCCTGTCCAAACAGCAGGCCGACGGTTCGCGGCAACAGCTTGCGTGCGGAATCGGCCACAGCAATAGCCCGGTGCTCATGCAGCTCCGCCTTGCCCAACGGCCGATCGCGATCCGCAAGCGGATGTGACGGTGCGACGGCAAACACGAATTCGATCGTTCCCATCACCTCCGAAACATAGCCACCACCGGACGGGCCATCGCCCGTGGCGCCGATCAGCAGGTCGACGCGACGCTCCATGAGCGCTTCCCATGTCCCTGTCAGTTGGTCGAGCGCTATGCGCAGGCGCGTGCTGTCGGCGACGGCATAGAAATCCCGGATGTCCGCCTCCAGTGCCAGAGGCGAGAACACCGAGTCCATGCCGATCGAGAACTCGGTCTCCCAGCCCGAAGCCACGCGGCGCACGCGCAGCTCCAGGTCCCGCGCGGCCTTGAGGAGATAGCGCCCTTCCTTGAGGAGTTCCTGCCCTGCCGTCGTCAGCGCGACACGCGGGCCCAGCCGCTCGAAAACCTGGACGCCCAGGTCGTCTTCCAGCTTGGCAACCGTGTAGGAAATCGTCGAGGGGACCTTGTGAAGCTCCTTGGCCGCCGCGGCAAAAGAACCGCGCCGGTCGATGGCATCGAGGATCTCCAGGGCGTCCAGGCTCAATCTAAGCATTCGATTTTCTCGATCATAGGACGGCAATCTACTCGCTTTTCATTCGCAAATGCCGTCCACATACTGTGCACCAAGCCGATATCAAGCCATTCGGCGAACTTTCGAATTATTCGCACATAGCGATTGGAGCACAACATGATGCAGGTCCGTAAGAGCGAAGAGCGCGGCCGCGCCGAGCACGGCTGGCTGAGCTCCAGGCACACGTTTTCGTTCGCCGAGTATCGCGATCCCCGCCACATGGGCTTTGGGCCCCTGCGCGTGATCAACGAGGACAAAGTCCAGGGCGGACAAGGCTTCGGCACGCACGGCCACCAGGACATGGAGATCATTTCCTACGTGCTGGACGGAGCCCTGGAACACCGCGACAGCATGGGAAACGGTTCGGTACTGCGTTACGGCGATGTCCAGCGGATGAGTGCCGGGACTGGCGTGCGCCACAGCGAGTTCAACCACTCGCCGACCGAGCGCGTGCATTTCCTGCAGATCTGGGTGATGCCGGAAAAGGGCGGCCTCCAATCGGGGTACGAAGAAAAACATTTCGACCCGTCTTCCAAGCGCGGGCAACTGCGGCTGGTCGTTTCCCCGGATGGTCGCGACGGGTCGTTGCGGATGAACCAGGACGCGTTCCTGTTCGCGACGCTGCTCGATGGCGATGAGCACGTCGAACACACACTCGCACCGAACCGCCGAGGCTATGTCCACGTGGCCCGCGGCACCCTCAAGGTCAACGGCGTGGAACTGCGTGCCGGTGACGCCCTGAAGATCGAGCAGGAGCAACGCATCACCCTCGATCAGGGCTCGGACGCCGAAGTCCTCCTTTTCGATCTTCCCTGACTATTCCGGAGACACCAATGAACATCCTCGACAAGATCCGTTACCCGGTGGCGCGCGTCTCGCTTGGCGCCATCTTTTTCATCCTGGGCCTGAGCAAGATCTTCAGCTTCGCCGGCGTGGCCGGCTGGATGGCCAGTTCTGGCCTGCCCTTCGCAAAGCCGCTGCTCGTGCTGACCATCGCCATTGAAGTCGGCGCCGGCCTGCTGCTGATCATGGGACGCCACACTCGCCTGGCCGCCCTGGTGCTCGCCCTGTTCCTGGTTCCCGTCACCCTGGTGTTTCATGCGTTCTGGAGCGCGGATGCCGCCAGCTTCCAGGACCAGCTCACCCAGTTCCTGAAGAACCTGGCGATCTTCGGCGGCATGCTCCTGCTGGTCGACCGTTCGCGCGACACAGCCAAGGCCTGAGTTTCACCCGCCCTGCCCGGCTGCGCATGATGCAGCCGACAGGGCGGCGCGCAAGTGACTGACTCAATAATTTGGCGGAGCGGTGAGATTCGACTCACGGATGCGTCACCGCATCGCCGGCACAATCGTGGCACGCGCTGCTTGGCGGCAGCACTCGAGGCCCGGTGCGCCTGAGCGACACATCTTCGTAGCGGACGTTGCACCCGTTTGTAGGATTCCAGGCCGTCCTCAGAGGTCCCAGCCTTTCTCCTGCCACCAATGCAGTACCGACGTGATCAACGCAGATTTTCTTGCGTTCATCGAGAGTTGAGCGTCGCTCTGTGTCCCATCCAGGAGCTCAGATCATGGTTCCTGTTGCGATGATTCCACTGCGTGAATTCAGCATGGCGTGCCGCGAAGAACTGGCGGCGCGGGAGCACCGGTACTAGGAGGACTTCCGATGGCCGATCGAATCCAGGACCCGCGACTGCGCGCAAAGCGCATGGATGCGGACGCGGCGGCAGCGCTGATCGGCCATGGCATGAACGTGGCGATGAGCGGATTCACCGGGGCGGGCTATCCGAAGGCCGTGCCGGGTGCATTGGCCTCCCGCGTGCATGCGGCCCACGATCGCGGCGAGGAATTCCGCATCAAGGTGCTCACCGGCGCGTCGACCGCACCGGAACTCGACGGCGCGCTCGCGCGCGCGGAAGGCATCGAGCTGCGCCTGCCGTACCAGTCGGACCCCGTGTTGCGCGATCGCATCAATGCGGGCGAACTGGAGTACATCGACCTCCACTTGAGCCATGTCGCCCAATACACGTGGTTCGGCTACTTCGGTCCGATCGACGTAGCCGTCGTCGAAGTCACCGCGATCGACGAGGACGGCCATCTCGTTCCCTCGTCCTCGGTCGGCAACAACAAGACGTGGCTCGAACAGGCCGGGCGCGTGATCCTGGAAGTCAATCATTGGCAGCCCGCTGCGTTGCGCGGGATGCACGACATCTATTACGGCACGGCATTACCGCCGAACCGCAAGCCGATCCCGCTCCTTCGTCCCGACAGCCGCATCGGCGAGCCGTGGCTGCATTGCGATCCCGACAAGGTCGTCGCCGTCGTCGAGACCGATGCGCCGGACCGCAACACGCCCTTCGACCCTCCTGATGCGGCATCGAAACGGATCGCGGAGCACCTGCTGGAGTTCTTCCGCCATGAGATCCGACGCGGACGGCTGACGCCTTCGTTGCTTCCGTTGCAGTCGGGCGTCGGCAACATCGCGAACGCGGTGCTGGCCGGGCTGGCCGAGTCTGGCTTCCACGATCTCGCCGCCTACACGGAGGTCATCCAGGACGCGATGCTCGACCTGATCGAACGCGACGTGCTGCGCATGGCGTCGGCGACCGCATTCTCCCTCAGCCCGATGGCAATAGAGGCGTTCGTCTCCAACGTCGATCGTTACCGCGAGCGCATCGTGCTCCGGCCACAGGAAATCTCCAACCATCCGGAACTGATCCGTCGCCTGGGGTGCATTGCGATGAACGGCATGATCGAGGCCGACCTGTACGGCAACGTCAATTCGACGCACGTGTGCGGCAGCCGCGTCATGAACGGCATCGGCGGCAGCGGTGATTTCGCGCGGAACGCATACCTGTCGGTGTTCATGGCGCCGAGCACCGCGAAACGCGGTGCAATCTCCACCATCGTGCCGATGGTCAGCCATGTCGACCACACCGAGCACGATGTCATGGTCGTGGTGACGGACCAGGGGCTCGCGGACCTGCGAGGGTTGTCACCCAAGCAACGCGCGCGGACGGTCATCTCCCATTGCGCACACCCGGATTACCGGGACGCGCTGCAGGATTATTTCGATCGTGCGTCGCGCGACAGTTTCGGCAAGCACACGCCGCACCTGCTCGGCGAGGCGTTGTCATGGCACCAGCGTTTCATCGAAACCGGCACGATGCGCGCGTGAGATTGGCGGAAGCGGTGTCCGCCAAACCCAATTCCAGCGAGATCCGATACGTTCCTGAAGATCCTATAAAACAGGCTTACTTTTAGCCATTATCTCGCAGGATCGTCCGATGACATCCATTGACTACCGACAGAATCCGATGCTCAATGTAGGGAACTATGTTGGGTACAGATTCCATGGCCCGGTCAGTCAACAAGCTCTCGAACTTGCGGATCAAGGCCCTGAAAGAACCCGGGCGCTACAGCGACGGAGATGGGCTCTACTTCTACGTCTCGCGGGCAGGCAATCGCTCGTGGGTGTTTCGTTACCGTGACCGCGTAACGGGAAAGCTACGCGATCGTGGCCTGGGCCCCGCCCGTGACGTAACGCTCGAACAGGCCCGTGCAGCAGCGCGACTTGCACGAGGAGAACTCCGGTCCGGTGTCGACCCAATCGACACTCGCCGAGCGCAGCGACTGGAAACGGCGCGCCAGCGACTCCAGGCTGTCACCTTCGGGCAGTGCACCGATCGCTACATCGAGACGCATCGGGCCGCTTGGCGAAACGCGAAACACGCAGGCCAATGGCGGGCCACCCTGGACACCTACGCAGCCGCCCTGCTCCCTCGCCCCGTTGCCGAGATCGACGACGCCGACGTTCTCCAGGCGCTTGAGCCTATCTGGGCCAGCAAGACCGAGACGGCCACCCGGCTCCGTCAGCGGATCGAGGCGGTTCTGGACTGGGCCGCCGCGCGCCAATACCGCCGCGGTGACAATCCCGCGCGCTGGCGCGGCCACCTCGACCACCTGTTGCCCACTCCCAGCAAGCTGAAACCCCACCAGCCCCGTGCGGCCCTCCCCTATGCCGACACACCGGACTTCTTCCAGATGCTGCAGGAGGAGGCTGGTATGGCCCCCATCGCCCTCCAACTCCAGATCCTCACGGCCACTCGCCCCGGCGAAGTCGTCGGCGCCCGGTGGGAAGAGTTCGATATGGACAACCTGACTTGGACAATCCCGGGCGAACGCATGAAAGCTGGGAAGGCGCATCGCATCCCACTGTCGCCTCAGGTCGTCAAGCTACTGGAGGCGGTGCCGCACGCGGCCGAATTGGTGTTTCCCGGGCGCTTGGATAAGGGAATGACCACAGCGGCACTACTGAAAGTGCTCAAGACTCTGCGGCCTGGGCTGACGGTTCACGGTTTCCGATCCACCTTCCGAGATTGGGCCGCCGACATGACTGCCTACCCGAGGGAGGTGGCGGAACAGGCCCTGGCCCATTCACTGCAGGACAAGACCGAGGCTGCCTATCGCCGGACGGACCTATTCGCAAAACGTGCGCTGCTGATGCGTGACTGGGCCCGCTATTGCGCCAGCCCTCGCTCGGCGAATGCGTCACTCTCTCCGATCCGCGCTTCCCGACGTTCCCGCTAAACGACCATCTTGGGCGTAGCTGACAGATGACTGACAGAGCCAGATCAATCCTCCCAGCCGAGAGTTATTCCCTGGCGGAACTGGCGAGACTCTTAGCTCCGCTGGTTAAAGAGCCGGGCGAGTCCATGCGGAACGCGGTCGACAAGGTGCGGAAACGACTGGAATACGCCGTCGAGCATGGCCAGCTACAGCAATTGGACGCAGGCGTGTTCTCAACGGCTCAAATTATCCCGTGGGCACGAAAGAAGTGGCCGAAAGCATTGGGGGCCATCCCTGTCAGGCAAGACGTCGACCTAGAGGCTGGCTTGGCTGTCAGGGATACGCCAACCCCCGACGTCATTCCGGGTGACATTGATCTGCGCCGGGAAGCGTTTATGACCTTCTTCAAGGCCATCGGCCGGTTGGAACGAGAACTGGCAGCGGCAAGTGCCGAAGCCGAGCAACTCCGTCCCGCGGCCGAAAAGTACGAGGAGCTTCGCAAGAAACTGAAGGCATCGGCCAAGCGCCCGAGGAAAGGCAGATAACGCCGGCGCAGAGAAAATCACTAGCGTTGCTAAGAATTTTTCTCGACACACAATGAGGTAGCCATGTTCCCAAGCGCACCAAGGAGCGCTCAACATGGCCAACAAGCCCCCGCAAGTTCCGTCTAGTATTTCGATCCTTCGCCGCCCGGAGGTCGAGGCCCGAACGGGACTCTCCCGCAGCACGATCTACCTCAAGGTAGCCCAGGGCGCGTTCCCGAAGCCGATCAATCTGGGCCCTCGGGCAGTCGGCTGGGTGGCTGCTGAGATCGATTGGTGGTTGGAGCAGCAGCTTGCCGCCAGTCGTCGAGGTGGCTAACGATGGGAGCGCTGGCACCCGCCCCCGGCAAGCGGATACCGGAAAGAAAGCGGCGCAAATTCAAGGGACGAACGTCGCTCCCCTTTATCGCCATCCCGCGAGAAGTCCTGGACTCTTCTGAGTTTGGAGACCTCAGCCCGCAAGCGACGAAACTCCTGATGGAGCTGTCTCGTCAGTTTCGTGGCAACAACAACGGCGATTTCAGCGCCGCCTGGAAACCTCTGTCCGAGAGAGGCTGGAACAGCCCAGGCACGTTGAATCGCGCCAAGAAGGAACTCACCGAAACCGGCTTCGCGCTTGTCAGCCGACAAGGCGGTAAGAACCGCTGCTCGCTTTATGCCATGACTTGGTGGGCCATCGATGAGTGCAATGGAAAACTCGATGTGGCGCCCACCCACGCGCCCCTGAACTTGTGGAAAAAAACAAAACCTGTAGTCCATATAGGTACCAACCTAGACCACTCGAGTACTAACCACCGCACCTTAGCCGACGCTGCTGATTCGACTGGTCCAAGTAGGTACTTGCCAGGGCAATTGAGCGGGGTCGGTTAGACCACAGGCGTACGCCTTCTTAGATCTACCAGCGGCTGTTGCTCTTTCAGCCAGTGTTGTCACATAGAACTCCTCGCGCGCAGGCGCGCGCGAATGACTTTGGTGAACCCGTGACCATCAATAAATGTGGAGCTCAGACACGGAAAGGTACCCCTTGCCAGGCCAAGGGCCGGCTCAAGGGTGGACGTTGCAAGTGGCACGGGGGGTGTTCCACCGGCCCCAGGTCCCGAGAGGGAAAGGCGCTCGTAACGATGAACCTCCCAAGGGTTCGTGCAGCTCGCTCGGCCAAGGCCCTTGCGTAGAACCGTCCCGCGGTTCCGCTGGCGCAGTCCTCGCTAGGCAGTTGCTAGGCAGGTTTTCGACCACGTCCCATCCCAGGAAGAATCCCTGTCGGCATTCGCCGAAGTCGAGGGCCCGGCCATGAAACGCCTCCCTCCCAAACCAACTCCCGCTTTGTCGCCAGGGTTGTGCTGGCAGGCTTCGCCGCGACTCCCCGCTTGAGGCCACTGCTCCCACAGCGATTCCCGCCCGGGTGCCTCGCATGGACGCGCAGCCAGAACCGAAGACTGGAACTGGTCGCTGGGGCACCCCTTGATCTGGGGCCAAATAGGGTGGTCAATAGGCGCGCCAATCCCGCACCAACGAATCAGGGGCCCTCATGCGCGAAACCCGAAAGTACCTGGCGATCTTCTGGGTACCACGCACACAGGCGGAGCACTCCTCGATCGCCAAGGCCGTCGCCCACCACTCCGATGGTGACTATCAGATGGTGTTTATGCAGGCCGGAGCGAAGCCTGACATTCCCTTCGTAGTCGCCTACATCTTCACGTCGGGCACTGAGGCCAACCAGATGGGTTTTGGCCTGCTCAATGGCGACAATTACCTCGTGACGGAGATTGGTGACCGCAATTGGGTAAACGGTAGCGTTCGCGCTCAGGAGTGGCTGCAAAAGCATCGGCCAGAGGGAAGTCGATAAGCACGCTGATCCCAATGGCGGAGCACTCCTTCGCCTAAAAAACGCTTTCGAGGCCAATTTTCTCGGGGCAAAGCGAAACCGTCCGGAAGCATCCCCTACGAAGTTCCCACTCACAAAAGCTCTCAGCGGGGAACCTTGTCAGGCAGCCAGCCGATGTTCGAAGTACGGCCGCTCACGGTCGTCGAGAATTGTGTAGAGCTGGGCCAAGTTGCGCGGATCCGGATTGAGCCAGGTGTCGACATGCTCGGACTTGATCGGACTGATGCAGCGATCATGGCCGGCCGCCGCCACTTCGGGCGGTGGGTCGTCGGTGATCACGGCGAACGACAGCAGGTCGGGCTCGCCCGCACCCTGCCAGTGCGACCACAGGCACGCCACCAGCATCGGCTTGTGCGTATTGGGCCGAAATTCGAGGATGACGTTCTCCTCCTTCTCGCCCAGCACCGACTCGCGGCGTTCCATAGCGCGGCGGCTCACATTCTCGTAGAACGCATTGGCGACCACGACCCCGTGGTGGTGACCGAATAGGTCCTTCCAGTAGCTGCCCAGGCTGTCACGGCGCGCGTTGTAGGTTCCCGGGAACTTCACGTCGTTGAGCGCTGGCTTGCCCGCGGGCCGGCACTGGTAGCGCATCGGCTTAACCACGCGCTTGCCGTGCTCCATGACCATCACCGGCGCGTACCAGCCGGGAAAGATGCGCGAATCCTCACCCACCAGCTCCGTGCGGCGTAGATCATTCAGCTTCCCCATCGCCCATTCGATCTTGTCGGCGGCAATGCGCTTGCTTTCGGTGGCGGCCTTGGTGGTCTTGGTCTGAAGGGTGCGTTCGGCGTCGGCAAGGCGCTTCTTCTGCTTGAACAGCTCCTGCTCCAGCTTGCCCGCCTGTTCGGCGTTGTAGCCGTGCACCATCTCCAGGATCTGCCGTTCCTCCCCCGTATCGGGATTGGCGAACGTAGAGTCCATAGCCTTGGGAATCTTCACCTTCGCGCCTTCCCGGCGGTCCCAGTACAGGCGCACGAATTCGCGGATGCCGATATCGGCACCGAAGTGGCGCACGTACTTGTGGTAATCCGCTTCGATCTCGGCTGAGTAGCACATGTTTCGTCCTCCGGTCGGCGACGTTCAGGCCATGGTAGCGAGGACGGCCGCGCCGGGCGTGACGCTGGCCGCCGTGTCGGCTTCGCCCATCGCGCTCAGGTGCCGCAGCAATCGCGCCAACGACACCACATCCTGGTGGTTATGTGCGAGCACGCGCCGCAGGGTGTGCGCGCTGCTGCCGCGCAAGTACGACAGCCATGCCGCGGGCGCCTCGGAACCGGGCAGGTCGTCCTCGCGCAGCACGCGCAGGACCTGACGCTCGATTGTCGCCAGCCGGCAGTTCTCGTACACGCCCCGCCAGCGCCGGCGCGCGGGATATAGCAGGTCGACGTGCAGCAGGCCCGCTAGCGGATTGGCTCGCCGTGCGAGGCGGTAGCGGGTCGCCAGCAGCGGCGCGTCGTAGCACTTGCCGTTGTAGCTGACGAGGATGGTGCCTGGCGCCAGCCAAGTGCGGAAGGCGTCTAGCATCGACGCTTCCGCCGCCATGTTGGCGATGGTTAGCTGGCGGATTCGCAGCCCGCCCTCGAACCAGTCGGCCGCGCCAATCATGAAGGCGCGAGTGCCGGTTCCGCCAGCGAGGCCCGTGGTCTCGGTATCGAAACAAAGCAGGTTCGCCGTAGGCAGCGCTTCCTTGCGATCGAACGCGCCACAGAATTGATCCGGCACGGCGTCGTCGCATATGCGTTCCTCGCGAAGGAACAGGCCAGGCGCGATTTCGCTGCCTGGTAAGGCGCGGTCGTGAGAGGTCACACGAGTGACCGCCGGCGCACGTACGCGCAGCAACTGCCGCAGCGCATCGATCGAGGTAGAAGAAGACGGCGGCGGTGGCACTGTTGCAGGCGCCGAGCCGCCCGCCTGCCGCTTCAACTGCTGCAGCTTGGCCAGGGTGAGGCTCATGCCGCCTCCAGTGCCGATAGCACGCTAAGCGCCAGTCCCTTGGGCGAAGTCGCCGCGTCCTCGTGCACAGCCAGCACCGGCCCCACGCAGGCCGGACATCCGGATTTGCAATCGCAGCGTTCCACCAGTTCGCGCGCCCGTACCACCAGTTCGCGCTGGCGTCGCCATAACGGCTCGCTCTGCCCCACCCCGCCGGGATAGTTGTCATAGAGGTACACCGTCGGCACGAAACGGTCGTGCATCGCCACGTCGACCGCACTCCCGTCGGTTGCGCGCAACTGCCCACGCCCGCGTCCGTCCGCGGTCGCGAACCATGCGCCATCGCCGCCGCCCACCGCCTTCTGCAGGTCGGCGGCATCGGCCATCACCGCCACCTTTGCCACCACGTGCAGCGCGTAGCCCGCGCCGAGGAAGCCATCGAGCGCGTCCTGGCGCGAGGCGAAGCGTGCATCCAGCTCATGCTGCGGCAACTGCCACCACAACGACGTTGTGTGCATCTCCTGATCGGGCAAATTCACCGGCCCGTAGCCGATGTTCTCGTGGGTGTAGTAGCGGATCTTCTTGTAGCCGGCCACGCGCCGCACCACGTGCACTTCGCCGTGGTGACAGGTACCGGCGCCGGCGACGGCCCCGTCGAAGCGCTCCAGCACCTTGAGCTTGGTGTAGTCAATCGCGTCGGTGTAGTAGTCGACGTGCGTGCGCGTGACATATGCCTTGCGCCCTTCCCAGTCCAGGCGCTCCACCTGGTACGGCGTGGACTGCACCATGTGGATCGCGCCCTCGTACAGCATCAACGGTGCGGAGGAGAAATCCACCTCGGCGATGATCACTTGGCGCCCGTCGGTGCGGTCGACCACGACAAAGTTGCCGTCCGCCACCGAGCGCAGGCTAACCGCGTTGGCCGGATAGCTGTCGGCGATCCATTCCCAGCGCTCGCCTTCGGCGTGCACCACGCCATCCTCGGCCAGCAGTTGCAGGTACACCTCCGGATCGACCGTGCCGAAGCGTTCACCTTTGAGGAACGGCAGCTCGAACGCCGCGCAGCGGATGTGGTCGAGCAGAATCACCGGCTGGTCGGGCGCGATGCGTGCGTGCTCCGGCGTCGCCGCGGAGAAGAACTCCGGATGCCGCACCACGTATTGGTCGAGTGGATCGGAACTGGCGACCAGCACGCCCACCGACGCCTGTTGCCGCCGCCCGGCTCGGCCGAAACGCTGCCACGTCGCCGCGACCGAACCCGGATAGCCGTTGAGCACCACGACATCGAGGCTTCCGATGTCGACGCCCAACTCCAGCGCCGAGGTCGAGACGATGCCGTCGATGCTGCCAGCGCGCATCGCGCGCTCGGCTTCGCGCCGCTCGGTCGGCAGGTAGCCACCGCGATAGGCGCGGATCCGAGCCGGCTTGCGCGGGTCGCTGTCGAAGACGTCCTTGAGGTACTTGGTCAGCACCTCGACCATCGTCCGCGACTGCGCGAACACCAGCGTCTTCAGCCCCGCCTTGATCGCGGTGCGCGCGATCCGGTTGGACTGCGAGCGCGCCGACGCTCGCAGCCCGAGGTCGGGATTCACCACCGGCGGATTCCACAGCAGTACGTGCTTGTCGCCGCTGGGCGCGCCCGAGTCAGTGATCGCGTGCACGTCGGCCTCTAGCAGCGCCTCAGCGTGGTCCTTGGGATTGCCGATGGTGGCCGAGCACAGGATGAACTGCGGCGACGCGCCGTAGAACGCGCACACCCGCTTCAGCCGCCGCAGCACATTGGCTAGGTGCGAGCCGAACACGCCGCGGTAGCTGTGGATCTCGTCGATGACGACGTATTGCAGCCCTTCGAAGAACTGCGCCCACTTGGTGTGGTGAGGCAGGATGCCCTGGTGGAGCATGTCCGGATTACTCACCACGATGTCGCCGTTGAGCCGGATCGCCTGACGCTGGTCGCCCGGCGTATCGCCGTCGAACGTCGCGGGCCGCAACCCGAGATCGCCGGCCCTGTTGAGCTCGAGCAGCTCCGCGACCTGATCCTGAGCCAGCGCCTTAGTTGGGAACAGGTACAACGCCTTTGCCTGCCGCGTCATCGCCCCCGCAACGACCGGCAGCGTATAGCACAGCGATTTTCCCGAGGCCGTCGGTGTCGCCACCACCACATGGCCGCCGCGCTGTACCGCGCCCCAGGCCTCGGCTTGGTGGGCGTAGAGCTGCGTCACGCCGCGGACGCGCAGGGCAGCGGCCAGACGCTCAGGCAGTTCTGCAGGTACGTCGGCGTAGCGCCCTTCCCTACCCGGCAGTACGAAGTGGCCGGTGATCAGCGAGGCGTGCTTGCCAGCCAATCGCGTGGCGAGCAAGCCGCCGTCGACAGATGGACCAGGCAGCGATGGCGGAGCGAAAAGGCTAAGGGCCGACATTGTGGATCCTGCTGAATGGCGTAGACGTTCTATCCGCGGACCATCTCAATCCCTAAGACCGGCGCAGCCGCAACGGCCGCTTGCCGTCAGTGGCAAGCTGCTATTAGTATTATTACTAATTAAAGCCAGTAGATGCCATGAACTGCCTGGACGCAGCCATTCTCTTCAATCAGCGCTGCCCGAAAGGCTCGGCCGCTGAGATCGTCCACAAGTCGGGTGAGCGACTGAGCGTACGGACCGCAGGGGCCGCCTTCGTATGGGGAGGGCTGGCGCTGGTGGAGTTAGAAGGCGCCAAAGGTCTGTTTCAGGTAGAGCATGTGCGGCCGGTCAGTGACCCATCGCAAGCTTCCACGGACACAGACCCTGCAGTTTTCAAGCAGAACCAAAGGTCGCCTAATCGGAGCAAGGCCGCACTTCCGCAAGAATCCGCGCTCGTTCTAGTCGGCACGACTCGTTAAGGCTCGACACAGCCTGCCGGAGCGGCCCTAGGCTTAGTGCGGGAGTGGTACCGACGCCTACATTGGTTACGCTGGCTCACCTATGCGCGATGTCCGCTATCGGCCAGAAGCGGACATAGGCGTCTACTGCATGGGAAGTGGCCGCAGCAATTCGGGCTTGAAGAACCGGCTTGCAATCGCCGCCAAGATGATTGGCGCGAAACCGATCACGGCGGCAAAGAACAAGAGGCCCGCGTTACCGAATACACCGGCCTTGTAGAGCGCGTAGCCCGAAAACAGCAAGGCATGCGTGACAGCCCCGGCGGCGTACGCCACGCCTACAACCTTGCCGCTATACGGCCCGCGAATCGCGGACGCGTAAATGACCCAAATGGACAACGGAACGAACAAGAACGCGGCGCTCCACAGACCAGTGTTGTAGGCGCCCGCCGCGATTCCGCCGGCGGTGTGCACAAGCCCGTTGGCGAACAGCAATCCCCAGAAACTGAAGCCGATTAGGACGTTGCGCCTGAAGAGATACGCAGCCAGCGGCGCCCCGAACCACATGAGCGCGATGTTCACCACCGGGTAGAAAGCCAGCGGAATCGGACAGGCTGGATACGGCGGAAAACCGATCTTCTGGCAAATCATTTCCTGAATCGAGTAGTCGAAGCCCAGCACCGGCAGGCTGTATTCCTCGAACTGATGTATCCAATAGAGCGGCACGGCGAGCCACGCCAGCCAAGCCGAATCACGCCACCGCGATACCGTGGTGTCGCCACGGAAGGTGTCGGTCGTTAGCAGGATGGCGACCATCACGATCGCACCGCCTACCCCAATGAACGGCCAAACGGTGTAGAACCAATGCGTTTGCACGGAGCCTCCACATTCGCAATGCCCCAACCGAGCATACCGGCTCAGACGTTGACTGACTGCTTTGGGTCGGAAGCAGCCATCGATCCGCTTCGTCTAGCTGCTACCGCCTAACGGTCGCAGCGTCGGCGACACGCACACGCACACGCACAATTCCGCCATGCGCCCCGCAGGCAACCATAGCCCTCACCCCGATCTGGCCTGGCGACCTGCGGCGGCGTTCGGCCACGACCGGCAGCTGAGCTGGTCGAAGTGTTGGGCTAGCGCAAGGCAGCTGTGAAGCGTCCGCTAACGGCCAGAAGCGGACCCGTGAGGCGCTGCTAGCTTCACCGCTGCGGGCTGCCCCCCCAATGGCCCCGGCGACACGGCTGGGCTACATTTGGGTCCCTGCCGGAGAGCTGCGATGACAGAGCGCGACCGCTTTTCCAGGTCGATCCACAACATCGACTCGCAGGACCTGGATCTCCTTGAATGCCTTTTGCGTATCGATCAGCACCGTCCGTTGGACGTACGAGCCAACGGCCTGCTGGATCGCCTTGTGGAAGGTGGTCTGGTCGATAGGGAGAACGGGGATCTGAGCTTGACGCCTGCGGGTGTGGAGCGTTGCCGCTCCCTGCAGCATCGCGTGGCCTCCGACAAGGAGGCTGCGAAAGTGCTCGCCGCACGTGGATTTGAGCTAGCCGAGATTACCAGCAGGAAATGACTGACCGCGTTACTGGCTGCGACGATGCGCTGCCTTGTCCAATTCCGCCGGACTCCGACCCGGACTTAATAGGGCCGCGTTGAGTTCGGGCTACGGCGGGGCATGTCGGACGGCCGCTATGGGTCGGAAGCGGACATTGGCCGCGTCGCTGCCGCCTAACGGTCGCAGCGTCGGCGACACGCACGCGCACAATTCCGCCATGCGCCCCGCAGGCAACCATAGCCCTCACCCCGATCTGGCCTGGCGACCTGCGGCGGCGTTCGGCTACGACCGGCAGCTGAGCTGGTCGAAGTGTTGGGCTAGTTCAAGGCCGCTGTGCATAGGCGGCAAGCGTCCGCGGGTTAAGCCGAAACCTCGGTCCCAGCACGATGCACATGCTCGCGTTCCCATGCCCTCGTGCGCCTTTTGGCCTCGTCGAAAAGGCGCTCATGGTTCTCCAGCCGGATCATCCGGCTCGCTTCCGGTGTCAGCAGTTGCCACACCGGATCGTATAGGTGGAACACCTTCAGCATCGACTGCACGCTTGTAGGGGCTACGCAGTCGGTGCCGAAAAGGAAGCGATGCGGATGGCGGTTGATCACGCCGGCGACGCGTCGCGCGCTTTCCTCCGACTCCACGGCATAGTTGACGACCTTGTCCCAAGAGATGTCCAGGTACACATGGTCGAGGTCATGGTTCTCCAGCACGTCCTCGATGATCTCGGCTTGCCGCTCGATGGGGTTGACCACGCGCCCAAGACCAACATGCGCCCAGATGATGGTCGTCTTCGGATGGCGCATGAAGAGTTCCTTCGTCTGCAACGCGAAGATCGGCTGCTGGCCATTTTTTGGGAGCGGTCTTTCGATTTCGGTGTCAATTAGCGCGATCAACCCGACGTCGGCGGCGAAATCGAACAGGCGACCCAGCGCCGGATTGCCGAGCGTCGCCTTCTCGCCAGCAATCTTCGCCGATACAGACTCCTTGATGACCGAGAATTCGCCAATCCCGCAGAACACGCCGGGAAACGTATTGAGCACGCGGCGAACGTGGTCGGCGGCGTACATGTCCGCCGGATTGAACCCGGAGATGAGCGGATCGAACCGCGCTTGCGCCTGCGCATCCAGCGACCGGAACTGCATCGCCAAGTGTGCGTCGGTGAACGAGTAGTAGTAGAGCGACGCGTCAGACTGCATGTAGTACGTCGGCGGCACGTAGCCCATCTCTGCATACGACCAGTGTTGCTGCAACGGCAGCCCGAATAGCACCGACCGCTTGATGGTGTCTCCCATCATGGACAGAAAGTCCCTGATGTCAGGACCTTCCTGAACGTAGTTGGTCAGATGGACGTGGGAGTCGTTGAACAGGTATTCGGCCACGACACGCCTCCTCAAGCCATGCCCACCTTGCCGAGCTTGCCGTTGCAAAAGCGTGAACCATCAGGGCGCTGGTTAGCCGATGCAATCGGCCCCGCGGGTAGGGCCAGCTCGCGCCTCGAACGACTGCTATGGGTCGGAAGCGGACATTGGCCGCGTCGCTGCCGCCTAACGGTCGCAGCGTCGGCGACACGCACGCGCACAATTCCGCCATGTGCCCCGCAGGCAACCATAGCCCTCACCCCGATCTGGCCTGGCGACCTGCGGCGGCGTTCGGCTACGACCGGCAGCTGAGTTGGTCGAAGTGTTGGGCTAGCGCAAGGCAGCTGTGAAGCGTCCGCTAACGGCCAAAAGCGGACGTTCAAAAAAAGCCGCGCTTGTCAGATCCGGGGCAGATGCAATTTGAAAGTCGTCGTGCCCTCCCCCGATTCCGCGCGAATGGTGCCGGCATGGGCCTGCGCGATCTGACTCACGATGAATAGTCCCAGACCCAGGCTGGCCTGCTCCGATTCGCCGCCGGATACGCCCCCGCGCCGGAGGGGTTCAAACATCAAGTCGAGCGTTTCGCGTGGAATTGGGTTGCCGGCATTGCCGACTGTCAGCTCAGCGCCGGAGCCTTCGTCGCGGAGCTCGACGCGAATGTCGCCGCCGCGAGTGCCGTATTTCTGTGCATTCACCACCAGGTTCGCCAGCGCTTCGCGTATGTGCGCGGCGTCGAACATCCCGCGCAATGATCCAGGGGACTCGAACTGGATCCGTGTTTCAGGCATGGACGCCCGCAGCAGCTCGATCTCTTCGCGGCACTCATGTGCGAGGTCGACGTCCGCCTTCTCCACTTCGAAGCCCATCCCTATTTGCGCCCGGTTGTACACCAGCAACTTGTCCAGCAATTCGCGCATGCGCACGCCACTGCGAATGAGGCGTTGCGCAGCGGTTGCGATCGGGGCATCGACCGCCATGTGCGCGATCATCTCGGACGTCATCACGATGGCGCTGAGGGGGCTGCGCAAATCGTGGCCTAGCACGCCCAGGAAAATGTTGCGCCACCGCTCCACCTCGACCGCGTAGTGGCTCACCGACTCGGCGATAGCCTCGTCGATCGCCTCGTTGAACCTGGTGACCTCGTCAGCGGAGGCAGATTTCTGGTCAGGCGCATTTGCCCACAATCGCAACACGGACGCGCGCAGGGCGCGGTACTCCGACACGAGATTTGAAATGCTGTAACCGCTGTGGGCGCGATGCAGGGCATGTGTACCGGCTGACGACCGGGGGCGCCCGATGGGCGCCAGTGCCCGGCCTTCGGACTTCGCGATTTCCTCAGCACGTGTCTGCGGCGTCCGCAAGTCCGCCACGATCGCCTCCACGATCTCTGGTAAGTGGTCGCGCAGTGCAATGTTGTCCAGCGGCGTGCCGACCTCCACGGTCTTCGCGAACGTAATCGCGTCTTCGATGATCGTTTCGGCGTGATGCTCGATGAAGTCCGCCAGTCCGCTGTTCATGCCGTGCGTCCAGTCCTAGATCCGAGGGCATCCTAAGCCATAGGCGAGCCGTGCCCGCCGCCATGTGGACGAATATCCGCAATGCGTCGAACGCTGCCCCCAAGCATCGTGGCATCCAGCCAGTCTTCATGCGGGGATAACGTCGTATGCCACAGGGTGGTTTTGTTGCAATGCAGCAACCGCAAATTAGGAAGTCGCTTGTCCCTATTGACCAAGCTTGTGGCGCGCGCGCGTGTAGCCCTCACTCCGCCCAAGGCCCACGCCGCAGCCGAGGACCTGCAGGTCCAGATCAGCCGGGTTATCAATAATGCGCTGGTTGCCGCTGGCCTTTCGTCAAAGTCACCTTTGTCGCCACCTGAAGCAAATGGGCTACCTGCGCAAGAGCCATGGTGGAGCCAGCCCGCCCCTCGATCCCGCCGCACGACTAAGTCGGATCCACTGCCAGGAACATTCGCGGCGCATTTATTTGCACATGCTGCCGGCAAGTGTCGCTACAAACTGTACGTACCTGTGCAATACACAGCGAACTCGCCATCTACTTACCCGTTGCTATTGATGCTTCATGGCTGCACGCAGTCGCCTGATGATTTTGCAGAGGGCACGCGTATGAACGAGCTTGCCGAACAGCATGGATTCTTGGTTGTCTACCCTGCGCAATCCGCGAAAGCAAACGGTTCAAAATGCTGGAATTGGTTCAGGCCGAGTCATCAAATGCGTGCGAGTGGTGAGCCAGCCCTGCTCGCTGCCCTTACCCAAGACATCGTCCTCAAGTACGCCGTCGATACGAAGCGCATCTACGTGGCCGGACTCTCCGCAGGAGGTGCCATGGCGGTAATCTTGGGTGCCACATATCCCGATGTATTTGCGGCTGTTGGCTCCCACTCCGGGCTTCCCTATCGCGCCGCCCACGACGTACCTTCGGCCTTTGCAGCAATGGGTGGCAGCCATATCACCCTTGATCCCATCGATGATATTTCGACGGGAGTATTGGCTTCGGTCACCCCGCTGATAGCGTTTCAAGGTGATTGCGATAGGACGGTCGCTGCGAGTAATGCCGAGACGCTTGTAAGGCATGCAATCCGGGCTGCAGCGGCGCTCTCTCCAGAAAGTCATGTAAGCAAAGGTGAAGGAACTGGACGGGCTTATACCCGGACTACCTACACGACGTCGCTGGGTGAGCCCCTGGTCGAGCTGTGGCAGATACATGGTGCTGGCCATGCCTGGTCGGGAGGAAGCCCCATCGGTAGTTACACCGACACGCAGGGACCTGATGCTTCCGCTGAGATGGTGCGGTTCTTCCTACAGGTGAGCCGCGAGGCCTGAACAGGCGGAGCAGTATGCGAAAAAGCAATGGGCGACTGCATTCACGCCAGTCTCCAGCAACTTTGAACAAAACCCCCAGCGCTTCATCCAAGCCGCATGACGCGGCAGTGGCAGCGCGAGCCATGGTGCGCACGGTTGCCGCAAGCGTGCTATGTCGGTGTCCGCGAATGCTTGCCTGCGGCGGACAACGGCATTATTGGACCAAAGACTGCCTAAGCCCGGCCCTGGCCTTCTCCGCGACGACGCGAGTTGCTGCGGTGCCCGTCTGTTTCCAGGTTTCGTATTGCTCATCCAGCTCTGCCCGTTCCTCGGCCGAGAACAACTCGCGCGCCATCTTGAACATGGTCTTCTCTTCTTCCTTCGCGTGATGGTCGATGAACTCGCCAAACACCTTGGTGCGCCCTGCAAATTCCGGTGTTCCGAGGTCGGCGGCATGTACTTCCGGAATTATCGAAGTCTCGACGGCGTGGTGCTCCGCCAACGCCTCGGCATGAGTCTGCAGCCCGTCGCGATCGGCCCGTTTCTTGAAGGCGGGATAGAACACCTTCTCCTCCCACTTTGCGTGCGGGATCAGATTCGCCTCGATCTCTTCAAGCAACCCGGCGCGCCTCTTAACCCCGCGATCGGTGGTGTCTTTCATTTCTACAAACAGCGCGCGCAGCGCGTCATGTTCGGCCTTGAGTGTTTGCAGGATGTCGCGTGCCATGTGATGAACCTCGATTCGCAAATGAGCATTTACGTTCGCACGCGAGCGGTGCACGTAACGTGACCCGCCACGTACAAGTACCGGCAGACTGAACTATTTAGCTGGCCATCTAAAGTGAATGGCGATGCATCACAGTCTGTTACGGGATACGCGCCATCTTTTGTGCAACGGACACTCGTCGAGTACACAGGAATAGATCAATGCAATGGGGAACAAAAAAACGGCCGCCTCGGAAGCGGCCGTTTGCCTTGGTGCTGCGAGCTAGTCTACTTCTGCCTCTTCGACCTGCTCCACATGGCGTTCCGTACCTGTCTGCCGCTGCTCTTGAAGATCGTTGCGCTCTTTGCGCTCTGTGTCCACCTTAGCCTGTTGGCGAGGGGTGCGTTCCGCATCTTGGGCATGCTGCGATGGAGTCTGCCGATAGCACATGGTGTCGTCCCTCTTCGAGATCCGGCCTGTTGCCGGCACCAAAACCATACGCTGACCGCAAGAAGGTCTTGCGTGAGAAATTCGTGGAATTGAGTCCTATATCCGCGCCGGAACTCAAACCTGCTTTCCCCTTGGGCTGAATCCACATGGTGGAATCGCCTGGAAGCGGGACGGCGAATTGGGGTCAAGTTGATAGAATTGGAGGTAGGAAATCGAGATCGCTCCCCTGCATCCGATCCTCGCGCGCCACCCCGCGATACCGGGTGGCTACCTAATTACGATTGGACCGCTTGATTGCGGCTCGCAATCTCTTCAACTAACCCAGGCCTTATGGATGATGGGCTTCGCCTCTTCCCAAGTCATCGTCTGAGCCTTCCAGCTCTCGTGGATACCGGCGAGAGCATCCCAGCTCCTTTTGACGCTGGATCTGCACTCTTCCCAGTTTTCGCCTCGGAGCACCCTGCGACAAGCCAGGCCGAAATGTTCTGCATATTCCTTGCCGGAGTGCGGAAGTTGATGCATCGCTAACCTCGTAGGGGCATGGAGGTAACGAAGGTACAGGGGGGTGACTGAACGATGGCGCGATATGGACGGGCAAGGGGCGTTTAAAGTCCTGCTGCTTTCTGACCCGGTTAAGGGGCGCATCTAGTCTGTTGAATGATCGAACGTTCGCCAGATGGAAAAGGTTCCAGCAGCCTGCAGCGCCTTGGTCGTCGCGGGCGGGCTATCAGATCGCAGTCGCGTGAGGCCCACTGAACGGCGGTGTCAGGGTGCCGTATCGGTCAAGGCACGCCCCCAGCAACACCAGTCCCAGGTCTTCGGACAGGCTGGCGAAGGAATGCCGCTCCCACTCCGACCAGATGCGCATCCAGATATGGGGCGACAGCAGGTGCGAGTGGATCGTGCCTTCGAAGATCAGAGGACCATGGATGGCGGCCGCCTGGGTCGGTCGCACGCGTTGCGGTACGACCACCCAGGAAGCCATGCCGGAATAGAGGGAAATGAGCATTGTCGGGTCCTGTCTTTGCAGCGAGCTGCACGGAGGCCCGTAAAGCACGACGAAAGGTGGAAGTCGTCGAGTGCGAACTAGTGGCCGCGCATCACCGTGGCCTGGATGACCGACAACGCGGCCATCGCCTCCTCGCCGGCGCGCCGCATCGCCATGGGCTGCGGCCGTTCCGGAGGCCAGCCTTCATTCTCCGCGGATGCGAGGGCGTCACCGCAGCGATCACGGCTACTGGCAACCATGGCTGCGCTCTCGAGGACGATCCGGTGAGTCTTGATGGGATGCATCACGGGGTCCTCTGTAAGGACCCGCTCCCGTGGAAAGACACGCGTCATTGCCGGCGCTCTTCAACCTAACACCTTTCGAACGGAGCGCTCGAACATTCGGACCAGTGGCCACCGTCGAGGCCGGTGATGTCGATCGCCATCGGCGAATGCACGCCAGACGACTAGTTGCGACGATCGCCTGTCAGATTACGAATAAGCAAGTTGTGAAACGGCGGTGCTCTGGCCCCGCCGTTTTTTATCCGGCGCCCGCGCACCGCGCTGGCGTGGTCGGAGCAACTTGGGAAGGGCAAAGCCCAAGCCGTGGGCGACGGCCACCTTGGAAGGGAGTGGAATGTCCGCCATGGGTCGTTAGCGGCCACTCGCCAACTCGTCGCGGCGGACTGCTGATCTACGACCGCTATCGGCCAAGAGCGGACATTGGCTATGCCTAGGCGGAACCAAGCTCAAGAGATGGGAGAGGGCCGTCAAAAGCACTTAGCGTCCAGCATGACCGACGAACGCAGCCAGTAACACGAGCTCGATGGCAAGCAGGGCCAGCGACACATCATTGCGCAGCCCGGGTGCGACGCAGGCCGACA
The DNA here is from genome assembly GCF_054779795.1 of Lysobacter rhizosphaerae. Lineage (NCBI taxonomy): Bacteria > Pseudomonadati > Pseudomonadota > Gammaproteobacteria > Lysobacterales > Lysobacteraceae > Lysobacter > Lysobacter rhizosphaerae. The sequence continues at coordinate 23,743 of NZ_BAAGXO010000002.1, forward strand.
GCACCATCGCGCCCATGAACACCATGCGGATCCATGACAGATGCCCGCTGGCCAAGCGCAGGTACCACGTCTGGACGAGCAGGTAGCCCAGGGCTCCGCCGAACATCAGCACCGCGAGTACTCCGCCCGTGCGCGCGCCGGGATCGGCGATGGTGACTTCGTTGGCGACGGCTACCGCGATCAGGCCCGCGACCACGAGCACCATGCCGTTGGCCGCCAGCCTTGCCGCCCGCAGTGGATCGGACGTGGTTTCGGTGTGTCGCGATACCAGCGGATCCGAAGCGGTGAAGTACAGGGCCCAGAACGCGATCACGATGACGGCGGCGCACACGCCGGTGAACAACGTGGCGACACCGGCACCGGCCTCGGCAATGGCCTGGCCCGATGCGAACACGATTTCGCCCAGCGCGATGATGAGGAACAGGCGCAGCCGCTCGAGCATGTGGGTGGCGTCGAAGGGCATGTGTTCGGACTGCAGGCGCGTTCCGGGCACGGGATGGGCGAGCCACGTGCCGATGAGGTCCACGCCGGCAGCGGCAGACCACCACGCCAGTCGCGTTTCCGTGTTGCCGAGCGCACCGGCCAGCCAGAGCGGGGCGGCTAGCACCTGCCAGCCCAGCATTCTCCAGTAATGGTTGCGCAGGTAGCCCGGCACCGTGGGCAGCGTCGAGAAGATCGTGCGTCCAATCTGGATCACCAGCATCGGCACCACGAAGGCGAGTGCGCCGTGTTCGAAAGCATGGTCAATGGCTGCGTTCATGAAAAGTCCGAGGACCATCACCACCAGCAGCATCGCCCGCGTCCTGGCGGGGCGGCCGTGGGTCAGCGTGACTTCGAAGGCGCTGTACGTCCAGACGAAGAACACGCCGACCAGCATCACCAGTGTCTCGGCCAGGCCGCGCCAGTGCAGCGCATGTACCAGGTGTGCGGAAAGCTGCGACACCGCGAACACGAACACCACATCGAAGAACAGCTCCAGCGGGCTGACTTCAGTCCCCAGGTTCCCCGAGTCAGGGCCTTCTGCAACAATCCGGTGACCGGCAGGTTCCGTCATGACCCCTCAGGAGTGGTAGCACCATTCAAGGATAGGCCGGGGTCGGCTTAAGGAGCCAATTCGCCGAACTTGTAGGAAGCGGTGACGCCGCCGTCCATGAGGAAATCACTGCCGGTGATGAAGCCAGCGTCGGGGCCCATCAGCAGCGCGCCGATGGTCCCCACTTCGTCGGGCGTGCCAGCGCGACCGGAGGGAGATAGCTCGATCATGCGGCGATAGCCGGGACCGCGCGGACCGGAAAGCTCTTCCTTCGCGAGCGGCGTGATGATGATGCCGGGGCTAATGGTGTTGATCCGCGCGCCGCGCTTGCCCCAACGCACCGCCTCGGCCATCACGCGCAGCGAGTTCCCGCGCTTGGATAGCTGGTAGGCATGCAACGGGTCGGTGACCTTGTCCGACTGCAGCATCGGCAGCGCGAGCAGTTCTTCCGTTGGCGTGGTCGCCAGCGCTTTGTCCTGCTCTGGCGTCAGCGCCGGCAGGCGATGGCCGGACTGCGAGGCGATGACCACGCCCGCACCGCCCGGCGCGATCACGCTGCCGAATGACTCCAGCACGAGCGCGGTGCCGTACAGGTCCACCTTCAGGATCGTTTCTGGCGATGCCTGCGTGGGCGATACACCGGCGGCGTGGATAAGGCCGGTGACGGACCCGAGCCGCGTGGCGCGTTCGACCAATCCCTGTACCGACCCCCGGGAGGACACGTCGACGATGGCAGTCGTGACCTGGAATCCGGCCTCCCTCAGAACTATCGAAGCCGCGTTGGCATTTTCCTCGCGCAGGTCAGCCAACACGATGTGCTTGCCGGCTCCGACGCGGCGGGCGATCGCCTGGCCGATCGAGCCTGTCCCTAATAAGACGATGATGTCGGACATAGTTCTCTCCTTCTCGGCAATTCGTTCAGAGCGAGCAAGGGTGGCTTCGCTAACGTGGGTTGCGGACATCCAGCGCCGCAACTCCAAATCAGAACGGCCGCATGCGCTTGATGTCTCGCTGGGGCGGCTCGCCGAATAATCGACTGTATTCGCGACTGAATTGAGAAGGACTCTCGTACCCGACGAACCCGCCAGCGCTGCTTGCGTCAACGTTGTCATTAAGCATCAACTGCCGCGCTTCTTGCAGCCGCAACTGCTTCTGGAACTGAAGCGGGCTGGTTCCGGTGATCGAGCGGAAGTGCTGGCGGAATGTTGAAGGGCTCATGTGCGCCCGGGCAGCAAGTTCCTCCACTTCCATCGGTTCCTTGAAGTTCCGTTTGAGCCAAGCGACGGCCTTGGCGATCTGCTGGCTCGGGGATCCAGCGGCCACGAGGTCCTGGAGGTGTGCGCCGTGTGGCCCAGCCAGCAAGCGGACGACGATCTCCTGCTGGACCAACGGAGCCAATGAAGCTACGAGAGCCGGTTCCCCCAGCAGTTCCACCAGGCGCACCAGTGCATCGAGAAGCGCGGCGTCCGATGCTTCGACCGAGATGGATCGAAATGCTCGATCGCGCGGCCGCCGCGCAATCTCCACCTCAGACGCCGCCTGCGTGATCAGACGGGAGTCCAGCGTGAGAAACAGGCCGAGGAACGGCTCTCGTTGACTGGCCTTGGCGACGTGCGCAACTACGGGCGAGTCGATGGTGGTCAGCATGGATTGCCCAGGGGCGTAATTGATCACCTCGCTACCCAGCAATACCTGCTTGCTGCCTTGGACGATGACGCCCAGGCCGAGCCCGTAGACGCAATGTAGGGGAACGGTAGGGCTGCTGCGCCGATGCAAAGACAGCGCCGGGACGGCAGTCGGGTGATCGCCGTCAAATCGGGCAATCCGCTCGACCGCTCGCGCCAGCCGCGATACGGCCGGCGTGGATTGCCCGTCCTGCGAATTGCTCTTGTCCATGCATGCCTTCCCGCCATCAATCGATGCTTGGAGCCTACACCCGCCCAGGCCGCCAACGGCCGCTGGTGCGCAGAATTCGTCGTTTTGGGCAAGAACCGCGGCAGATCTGGCAAACGCCCGCCGACCACGAGGCCGACACTGGCGACGTCGAATCACAGCCAGGAATTGCACCCCATGAAGCACATCTCGATCGGCGGGCTCGAAGTGTCCCGAATCGGACTAGGCGCTATGTCGATGTCCGGCTACTACAACATCGGCGCCGGTAGCGACGCCGAATCCATCCGGACGATCCACCGCGCTCTCGACGTGGGTGTCACCCACCTTGATACCGCCGAGATCTATGGACCCTACGCCAACGAGGAACTGGTGGGTCGCGCGATCAAGGGTCGCCGCGACCAGGTGGTACTGGCAACGAAGTTCGGCATCGTCTCGCACGCCGGAGGCGGCCCTGGCGTACTCGACAGCAGCCCCGCCAACATCCGCACCGCGGTCGAAGGCTCGCTGAAGCGGCTCGGCACCGATCACATCGACCTTTACTACCAGCACCGTGTCGATCCGAACACGCCGATCGAGGACACCGTCGGCGCCCTGGCCCAACTGGTCATCGAGGGCAAGGTCCGCTTCCTGGGCTTGTCCGAGGCCGGTCCCGCGACGATCCGGCGCGCCCACTCGGTGCATCCGATCACCGCACTGCAGACCGAGTATTCGCTGTGGACGCGTGACCCCGAGGCGGAGTTGTTGCCACTGCTGCGGGAGTTGGGAATCGGCTTCGTGCCGTATTCGCCTTTGGGCCACGGCTTCCTGACCGGTGACATCCGGTCGCCCGAGCAGTTGTCCGACGACGACTGGCGCAAGACCAATCCGCGCTTCACGGGGGAGAACTTCCAGAAAAACCTTCGCATCGTGGACGAGGTGAAGGCGGTTGCTTCCGAGGCGGGGGCGACGCCGGCGCAGGTCGCGCTGGCGTGGTTGCTGGCGCATAGCAATGACATTGCCCCGATCCCCGGCACGAAGCGCGTGGCGCGCGTCGAAGAGAACAGCGCCGCCGATGGTATCGAGTTAAGCGTCGAGCAGATCGACCGGCTGAACCAACTAACGCCCGCCGCCGGCGAGCGACATGACGAAGGCAACATGGCCGTCATCGACCGATGACGGATGCAGGAGCCATCATCCGGAGGTGCGCCATGAGCACGAAGGAACTTGTCATTTCCCCGTTGACTACAGGCCCCGGGTCGCGCAGTCGACGCGACTTTCTTGCCAACGCATCGCTGGCGTTAGCGGCAATGGCGGTCGGCATCTCCTGTTCGAACTCGGAGCCTGCGCGGCCACAGTCGAGCGCCGCCGCCAAGCCGTCCCCGCACCAAGGAACAAGAGCAATGAAGAAGAGAAAACTTGGAGAGCTTGAGGTGTCCGCGCTCGGCCTGGGCTGCATGAGTATCAGCGCCAACTACGGCCCACCGGCGGATCGCACCCAGGGGATCGGTGTGATCCGTCGCGCCCACGACAAAGGCGTCACCTTCTTCGATACCGCCGAAGTGTACGGCCCCTATACCAGCGAAGACCTGGTCGGCGAAGCGCTGGCACCGATCCGCGACGACGTGGTGATCGCAACCAAGTTCGGGTTCGACCTCGAGGCCGGTGGCCTCAACAGCCGACCCGATCGCATCCGGAAGGTCGTCGAAGGCTCGCTCAAGCGCCTCAGGACCGATCGTATTGACCTCTACTACCAGCACCGGGTTGATCCGGCCGTGCCCATCGAAGATGTGGCCGGAACGATCAAGGACTTCATTGCCCAGGGCAAGGTCCTGCACTTCGGGCTTTCGGAGGCAAGCCCGAGCACGATCCGCCGCGCCCATGCCGTCCAGACCGTCTCCGCGATCCAGACCGAGTACTCGCTTATGGAACGATCGTCGGAGCACAACGACGTACTCGCCGTGTGCGAAGAACTGGGCATCGGCTTCGTGCCATGGGGCCCGCTGGGGATGGGCGTGCTCACCGGAAAGATCAGCCCCACCTCCCGATTCGATCCTGCGACGGACCTGCGTTCCGGGTTTGACCGCTTCTCGCCCGATAACCTGGCGGCCAATCAATCCATCGTCGCATGGCTTACGGACTTCGCCTCCAGCAAGAATGCGACGCCTGCGCAGGTTGCACTGGCGTGGCTGTTGGCCCAGAAACCTTGGATCGTGCCGATCCCGGGCACGCGTAACCCGGCCCACCTGGACGAGAACCTGCAGTCCCTTGGCGTCGAGCTGTCGCCGTCTGACTTGGCGCAGATCAAATCGGCATTGTCCAGATTCACGGTGCACGGTGGCCGCATGAACGCGGAACAGATGAAGGTCGTCGACGAGACGAAGTAGAGATCAAGCGCGGAGCCTGCTGGTCCCAGACTCACACGCTTGACGGCTGGAAATCGGGGGCGGCTTACCCGGCCAGGCCGCGCATCACTATCACTTCGCGCCGCGGCGGTGCGCCGAACAGTCGGCGGTATTCGCGGCTGAATTGCGACGGACTTTCATAGCCCACGCGATGGCTGGCGGTGGCGGCTTCCATGCCGTCGACCAACATGAGCCGGCGCGCTTCCTGTAGGCGCAGCTGTTTCTGGAACTGCAGCGGCGTCATAGTCGTGGCGGCTTTGAAGCGCTCGTGTAGCGATGAGGCACTCATGTGCGCGGCAGCAGCCAGATGCTCGATGCGTAGCGGTTCGGCGTAACGCTGCTTGATCAGCTCGATCGCACGCGCCACGCGCTGAGCGGGACCGTCGGCGTCGCACAGCTCGCGCAGGCGGTGGCCAAGTTCGCCGGTAAGCACGCGATAGTGGATCTCGCGCATCGCCAGTGGTGCCAGGACCGCCGCTTCCTCCGGCGTGTCGAGCAGGCGCGCCAGGCGAAGCACTGCATCCAGCAGCGGCTCACTCGTGCGCGCCAAGTACACCGCACGACTGTGGTTGACAGGCGACGTCCGGTCAACGGGCAACTGCAGCAACAGCTCGCCGACCATGGCCGGATCGATACCCACTCGAAGGCACAGGTATGGACGCTCCGGCGTGGCTTCCAGGATTTGCCCGCTGATCGGCAACGACATCGAGACGACGAGGTAGTGCAACGGGTCGTAGATGAAGACCTCGTCGCTCAGCATCGCGCGTTTGCGCCCCTGCACCACCACGCACACGCTGGGGTGGTAGACGCTGGGCAGGGGCTGGGACGGCTGGCTGGCCTGGATCAGCGACAGGCCCGGCACCACGCTGGGATGCAGGCCGTCGCCGGGGATGTTTCGGGCAACCCGATCGGCGAGCTCCGCCTGTTGGGCTTCAAGTCCATGGCCTGTGGCGAGCACGTTGAATGCGTTGTCGTTCATGGGCTTCCCGCGGTTTTTAGCCTGCGACGATTATGCGCCGCGAACGGCGTGCGCCGGGTCATCGCCGCGCTAGGACCGGAGGATCAGGCAAGGATTGGCGAGCAATGGGCTAGCGCCGTGGAGAGCTGCGGGCGGAGCATGTGTCCACCCCTCCCCACCCCCTCATCAGGAGACACCATGAGCATTCCATTCCCCCGCCGCACGCTCGGCCGCCAGGGCCTGAGCGTCTCCGCCATCGGCCTGGGCTGCATGGGCATGTCGGACTTCTACGGCCCCAGCGATGAGGCCGACAACCTGGCCGTGCTGGACCACGCCATCGACATCGGCGCGAACTTCCTGGACACCGCCGATATGTATGGGGTCGGCCGCAACGAAATTCTGCTGTCGAAGGTGCTGCGCACGCGCCGCAATGAGGTCGTGCTGGCGACGAAATTCGGCAATGTGCGTGCGCCTAACGGCGATTCCCTCGGCATCGACGGCCGCCCCGAGTATGTGGCCGCGGCCTGCGACGCCAGCCTGAAGCGACTGGGCGTGGACCACATCGACCTGTACTACCAGCATCGCGTCGATCCGAAGGTGCCCATCGAGGACACCGTCGGCGCGATGGCGCGCCTGGTCGAAGCCGGCAAGGTGCGGCACCTGGGCCTGTCCGAGGCCTCCGGCGCAACGGTGCGCCGCGCGGCAGCCGTGCATGCCATTGCGGCGCTGCAGAGCGAGTACTCGCTGTGGACGCGCGACATCGAAGACGATGCGCTGCACGCATGCCGCGAACTCGGCATCGGCTTCGTGGCCTACAGCCCGCTGGGGCGCGGCTTCCTCACCGGAGCGATCCACAACGCCAGTGAGCTGGCCGATAGCGACTGGCGCCGTCAGAACCCGCGCTTCCAGGACGGCAACATCGACCGCAACCAGGAACTAGTTCAGGCGGTAAGCGAACTGGCCGAGGGCCGCGAATGCACGCCAGCACAACTGGCGTTGGCGTGGCTGCTGCATCGCGGCGCGGACGTCGTGCCGATCCCCGGTACGCGTCGGGTTGCGCGCCTGGACGAGAACGCCGCGGCTGCATTCATCGACCTGTCCCTCGCCGAACAGCGTCGTCTGGACAATGTGCTGGCGAGTCACGAGGTCGCCGGTGCTCGCTATCCCGCTGCGGGAATGGCGACGGTCAACGCCTGATCCATCGACCGGCGCGCATGCGCCGGTCTTTCTTCCCTCCACGAACACTGCGGTGGATGTGTTGGCCGCAGCGAAGCGAAAGAACGCCGGAATGTGTCGCAACGATATTCTTTGAGATGGGAGCGCTATCGCGTCTTTGGTGACTTGCGCTCCGGTGCACGGTGCTGGAGCGTGGTCGCCTCAAGTATCCCGGGTATCGCGGAAACGAGCGCGTCGATGGCTACACGCGTCTTCAATGGTAAATAGCGTGACTGTGGCCAGACCGCATGAACCTCGGTCGAGGGCACGCGTTCGCTATCCATCACCAGCTCGAGCTCGCCGGTGCGCACGTAGCGAGCCAACAGCCAGCAAGGCAGCCGGGCGAGCCCCGCGCCCGCAATGGCAGCATCTGCGATCGCTTGCAGATCGTCGAAGCGTAGACGGCCATCGATACGAAGTTCCCTAACCCGACCTTCGCCATCACGGACGCGCCAAGTAACGTCATCGCCGGAGCGTGCGTATACGACGCAATCGTGGCCGACCAACTCATCGGCATTAGTCGGCCTCCCGTGCTGATCCAGATACGACGGAGCCGCGCAGATTGCCCCGGATAGGGGCCCCAGTCGGCGTGCTGCGAGGATGCCGCTGTCGGGCAGTGCGCCAATGCGGATCGCGAGGTCGAAGCCTTCTTCCACCAGATCCACCACTCGATCGTTGAACGACATCTCAACGCTCAATCGAGGATGCTCGATCGTCAACGCCATCAGGACCGGCGCGATGCAGTGGCGGCCGAGCAGTACTGGCGCGCTTACCCGCAAACGTCCGGTAGGCTCACGGCGGCCGGAGTCCAGCGCGGCATCGGCGGCATCGAGTTCTGCCAGCGCTCGTACACAGCGTTCGTAATAAGCCTGACCGTCATCCGTCAGTCTCTGCTGGCGCGTGGTGCGATGAAACAGGCGAACGCCCAGTCGCTGCTCGAGCTTCGCGATGCTCTTGCTAACAGCAGAGCGTGTTACTCGCATTCGCTCGGCAGCCAGCGCAAAGCTGCCGACTTCCGCAGCCTGCACGAAGGTGGCGATCCCGCTCAGGCGGTCGTGTTGTTCCATTGGTGCCTTTGCGGATACACAGAGAATCTAAACATCCACCACCGGGGAGGTCACGGCACCCATATCCTATCCCCTCCAGCATCGAAGCGCACCGAACCGGCGGCGCTTCACACGCAGCAACATTGGAGAGTCATCGATGTTCGTGGGTCACTACAGCGTCAGCCTCGTAGCGAAGGCCTATGCGAAGGACGCGCCACTGGGACTGCTATTTCTCGCGGTGCAGTGGCTGGACATTCTGTTCTTCCCCTTTGCCATCGTGGGGATAGAGCAGCTAAGGATCGTTCCCCATTTCACTCAGTCAACGCATTTCGAGCTGCCGTTCATGCCGTACACGCACAGCTTGGTAGCGGCGCTATCTTGGGCCGCCGTGTCCTATGTCGCCGCAGCGCTCTGGTCCAGGCGGCGTGTCACGAAGCCGCATTGGGTGGCAACTGCGGTCGCCATCGCAGTCTTCTCGCACTGGGCTCTCGACCTGATCGTCCACACGCCGGATCTGCCGATCCTTGGCGATAGTTCAACCAAGCTCGGACTGGGGTTGTGGCGCAGTGCAATTGCGACTGCCGCGCTCGAACTTTTTCTGACACTCGTCGGCCTATTTTTGTATCTGCGTTCAACGCGGGCAACTTCCCCGATGGGCAAATGGGCGATGCCCTGCTTTGTCGGCCTGCTGCTGATCATCGGCGTCGTCAATATTTTCGGGCCACCCTTGGGCAATAGCGTCACCTCACTCGCTGCTGTCGCTCTAGGGTCGTATTTCGGCTTCGCTGCAGTTGCCGTCTGGTTGGAGCGCTATCGCATTTCGACCCGCTCGCACGGGGTGCATACCGGCAGGGCACCTAAAAATTCATTCAAGCCGAAGCCGCTTCGCGGCTCGGCTTAAATCAGGCGTTAGGCATCACATCACTCACAAGGAAGATTATTCGTGTCAAACCTCCCCAAGATCGGTGCATTGTTTGAGGCTTATGCCAGCAACAACGTCGCAGCGGTGAGTGACGTCATGGCTGACGACATCATTTGGCGCATTCCCGGCCATCATCCTCTTGCCGGGGAAAAGCACGGCATCACAGAGGTACTGGCCTTCTTTGACCAGCTAGGCAAGGCAGGGTTCCAAGCGCAACCCTTTGCCATCGCAGAGCATGGTGACTACGTCATAGACCACCATCGTGGATGGAGCACTTCCGGCAAGGGGCTAGATCTGACTTGGTGTCTCGTTTTCCGGTTTGAGCAAGGAAAGATCAAAGAGGTGACCAACTTCTGCTCCGACCAGCATAGGGCGGATCTGTTTTTTCATGAGATATACAAGCTAAGGCCTATCCCCGAGCGTTTGGCCGGGTGATGCCTAACAATTCATTCAAGCCGAAGGCGCTTTCGCTCGGCTTAATTCAGGCGTTAGGCGCCAAGGGAAAGTTCTTGGACATTCGCGTTGACAACCTGGAAAGCCCCGAGGTGCTAGCGCTGCTCCGTGAGCATCTCGACTCTATGGCGCCCACCGCCCCGGCGGAGAGTCGTCATGCTCTAGACCTGAGCGGCCTACGCGGTTCTGATATCACCTTTTGGAGCATCTGGGATGGTCCAGTGGTGGCTGGATTCGGCGCGCTCAAGCATTTGACTGAGTCGCACGCCGAGGTCAAATCCATGCGTACTGCCGCTTCCTATCTACGGCAAGGTGTGGCCTCAAAGATGTTGCAGCACATTATTAAAGAGGCAGCCGTGCGCGGCTATTCGAGACTGAGTTTGGAGACGGGTTCAATGGAGTTCTTTGAGGCCGCACGGCGCCTGTACACATCATTTGGGTTCGTTCCATGCCCCCCGTTTGGCAGCTACAAGACAGATCCCAATAGTGTGTTCATGACTAGGCAACTCAACGAGTTGGCGCCTAACAATTCATTCATGCCTAAGCCGTTTCGCGGTCCAGCTTAATCCAGGCGCCGATCGGTGGCTCGACAGTGCAATGACAGTTAAAGGGAAAGGCTGTGTTGAAGTTGGGAGCATGAAACGCTCCGACTTTGATTGTTGCGCAAGGCGCCTGATTGGCGATGGCGGAATAGCGGCGGAGATTGTCGTCGTCGCGACTGGTCCGCCTGACCGGTTATTCCGATACTACTGATGGCTTCCACAACGGAGCCGATTTTGCAGCCCGTGTGCGCAAGGACCGTCGTATCTTCCACAAATTGAACACGAGGGATCCCCCGCATGCCTCGCGGCACCACCACGTTCCGCATTACCCAACTGATCACCCACCTGCACCAGATTGCCGACCAAGCCGAAGTGGTGGCCCAGCAAGACCCCGAAGACTGCTGGTACTGCAACGGTTTTTCCTTACCCGAGCACCTCGCCATTCACGACGACCGCTCCTGCCACGTTTGCGGCGGCCACGGCAAGGAACGCCAACCGCACTGGATGAAGTACCAATAACCATGTGGGTTTCTACAAGCTCACCGTTGCAGAGCCTTGGGATCGCTGGAATGGGCCGCGTCGCGGTTCCCTAATGCGGCAGTCCCCTTGCCGTCCCCATGTCCGCTATCGGCCAGAAGCGGACATCGGCGACCTCGCAAAAGCCCCCTCTGGAATAAGCAACCAGCGGCAAAAAACGCTTGCGCCGCGCACCAGAATGCAATATGATGCACGTCATATGAAACGACCCGCTCCCCGTTCTAAGGAAGCCACGCACGACCGCATCGTGGACGCTGCCGCACGCGCAATCCGGCGCAGCGGCTACAACGGCACGGGTGTCGCCGACATCATGAAGGCCGCCGGTCTGACGCATGGCGGCTTCTATGCCCATTTCCCGTCGCGCGAGGCCATGCTCGCCGAGGCTGCTGACCGGGCCGGCAGTGAAGCCGTGGCGATGATGGAGCGAATCGCTTCCAGCTTGCCGCCACAGCAGGCGCTCCCGGCCATGATGCGGGCGTATCTCTCGGACGAGCACCTCGAAGCGATCGAGACCGGCTGTGCAACGGCCGCGCTGGGCTCGGAGATGCCCCGCCAGGCGCCTGAGGTCAGGCGCGCCGCGACGCGCCGCATCAAGGAAATGATCGACTTCGTCGCCCGCCAGTCTCCCGACTGGGGACAGCCGAGCGCACACGAACACGCCCTTTTCAGCGTCGCGACAATGGTCGGCGCCCTCATCCTCGCGCGTGCCGTCGACGACCCCAAACTTTCCGATGGGCTGCGCGAGGCAGCGCTGAAGCATCTCGCCCCCACCCAGGACTGACCGCCCGGAATCCACGTCTGTACGTTGTCTTTGAATATGATGCGCGTCATATAAGAGCACGATTTCCCCTCTGACTGAAGGCACTCCCATGAACATCAAAGGATCCGTCGCCCTCGTAACAGGTGCTTCATCAGGTATCGGCGAAGCCACCGCGCAGCGACTCGCAATGGCGGGCTATAAGGTCTACGGGACCAGCAGACGCAGAGCCCAGGCCGGCCAGCGATCGTTCGAGATGCTGGCCCTCGATGTGACCAGCGACGAATCCGTCGATGCCGTGGTCAGGGAACTGATGCGGTTGGAAGGCCGCATCGATCTGCTAGTGAACAACGCCGGCTTCGGTGTTGCGCCAGCCGGTGCGGAAGAGAGTTCGATCGAGCAGGCCAAGGCGATCTTCGAAACCAACTTCTTCGGGCTGATCCGCATGACTCGTGCCGTCGTGCCTCATATGCGACGCAGGGGAAACGGTCGCATCATCAACATCGGCTCGGTGCTTGGTTTCCTTCCGATGCCCTACGGAGCTCTCTATGCCGCAACCAAGCATGCGGTTGAAGGCTATTCGGAGTCGCTCGATCACGAGTTGCGCACAAGAGGTATCCGGGTCTCGGTGATCGAGCCGGCCTACACGAAGACGCAGTTCGAGACGAACTTTCTGGCCCCCGATTCGAAGCTCGATGAGTATCGCGACGTTCGCGCGCTCCTGGACAAAGTGCTCAAGCGGGTAATGGCAACTGCTGATGAGCCGGCCGTCGTGGCCGGCGTCGTGCTGCAAGCGGCTATCGCTGTCCAGCCAAAACTCCGGTACACGGCCGGCGGGCTCGCGAATCGCCTGCGATTGCTTCGCAGATTTGCGCCGACTCGATTGGTGGACGCTGGCATCCGAAAGGATCTGCGACTCGATACGTTGCCGGCGTTTGGATCTCGTACACCGGCTCTTGAAAGAGTGCCAGTCGTTCATTCAGAGAAGTAGGAGAGCAAGATGAAAGCACTCACATTCAAGCGCTATGGCAAGTCGCCCGAGATCGGGATTGCCGAGGTGCCTCGCCCGGTGCTAAAGCCCGACGAATTGTTGGTTCAGGTCCACGCTGCTGGCCTGAATCCGATCGACAACATGATTCCGACGGGGGCTTTCAAACCCGTCCTGCGGTTCCAACTGCCGGCCACGCTGGGCAGCGATCTGGCCGGTGTGGTGACTGAGGTCGGCAACCGCGTAACCCGCTTCAAGCCAGGCGACGCCGTCTTCGCCAGCATCTTCGATCTCGGCATGGGTTCGATCGCCGAATTCGCGGTAGTGCCGGAGCGCGCTGCCGCGCTGAAGCCGTCCAATCTGGACTTCGTGCAGGCAGCTTCGATCCCGATGGTCGGTCTCACCTCTTGGCAGGCGCTGAGGGAGCGCGCCAATCTTGTGGCCGGCCAGAAGGTGTTCATCCCTGCAGGGTCCGGCGGCATCGGCACGTTCGCGATCCAGTTGGCAAAACACCTTGGTGCCAAGGTGGGAACTACCACCAGCACGGGCAACATCGAACTGGTTCGCGGCCTTGGCGCAGATGAGGTGGTCGACTACAAAAAGGAAGCATTCGAGAAAGTGCTGCGCGGCTACGACGCGGTGCTTGGCACGGTCAGGGGTGACGCGGTCGAGAAATCCATCGACATCCTCAAGCCGGGGAGCGCGATTGTCTCTCTCATCGGACCGCTGGATGCGGCGTTCGCTCGCGCTCGACGGCTGAACTTCTTCCTGACGTTCGTGTTCGGGTTGATGAGCCGCAAGATCAGGCGCCTTGCGAGGAAGCGGGACGTCACCTACTCATTTCTCTTCGTGCGTCCCGATGGCGATCAACTCGCCGAAATCGGCGAACTCCTCAAGGCGGAGCGCGTCCGGCCAGTGATCGACAAGGTGTTTCCGTTCGAGCAAGCAAAGGATGCACTTGCATACCTTGCCCAAGGACGCTCCAAAGGCAAAGTCGTCATCGACCTGAGAGTGGGCGAGAACGCACACTCCAGCTCCGCCTGAACGGTGCGAGCCCCCCGGCCGCCCTTCACTCCTGCGATACGATGAAAGACCGATCGTACTTGTCGCCATTGGCGGCCACATCCTGTCGGGCGGTAAGGTCCTCCTTGATTAGGTACGTGACGCATGTCCGCTTTGGGTCGGGAGCGGACATCGGATGGTCACCGTCGACAAGCTCATCAGCCTCGGGTGCAACCGGGCACGCTGGCACCGACGCACGCAGCTCAGCGATGTCAGCCCTTCAGTAGCGTGCTACGCCAGTTCTTGCCGTCCTCTGCCATTGTCCGCGCTTGCAGCACATCTTCGTTGGGGGTTGCGGTCGCGCGAAGCTCAAAGCGGTTGCGGAACGGCTCCGAGCTCAGTCGACCTGCACACTCCACTCTGCAGGCGAGTTCAGCTCCCGCTGCATGCTCGACTCATCATCGTCATCGGCGTTCCAGATGTAATGCGGTGCTTGGGAAGGAGCGCGTCCCGATGCTGCGCGGCACTTTTCTATGAACGTCGGTTCGAGAGCGTCCTTGATCTGGCGCGCTTGCTCGTAGACGGCCAGGGGTCGTGTGCCTTCGGGGATGTCCCATCCCTTCGGACCAGGACGCACGATGATGTTGGATGTGCAGTGCGGATTACGGGTGTCGCCGGCCTGCGGCATCATCCCCATCCAGAAGAGGATGCGCAGCGGCCGACTCACGCCGCCTGCTGCCTGGCCGGCATCGATGCGCCTCGTCGGCTGCGTGGCGACCTGAGTCGCAACGGGCGGCGAATCCTGCGCTGGGGCGTCTTCGGTTCCGCTTCTTGTCATCGTGCTCGGCCGCGGCATGGCGACCGGGCTGGCCGCCAGCAGTCGAGCCTCTTCGCGTTGCTGGTCCTCGTAATTGGAGTGTGCGACATCAGCCAACCCCTGCAGGCTGCCGCTGAGGATGGCGTTGAACATGGTGGCGCGTTCCTGACGACGCGCCATCGCCTTGCGCTCCGCTTCGGCGCGACGTACTTCCTCGGCCTTCGCCAGCTCCGCATTCCAGGTCGACGTCGCCTGCGCCGCGAGGGCTTCCGCCTGTGCTTCGCTCATCAGCTGCCAGCCCATCTGGCTGAAGGCCTGCTCCGTCACCGGCGCGAATTCGGGCCGTGAGCCGTCCTGCGTGACGGCATCGAGCCTCAGGAGCCGGTCCGCGGATGAGTTGAGGGCATACCCAGATCGGGCTGCGTTTTTTCTGCCAAGTGAGTACCAGTCCGTCGCGAAGGAGTAGGCATTCAACGGACGCAGCGTCGTCTTGCGCACGCCGAAGGGCGACGTGATCTCAACGGCCAGCTCGCCGCGCACCTTCCCTGGTCGAATGATCCATCGCTCGGTCATGCCGAAGGTGTTGCGATCGAGCTGCATCGCGGTGCCGCCGTTGATCCACTTGAACCGGTCGACCACATGCAGCGTGCCGATGCTCGTGGGCTCCGTACTCTTTCCCCAACTGCTGTCGGCGAGAAACGCAAGAACGCCCCATACCGCTACGCGCTCCGGCGTCAGCGGGATCTCGGCTGTCCGTGCGTCGGTCGGCGCCGGCGCCGGCGCAGCTTGTGCTGTCGCCTGCGCCGCCGAAGCGGCGAAGGCGGCAGTGAGGGCACCGAGGAGTGCGAGCGGAAGCGAGATAAGCGCGATTCTCACGGCTTCACCGAGTTAAAGGGCAGTGGCGCCATCATGCCCTGCCGCTTGATCTCCGGGCAATGCGCGACTTGGCGAGAGTGGTTGCGTGTGCCAATCGGGCTGATCACCGATACCGATCCCAACTGACCAACTTGCCGCGGTCGAATCATGTCCGCTTTCGGCCAAAAGCGGACGTTCAAAAAAACGCCGTCGCTTGTCAGGTCCGGGGCAGATGCAATTTGAAAGTCGTCGTGCCCTCCGCCGATTCCGCGCGAATGGTGCCGGCATGGCCTGCGCGATCTGACTCACGATGAGGTTCTTTCTACAGGTAAGCCGCGAGGTCTGAACAGGCGAGCAGTGTGCGAAAGCTACGGGGGCGACACTACATTCACGCCCACGTCTCCAGCATCACACGACCGCCCTTTTCCGGAGTGTCTCGTCATGGCCGTGCGTAAGAATCCCCACAAGACTTCCCCGGCCAGCAGGACAAAGACCAAGACCTCGACCAAACCCGCCAGCGCCGCGCCGGAAACCCGCGGCAATGCCAATGAACTGCACCAGCTCGTTGGCGGCGAGCACGAGACCCTGACCACCAACCAGGGCATCCTGGTCTCGGACAATCAGAACTCGCTGCGCGCCACGCCGCGCGGGCCAACGCTGCTGGAGGACTTCGTCCTCCGCGAGAAGATCACTCACTTCGATCACGAGCGCATCCCCGAGCGCGTCGTCCATGCGCGAGGTTCCGCCGCGCATGGCTACTTCGAGTTGACGAAGTCGCTTGCGAAGTTCACCACTGCGAAGATCTTCACCGAAGTCGGCGAGCGCACGCCAGTGTTCACGCGCTTCTCCACCGTCGCGGGTGGCCCCGGCTCGGTCGATACCCCGCGCGACGTGCGCGGCTTCGCGGTGAAGTTCTACACCCAGGAAGGCAATTTCGACCTTGTCGGCAACAACATCCCGGTGTTCTTCATCCAGGATGCGATCAAGTTTCCCGACGTCGTGCACTCGGTGAAGATGGAACCCGACCGCGGCTTCCCTCAGGCGGCCTCCGCGCACGACACCTTCTGGGATTTCATCTCGCTTACGCCCGAAGCGCTGCACATGATCATGTGGACGATGAGCGACCGCACCATCCCGCGCTCGCTGCGCATGATCGAAGGCTTCGGCGTTCACAGCTTTCGACTGCTTGATGCCAAGGGCCGCTCGACCTTCTGCAAGTTCCACTGGCGCCCGCGCCTGGGACTGCAGTCCACCTGCTGGGACGAGGCGGTGAAGCTGCAGGGCGCCGACAACGATTTCCATCGCCGCGATCTGTTCGAGGCGATCCAGGCCGGCAACTTCCCCGAGTGGGATCTGGGCGTGCAACTGTTCACCGAGGGGGACGCCGAGGCCTTCCCGTTCGACCACCTCGACTCGACCAAGCTCATCCCCGAGGAAACGGTACCGCTGACGATGATCGGGCGCATGGTGCTCGACCGTTGGCCCGACAACTTCTTTGCCGAGACCGAGCAGGTCGCGTATTGCCCCGCCAACATCGTGCCCGGCATCGACTTCAGCAACGATCCGCTGCTGCAGGGCCGCCTGTTCTCCTACCTCGATACCCAGCTGCTGCGCTTGGGCGGGCCCAACTTCCACCAGCTACCGATCAACGCCCCCAAGTGCCCCTTCGCCAACCAGCAGCGCGATGGCCACATGCAGATGCAGACCCCGCGCGGTCGCGTGAACTATGAGCCGAGCACGCTTGACCCGACTTCCGCGCGTGCCACGCCCAGTGGTTTCCGCAGCTTCGCTGAGCCGGCCGACGACGGCGCCAAGGGTCGCATCCGCTTCGAAGCCTTCGCCGACCACTACAGCCAGGCGCGGCTGTTCTTCCGCAGCCAGACCGAGATCGAGCAGGCGCACATGGCGTTCGCGCTGGTGTTCGAACTGTCGAAGGTCGAGACGCCGCACGTGCGCGATGCGATGGTCGGCCACCTGCGCAATGTCGACCCGGACCTGGCACGCCGCGTCGCCGAAGGCCTGGGCATGGACAAGCTGCCGCCCGCACCCAAGCCCGCCGTGCCGGTGATCGACATGCCGCCGTCCCCCGCGCTGCAGATCATCGGCAAGATGAAGAAGACGCTACAGGGCCGCGTGATCGGAATCCTCGTCGACGACGGCTCTGATGCGAATTCCGTGGCAGCCCTCCGCCAGGCCGCCGATGACGCCGGCGCCGCGGTCAAGATCGTCGCGCCGAAGATCGGTGGGGCGCTGCTATCCAGTCGCAAGAAGCTACCGGCCGACGGCCAACTCGCTGGCACCCCGTCAGTCGTATTCGACGCGGTGGCACTAGTGTTGTCGAAGGACGCCGGTCAGCGCCTGAGCCAGGAAGCGGCGGCAGTGGATTTCGTGCGCGACGCCTATGGCCACCTCAAGGCGATTGCGTTCGACGCCGGGGCGGGTGCGGTGCTGGATGCGGGCGGCATTGATGTCGATGCCGGCGTGATCTCCGCTTCCGACCCCCAGCGCTTCATCAAAGCGGCCATGACGCGTCAGTGGCAGCGCGAGCCCATGGTACGCACATTGCCGTAAGCGTCTTACGCGGGGCGTCCGCGGATGCCTACAGCTAAAGTTGCCCCCTTTTGAGGTGGCGGGTAGCCCGATCCAATAGGGGGGCTGAACGGTCTGGACCTGCCCCCCACCTAGGGTTGCCGCGAGATACCGAAAGCGTAGATTTTTGTTCCGCTGGCACCCGGGAGGCCGCTATGCCTTCGAGCGAGCAGGAACTCATGGTCGCTGTCCTGCAGATCGTCCGCGACGAGTGCGGCACTCCACGGTCATGGGAAGCGCTTGAACCCGATCTGGCGGCTGCGTGGGAGCGACTACGCAGCGCCAATTGTCCGCACTGGGACGAGGTGCGCGAGAGGGTGCGCGAAGCCTGTCGCGACAACGTGACCTGATCCAGAGGATTAAATCTCCGTGCGCTGAACCCCGGCACAGGCAAGGCGGCGTCTGCGCCGGGGTTTTGACGCACCGGAAGCACTCCCGGCGGCGCGAATCTAGCGCGTGGCGAGTGCGCCTTATGTGAAGCCGGTTGCCCGTCTGAAGCGGTTTCGCAGCGCGGCTTTAGTCCAGAGGCAGCTCTGGATTCGATGAGACCACTCGCATCACTGGCGCGTACCTAAGCACCAGCATGCCCACCTTCTGTTCCGCGGACGCTTTCGCGTCATCTCCCAGTAGAGCCGCCGTTTCTACGATCATGTTGGCTCGGCCCGCCAGAACCCGAAGGAACTTCGGAGCCTCTGGATACTTCTCCAGCAGACTCGGAATCTTGTTAGCGAGCTCGTCGATTTGGATATCGACTTGAATACTCATCATGGGACAGCCTTTTAGAAGGTCCCCGGGGCGGTAGTTTGTGACCAAGCCGGTCGGCCACTCGACGGCCCCATCGTGCCGCCGGCCAAGACGCGAAGCTGACCTGCGCTGTCCCTGACCCGGACCCCGGATGCAATGCCATGCCTGCAATAGTTGTCCTCCGCAGCGCACACGGCAGCCCGCATGGCCTCGTCCTTACTGTCGTAGATACGGGGAAGCCGTTGGCTATCCATGAGGATGGCCCATTTCTTAGCTTTGAATGGCACGACGTCGTACCAGAACATATCGCCTCCCGCGCTACGCGTGTAGCCCGATTTTAATGCCTCATCAGTAAAGGACTTGACCCTGGCAGCCGTCCGTTCAGGGCGCATGGTCGCTCAGCTCGCAAGCGCTCACCCGCGCCCATCACAGGGCGGTGGCCCAGCTCGCTCGGTACCAACGTCTTTGCGTGTCTTAGGAGGACATCCCTACACTCGCCCGACAAGACCCTAAGCGGCCCCCACCCATTGGCGAACGTGCCCCGGCCGGGGCATCCTCGGTCTTAGTGGAATACCTTGACCTTGACCCAGTGGTCGCCGTCCCTCAGTTGAACGCCGGTCGGTTGGCCATGGTTGGTGTAGCTGCCTCGGGCCGCCCTTAGCGCCGCCAGCATTGCGTCGTCCTCAGAGCTGTAGACGAGGGGCCGGCTCTGACCGTCGAAGACGACGTTCCACTGCTTTGCGGTAAGTGACATTACGTAATACCAGAACATTGGCGCCTCCAGGACTAGCGAGCTACCACCGTTGCTCCGACCTTCCACAAAGCCCCGCTTTCGCGGGGCTGTTATGTCGTTAGGGATCAGAGCTCTTCGTCGCGGCTTCCGCTCGGCCTGCGCTCACTCTGGTTGCCTGGGCTGCTCTTATTCTGGCGTTGGGATTGGTCATCGTTCTTGCGGCCAGCTTGGCGCTGTTCCTGCTCGCGTCCCATTCCCTTTTGGCTCTCGTTGCTCTTGTCGCGATTCTGATTGTTGCCGGTATTGGTAGGCATCGATCTTATTCCTCTATTACCCGTACCCGACGATATGTCGGTGCATAAACAATGCCGCGTATGTCGTAAGGAGTTAGTTATTCATCGCTATTCATTGAATGGTACGAGTTAACGATTCAGCTAGATGGATTCGCCGGCATCTGTATACGCGACCTGCACTCACTGCATGAGAGTCTTAAAGAACTCACCGGTAAGCGAGGTCCATCATGGCACGCGACATCCTGCAAACCCTCAAGGCCGAACACGACACGCTGCGCGGGCTGTTTGACGAATTGAAAGACACCACGGATCGCGGAGTGAAGACGCGCGAAGGCTTGCTGGAGAAGATCGAAGCCAATCTGATCCCGCACGCGAAGTGGGAGGAGAAGGTGTTCTATCCCGCATTCAAGGAACGCGCCGATCGTGACGGTCTGCAGACCCATGCCGAGGCGTTGGCCGAACATCATGCCGTCGAGACTTCGGTCATTCCTGAAGTCCATGCAGCCGACCCTGGCACGCCTGAATTCGCGGGCCGCACGAAAGTTTTCGGCGAGTTCATTGACCATCACGCCAAGGAAGAAGAGAAGACGATGTTCAAGATGGCGCGAGAACTCTTCTCGTCAGAGGAACGGGCGCAGTTGGACGAAGACTACGAGACCTGGAAACAGTCGGACACCGCGGCCAATCTAGTCGCCGCCGAAAAGGCCAAGGCCGGGGTCAAGGGAGTAGTCAGATCGCTGACAGGCACGAGGTGATCCGCACGTCCGTCACGCTAGTCGGCCTGCCATTCATCCCGCATTTGCATGTAGGGGATGCGCGATGCGGAGCGACCGCTGCATTTGGTTGACGCGGCCTTGCCGTGACCGATGGGACCATCGTCGCCCCGAACGCGCGGCGTTCTTCGCGCGAAGGAGTCCTCATGGCACGCGCACCTTCCTCCCAGTCATCCGGCGCAACCTCCCGCGGCAACGGCAAGCTGCCCCACGCCGACGCGATCCGCGCCACCGTGCAGCGGCAACAGGCGATCCAGGCCCGCGTCGACCGCCGCGATGCGCGCGAAGGCGTGGAAACAAAACCGAAAAAGAAGCAGCCTGTGCAGGCCGGCGTCGCCGAGCAGCCCGAGAACCCGATGCCCGCACAGCACCTGCGCAAGCCCGGCAACGAGCACGCGTTGAAGGAAGCGCCACGCTTCCTCGCGTCCGCGTACCGCGGCAGCGGCAAGCTCGAAGGCATGGCTGCGCTGGTTACCGGCGGTGACTCCGGCATCGGCCGCGCGGTGGCGGTACTGTTCGCGCGCGAAGGCGCCGACGTCGCCATCGCCTACCTCAGTGAGCACATCGATGCGCAGGCGACCAAGGCGCACGTGGAAGCCGAGGGCCGCCAGTGCGTGCTGCTCGCGGGCGACGTGCGAGACCCGCGTTACTGCGAGGAAGCGGTGGCAAAGACCTTGGAGGCGTTCGGACGGCTGGACGTGCTGGTCAACAACGCCGCGTTCCAGCAGCATAGCGCCCGGCTAGAGGACATTACCGACGCGCATTTGCAGGAGACTCTGCAGACCAACATCGCCGGCTACATTCAGATGGCGCGCGCCGCCGTGCCGCACATGCAAAAAGGAGCCGCGATCATCAACACCGGCTCGGAGACCGGGATTTTTGGCAGCAAGCACCTGCTCGATTACTCCGCGACCAAAGGCGCGATCCACGCTTTCACCAAGGCGCTGGCCAGCAATCTGCTAGAGCGCGGCATCCGCGTGAACTGCGTCGCCCCCGGCCCGGTATGGACACCGTTCAATCCCGCTGATGCGCCCGCGGAGAAAGTCGCGAAGTTCGGCGAGGACAGCGACATGGGCCGCCCGGCCCAGCCCGAGGAGATCTCGCCGGCGTTCGTGTTCCTGGCCTCGCCCGTGTGCTCTTCCTATGTCAGCGGCGTGATCCTGCCGGTGATGGGTGGGCCGCACGGCTGAAATGGACTTGCATTGTCTGCAGGGGGCGGACCACAAAGCTCATCGATGGAGATGGCGCGTGCCAATTTCAACGAGATGCCTGGAGAACGCAGATGGGAAGGCCACATGGTTACAGCCATTTGAACCATCGACTTACCGCCAGACTCGCCAGTCCCAGGGTCGCCATGCCACCGACCGCGATCCAGAACCCGGTATCGCGAGCCTTGAAAAACGACGCATCGAAATTCATGCCCAGAGTACCGGCGATGGTGGCGAGCAGGCCGATGACCACGGTCGCAAAGGTGAGGATCTTCATAGTGCGATTGACGTCGAGCGCGGTCTGGTTGCTGAACAACTCGAAGCTGCCAATCACCAGGTCGCGCGCGTTCTCGACCATGTCCATGGCCCGCTCGTAGCGGGTATCGAGTGCGCCGAAATTGCGCTCCGCCTCACGGCTTTCGTCCGGGCGAAAGTCTGGGCGGGACAGCGCGCCGAAGACTCTGCGATGCGGCGCGAGCATCCGCCGCAGGCGCGAGGCAGCCTTGCGCAGCCGTTGCAGCTCGGTGAGCGATTGCCTGGCCTTCTCGGTCAGGATCTGCACTTCCAGGCGCTCCACGCCGATCTCGAAATCCGATACGGCATCGAAGTAAGTCGACAGCTGCCAGTCGAGAAGCGATGCGACGAAGCTGTCGGTACTCATCTGCCCGATGCTTGAATGCCGGTCCTCGCGCCCGCGCAGGGTTTCAATGAACTCGATTTCCTGCTGGTGGATGCTCACGACGACGTGCCCGTTGGCAATGATGGACAATACCGTGCCCTTGATGTCATCGATCCGGGAGTCGACTACCGCGACCACGCGCAGCCAGAACCACTCCGCTTCCTTCTGCACTTCGGGCGACGTGCCCGCATCGAGGAACTCGCGCGCTGCCTCGGGCAGCCCGCACCCGTCCCAGGTCTGTTCGAGCATCGCCTGGTCGGGATTGACCAGGTCAACCCATAGCAACTGGTCATCGCTGGGTGCGACACGCGCGAGTTCCGCACAGGCCACTTCGCTGTCCGGCGCATCCGCGACGAAGAGTCGCGCTTGGCAGCGGGTTGTCGCGCGCTGGGGATTCGAATTGGGCATTGCTTCCGTGTACGACCGGTGCCGTCTGGCGAACGTGAAGGTTGGCCGGGATGCCATCGCTTTTCGCTAGCGCCTAACGGGCGCGTTGGATACTGGATGCTATTCAGCGCGGGTTGCAGACCACATGCGTCAAGTCAGGGTAGGTTGTGCCGGTTGGTCTGTATCACGCCAGCATGCCCGGCTGCTTGGCGATGGAGCCAGCATGCTCGCACGCTACGCCTCCCGCTTCTCAGTGGTGGAGGTCAACTCATCGTTCTATCGTCCGCATCAGACCAAGACATATGCGCGCTGGGCCTCATCTGTGCCCCGAAATTTTCGCTTCTCCGTCAAGCTGCCGCGTGCGATCTCACATGAACTGGCCCTTCGGGATTCTGGCCCGCTGCTCGATCAGTTCCTCGGCGAAGTCGAGGGTCTGGGTAACAAGTTGGGCGGATTCCTGCTCCAATTGCCGCCCAGCTTCGCGTTGGACTTGCGCACGGCTTCAGCATTCTTCCGGGCATTTCGAAACCGCAGTAATGCGCCACTGGTGTTCGAGCCACGCCATGCAAGCTGGTTCACGGCACGGGCCGAGCCATTGTTTGAACGCTTCGAGATTAGTCGGGTGGCAGCAGATCCCGCACTGGAGGGAGGTGACAGCCCCAACTTAACGCCCTATTGGCCCTACTGGCGCTGGCACGGCTCTCCGCGCATGTACTACAGCGCCTACTCCGAGGAGGCCCTGAGCGCACTGGCGGTTGAGGTCCACCAGAGCAGAACGGCGCCAATTGCGCCGTGGGTCATTTTCGACAATACCGCGCATGACTTTGCCGTCACCAATGCAGCTCGCTTTCAAGAGCTGCTCAAGGCAGCCGACCCAGGTAAGAAAGGAACACGTGTTGCATGATGAAGGCCCCTCCATCGTCATCCTGAAGGCAGGGGCCGCGCAGCGCGCCCTGGCGGCTGTTTCCCGACCCCGCGGTGAGCGGCGCGGCCTCGCTCGTGGCCGGATCAAATCTCCGGGCGATGGATCCCGGCACAGGCAAGGCGGTCCGCTTCTGGCCAGAAGCGGACATCCACGCCGTCATCCGGCCTCTCCTGGCGCATGGAGACGCACCTAATTGCCCTTGCGTGCAACCGCGTGTTCGACCAACTCGGCTGTCCAATCCTCAGCAAACGCATAGCACCTCTCGGTGACGTATTCGCTGCCACGAGCGTACACGGGCAACACGGCAGGACCGGACGCAATATCCGAAACTGTCGTACGCCATGCAGCCAAGCAGGCGTCCGGATCGGGATGCGTACGAATCAAAGCCCGTAGTGCCATCCGAAGGACAAGAACCTGAGCCTGCAAATCGCAAAGCGCTTCCTCAGTCAGTCGGTCCATAGGCTCCCACCAGCATTGAGGTAAAAGAAAGCGCCCCGCCTCTGCGGGGCGCTACTAGATCAGTTGTTGAAGGTTGATCCCACCTGGATGCGGCGAGGGGTGGTCTCGGGACGCTTCGGGATCATGATCTGCAACACGCCGTTGTGACCGGTCGCCGTAATCCCTTCAGGGTCCGCGCTATCGGGGAGCGCAAAACGGCGATGGAAGCTGCCGTGTTGGCGCTCGATGCGGGAGAAGCGTTCGCTTTCGTCGATCTCGCTCGTACGCTCTCCTTTGATAGTGAGCAATCCCCTATCCATCTGCACATCGATGTTCTTGGGGTCCACGCCGGGAATATCGGCATAGAGGATGAAGCGGTCCTGCTCTTCCTTGATGTCTACTAACGGAATCCATTGGCTTGTCACGACTGACGATTCGTCCCTGGAGCCGCCTTGCAAAAAGTTGCCTTCAAAAAGGCGATCGATGATTTGGCGGACTGGGTCTGTGGTTCCCTGTCCGCCCCACTGCGGAAAGCGAGCCATCTGATTCATCGCATCTCTCCAATTAAGCGTTGATCTCCGGATGTGGTAGGTCCCATCCGGCCCGAAAAATAGCGCGCCGACGCGTCTTTTCAAGCGGGGGGAGACGGTCCGTTGGCGATTCTTAAGGGTCGTCAAAAATGCATAAAAATCGCACCCGCAGGAATGTCCGCTATGGGTCGTTAGCGGTCGTTCGCTGCCTGCTAGGTGCAAGCCAGTAACAGCGACCGCTATCGGCCAGAAACGGACATTCGTGACTTGGCTCCCGGGCCATCGATGTGGTCCTCCGGAACGAGTCGCTTCGGCTCAGATGACTCAGTGGCGGGCAGGTAATCCGTCCCGTGTAAAGGCATCGGAATCAGAAAGCCCCGAAATGGTCCCTCGCCAACGACTTGGCCGGTGGCGAGGGCTTCGGAGTATCACGGATTCTGCAACGGGTCCTTGCTGTCGCTATAGCGCACCGAATGGAAGACTTGATCGTTGATCGCGTTGCACCAGCCCGGTTCCCACGTGCGGCCTGGGTTGAGGCCGTAGTTGGCTTGGCAGTTCCAGCCGCGGTCAGTCATGAAGCAAATGCGTACGTCGACCGGGTAGTCGCACTGGTTAGCCACTATCGCCTTGGTCCCCGTCTTGTCGCCGCAGCGGTGCGGGCTGGCCTCAGGCGGCGTGAGGCAGGTGTTGGGGTCATTGCGCGTCGACGCCTCGCCTCCCGCCTGCGATTCGCTGCGCAGGGTGGACGGACCCGAAGCGTGCTCCCACGATCCCGTGCCCGACCCGGACAGTGAACGGTACGTCGTCGCCGCCTGTGGCGTGGGCGAGCTGGGCGGCGCCGTCGTTGCGGCGCTCGCATAGGTCACCGGTTGTGCGGCCTCGCGCTCCTGCGCATCCCGCGCCTCCCGCAATTGCGTCTGTTGTTCCTCGATATGACGCAACTGCGCCTGCATTTCTTCCTGCCGCGCATCGGCCTGCGCCTGCGCGTACTGCGCCTCGTCTACGCCCTGCTGCAGCCCACCCATGACGGCATTGAACATGGCGGCATCCTCCGCCTCGCGCTCCGCACGCCTGCGTTCATCCCTCACCTGCTCTTCGGCGGCCATCAGCTTCTGCTCGCTCCGGTTCGCCTCGGTGTCGGGGTAGTACTCCCCAGAGTCAAAGTAAGAGTAACTGCGACCGCCAAGTCGCATTCCGCCATTCTTCCAGTCCTGCTCGTCGTTGAAGCCGGGCCGATCGGGCATGGCCCTGAGCGTATGGCGAAGTGTGCCGCCCTGGACCCGGAGGCTGCCTGGATACGTCAGCTCCATCACCAACGCGCCATCGCTCTCCAGATGCGCGATCGCGCGGCTGGTCCGCTCTGGAAGTTCGAGGAACTGAAGACTGCCATCCGGCCCTTCGCGCAAGCGCGCCGTGCCCCAGAAGCCGTGCAGGATGAAGACTCCGCCGTCTTCGGCGAGATCAAACGACGCCGTGGTGTAGTGGTAAACGAAGGCCTGTCCCGCCAACGCCGCCATCGGACCGAAGAGGCGTCTCGCCCGATCCGCCGGGCTTTCGCTGCTGACGGGCACGACCGGGGTCGCGGTCTCGACCGGGGCCGCTGAAGACGCCGTCGATGCGGGGGGTGCAGGCGCTGGCGACGTCACCGCATACGCAGCCTCCGCGGGGGAATCCGTCTTCGGCGGCGGGTAGCGTGTCCAGGGCGTGGCTGCGTCGTCGGAGACCAGCGCACCATCGCGCACCTTGGCGCGACGCACCTCCAGCACACCGTCCGGCGTCAGCACCACGTGATAGACCCACTTCAACAATCCCTTGCCGACAAAGACGACGCTTCCGTCGGACTGGAGCGTACCCGCCCATTGCTTGTTGCCCAGGACCGACGACGTCAGCAACAGTTCGCCCGTGCGCTCTCCGGGCACGATCGTATTGGTATAGGCGGCCGTGTCCTTGTCCTTGTTCGGATTGATGTATTCCTCCAGCAGCTCGGTGCCTTCCTGGCTCCAGCGCCAGCGCATCCAATAGCCCCCCTTGTCTTCGGGTTGCCGCGTCGTACCGGCCAGGCGCTGGTAGACCCCCCATTTCGACGCATCGACCTCCGAGGCGTTCGCCCCCAGGACAACACCCAGCCACAAGCCCAGCGCCAGCAACGTGGCGCCCCACTTCAGTTCTGATTTCATGCTCCCCCCTTGCCTGGATATCTTACGTCCGGGCTGGCGGGGTTGCGCGAGGCTGGATGCCTGACGTCTGCTTCGGGTCGTTAGCGGCCACTCGCGAGTTCACCGCAGTGGCCTTCTGGCCATGTCCGCTTCCGGCCAAAAGCTGACGGTTTCCCGCTCAGAGCTGAAGCTTTACGTCCAATTGACGCGGCCCTCCCGGTGAGCGAATAGAGGTTTTACGCCTCATCTGCCGAAAATTTCAGCGTGGCCAAGAGGGCCTCGTCGACAATTCCGAGCTGTTGATGAAACAGAAAATTCTTCGTGCGCGCGAAGCGCGCCTGCCCCTGGCCACAGCCATCTGCGCCGTCGCCGGGCTGATGGCGCTGACTTCCCAAGCCAAGGCGGTCGAAGTGAGCGGCAATGCTGCGCTGACCACCGACTATGTCTGGCGCGGCAGCACGCAGACGCAGGGTGATCCGGCGGTCCAGGCCGGCTTCAAGGTGGTCGGCAATACCGGCCTGTATATGTCGATCTGGGGTTCGAACGTCGAGTTCGCACCCGAAACCCACGCAAGCAGTGAGTTCGACTTCACCGTCGGCTGGGGCAGAAAGTTGTCGAACGACTGGGCTGTCGACGTCAACGTCCTGTACTACGGCTATCCGTCGACCACGGTCGATCTCAACTGGACCGAATTGAACGGAACAGTCACCTACGCCGACAACTACTGGCTGTCGGTGGGCTACTCGCCGGAAGCACTCGGCAGCAGCGACACCGGCGTGTACACGCAGCTCGGGGCGCGCTTCCCGGTCACCGGCACGCTGCGGGTTGAGGGCGCGGTCGCGCATTACTTCCTGGACGACGTGTACGACCGTACCTACTCGCACGCGCAACTGAGTGCGATATGGGCGCTCAGGGCACCGTTCGAGCTGCGCTTGACAGCACACGGCACGGATTCGAACGCAAAGCAGATTTTTGGCGAGGACTTTGCGGGCTCGCGCGTGGAAGCGGCATTGCAGGCCAGCTTCTGACGTCCCGCAACCAAGCCCGAGCGACAGCTCGGATCAATGCGCGGCGATGTCACGTAGCACATCTCGCTCGAGCGCGAGCCAATCAAGCTGTTGGGATCTGCGTAGGGAACCCGACAGAAGTGAAAGCATAATTGCTTTCATATCAAATAGTTGGAATTAGCCGTGGCGGAAGCGGTGAGATTCGAACTCACGGATGGGTCTCCCCATCGCCGGTTTTCAAGACCGGTGCCTTAAACCGCTCGGCCACGCTTCCGTAGTGCTGCTTGCCCCGGGGCGAGCCGCGGGGCGCGCATTCTCTCACGCCGGCTCGACGGTGGGCTCGCGCGATTTGCCTGCTGCCTTTTCCTTGGCGGCGTGTGCGCCCTTCTTTACCCCGTCCGGGCACGGACCCGGAATATCGCCGCACTGCAGCCGCGCCGATTCCACCAGGCCCGGGACGCGTTCGGCCAGGAAGTCGATGAACACCCGTACGGCCGGCAACAGGCCGCGGCGCGACGCGAACACTGCATGGAAGATGCCCTGCGGCAGGCGCCACTGTGGCAGCACGACTTCCAGCTCGCCACTGCGCACGGCTTCGGCGCATACGGTTTCCGGGAGCATGGTGATGCCCACGCCCTGCGTCGCCAGCGCCATCAACATCGGGAAGTCGAAGCCGGCCACGCGCGGCTTGAGTTCGACGCGGCGCACTTCGCCGTTGGGGCCGTGCAGTTCCCAGCGCTGGTGGGCTTCGTCCTCGTTCATGCTGAGGGTGACGTGCTGGGCGAGATCGTCCGGGTTGGCCGGACGTCCCATGCGCTTGAGGTAGCCCGGGCTGGCGACCAGCAGCTCCTGGATCTGGCCGAAGTTGCGCATCACCAGGCTGCCGTCGTCGTCGAGGCGATTGCGTACGCGCAGGGCGACATCGACGCCTTCATTGATGATGTCGACGCGGCGGTTGCTGACGTGCAGCTGCACGCGCACCTGCGGGTACTTGGCCAGGAATTCCGGCAGCAGCTTGGGCATCTGCTGCTGCGCCATTCCCACCGGCACGCTCACGCGGATCACGCCGCGCGGTTCCGCGCTGAGGCGGTCGACGACTTCGCGCGCGGCCTGTGCCTCGGCCAGCATTGATTGCGCATGGCGATACACGCTGTGCCCAACTTCGGTCACGGCGAAGCGGCGCGTCGAACGCTGCAGCAGGCGCACGCCCAGGTCGGTCTCGAGCTGGCTGATGCGGCGGCTCAGGCGCGACTTGGGGATACCCAGCGCGCGTTCCGCGGCGGCGAAACCCTGATGGTCGACCACGGCGGCGAAGTAATAGAGGTCGTTGAGGTCCTGCATGGCGATTATCCTGCAATCAGAACAGTCAGTGATATTAAACCAGCTTTATCCTACTCATGCAACAGCGGAAAGTACGCCCCAACGCGGCCCTGGCCGTACCTATCCGGAGATTTCCATGAAACTGCTGCATATCGATTCCGCCGCCACGGGCGCCGGCTCCGTCACCCGCGAGCTTACCTCTACCATCGTCGCACGCTGGCAGGAGGCCGTACCTGGCCTGTCGGTCACCTATCGCGACCTCGACGCCGAGCCGCTGCCCCACCTGACCGGTCCGGTCCTGAGCAAGGTCGATCCGGCCATCGCCGAGGCCGGCGAACAGACGCTCCAGCAGTTCCTCGACAGCGACGTCATCGTGCTCGGCGCGCCCATGTACAACTTCAGCGTGCCCTCGACGCTGAAGGCATGGATCGACCGCATCGCGCTGGCCGGCCGCACGTTCCACTACACCGAGAAGGGCCCAGAAGGCCTGGTGCACGGCAAGCGCCTCGTCATCGCCAGCGGTCGCGGCGGCATGTACGGCGACAGCAGCCCGGCGGACTTCCAGGAAGCCTATCTGCGCCAGGTGTTCAGCTTCCTCGGCGTCACCGACATCGAGTTCGTGCGCGCTGAAGGCGTTGCCTACTCGCCGCAGCACCGCACCGATGCGCTGGAAGGCGCGAAGGCCGCGATCCAGGCGCCGTTGCGCGAAGCTGCCTGATCTGAGGCTGCTTGATCGTTCCAGTCACGCGTTTCCACGCCCTCCCCTGCGCCGGAAACGCGACGGGCCCGCATTGCGGGCCCGTTTTTTTTCCAGCGGTAGTCGGTTTAGGCGATGCGTTCGGCGCCGCCCATGTAGGGGCGCAGCACCTCAGGCACCGTGATCGAACCATCCGCTTCCTGGTAGTTCTCCATCACCGCGATCAGCGCGCGGCCCACGGCGACGCCCGACCCATTGAGCGTATGCGCCAGTTCCGGCTTGCCGGTGGCGGGATTGCGCCAGCGCGCCTGCATGCGGCGGGCCTGGAAGGACTCGCAGTTGGAGCAGGAGGAGATTTCGCGATAAGTGTCCTGCGACGGCAACCAGACTTCCAGGTCGAAGGTCTTGGTCGCGGCGAACCCCATGTCGCCGGTGCACAGCAGCACGCGGCGGTACGGCAGGCCCAGCTTTTCCAGCACGACTTCGGCGCAGCGGGTCATGCGCTCGTGCTCTTCGTAGCTCTCTTCCGGCTTCGTGATCGAGACCAGCTCGACCTTCTCGAACTGGTGCTGGCGGATCATGCCGCGGGTGTCGCGGCCGTGGCTGCCGGCTTCGGCGCGGAAGCACATCGAATGCGCGGTCATGCGCAGCGGTAGTGCGTCGGCTTCGACGATCTCGTCGCGGACGATGTTGGTAAGAGGCACTTCCGAGGTCGGGATCAGGTAGCGCCTGTGCGCATGCTCGCCCTCGCCCACCGTCGTCGCGAACAGGTCGTCCTCGAACTTCGGCAGCTGGCCGGTGCCGCGCATCGAATCCGCGTTGACCAGCAGCGGAACGTTGGTTTCCTGGTAACCATGCTCGCCGGTGTGCAGGTCGAGCATGAACTGTGCGAGCGCGCGGTGCAGCCGCGCCAGTTGCCCACGCAGCACGGTGAAGCGGGCGCCGCTGAGCTTGGCGGCGGTGTCACCATCGAGCCAGCCGTTGCGCGCGCCGAGTTCGACGTGGTCCTTGACCGCGAAGCCGAACGCGCGCGGCGTGCCCCAGCGATGCTGTTCGGCGTTATGGGCTTCGTCCTGGCCGAGCGGTACCGATTCGTGCGGGATGTTCGGGATGACGAGCGCGATCGCTTCGATCTGGGCGCGGATGTCCTCGAGGCGGTGCTCCGAAGCCTTCAGCTCCTCGCCGAAACCGGCGACCTCCGCCATCAACGCCGAGACGTCCTCGCCCTTGGCCTTGGCCTGCCCGATCGCCTTGCTGCGCGTGTTGCGCAGGTTCTGCAGCTCCTGGGTGCGGATCTGGATCTGCTTGCGCTCGCTTTCCAGCGCCTCGAGCGCGGCGGCGTCGAATTCGAAGCCGCGGGTCTCGCGCAGGCGCGCAGCGAGTTCGGCGGGGTTCTGGCGCAGCAGGGTCGGGTCGAGCATGGCGGGCGTGGCGGCAAAGGTGACGAAGCTCGCGATTATCGCAGGCTTGTTGCGCCGGTTGCCCAATTATTAACAAGCGTCCCGTCACCATCGGACCGTCCCCCTTGTCCGCTGCCCCATGACCCATAGCCCTTCCGCGTCGCAACCGCCTCATCGCTTCGACTTCGCGGCCTGGCGTCCGTCCCGCCGGGCCCTGCTCTGGGTGCTGGGCGCGTTCGTACTCGGGCTACTGCTGTTCCTGCTGGTCTGGCGGAGCAACAGCAACAGCGACTTCTACCGCGCCGGCCCGGCAGCGCCCACGGCGGCCAGTCCGCAGTACGCGCCGCTGCCTGCCCCCGCGGCGGCGGGCTCGGATGAGGTCAGCGACGTGCCGGCACCGGCCCCGTCGCAACGCGGGGACGAGCAGCAACCCCGTCTGGTGGAAACCGCGCCGCCGCCTCCGCCTGCCGCCCCCGCACCACCGGCGCCCCCTGCCGCGGCGGTGGCCACAGCGCAACCACAGGCGATTTCCACGCCCTCGCCGAAGTATCCGGCGCAGGCCCTGCGCAACGGCGAGCGCGGCACGGTAATGGTCAGCGTGGAAATTGGCGCGGATGGCGTGCCAACGGACGTCGACGTGGCCAGGAGCAGCGGATCGCGCCAGCTCGACCGTGCTGCCCTGGATGCGGTGCGGCGCTGGCGCTTCCGTCCGGCGATGGCCGATGGCCGGCCCACCACGGGCCGGGTGCAGGTGCCGATCAGTTTCGAGAATTGATGGCGGGCGAACCCGTCACTCGCGCAGGTTCATGCCTGCGGTACGCGCGAGGGTGTCGAAGCCGGGGAATGAGGTCGCGACGTTGGCGACATCATTGATGCGCACGTCGCCGCTTGCCAGCTGGGCGGCGACGGCGAAGCTCATGGCGATGCGATGGTCGCCGTGGCTTTCGACAACACCGCCGGTCAGGCGTCCGCCTTCGATCACGGCACCGTCGGGCGCTTCCTCGATGGCGATGCCGAGCGCACGCAGGCCCGCGGCCATCGACGCGATCCGATCGGATTCCTTGACCCGCAATTCGGCGGCACCCCGCACGACGGTGCGGCCTTGTGCGCACGCGGCGGCGACGAACAGGATCGGGAACTCATCGATCATGTCCGGCACGATTTCCACAGGCACGTCGATGCCGCGCAATGGCGCATGGCGCACGAGCAGGTCCGCCACGGGTTCACCACCCTGTTCCTGCCGGTTTTCCTCGCGGATATCGGCACCCATCGCCCGCAAGGCGGCCAGCAGGCCGGTGCGGCGCGGGTTCATGCCCACGGCTTCGAGTCGCACTTCGGATCCGGGAACGAGCGTGGCCGCCACGATGAAGAATGCAGCCGAGGAAAAATCAGCGGGTACATCAATGTCGATCGCGGAAAGGCGATGTCCCCCAGGCAGGCGCGCGATACCCGGCGCGAAATCGACCGGCCAACCGAAGGCGGCCAGCATGCGCTCCGTGTAATCACGCGTCGGGTGCGGCTCGCGCACGACGGTTTCACCGTCGGCGTACAGCCCCGCGAGCAGTAATGCCGACTTCACCTGCGCGCTGGCCACCGGCGTGGCGGTTTCGATGCCGTGCAGGCGAGCGCCACCATGGATGCGTAGCGGCGGCAGTCCGCCCGGTGCGCTGTCGATCTGCGCGCCCATCGCCGCGAGGGGATCGATGACCCGACCCATCGGCCGCTTCGACAGTGATTCATCGCCGACCAGCGTGCTGTCGAACGCCTGTGCCGCCAGCAGGCCGGCCAGCAGGCGCATGCCGGTTCCGGCGTTGCCGCAGTCCAGCGACGCGGGGGTGCCCTGCAGTCCATGCAGGCCGACGCCATGCACGATCCTTTCACCGTCATTGGGCGCCTCGATGCGCACCCCCAACTGCGCGAATACGCGCGCAGTGGCGCGGGTATCCTCGCCCTCGAGGAAGCCGCGGACATGCGTGGTTCCTTCGGCGATCGCGGCGAACATGACCGCGCGATGCGAAATCGACTTGTCGCCGGGGACGCGCACGTTGCCGCGGAGCGCAGTTCCAGGGGATGCGATCCATTGTCCGGCAGGCGCTTCGCGGTTCATCCCAGCACCGTGTCGAGTGCCGCCAGCAGGCGCTGGTTCTCGTCGTGCGTGCCGATGGTGATGCGCAGGCAGTCGCCGAGGCCGTAGCCGGCCATCGGACGCAACACGACACCCTGCGCGATCAGGGCCGCTTCAAAGAGCGCCGTGTTCGCGCCGAATTCGACCAGGACGAAATTCGTCTGCGACGGAAACACGCGCAGGCCGCGCTGCTGCAATGCCTGGCTGAGCCGGACACGCTCGACCGCATTGCACTCCAACGACCACTGCAGGTGGGCCGCATCATCCAGCACCGCCTCGCACGCGGCGAGTGCGGGGCCATTGACGTTGAAGCTCTCGCGCACGCGTTCCATCACCGCAACCAGACCGGGGGCAGCGAGCAGGTAGCCGACGCGGAGGCCGGCCAGGCCGTATGCCTTGCTGAAGGTCCGGGTCACCACGAGGTTGGAATGCCGCGCCAGCAGTGGCAGCGCGCTGGCGTAGTCCGGAGCATCCGCCATCTCCGCATACGCCTCGTCGAAGACCACGATGACGTGGTCCGGAATGCGGGCAACGAAGGCTTCGAGCGCATCGCGTCCGAACCAGGTCCCGGTCGGATTGTTGGGGTTGGCGACATACACCAGCTTGGTGGCCGGCGTGATCGCCGCCGCGATCGCGTCGAGGTCGTGACCGAGCGGCATGGCCGCGTGATCGCGCGGCAGCGCCGCGACCACCCGTGCATCTGCGCCTGCGCACTGCGTCGCCAGCGCGAACACGGCAAAGCCATAGCGCGAATACACGACCTCCTCACCCTCGCCCGCGAAGACCTGCGCCAGTTGCATCAACAGCTCGTGCGAGCCGTTGCCGAGCAGGATCTGGCCGACGTCGATGCCATGCTTCACCGCCAGTGCCCGCTTCAGGTCGAGGCCAAGGGGATCCGGATAGCGGTGCAGCGAATGCAACTGGTCGAGGATCGCCACGCGCGCGGCTGGCGATGGACCGTAGGGGTTCTCGTTGGAGCCCAGCTCGACCAGGTTGTCCTCGCCGAACTTGCGCCGGAACGCGACCAGATCGTGGCCCGGATCATAGGCGCGCAGGCCCTGCACGCCGCGCGATGCGCGGGCGGCGAACCAGGCTTCGTCATGCATTGCTTCAGCCATCACGCAATCGCCACCGGATAGGAGCCCAGCACCTTCACCTCCTGTGCGAACGCCTCGACCTCGTCCAGCGCGCGACGCATCGCGTCTTCCTGCGCATGGCCGGTGATGTCGATGAAGAAGGCGTACTGCCACAGGCCGGTATGGCCGGGGCGCGACTCGATGCGGTTCATGCTCAGGCCGTGCTTCGCGAAGGGAGCCAGCACGTGGTAGAGCGCGCCTGGCTGGTCCTTGATGAAGACGAGGAGCGAGGTGCGGTCGTTGCCCGACGGCGGGAACAGCTCGCGGCCGAGCACCAGGAAGCGAGTGGTGTTGTCGGGCCGGTCCTCGATGGGGCCGGCCAGCGACTTGAGGCCATAGACGGTCGCGGCACTGATGCCGGCGATGGCCGCCGCATCGTCGGCGTTGCGCGCCCGCTTGGCGGCGTCCGCGTTGCTCGTCACTGCGATCTTCTCGGCTTTCGGCAGGTACTGCCGCAGCCAGGCCTTGCACTGCGCGAACGACTGCGGATGCGAATAGACGCGTTCGATGTCCTCCAGACGGCCTGCGCGCGAAAGCAGGTGCTGGTGAACACGCAACTCGACCTCGCCGCAGATCCTAAGGCTCGAGGTGAGGAACATGTCGAGCGTCGACTGGATCGTGCCCTGCGTGGAATTCTCCACCGGAACCACGCCGAAATCGGCATGGCCGGCTTCCACTTCCTGGAATACTTCCTCGATGCTGGACAGCGGCAGGCCATGGATCGAATGGCCGAAGTGCTTGTAGACCGCCTGCTGCGAGTGCGTGCCCTCCGGACCGAGGAAGCCGATCTTCAACGGCTCCTGCTGGGCCAGGCAGGCCGACATGATTTCGCGGAACAGGCGCACCAGCACCTCGTCGTTCAGCGGACCGTCGTTGCGGTCGACGACGCGGCGCAGCACCTGTGCCTCGCGCTCGGGGCGGTAGTAGTCCACCGCCGCCGCGAGCTTGCCCTTGGCCTTGCCGACCTGGTGCGCCCAGTTGGCGCGCTCGATGATCAGCGCCTGGATGCGCTGGTCGATACCGTCGATGTGCGCACGGACTTCGGCGAGGTCGGGCTTGGGTTCGTTCTTGCCGGTTTCCGGCTTCGCCGCCGCCCGGGTGCGGCCGGTGGTCTTGGCCGGACTGCGTTTCGTGTGCGTACTGACTTTCTTTGCCATCTGTGCCTCGGTCGCATCCGGTTACTTACGTATAGCCATCCCTGGCGATAAACCCGGGCTCCGGATCGCCCGGCCCGGCCATCCATGGCCGGGCGTTCGCGGCCGCAGCCGATGCCGATAGGGCATCGGCTATGCGCGGCCGCTCACCCATGCCTTTGCCTGAAGTCGCGCATGAAGTCGGCCAATGCCTGCACGCCGGCCTCCGACATCGCGTTGTAGATCGAAGCGCGCATGCCGCCGAGCGCGCGGTGTCCCTTGAGGGAGATCAGGCCAGCGCCCTGCGCTTCCGTGAGGAAAGCCTTGTCCAGCGCCTCGTCGTGCAGGAAGAACGGCACGTTCATGCGCGAACGCACGGCCTTGTCGACCTCGTTGCGATAGAACCCACCGGAGCTGTCGATCACCTCGTACAGCAGCGCCGACTTGCGCGCGCTGCGGCGGGCGAATTCCTCGACGCCGCCTTCGGCCAGCATCCACTTCACGGTGAGGCCGAGCAGGTACCAGTTCCAGCTTGGCGGCGTGTTGAGCATCGATTCGCCCTTGACGTGCGAGCGGTAATCGAGGATGTCGGCGCGCGGCTGGCCGGCGCGTTCGAGAAGGTCGCGGCGGATGATCACGACGGTGATGCCGACCGGCCCGAGGTTTTTCTGGGCGCCGGCGTAGATCACGCCGAACTTCGACACGTCCACCGGCTCGGAGGCGATGCTCGAGCTGAAATCGGCAAACAGCGGGACGTCGCCTACCTCGGGGATGTCGCGGAATTCAACGCCATGGATGGTCTCGTTGGCGGTGACATGGACGTAGGCCGCATTCTTCGAAAACTGCCAGGTGTCGCGCGCGGGAATGCTGCGGAAGCCATCGGCCTCGCTGCTGGCGGCGACATTCGCGGCCACATACGGCTTGACCTGCTTGATCGCGGTCTTGCCCCAATGGCCGGTCAGCACATAGTCAGCCGCCTGGCCCGGCGCGGCGAAGTTGAGCGGCAGCAGCGCCTGCACGGTCGTCGCACCGCCGCCCAGGAACAGCACGGCGTAGTCGTCGGGAATCGACATCAGGCTGCGCAGGTCGGCTTCGGCCTCGGTGGCGACCTGGATGAACTCGGGGCCGCGATGGCTCAGCTCGACGATGGACGCGCCGACGCCATGCCAGTCGAGCATTTCCTCCTGCGCCTGGCGCAGGACGGACTCAGGAAGGGCGGCGGGACCGGCGCTGAAATTGTGTACGCGTGACATGGATCTCCTCGGCTTGGCGAAAGTTGTCTCTTGCGGCACAGGGATTCGCTCCAGGATGGGCGAACCAATGGATTGGCAAGGCGAGGGATGGCAGGCCAGGCGGGGGTATGTGCAGCCGTTCTAGTATGCCGCAGCGCAACACGCATGGATCAAGAGTTGCGCGCGCAACTTTTCGCCCACTTATTCCCTCTGGACATATAGTCGAACCACAGTTGTCCGGAGCCGGCCATGTCCCTACGCGATGTCTTGCGCATTCCCTCCTCCGAACTCACGGACGAGGCGGTCTACCGCGACCGTCGCCGCCTGCTGGCCGCGCTGGCGGCGGTGCCGGGACTTGGCCTCGCCGCCTGCAGCGACGCAGCCCCACCGCCGCCATCTTCAAAAGTGACGATCACGCCGGAACAGGCGCGCGCCGGATTCCGTACCAGCGAGGAGCTCACGCGCTACGAGGACGTCACCACCTACAACAACTTCTACGAATTCGGCACCGACAAGGCCGACCCGTCGCGCGCCGGCCGCACCTTGCGGCTGCAGCCGTGGAGCGTGGCGGTAGGCGGCCAGTGCGCGAAGCCGGGCGTCATGTCGCTGGAGGACCTGCTCAAGGGCGCCACGCCCGAAGAACGCATCTATCGCCTGCGCTGCGTCGAGGGCTGGTCGATGGTGATTCCGTGGCTGGGCGTGCCGCTGGCGAGCGTGCTCAGGCGCTTCGAACCCAACTCCAAAGCGAAGTACGTCGCCTTCACCACGCTCGAGGACCGCAAGCAGATGCCCGGCCAGGGATACCGTGCGCTGGACTGGCCCTACCGCGAGGGCCTGCGCATCGACGAGGCCATGCATCCCCTCGCCTTTCTCGTCACCGGCCTGTACGGCAAGCCACTGCCGCAGCAGAACGGCGCACCGCTGCGGCTGGTGGTGCCGTGGAAATATGGATTCAAGGGCATCAAGTCGATTGTCGCCATCACGTTCGTCGAGACCATGCCGTTCACCAGCTGGAACGATACGCAGCCCCAGGAATACGGCTTCTTCAGCAACGTCAACCCCAGCGTGGACCATCCGCGCTGGTCGCAGAAGACCGAACGCCGCATCGCCGGCACGCAGAGCAAGCTGTTCGCCGAACGCATCCCCACGCGCATGTTCAATGGCTATGCGGACCAGGTCGCCGGGCTGTACACGGGCATGAACCTGCGGAAGTGGTTCTGAGATGACTCCTGCCAAGCGCGGCGCCCGCACGTCACGCGGCGTGGTCGCCGCCAAGTGCGTCGTCCATCTGCTCGCATTGGTACCCGCCGCGATACTGGGTTGGCAGATCCGCGCGGAGATCTTGACCGGCAGCGGCGGGCTGGGCGCGGATCCGGTCGCGGAGATCGAACATCGCCTCGGGCTATGGGCCTTGCGCTTCCTGATATTGACGCTGGCAATCACGCCCCTGCGGCAGCTGACGCAGCAGCCCGTATTCGTGCGCTTCCGCCGCATGCTCGGACTGTATGCCTTCTTCTACGCGACGCTGCACCTCACCGCCTATCTCGTGCTCGACCTGCGTGGCTACTGGGCGCAGATCTTCGAGGAGATCGCCAAACGTCCCTACATCACCGTCGGCTTCACCGCATGGCTGTTGCTGGTGCCGCTGGCGGTCACGTCCACGCAGGCGGCGATTCGCCGGCTCGGCCGCAACTGGGGGCGGTTGCACAAGCTCGTGTACGCCGTTGGCGTGCTCGCCGTGCTGCATTTCTGGTGGCTGGTGAAATCCGACGTGCGCGAACCCGCGCTGTACGCGGCGATCCTTGCCACCCTGCTGGGTTGGCGCGTCGCGAAAAGCCTGCGTGACCGGCGCGCTAACGTGCGCCGTACAGCAGCAGCAGGCTGAGTGCGGCGGCGAGGAAGAGCGCCGCCAGCAACAGCCAGGGCACGCGACGGATCGAGGAAGGAGCCTTCGATTCGCCTGCCGGCGCGGCAGGCGCTTCGACCGGCGCCGGTTGTGCCGGTTTTTGAGGTTCGCCGGGCGTGCCACGGCTGGGCGCTTCGACCAGGAATCGCTGCGTGTCGAACACCACCTGGTCTCCCGCCCGCAGCAAGGCACTGCGTACGGGCCAGCCATTGACGAGGCTGCCTTCGTGCGAACCCAGGTCGCGCAGCACCAGCCCTTCGGGGTGCGGCTCGAGGCGCGCATGGCGGTCCGCGAACGCGGGATCATCGATGCGGATGTCGCATTCGGGCAGGCGCCCGACCAGGCGCGGCTGGTCCAGGGTGATGCTGCGGCCGTGATGCGGGCCGCCGACGCCGCGCAACACCATCCGCGGGTCGGCACCGGGATCGCTCGAAGCCGGCTTCGCCTCGGCCGGCGCCGAAAGCGGCGTATCGCCGAGCAGCAGCCATTCGTTGCCGTCGACGAACACGGCATCGCCCGCACGCAACATCGCCATGCGACGCACCGGCCGGCCGTTGACATGGAGGCCACGCGCGCCCTCGCGCAACTGCAGCCAGACGCCCCGGCGATCCACGCAGAACTGCGCGATCGCCTGCGCGGGATCGTCAACCATGACCGGGCGGTCGGCAGGATCACGACCAATGGAATGCACGCCCGGTCCGAGGACCAGGTCCGGCTGCTGGCGATTGGGAAACCGCAGTCTCAGGT
This sequence comes from Lysobacter rhizosphaerae, assembly GCF_054779795.1. NCBI lineage: Bacteria > Pseudomonadati > Pseudomonadota > Gammaproteobacteria > Lysobacterales > Lysobacteraceae > Lysobacter > Lysobacter rhizosphaerae. The sequence continues at coordinate 63,300 of NZ_BAAGXO010000002.1, forward strand.
GGGTCATGTGGCAGGAGATAGGGCGCGGCCGCAATCTAGCACGCCGCACCGCGTTTGCCGCACCGCGGATGCGTGGCGCCTGGATGCACTGCCCGCACAAGACGCCGGACGGGAGGAACTACCCTGTCCAACATCGATGTCCGGCCCGCTCATTCCCTGCCGCATGCGCAAGCACGCAAGGCGGTACGGGAAGTCTCGGACAAGCTCGCGGCGAAGCAGTCGCTCGTTACAGCGTTCCTTCTCCCCGCGAACGGGGAGAAGGTGCGCGGCGCAACGCCACGCTATCGGAGTGCGTCAGTCCCGGCGCCACCAGAAATTGTCGCTGGCCCCGTCGACAGGAAAGTACCAATAGAACCCGGTTCCATACGGATCCAGGAAAGTGAAGTACTCCACGCGGTTGATGAAGCTGTTGTAGATAAAGAATTTGTCACCCGCTTTCGCCTTTGCGAAGTCGCCAAGTGAGACGCCATAGTTGAGATGGCGCGCATCCCAGATATTCATCTGGCTGCGAAACGCCGTTCCGCACACCGATGTGGGCGCGGTATTGCCCAGGTACTGCCAGTACGAGTTGTCGTGCTCGTTGGTGGGGAAGTACCAGTAGGCCGGAGAGGGAGGGTCGCCGTGAGACAGGTTGGCCAGGCGGAAGTACTCGCGCTTGCCGATCCAGGTGTTGTAAATGGTGTAGATGGATCCAAGAAGTCCCCTGGGGGGCGACCCGGGGGCTTCAGCGCCCCACGTATGGGCTGCGCAGGTTCCGGTCAGCTGTTCGACGACGAAGTCCACGCTTGCCTGGCCCAGCAGCTGATTGGCGTAGCCGCTAAGGTGCATGTTGTCGAAATACAACCGGTTTTTCAGGCCCGACGCGTCGCAGCCCGTCAGGTAACGGGGCTCGATCACCACATCGGCGGCCTGGCTTGCTTTTACCTGGTCGGCCAGCGCGCTCGCTTCCGCCACGCATCCCCCCTTGTAATTGACTTGCCAGGTGAAAGCGAACTGCTTCAGGAAGCCCCAGAAGACGGGAGTGTTGAATCGATAGAGCGTCGCGGCAGGCACAGTCAGTCCGTCGATGCCGCCATTGAACCGATTGCTGTACTCACGCGCGCGGCCGAGGGTCGCCGCATCCTTGCCGGCAAAACGCGGCAGCTCGGAAAGATCCAGGAGCTTGTAGACCAGGAATCGCCTCGCCCCCCTGTCGGCGAGCGTGCGCATGTGGCGCTGGATATCGCCGATCGCCGAATCGACCAGGGTCGCGTCCCCCTTGTCGACCGCGGCAAGCACGTCATTGGCGCCAATGAAGAAGACGTAGAGGGCTTTCGGGTCTGCCTGGGCGTGCTGACTGGTGAATGAAGCGACCTGAGCGGATAACGACTGTATGTCTGCTCCGGTTGCCTTTGCGCCGATGAGTGCGAAATTCTCTCCCCGTAAAGATCCCACGATCGAATTTTCGTAGGCGGGGCGCAACTGCTTGCCCAGCAGGTTGGCCATGACCTCCATCGCCACGGGTCCGTCAGAGATGGACTTCCCTGCGTAAAACGCCGCTCCGAGTGATACGGACTGTCGGGCTTTTCCGCATGCGACCAGTCCCAGGAGTGGGTTTTTGCAAATGGCGTTGATATGGGCGATGCCCGCGCCATTGTCGCTGGTGCTATCTCCGAACACATAGATATCGGTGATGTCGGTGGTATTGACCTGTGCCGATACGTGAGTCGGAACACACGCCATCAGGCAGAGAATGATCAGGCGAACGACGTGTACATACAGACGCATGTGAACTCCTTGTCTTGTCTTGTCGCGGGAGGCAGGCGAGCACGAGTCGGATGGTTCCAACCCTGGCTGGTCCTTCCTGGAGCCTAGCCATCATCAGCAACGCGTCGATGAGCGAATTGGCGAACGCCCGGTTGCTGAAAACGCAACTTCTCCGGGGCGCCTGGCGCACTGAGGATGCGCGGAGGCTTGGATGACGCCGGTCATGGCCGCACAATGCGCGGCAACAGGAGGAACCACCATGTCCAGCATCGATATCAAGCACGCTCATTCCCTGCCGCATGCGCAAGCGCGCAAGGCGGTACAGGAAGTCGCGGACAAGCTCGCCGAACGCTTCGGCATCGGCTACGACTGGGAGGGCGACACCCTCAAGTTCGCCCGCAGCGGCGTCGACGGCAAGATCGACCTGGCCCCCAAGAGCCTGCGCGTGACTGCCAACCTTGGCTTCCTGATGTCCGCCTTCAAGGGAACGATCGAGAGCGAGATCAAGCGCGTGCTGGACGAACGCTTCGGCTGAGTTGATCCGGGCGCCTCAGCAGTTCTCGTATTTCCAGTTGCGGCGCTTGCCTTCGGCCATCCATTCGACGGCCTGTTCCAGACGCCTGGCCCTGGTTTCCTCACGCTTGGCTTCGGTGATCCATTCGACATATTCCCGCCGGCAACTGGGCGGGAAGGCATCGAACGTGGCGCGCGCCCTGGCATTTTTCTTCAGCGCCGCCGCCAGGTCGTCCGGAACCTCGACCGGCGCCTTGGGCTTGGCGTCCCTGTTCGCCGGACGCTTCACGCCATCCTCGATCAGCTTCATCGCCCGCTTGAGGTAACCGCTCAGCTCGCGCTTGCCCGGCAAGTCGGCGACCCCGGTCAGCCGGCCGAACTGGCCCATGGCGTCCTCCTTGCCATCGCTACCGACGACCCTCGCGCCCTGCCACAGGCCGAACGTCGCGTGCTGCTTGAAGGCCGCCATGCCGCACAGGATGCTGCCCCGGTAGGTGAAGCTGGGTGCGCTCCACTTCATCGTCTCCTCGCAATCCGGGCAGGCGGCGTGGACGACCTCACGCAGGTGTAGCAGGATGGGTCGCGCGAACTCCGCCGAACTGGCGATGTAGGCATCGATGCGGGGGTCGCGTTGGCCCATGGTTGGTGTCCGGGGTGCAGGCGACCTATTCTGCATGGCTTCTGCGTTGGGATGAGAAACAGGGGGAAATCATCATGGTCGACCGGGAACGCCGGCAGCACAAAGTCGTTTCAGGCGCGGTCCTGCGCGCGCAGTTGACCGAAGAACAGCTCCTCACGTTGCAGGAACTCGAGCGCTTCGGCTGCGAGCTCAAGTTCGTCCGCCGCGCGCCGTTCCAGGACCCGGTCGCGGTGGTGGTCGATGGCGATCGCAAGTCGTTCTCCCTGCTGAAGCCGGATGGCACGCTGGAGGACAATCCCCAGGGCCTCAAGCTGCGCGACACTCTGGTTCCAGCCTGACAGGCACCATCAAGCTTGCTGCTGCAGGGCCCAGCGTCCCAGCGTGCGGTATTCGTTGCGTCCGCCCAGCAGGCTGTCGATCAACACGAACTCGCCTATGGGCCACGTCACCGGGTCGATGGCCTCGAGCGGCAAGGGCGAGCTTGCGCCGCGCAACACGGTGACATGCGGCTTGAACGTGGGATGCCCCTGCACTGCCACGTGCTGCCTGGACAGGGCCTTGCGCAATTCCTCCCACAGGCCCTGCAACGACGCGCTGGCCTCGGCACATCCTAGCCAGCCTATCCCCCTTGGAAAATGGCCCGCCCGATCCAGGACCAGGTCGAAGGCCGGTAGCTTCAGGGCCTGCGCGGCGCGGCATGCCGCATCGATGCGCTCCCTCGGCAACTCCGAAAACATGCCGAGGAAGTGCAGGGTCATGTGGTAACGCGACGGCGACACCCAGCGGCCTTGCACCGCATGCCTCTTGCGCAGGGCTTCGACGGTGCGCGCCGTGCGATCGCGTGCGCTGGCGTCGGGCACGAGGGCGAAGAAGACATTGTGGCTGGCGGTTTCGCCCGCGGTCGTGGACGCGGACCCGAACAGATCATCGTGCATCCGCCCAGTGTAGTGCTTCATGCGCTGGCGACACCCTTCGCGCAGGCATTTCCGAAACGGGGCGCATCGGAAGCGATGTCCGCAGGAAACCTGCGATGACAGCAGTTACGTCAACGGCTGCGGCTTCATCGGTTGAAGCCACCAGGGCGCGTCATTTCTTCTTCGCCTGCGCGCGCAGGTAGTCGGCGAAACCGCGCAGCTGCAGTCCCTGCACCTGGTCCACCACCGGGACGAACTTGCGCAGGTCGTCGGGCGTGTAGCCGCCGGCGCGGTACCACAGCGTGATCTTCGTGCCACCCTCGACCTTGGCCAGGCGCCACTCCAGCGCACCGTCGAGGCCCATGCCCTGCAGCGGGCCCAGACCGCCGGTCATGCGCAACGTGTGTTCCGGATCGACGAAGGTGACGGTCATGTGCCATGCCTGCCGCGCACCGTTGATCTCGCAGAAGCAGCCGCCGGCACGCGGCTGGATCGAGAGCTTGCCGGCATCGCCCCACCAGGTGTGGTCCTTGGGCCACCAGCGGCCGACGTCGTTGACCAGCGCCTTCCACGCGGTCCTGGTATCGACCGGGACGACCTGCAAGTTCTCGAGGGTGAAACCGTTGGGCGCCGAATCCTTGACCTCCGCCCGTACCGCGCCGCACGCCAATGCGGCGATGGCCGCGGTCAACAGGATGCTGGTTCGCATGGCCAATCCCCGGAGGCAGAGCGCCGATTAACGCGCGGCGTCCGGCGGCGTGCAAGTGGACTCAGGGCAGCCTATCGGTCCGGTTGAACGCGTCAGCCGTCGAGTTCGGCCCAGCGTACGTAGGCCGCATCCAGTTCCGCCTGCGTGGCCGCCAGCGCCGCGTTGTGGGTCGCGATGCCCTCGCTGCCGCGCTGGTAGAAGGCCGGGGCATTCATCGCCTCGGTCAGTTCCGCAAGCCGGGTCTCCAGGGCCTCGATGCGGACCGGCAGCTGCTCGAGTTCGCGTGCGTCCTTGTAGCTGAGCTTGCGCTTCGCCGCTGCGGCGGCAGGCGTTGCCGACGCCACCGGTTGCGTTGCCGGCCTGGCGGCCGGTTGCAGGGAGGCCGCACTTTCCGGCCGCTGGCGCAGCCAGTCGGTGTAACCGCCAACGTAATCGCCCACGCGGCCCGCGCCTTCCATCACCAGCGTCGAAGTCACGACGTTGTCGAGGAAGTCGCGGTCATGGCTGACCAGCAGCAGCGTGCCCTGGTAGTCGGACAGCAGGTCTTCCAGCAGCTCCAGCGTTTCCACGTCGAGGTCGTTGGTCGGCTCGTCCATCACCAGCAGGTTGGACGGCTGCGCGAACAGCTTCGCCAGCAGCAGGCGGTTGCGCTCGCCGCCCGAGAGGCGCGTGATCGGCGCGCGCGCGCGCTCCGGCGTGAACAGGAAGTCCTGCAGGTAGCCGATGATGTGTTTCGGGCGGCCGTTGATCTCGACGCTCTCGCGGCCCTCGGCGACGTTCTCGATCGCATTCCAATCCTCGCGCAGCGTGGCGCGGTACTGGTCGAAGTAGGCGACCTGGAGGTTGCTGCCCAGCTTCACCGTGCCCGACGTCGGCGCCAGCTCGCCCAGCAGCAGCTTCAGCAACGTGGTCTTGCCGCTGCCGTTGGGCCCGATCAGGCCGATTCGGTCGCCGCGCATGACCGCGGTGGACAGCTCGCTCACGATGGCCTGTCCGCCGTAGCCGAAGGACACGTCCTTCAACTCGATGACCTTGCGTCCCGAGGCATCGCCCTGCGCCACTTCCATGCGCACGTTGCCGGTGAGGTCGCGGCGCTGCGAACGCTCCGAGCGCATCGCCTTGAGCCGGCGCACGCGGCCCTCGTCGCGGGTGCGGCGGGCCTTGATGCCCTGCCGGATCCACACTTCCTCCTGCGCCAGCAGCTTGTCGAAGCGGGCATTCTCCTGCGCTTCGGCGTTCAGGCGCTCCTCGCGGCGGCGTTCGTAATTGGCCCAGTCGCCCGGCCAGCTGGTGACCTGACCGCGGTCGATCTCGACGATGCGCGTGGCCAGCGCCCGCAGGAAGCGGCGGTCGTGGGTGACGAAGACCAGCGCGCCCGGCCAGGCCTTGAGGAAGCCTTCGAGCCAGTCGATCGCGGCGATGTCGAGGTGGTTGGTCGGTTCATCCAGCAGCAGTACGTCGGGCGACGACACCAGGGCCCGCGCCAGCAACACGCGCCGCTTCATGCCGCCGGAGAGGCCGGAGAACAGCGCATCGCCGTCGAGGTCGAGGCGGGTCAGCGTTTCCGTGACGCGCTGGTCGAGCGACCAGCCCTCCGCGTCCTCGATCTTCGACTGGACCCGGGCGAGCGCATCGGTATCGACGTGGTCGGCATGGCTGAGGTGGTGGTATTCGGCCAGCCAGGCGCCGAGCTGGCCCAGGCCCGCGGCAACGACGTCCCACACGTCCCCTTCCGCACCGGCCGGCACTTCCTGCTCCAGGCGCGCGATGCGCACCCCGCCCTCGACGCGGACTTCGCCATCATCGGGCTTGATGTCGCCGGCCAGCAGCTTGAGCAGCGTGGACTTGCCGGCGCCGTTGCGGCCAATCAGGGCGATGCGTTCGCCGGCATCGATGGACAGGCCGACATTTGCCAGCAGCAGCGGGCCGCCGACGCCGTAGTCGACGTTTTGCAGAGTGATCAGGGACATGTGCCCCATTCTACCGGTCCCGCATGCCCCGCTCCCGGCGCATACTGATCCCGACGCGCGGCACATCGCCGCGACATCCAACGTCCAGCGGAGGACACCATGTCAAAAGGGCTCGACAAGAAGAAGGAACAGAAGAAGAAGCCGGCGAAGACGCTGAAGGAAAAGCGCGCCGAAAAGCAGGACAAGAAGTCCAACAAGGGCTGAGCCCATCGGCTGAGCCGCGCCGGCCCGCGAGGGCTCCACGGCTCAGCACATTCTCCGGAGTCCGCCCTACGCGCTGTTCGAGGGCACCGTCAGCGCGCCGGACCCAGCACAACGATCCTGGACGCCATGGGGATGCGTTCGTTGCGACGCAGGGCAATGTCGACTTCCTGGCCATCAAGTCCAAGGACGTCGAGCGGCTTTCCGTCCAGCGCTTCGACTTTCGTAGCGGCGTCGTAGCCGATGCGATTGAAGATGTGGGAGTCCGCCTCGTCGACGTGGATCGTGCGCGTGCCCGTGCGGATCTCGTGGACGGTGCCGTGCAGGTAACTCCCCCATACGTGATCCGCCGTGGTCGTCGCCAACACGCGTATCTCGCCTGCCTGCAGCCGTGCGCCCACCTTCCGGACTTCCACCAGCAGGCGGTCGCCGTGCGCGAGTTCGGCGATCGACGCCGTGCCGCCAGCCGGGCTGGCCGCAAGAGGAGTGTCGTAATAGACATTCACGGGGCCGCGCTCCCCTACCCGGCTGCCGATCTGCGTGTCGCGGCTCAGGATCAGGCGATGGCTGTTCGCGTCCACGCGCGTCAGGGTGCCGACCACGTGGCCCCGATCGGTAGGCCCTCCCGCACTCGCCACGCCGCCACCTGTCATCGCGACAAGACAGACCGCCAGCCAGCACGCCATGCGCCGTGCGGCCGGCCGATATCGAGTTGGCGTGCCGACCATGAAGCCCCCGCCGAAACCGGTACGCCACGATGATGCGCCCAAAAAATCCGGCTTCGCGGACCCGCCCTGCTCCCCCGATCGGGGGATGGGTCAGGAGCTGCAGGACAGCATCGAACAGCCCGCGCGCTGGCGCGCCCAGTCCGGTCGCCTGGCGGCGAACGCCTCGCGCCCGGCTTGCTCTTCATAGGGCCTGCGCATCACATCCAGCAGTTCGTGGATGCCCGTGACGTCACCCTGCTCGGCCCGGTCGATAGCCTGCTGGGCAAGGTAGTTGCGCAGCACGTACATCGGATTGGCCGCATTCATGCGGGCCGCCCGCACGGCCGCGTCCGGCGCGTCCGCCTGCACGCGGGTTGCGTAGCGCGCCAGCCAGGCATCGAAGGACGGGCGCGCCGCGTCGCGCTTGGCTTCGTCGTAGAAGGCGTGCGCCAGCGGCTCCAGGGAGGGAGCGGCGATATCGACCTGCGCCAGCGCGCGGAAGAACAACGTCATGTCGACTTCCGCATCCGCCAGCAGGGTGTGCAATTCCTGCACCAGTTCCACGTCCGCATCGCGGCACTCCGCCAGTCCAAGCTTGCGTGCGGTGTTGTCGCGATCCTCGCGCGTGTAGACATCGGCATAGCGCTGCAAACCGTCGTTGAGGCGCTGCGCATCCTCGAACAGCGGCGAAATCGCCTGCGCCAGCCGGATCAGATTCCAGTACGCGATCTTCGGCTGCCAGCCGAAGCGGTAACGGCGGCCTTGCGCATCGGTCGTATTCGGCGTCCAGTCCGGGTCGTAGTTGTCGATCCAGCCGTAGGGACCGTAGTCGATGGTCAGGCCGAGGATCGACATGTTGTCCGTGTTCATCACGCCATGCACGAAGCCCACGCGCATCCAGTGCGCGATCATCACCGCCGTGCGCACGCACACCTCGCCAAACCACGTGGCGTACAGCTGCTCGCCCTCGCCTTCCAGCTCCGGGTAATCACGGCGGATGCAGAATTCCAGCAGCTGCCGCAACAGCAGCAGGTCGCCGCGCGAATACGGCAGCTCGAAGTTGCCGAAGCGCAGGAACGACGGTGCCACGCGGCAGACGATCGCGCCGGGCTCCGGCTTCGGATGCCCGTCGTAGAACATGTCGCGCACCACCATCTCGCCGGTACCGACCAGGCTGAGCGCGCGCGTGGTCGGCACGCCGAGGTGATGCATCGCTTCGCTGCACAGGAACTCGCGGATCGACGAGCGCAGCACGGCACGGCCGTCGGCGGTGCGCGAATACGGGGTCAGACCTGCTCCTTTTAGCTGGAGCTCCCACCGCCTGCCGCTCGCGCTGACCGTTTCGCCCAGGGTGATCGCACGGCCGTCGCCAAGCTGGCCGGCCCAATGACCAAACTGGTGGCCGCCGTAGTTCGCGGCGTATGGCTCCATGCCGGGCAGCAGCGCGTTGCCGCCGAAGACTCGGGCGAATTCGGGGGATTGCACCTCTGCCTCGTCCAGCCCCAGTTCCGCGGCCATCTCGCGGGAGTACGCCAGCACCCGCGGTGCCTGCACCGGGGTGGGCGTCACCCGCGACCACAGCGCGCCTTCCACCTGGCGGATGCGCGCCCCGGCTTCCGGGTCGCCCGGCAGTTCGCGCACGAAGGCATTGTCGAAACTGACATCCAGCATCTGCCGAACACGTCCTCTTGATCGAGTGACTATCGTAGCGGGCACGAATCTCCCTCGACGTGATCCGCTCCCGCTCGACCGCCGGCGATGCGCTTCACCAGAGATCGAAGCGCACGCCTTCCCGTTCGTTGTCCCAGATCGTACTGACCACCCACCAGCGGTCGTGGTCGAAGCACAGCTGGATGCTGTTGGCGCCACGTTTGAGCACCACCGGCGAATCAGGCGATGTGCGCGCTTCGTACAGGCTCCAGGCATGGGCGACCTGGCCGAAGCGCTGGATGCGGTGGGCGATGTCGATCTCGTAGAAGTCGTTGACGGCGAAGAACGGCTCGACGTCGCGGATGTAACTGTCCTGGTCGAACACATGCGCACGAGTCGAGCCGTCAGGCTGCACCACCGTGCGCAGGCTCAGGGCTTCCGGGCGATGCAGGAAGCGGAAGCGCTCCCAGTCGCGCGGTGCGCCGGCCGGGCCGGAGATGCATTCGTAGATCGCGCGGATCACGCTCGGAATCTCGCGGACATCGTCGTTCCATTGCGGATTCATGGGCTACTCCTGTGGGGTGCCGAGGGTGTGGAGCCGGAGCTCATACGCCACCCGCTACAATAGCCACCCAGACCGGCCCATGCGCCGGCGCCATCGAGGCCGCCATGAGCGCCCCAGATTCCCCCTCGGACGCAACGTCCATCAAGTTCACCGACCTCGGCCTGCCCGAGCCGCTGCTTAAAGCCCTGGCCGATGTCGGCTACGAGAGCCCCTCGCCCATCCAGGCCGCCACGATCCCGCCGCTGCTGGCCGGACAGGACGTGCTGGGCACGGCCCAGACCGGCACGGGCAAGACGGCAGCCTTCGCCCTGCCGATCCTGGCCCGCATCGATCCCGCCCAGCAGAAGCCGCAGGCGCTGGTGCTGGCGCCGACGCGCGAGCTGGCGATCCAGGTCGCCGAAGCCTTCCAGAAGTACGCCAACCACCTGCCCGGCTTCCATGTGCTGCCGATCTACGGCGGCCAGAGCTACACCCCGCAGCTGGCGGCGCTGAAGCGCGGCGTGCAGGTCGTGGTCGGCACACCCGGGCGTGTGATCGACCACCTCAATCGCGGCTCGCTCGACCTATCGCAGCTGCGCTGCCTGGTGCTCGACGAAGCCGACGAGATGCTGCGCATGGGCTTCATCGACGACGTCGAGGCCGTGCTGAAGAAGGTTCCCGAGACGCGCCAGGTCGCCCTGTTCTCGGCGACCATGCCGTCGCAGATCAAGCGCATCGCACAGACCTATCTGCGCCAGCCGGTCGAGGTCGCGATCAAGACCACGACGACCACCGCCGCCAACATCCGCCAGCGCTACTGGGCTGTGAGCGGCGTGCACAAGCTCGATGCGATGACCCGCATCCTCGAAGCCGAACCCTACGACGCGATGATCGTGTTCGCGCGTACCAAGCTCGGCACCCAGGAACTGGCCGACAAGTTGTCCGCGCGCGGCATTTCCGCCGCCGCCATCAACGGCGACATGGACCAGAAGGCGCGCGAGCGCACCATCGCCCAGCTCAAGGACGGCCGCATCGACGTGCTGGTCGCCACCGATGTGGCCGCGCGCGGCCTCGATGTCGAGCGCATCAGCCACGTGCTGAACTTCGACATCCCCTACGACACCGAGAGCTACGTCCACCGCATCGGCCGCACCGGCCGCGCGGGCCGCAAGGGCGAGGCGATCCTGTTCGTCGCCCCGCGCGAACGCGGCATGCTGCGCGCGATCGAGCGCGCCACCCGCCAGCCGATCGAGCAGATGGAGCTGCCCAGCATCGAGACGGTGAACGAGCAGCGCGTGTCGAGGTTCCTCGGCCGCATCACCACCGCCCTGGAAAGCACGGAACTGGCGATGTTCCGCGACCTGGTCGAGCGCTACGAGCGCGAGCAGAACGTCCCGGCGGTGGAGATCGCCGCCGCCCTGGCCAAGCTGGTGCAGGGCGACATGCCGCTGCTGCTGCAGGTCACGGCGCAGCAGCTGCGTCCGCATCGCGAAGGCGGCGGCTTCGAGAAGTCCGGTTTCGAGAAGCCCGGCTTCGACAGGGCCCCGTTCGGCGACTCGCGTGGCGGCCAGGATCGCCACGGTGGCGAACGCCGTCCCGGCGGCAAGTTCGACCGCGAACGGCCGCGACCGGAGCGCAGCAGCGACTGGGCCCCGGCCACCTCCACCCCGGCTTCCTCTGCACCGGCCAGCCGCCACAACGCGGCGGAGTCGTTCTTCAACGATGACGCACCCAGCGCGCCGCGTCCGCCGCGCGAACATCGCGAGCACGGCGCCCCCGAAGCGGGCATGGAAACCTTCCGTATCGAAGTGGGCCATCGCCACGGCGTGAAGCCCGGCAACATCGTCGGCGCCATCGCCAACGAGGCGGAGCTCGAGAGCCGCTACATCGGCCGCATCGACATCCGCGACGACTTCAGCCTGATCGACCTGCCCGAGGGCATGCCGCGCGAGATCATGGACCACCTCAAGCGCGTGCGCGTCGCGGGCCAGCCGCTGCGCATCAGCCGCGACGGCGAGGCGCGTCCGCACGGCCGCGATGACGACGGGGACGCACGTCCGCCGCGTCGCTTCGATGGCCCGCGCGGCGGCAAGCCGCATGGCGCCGGACCGCGCAAGCCGCATCGCGGCAATCCGCACCGGTAAAGCAAAAACGGCGGAGCCCGGCTCCGCCTCGCGGCATGACCTGATAACCAGCCGGACGTGCAAGCACGTCCGGCTTGCCGCACCCTATCGGGCATGTCCCGCATCCTCGTCTTCCAGCACGTCGCGGCCGAGCCCCTGGGCACGCTGGATCCCCTGATCCGCGGACGCGGCCACCGCATCCGTTTCGCCAATTTCGAACGGCAGCCCGACGCGGAACCCAACGTCGACCGCTACCGCGGCCTGGTCGTGCTGGGCGGACCGATGAACGTGGAAGACCACGCCCACCGCCACCACCTGCGCACCGAACTGCGTGCGATCGAACGCATGCTGGCGCAGGACAAGCCGGTGCTGGGGATCTGCCTGGGCGCGCAACTGCTGGCACACGTGCTGGGCGCACCGGTGCAGCGCAATCCCGAACCGGAGATCGGCTGGTATCGCCTGCGCACCACCGAGGCCGGACGTCGCGACCCGGTGCTCGCCCCCTTGGGCGACGGCATCCCGGTGTTCCAATGGCACAGCTATCGCTTCGAGATCCCGCAGGGAGCATCACACCTCGCGCGCACCGACGGCTGTGAATCGCAGGCTTTCCGTCATGGCGACAATGCCTACGGCTTCCAGTTCCACCTGGAGATGGACGAACCGCTGATCGAACGTTGGCTGGCCAATCCCGCCTATCGCGCCGAACTGGCGGAGCTCGGCCATACGGATGACGCCGCGATCCGCACGCAGACACGGGCGCACATCGCGACCATGCAGCGGCACGCCGACGCGGTATTCAACAACTTCCTCGATCTCGTGGGCCGGCCCCAGCGACGCCACACCCTGCCTTCGCGCGAATGGGCCTGATCGGGAGTCTCAGCGCAGCTCGAAGCTGTCGCCGTCGAGCATCGCCGGGAAGTGCTCCCGGTGCTGGATCAGCGGCGCCGCCTGCAGCAGCATCGTCGACACCACTTCCTCGTCCGCTGCCTCGGTGATCGGGTGGCCCAGGAAGTCGATGATCGCGCTGTCGCCGGAATAGGCCAGGCCATTGCCGTCGGTGCCGACGCGATTGACGCCCGCGACGTAGCACAGGTTCTCGATCGCGCGCGCGCGCAGCAATGTCTTCCACGGGTAGCTGCGCGCCGCGGGCCAGTTGGCGACGTAGATCAGCAGGTCGTAATCGAGCATGCCTTCGCGCTCGACATTGAAGCGATTGCGCGAATACACCGGAAACCGCAGGTCGTAGCAGACCAGCGGGCAGATGCGCCATCCCTTCCACTCCACCGTCAACCGCTCGCGGCCGGCCGCATAGCGCTCGTGCTCCCTGGCATAGCGGAACAGATGGCGCTTGTCGTAGCTCTGGACCTCGCCATCCGGCTTCACGAACAGCATGCGGTTGAAGACGCCCTGCTCCGCACGGATCTGCACGCTGCCGCAGATGGCGGCATCGATGCTGTCGGCCTGCCGTCGCAGCCACTCCACCGTCGGCCCATCCATGGTCTCGGCATCGGTGATGGCTTCATTGCTGAACCCGCTGGTGAACGTCTCCGGCAGGATCACCAGGTCGGTGGTGTTGTGCAGGGGTTCGATCAGGTCGGCGTAGTAGTCACGGTTGCCGGCCGGATCATGCCAACGGGTCTCGCCCTGGATCAGGGATACGCGGAGGTTCTTCATGGCTCAACTTTATCGCGCCGCCGTTGGACCGTCACGCCCCTGGGTGCCACACGGATGAAGCACTGACCCTTCCCGACGCGCGTGCTCGCCGGGAATCCCTGAGCTGAAGACTCAGTCGCGCGCTCCTGGCGATGGAGCCCTCCCGCGCGGAGCAAAGATCGGTGCGGCACCCAGCGCATGAACGCGAAGGGCCAGCGAAGCTGGCCGTCAACACCTGATTGGAGCGCCAAGCACCTTGGCCAGCCGCCGCTACGGCCGATGGTCCGATTCGTGCTCTTCCGATTCTTCCGATTCGTTGGTAACCACCGTGACGGCACCGCTCTTCGCGTCCACATGAAGATGCGCGGGTTTGCCGTCCTTCGATGCGTCGGCATCAAAGTGTGCGCCCTCACGCTCTATACCGTGAACATTGGAATAACCCGCCGCCTCCAGCTTGGACTTGACCTGTGCGCTGGTCAGCTCGCTTCCTTTTTCACTGTATTGCGCAGCTGCCGCACCGACCGAGCCGAACAGGAGCGCGGCGAGCACTACCGCAATTGTCGAAAGTCGCTTTTGCATATGCTTTTCTCCGTACGCCCCCTTGCTACCCGGAAGTGACGCGGTACGGAACGTACTACTTGGCGTGAAATTGCGGTGTGAACCTTGCTGAGCGGCAGTGGCATTGAAAACCGCGTAAGCGGCAAGAAATCTTCGCTTTTCGTTCGCGACGCGGGCTCAGCGCAACACGCGGAATTCCACGCGCGACCACGCACCGCTATCCGCAAGCGCCGTCAGCGCATGCACGCCCGGGTCGCCAAAGTCGTGCAGGAAGGAACCCGCGCCTTGGGACTCGCCGATAAAACGTCCATCAAGGAGCCAGCGGATGCGCGCCTCGCTGCCGATGGCCCGCACCGACAGGCGCAAGGGATGGGTGCTGTTGGGCGCGCGCGCGAGGCTGGCCTTGTCGTTGATGCCTTCGATGCGCAGCTCTTCGCTGGCATCGCGCCCGTCTGGCGCGCAGTCGGGCGAAAGCGCCGGGAGCCGTGCCGCCGTGCGCGCTTCCACCGACAACCAAGGCGAGGCCAATGCCGGCCAACGCGCGATTTCGCCCGCGCGCCGTTGATGCGGTCTGCCGCAGTCGGCGGACAGGCGCAGGCCCGAGTGGGTGTCGACATCGAACCGCTCACGACCCGCGTTCCACAGCCGGGCATCGCGTTCGGCGAAGGTCGGCGGGACGACGCCATCGAGCGTCCACGCTTTCAGCTTCCTGCGGCATAGCTGTGGCGCCTGGGGATCGGGTGGCAGTCCCAGTGGCCAGCAGATGTCGATCTGCTCGACGTTGCGCGGCGGCGGCCGCGGCGCGCCATCGCCATGCTGCGCCGGCAGGCTGTCGATGACCTCGAACAGCAGGGGCAGCGACGTCACCACTCCATACTGGCCTGGCAGCGGCGTGCCATCGGGACGCCCCACCCACACGCCCACTGTGTAGCGCCGCGTGCTGCCCAACGCCCATGCGTCGCGGAATCCGTAACTGGTGCCCGTCTTCCACGCCACGCGCGGCCGGCCGTACTGCTCGAAGGTGTCGGAGACGCTGCCGGGGCGCGGATTTGCTTCGAGCGTGTCGCGGATGATCCATGCCGCACCCGGCGACAGCAGGCGCCGCTCCACGCGCGGCGCGGCCGGCTGGTAGCGCACACGTCCCGCGACGCCCTCGCGGTTCAATGCGGCGTATGCGCCGACAAGATCTTCCAGACGCGCACCGGTGCCGCCGAGGATCATGGCGAGATTGGGCTTGCCGCCGTCAGGCCACTTCAGGTCGATCCCTGCATTCGCGAGACGCGCGGCGAAGCGTGAGGGACCGACGCGATCGAGCAGGTCGACAGCCGGCACGTTCAGGGACAGGCGCAAGGCTTCGGCCGCACCGACGGGCCCATTGAAGGCCATGTCGAAATTGCCGGGCCGGTAGTCGCCGAACGCCTGCGGCGCATCGACGAGGAGGCTTTCGGAATGGATCAGCCCGTCGTCGAGGGCGAGGCCGTAGAGGAATGGCTTCAGTGTTGAACCCGGCGAGCGCCACGCCTTGACCATGTCGACATGACCGAGGCGTGCCTTGTCCGCGAACTCGACCGAGCCAACGTAGGCGCGCGCTTCCAGCGTGGCGTTGTCGACCACGAGCAACGCGGCGGAAGTCCGCTCGGGAAGATCGGAAAAATAGGCGGAAACACGTTCTTCCAGCGTGCGCTGCAGGTCGATATCGATGGTGGAGTCGATCCGGACTGCCCTGGGATTGGCAACGCGCAGGCGTTGCGCCAACAGCGAGGCATGGCGAGGCGGCTGCAGGGAGCGCGCGACGACGGGCTCCATGCGCGCGTCGCGGACATCCTGTGGCGACCACACACCCAGCGTGGCCATGCGGGCGATGACCTTGTCGCGGGCAAGGCGTGCATGTTCGGGTTCACGATCGGGCCGCAACCGGCTGGGCGATTGCGGCAGCACGGCCAGCAATGCGGCTTCGGCATGCGAGAGGCGCGCGGCGGGCTTGCCCAGATAGGCCCAGCTCGCGGCTTCGATGCCTTCCACCGTGCCGCCGAAAGGCGCGCGATTGAGGTAGATGGTGAGGATCTCGCGCTTGTCCAGGTGGACCTCTAGCTGGATCGCGCGTCCCAGTTGCTTGAGCTTGCCCCAGGGCGTGCGCGCGTACCGGCCATTGGCCGAAGTGTCGAGGATGCGCGCGACCTGCATGGTCAGCGTCGACCCGCCCGAGACGACGCGGCCGTTGCGCAGCCACTGGCCGCCGGCACGCAGCAGCGCGACCGGGTTGATGCCGGCGTGGTGCCAGAACCATCTGTCTTCGTAGTCCAGCAACGCCTGCAGATACAGCGGCGAGACCTGTCCGGTGGTGACGGGATAACGCCAGATGCCACCGCGATCGGCAAAGGCCCGCAGCGGTGTGCCTTCGCGCGAAAGCACCACGGCGCCGGCATCGCGTTCGCGTGGCAGCGGCAATGGGAACGCCAGGTCCAGCAGCATGGCTGCGGTGATGAGCAGCAATGCGGCCAGCGCGAACTGGAGCGGGAAGCGGCGGTGGATGCGGAGTGGACCGAAGAAATGGAAACCCGCCGCGCCAGCGTCGATCGCGCCGGCGTCGATCGCGACTTCGCAGTGTCGCTCTTGATCGTCATCCCGGCGCAAGCCGGGATCCATTTCGCGATGCCGCTGTTGCTCGTCATCCCGGCGCAAGCCGGGATCCATTTTGACCTTGCTGTTGGCTTTTCTCTTGAACATTGGAAGGCAACGACAACAGCAAAATGGATCCCGGCTTTCGCCGGGATGACGATCCCTTTCCCGACTTTCGCCGGGATGACGATCCCTTTCCCGGCTTTCGCCGGGATGACGATCCCTTTCATTCCGGCCATCCCTCCAACCCACGGCTCGTTTGGTTGGGTTGGAGAGCACGACACAGAATTCGGATCACCGCCCTGGCTGCTTCACCGTCAGCATCGCCGGACTCGCCTTGCCGACGCCGCGCATGTCGGGACGGTACATGTCCTCGACCAGCGAGGGTGGCACGGTGTAAGTACCCGGAGTCACCGCGCGTACCAGGTAGAACAATCGCGCCGTGTCGTAGGTGCTGAGCTTCAATGCCGCGACATAGCGGTCGTCGCGATACTCCTCGTGCCGCACTTCCGCCGCCTCGTCGCGATCGGCGATCTCGATGCCGTCCACGACCACACCTGCCCATTGCTTGGCATCGCCCAGGTTGAAGTTTTCGATCTCCAGGCCCGCCGGCAACAGGTCCGTCACCAGGGCGTCGGGCATGTTGACGCTGCTCTTGATGGTGAGTTGCACGATCAGACTGTCGCCTTCCTCCAGGATGCCGCCACTCCATTCGCTGCCGTCGGTGTTGTAGTACTTGCGCGCGACTGACACGACGCTGGCATCTGGCTCCGGCGCGTTGCGCGGTATGCCGGCAACCTCGAGGCTGGCATACAGCGGCGGCTGGCCCTGCGGCACGAAGCTCGCGCCCCGCGCCAGCGCGTCATGGTCGAAAACCCGCCCGGTGATGCGCGTGGCCGCGACATCGGAGGTTTCCGCGCCCACCTTCCACTGGCCCGACACCATCTTCTTCTGGTCGGCCATCAATGCCTTGCCAAGCCGCGCCAAGGCCACCTGCTCCTGCGTGCTCAGCCAGAACCAGCGCTGGCTACGGCGTGCATCGAGTTCGCGCCCCAGCGAGACCGCGCGGGTGTCGTACTCCGGACTGGCGTAACCGCGCTCGTGCAGCAACGCGATCATCAGGGCGTCATCGCGCAGGCGCGTGCCGTAGTCGGCGAGATACACCGGACGGTTTTTCGGATCCATGCCAAAGCCCATGGCTATGGCCTTGGCACCACGGGATTTGTCGCCCTGCAGCGACAGGGCCAGGCCCAGGTGCACCAGCGGCAGGCCCGTCAGACTCTGCTTGCGGTTGTTGTCGTACAGCGCCCGCAGCGTACCGAGCGGCGCGCGGTTGACGCGCGCAAGCACGTAGCCGGCGTGTGCCTGGTAGGCGAACTTGAGATGGTCGCGGTTGTCGTAGCCGTAGAACGGTGCACCGCCTGCCAGCAGATCCTCGTTCAGCGCCTTCAGGGTCTTCTGCAGCATGGCCTCGGGCACGGCGAAGCCGGCCTCGCGCGCATCCAGCAGGAATTCAGCGATGTACGGCGTCAGTGTCTGGTTGACGTAGTCGCCATCGCCCCACATCGAGAAGTGACCCGAACTGACCTGCATCGAGGCCAGTCGCCCGAAGGCGCCCTCCATGCGCTCACGCCGCTGTTTCGCGCTGAGCCCGGTCACGCCGAGCATGTTCGCGGTGGCCTCATCCAGTTCCAGTGCGGCGTAGCCCTTGCTGGTGGTCTGCTCGGCGCAGCCGTAGGGATACTTCAAGACGTCTTCCAGCGCGGCGGCGAACGGAATCGGCGGCAGCGCGCTGACGACCATGCGCGCCTGCACCGAGCCGGGCATCAGGCCGTCGGTCAGGTCGGTGCCCAGTGGCACCGCCGCAAGTTCGCTGAGAACGCGCGTCCGCGAGCGCATGACCTGCGACCAGCCCGGGCGTACCGGCACGTCGTACTTGCGGTCGACGCTGTAGCCATTGCCATCCACGCGCACGCGTACCTGCGCCGTCGTGTAGCCCTCGCGCGCAACCAGCGGGAAGGTGTAAGTCGTCTTGCCATCGACGGCGAGCCTGGCCGTGCGCGTCGCGTCACTGAGCGACAACGGGCCGATGCCATCGAGTCGCACCTTGAAGTCGCCGTTCTTGCCGGTGAAGTTCTGCAGGTCCAGCGTCACGCTGCTGCGGTCGCCGGGCGCCAGCACGCGCGGCAGGCTGGCTTCGGCGAGCACCGGCGCACGCACGACGGTCTCGTTGTCCTTGCTGCCGTATCTGTTGCCCGAGTAGACCACCGCCGAAACGCGCAGCGTGCCGTTGAAGTCCGGAACCGCCAGCTTCACCCGCGCCAACCCTTTCGCATCCAGCTTCACGGGGCCACTGAACAGGTCCACGGTCTGCACATGCGCCGTCGGACGACGGGCCTGCGGCAACGCCAGCGGCGCCATATCGCCACCGAAACGGATCTTTGCCGTGCCGCCCTCGAAACTTTCGATCACCCGTCCATAGACGTCGTACGCATCCACGCCAAGGCGACGCTGGGCGAAGAAATGCGAGCTGGGATCGGGCACGGGGAAACGCGTGATGTTGAGGATGCCGACATCGACCGCGGACACGGTGACGAACGCCTCCTGCCCCGCCAGCTGCGGGACGCTCACCGTCACCGGCAGGTCGCGCTCGGGGCGCATCTGCTTGGGCACGGCAAGGCCCACGGCGACGGTGCGGTCGCGACGATCCATGGGCACGTGCGCGATGCCCACCGCGCGTGCGGGCGTGATCTTGTCCGTGGCGCTGCCGCCGCGGAACACCAGCGCGGTGACATAGACGTCATGGCGTTCCCAATCCCGGGTGACCGGGATCTCGAACGTGCTGCCCGCTTTCGCTTCGATGTCCTGCACGTAGAGCATATGGTCGCTTTCGACCATCAGCAGGCCCTTGCCTTCATGCGGCGGCGTCAGCGTGACCTTGAGCTGGTCGCCGGCCTTGTAGGCGGTCTTGTCGAGCGCGAGCTTGACCTTGTCCGGGCGCGCATCGAGGCCGCGGTTCTCGTCGCTCCAGCTCCAGCCGGCCTTGAACGGGTAGCGCGTGGTGAGCCTGGTCGCGGGGTCGTAGACATCGAGGCGGTACTCGCCCCACTCCACCGGAAAATCGATCTTTGCCGGCGATGCCCCGACATCGACGACGCGTGTCGTGATGTCTTCATAGCGACTGGTGAAGTCGTAATCCCAGCTGTCGTCGCTCCAGTTCCAGTGGTAATCGCGATGCTCGCGCACCAGGGTCACCCGCAGCCCCTTGCCGGGTCGCACCTTGCCGTCGCTGCCGAAGCGGCTCAGCTGGAAAACCGCATTGGCATTGGAATCGGCGCCTTCCTTGTCGTCGAACAACGGCCGCACGCCGACCAGCGCATCGGCTGGCCACAGCACGCGCTTCAGGCTGCGGTTGACGCTGCGCCCCCCGGTTTCGAACACGCTGCCGGTGAGCATCGCGGCGATCGTGCTGACCGGCCTGGCTTCGGCCGGAAGCGCGATGTCCTGCTGCAACTTGCCTTCGGCATCGAGCTGGGTGTCGATGACATCCTTGGCCTCCTTCGGCAGGGCCAGCGTGGGATCGCCGAAGAACCAGCCGGGCATCTGTTCGAGCGGATGCTGCTCGACGGCGACGGTGAGTTTTGCCGTGAAACGGTTGGACGCCGCGGGCGCGCCATACAGGTAGGCACCGGTTGCCTGCAGGCGCAACGGTTCGCCGGGCTTGATGATGTCCTGCGCGGCGAGATCCAGCTTCATGCGTTCGGGCAGGAACTCTTCCACGCGCAGGGTCATGCCCTGCACCGCTTCCTTGCTGGCGGGATCCGTACGGAATTCCACCCGCCAGCGGCCCGTGGCGGCATCGACCGGGATCACCTGCGCATCGCGGATGAAGCCCTGCGCGTCGGGCTGCACCTTCGTTTCCAGGAACGTCTTGCCGTCCGGCTGCACGTAGCGCACGAACAGGGGTTGCAGTGCCTTGCCCTTGACCGCAACGGGCTGCCCATCCTGGTCGCGGAGCAATGCGGACAGGCGCGCGGTTTCCCCGGGGCGGTAGAGATCACGGCCGGACCAGGCGAAGACGTCGAACCAGGCCTGTTCGCGACCGGCCACGGCGAACTCGGAAAGGTCCAGCGCCGGCTGGTTGAACGGCAACATCGACACGTCGCCGCCGCGCTGGGCGATCAGCACGTGCGCGGCGTCGAGCTTGTAGTCGAGCATGGCGTTGCCGTTGCGGTCGGTCGCCGACTTCATCACCGGCTCGCCCGCGCCGTTGAGGATCTTCAGTTCCACGCCGCTGATGGCGCCGCCGGTTTCGAGCGAGGCGGCGTGCACGAACAACCTGTCCTTGTAGGCGCGCGCGTGCAGGCCAAGATCGCTTACGGTGAAGAAGGCGGTATCGAACTCCTCCTTGAACGTGCCGGTGCGTTTCATCACCGCGAAGTACAGGCCCGGCGCCTGCAGTTCTTCGATGTCCTGCAGCGGCAGGTAGGTCAGCACGCGCTCGTTCTTCTTGCCGCCGAGCACGAAGCGGTTGACGTATACGGGCTCGGCAAGCTCCGACAGCGGCGCGCGGCTGTGCTGGACGCCTGCATCGTCGTCCCACGAATAGTCGCGCTCGAGGTCCCACGCGCTGCGACGGCCACCGCGCTGGAATTCGGAGAAGAACCTGGGCAGGTCCTTCTCCCTGATCCGCAGGAATTCGACGTCGATTTCCGGCACGTTCACCGATACCACCGGCAGGCCGCGGCTCTCGCGGGCCGGCAACACGCTGCCCTGCGACGCGAAGCCGACGACAGGCTCGAGGGGGCCGGTGTAGACCGTGCGTTTCTCTTCCTTGCCCAGGCGGTTGCCGTCCGCGGCGGTCAACCCTGCGCTGATCGTGACGACGTATTCCTTGCTGGCTTCCACGTGCGGGAAGCGCAGGACCCTGGCCTCGTCATCGCCGTCGTCATCGAGCACCCAGCCGCCCTTGACCGGCGCACCTTCCTTGTCGGTGACGGCGATCAGTGAGTCGAATTCCTGCGAACCCACCAGCGGCCGGCTGAACTCCAGCGCGAGGGCAAGTTCATCGTCGTCCTTCTGGTCGGGGTAGGCAGCGAGCAGGCCGAAGCCCTTCACGGCTTCCCGCTTGCCCGCGATCTTCTCGCCGGTAACTTCGGGGAGCTGGCCAGTGGCCTCGCGCTTGCACCCGCCAACGACAAACAGGGCAAGCAGCGCCAGCACGAACATGCCGTGCCACTGCAGGCGAACGGAGGACAAACGGGACCGCAAGGATCCATCCCGACACCGAACGCGCTTCATGCGACTCTCCCCAGGTTTGCGCACAAGCGTATAGAACCGGAGCCACGTCACACAATGGCGTCCAGCGGTAGCAGGAAGCACGCCAGTGAACTGACGTTTAGCATTGCCACGTCGCGCCTGCAGTAACCCAAAGAAGAGCAGTTACGCGGTTTACCGGCCGCGACGGCCAAGTGCTTCCGCGCCTGGCCTGGAAAAGAAAACGCCGCCCGAAGGCGGCGTTTCCAGGAACCGGAACCGATCCGGAACCGACCCGGATCAGTCGACCGGATCCATCGTCGCTTCGGAGCCGTGCGCGGCGATTTCCACCCCGTGCGCGGCAACGGATTCGCCATCGCCCTCGTCGTCCAGCGACGCGTCCAGCCGTTCGATCGCCTGCAGCGTTTCGTCCGCCGCCATCCGCATCAGGGTGACGCCCTGGGTGTTGCGGCTGACCTGCGAGATCTCCGCCGCGCGCGTGCGCACCAGGGTGCCGCCATCGGAAATCAGCAGGACCTCGTGGTGGTCGGACAGCTGCACCGCGCCGACCAGCAGGCCGTTGCGCTCGGTGGTCTTGAGCGCGATGACGCCCTGGGTGCCGCGTCCCCTGCGCGGGTATTCCTCGGCCGGGGTGCGCTTGCCGTAGCCGCGTTCGCTGGCGGTGAGGATGTCGCCGTCGCCATCGACCACGATCAGGCTGACGACCTTGGCGCCGGTCGGAGCCTCGTCGCCCTCGCCCTCGCCTTCGCCTTCGGCCAGGCGGATGCCGCGCACGCCGGTGGCGGTACGGCCCATCGAGCGCACTTCGCTCTCGGCGAAACGCACGGCCTTGCCGTTGCTTGCGAACAGCATGATGTCGCGGGTGCCGTCGGTCAGCTCGGCGTTGACCAGCGCGTCACCCTCGTCGAGGTTGATCGCGATCTTGCCCTTCTGCAGGCGGAAGGCGAACTCGGTGAGCGGGGTCTTCTTGACCGTGCCATTGCGCGTGGCGAAGAAGACGTACTTGCCTTCCGCGTACTCGCGCACCGGCACCACCGCCTGGACCTGTTCGCCGGCTTCCAGCGGGATCCAGTTGATGATCGGGCGGCCGCGCGCGTTCGGACCGGCATCCGGCAGCTGGTGCACGGACAGCCAGAACACGCGACCCGCGCTGGTGAAGGTCAGCAAGGTGTCATGGGTGTTGACCAGCCAGAGCTTGTCGATGAAGTCCTCGTCCTTGGTCGACGCCGCACTGCGGCCCCTGCCGCCGCGCTTCTGCGCGCGGTAGGCGCTGACCGGCTGGCGCTTGGCGTAGCCGGAGTGGGACAGCGTCACGACCACGTCTTCCGGCGCGATCAGGTCGAGGATGTCGAGGTCTTCTTCCGAAGCGCGGATCTCGCTGCGGCGCGGGTCGTTGAATTCTTCCTTGAGGTTGCGCAGCTCCGTGCGAATCACGTCGAGCAGCACGGCCGGGTTCTCGAGGATCTCGATCAGGCCGCGGATGGTGTCGAGCAGCTGCTTGTATTCCTCGGTCAGCTTGTCCTGCTCCAGCCCGGTGAGGCGGTGCAGGCGCATCTCGAGGATCTGCTGCGCCTGGGCCTCGGTCAGCTGGTAGCGACCGTCGATCAGGCCGACGCCTTGCGGCAGGTCTTCCGGACGCGAGGCTTCGGCGCCGGCGGCGGCCAGCAACGCACCGACCAGGCCCGACTCCCACGTGCGCGCCAGCATGCGGTCGCGCGCCTCGTTCGGGTTCGCCGACGTCTTGATCAGCTCGATCATCTCGTCGATGTTGGCCAGCGCGACGGTGAGGCCTTCGAGGATATGCGCGCGGGCGCGGGCCTTGCGCAGTTCGAAGATCGTCCGGCGCGTCACTACTTCGCGGCGGTGGCGCACGAAGGCTTCGAGGATCTGCTTGAGGTTCAGCAGCTGCGGGCGGCCGTCGACCAGCGCCACCATGTTGATGCCGAACACCGACTCCATCTGCGTTTGCTGATAGAGGTTGTTGAGCACCACTTCAGCGGACTCGCCGCGCTTGACCTCGATGAAGATGCGCATGCCGTCCTTGTCGGACTCGTCGCGCAGCTCGCTGATGCCCTCGAGCTTCTTTTCCTTCACCAGCTCGGCGATCTTCTCGATCAGCCGCGCCTTGTTGACCATGTACGGGATCTCGGTCACCGCGATGGCTTCGCGGCCGGTGTCCTCGTTGACTTCGATATCAGCCTTGGCGCGCATGCGCACGCGGCCGCGACCGGTACGGTAGGCGAGCTGGATGCCGCCGACGCCGTTGATGATGCCCGCGGTCGGGAAGTCCGGGCCGGGGATGTAGTGCATCAGGCCGTCGATGTCGATCGCGGGATCGTCGATCAGCGCGATCGTCGCGTCGACCACTTCGCCGAGGTTGTGCGGCGGGATGTTGGTCGCCATGCCGACCGCGATGCCGGCGGAACCGTTGACGAGCAGGTTCGGCACCCGGGTCGGCATGACCGTGGGTTCGAGTTCCTTTTCGTCGTAGTTGGGCTGGAAGTCGACGGTTTCCTTGTCGATGTCAGCCATCAGCTCGTGCGAGAGGCGCGACATGCGCGCCTCGGTGTAACGCATCGCGGCGGCGGAGTCGCCGTCGATCGAACCGAAGTTGCCCTGCCCGTCGACCAGCATGTAGCGCAGCGAGAACGGCTGCGCCATGCGCACCAGCGTGTCGTACACCGCGGTGTCGCCGTGCGGGTGGTACTTACCGATGACGTCACCGACGATACGAGCCGACTTGTAGTACGGCTTGTTGCTGTGCGCACCCAGCTCGGTCATCGCGAACAGCACGCGGCGATGCACGGGCTTGAGACCATCGCGGACATCGGGAAGCGCGCGGCCGACGATCACGCTCATCGCGTAATCGAGGTAGCTGCGGCGCATCTCGTCTTCGAGGTTGACCGGGATGATTTCCTTGGCGAGTTCTGCCATTCGGGTTCCGTATGGGTGCGTTTGCATCGGGCCCGGAGGCGAGGCAAAACCATGCCCGAGCGGGCGTGTTTTGCGGCTCGCTCAGGGCGGCTTCAAAAGACGTGAAATCTTAGCACGGATCGGCCTTTCAATGGCCCCTTATTCCCACGCAGAAACAGGCACTTACGCGCCTTTTCGGAAGCCGTTTTGAACGTGCCCCGCCGGCCGATCGCAGGACCGCCGGAATAGCGCCCGATCAGGCGCCGAACGCGGCCTTCATGGCGGCTTCGTCCGGACGCTCGACGACCCCCTTTTCGGTCACGATCGCATCGATCAGATCGTGTGGGGTGACGTCGAAAACAGGGTTCCAGGCGCCGATGTCGTGTGCGGCCGTGCGCACGCCGCCGATCGCGAACATCTCGCCCGGGTCGCGCTCCTCGATGTGGATGGCGTCGCCGGACGGCGTGGCCATGTCGACCGTGGAGGACGGCGCGGCGACCATGAACTTCACCCCATGGTGGCGGGCGGCAATGGCCAGCTGGTAGGTCCCGATCTTGTTGGCGGTGTCGCCATTGGCGCAGATGCGGTCGGCGCCGACGACCACCCATTGCACGGCGCCCGTCTTCATCAGGTGCGAAGCCGCGGCATCGGCGATCAGGGTCGGCTGGATGCCGTCCTGCTGCAGTTCCCACACCGTCAGGCGTGCCCCCTGCAGCCACGGGCGGGTCTCGCCGGCGTATACCCGGCCGATCCGGCCCTGGGCGACCCCTGCGCGGATGACGCCCAGCGCGGTACCGAATCCGGCGGTGGCGAGCGAACCGGTATTGCAGTGGGTGAGCACGCCGCTTGCGGGCGCGATCAGCGCCGCGCCGAGCGCACCCATGCGGCGGTTGGCGGCCAGGTCCTCATCGTTGATCGCCTGCGCTTCACGCACGCTCACATCGCGCCAGTCCGGGCCCGCCGCGCCCAGTGCCCGACCCATGCGTGCCAGCGCCCAGGCGAGGTTCACGGCGGTGGGACGTGCGTCGTTGAGACGCTGCATCGGCGCCTCGAGCTTGCGCGCGGCTTCGGCACCGTCGGCGGCTTCGATCTTCATGCCCGCGAGCACCACGCCCCACGCAGCCGCGATGCCGATCGCCGGTGCACCGCGCACGGTCAGCGAATGGATGGCGGTGGCGACTTCGTCGCTGGTTTCGCAGCGCACGTATTCCGTTTGGAACGGCAGCTTGCGCTGGTCGAGCAGCTCCAGGGCGTCGCCGGTCCAGCGGATGGGACGGATGCGGTCGTAGCGGTCGAAGTCGATGGCGTTGTCCATGGGGCAATTGTATGCCCTGCGGATGCAACAGCCGCGGGGCGACTAGGCGCGGCCGAAGTCGAACGCCAGGACATCGGCAATGCGCGTCGTGGCGAGCATGGCCATCATCAGGCGATCGACTCCGAGTGCAACGCCGGCACAGCTGGGGAAACCGGAATCCAGCGCCGCCAGCAAGCGTTCATCGCGCGGTGGCTGCGCATCGCCGCGTTGCCCGCGCCGCTGCAGGTCATGGTCGAAGCGCATCCCCTGTTCCGCGGCATCGGCGAGCTCGTGGTAGCCGTTCGCGATCTCCAGCGGACCGAGGTACAGCTCGAAGCGTTCGGCTACGGGCGGGTCGCCGGCGCGGATGCGGGCAAGTGCGCATTGCGAAGCCGGATAGTCGTACAGCGCCAGCAGCTGGTCGGCGGGAAACGCAGGTTGCAGGCGGTGCGTCATGAGCAGGTCGAGCCAGTCGTCGCGGGTCAGGCCCTGCGGGTCGATCACGACATCACCCAATGCCTCGCGCAATTCGGCTTCGCTCGCCGTCGCGGGGTCCACGCGCAGCTGCTGTCGATAAAGGTCGTGGTAGCTGACCTGCGTCAACTCCGCGCTGCGTCCCACCAGCGCCAGCGCGGCGTTGACCACCGCCGCCGCTTCCTCGATCAGCCGGCGATGGTCCCAGCCGACCCGGTACCACTCGAGCATGGTGAACTCGGGGTTGTGGCGGCCACCGGCTTCGCCATCGCGGAATACGCGGCCGAGCTCGTAGCAGTCGCCCAGGCCCGCGGCCAGCAGCCGCTTGAGCGGGTATTCCGGCGACGTGCGCAGCCAGCGCCTGCGCGGCGCTCCATCGGTGCGGCCACTGAATTCGAGGGAGAACGAGGCGATGTTCGGGTCGGTATTGCCGGCGCGCGAAAGCACCGGCGTCTCGACTTCGAGTACCCCGCGTTCGGCAAAAAAACCGCGGATGGCGGCGTTCAGGCGCGCACGCAGGCGCAGGGCCGCGAACGAAGCCGATGGCTGCCAGTCCCGGGGCACTGTCCCTGTCACTGTCGCGTCCCGGCGAGGAAGGCGAGCAATCTCGCTTCGTCCCAGATCTCGATGCCGAGTTCCTGCGCTTTGGCGAGCTTGGAACCTGCCGCTTCACCGGCGACGACGAACGAGGTCTTCTTCGACACGCTGCCGGACACCTTCGCCCCCAGGGCTTCCAGCCTGGCGCCCGCTTCATCACGCGACATCGCCTCCAGGCCGCCGGTCAGCACGACGGTCTGGCCGGACAAGGGCCCTTCGGAGGCGCGCTGCGGTGCGCCTTCCTTCCAGTGCACGCCATTGGCGCCGAGTGCGGCGATGACTTCGCGGTTGTGCGGCTCGGCGAAGAAATGGGCGATGCGCGCCGCGACGACGGGACCGACGTCCGGTACGTGCCTCAGCGTGTCCACATCGGCCTCCATGATCGGAGCGAGCGCGCCGAAGTGTTTGGCCAGGGTCTTGGCGGTGGACTCGCCGACATCGCGGATACCCAGCGCATACAGCAGGCGTTCCAGCGTGGTGTTGCGGCTCGCATCGATGGCGGCAATCAGGTTTTCCGCCCATCGCGTTGCCACCTTGCCGGCCTTCACGGTCTCCGGGGTGATGCCATCGCGCTCGTCGGCGCGGCGCTTCATCTCGAGGAAATCATCGAGCGTCAGCTTGTAGAGGTCGGCAACGGTGTGCACATGATCCAACTCGACCAGCGCCGTGATGAAGCGCTCGCCGAGACCCTCGATATCCATGGCGCGGCGCGATGCGAAGTGGAAGAGCGCCTGGATGCGTTGCGCCGGGCAGAACAGCCCCCCGGTGCAGCGTGCCACCACTTCGCCTTCCTCCCGCTCGACCGCCGACCCGCAAGCGGGGCATTGCGACGGCATCACGAACGGCGGATGCAGCGGATTGCCCTGCTTGTCGCGCGGGCGCCGTTCCTCGATCACGCGCACGACTTCGGGAATCACGTCGCCGGCCCGGCGGATGATCACCACGTCGCCCTTGCGCACGTCCAGGCGCGCCACCTGGTCGGCGTTGTGCAGCGTGGCGCGCGTCACCGTGACGCCGCCGACGTGTACCGGATTCATCAGCACCCACGGTGTCACCGCGCCGGTGCGGCCCACGTTGACCTCGATCGATTCGACGGTGGTGGCTTCTTCCTGCGCCGGATACTTGTGCGCGATCGCCCAGCGTGGCGCGCGCGAGACGAACCCCATGGCGCGTTGCTGGTCGTAGCGATCCAGCTTGTAGACCACGCCGTCGATGTCATAGGGCAAATCGTCGCGCTGCTGGCCGATGTGTTCGAAATATTCGAGCAGGCCTCCGGCGCCACGCGCCGTGGTGACCTGCGGACTTACCGGCAGCCCGAACTCGCGCAGCAGGGCGAGCGTCTGCGAATGCGTGGGCGGCAGCTTCAGGCCTTCCACTTCGCCCAGCGAATAGGCGAAGAACGCCAGCGGCCGTTGCGCGGTCACGCGCGGATCGAGCTGGCGCAGCGAACCGGCGGCGCCGTTGCGGGGATTGGCCAGTGTTTTTTCGCCATTCTCCCGCGCCCACTCGTTGTAGCGTTCGAAGGCGGCCTTGGGCATGTAGACCTCGCCGCGCACTTCGAGCACGGAGGGCGCCTTGCCGCGCAGCTTGAGCGGAATCGCACGCACCGTGCGCAGGTTGGCGGTGACGTCCTCGCCGGTGGCACCGTCGCCGCGCGTGGCACCGCGCACGAACTGCCCGTGTTCATAACGCAGGCTGATGGCCAGGCCGTCGAGCTTGGGCTCGGCGGAAAACATCGGCTCGAAATCGCCGGTTTCCTTGCCGATGCGGGCGACGAACTCGTGGATTTCGTCGGGACTGAAGGCATTGGCCAGCGACAGCATCGGCACCGCGTGGCGGACTTCGGCGAACTTCGCCGACGGGGCGTTGCCTACGCGCTGCGTCGGCGAGTCGGTCGAAGCCAGCTCGGGATGTTCGGCTTCCAGGGCCTGCAACTCGCGCAGCAGGCGGTCGTACTCGCTGTCCGGAATGCTCGGATCGTCAAGGACGTAATAGCGGTAGTTGGCGTCTTCGATCTGCTGGCGCAGTTCGGCAATGCGGCGGGCGGGGCCTTGGGTCACGTGGATCCTGCGCTCGATGGTGCGGCGATCCCCGATTGTAGTGCGCAGTAGTGCGCAGCCTTGTGGACCCGCTGTTTGTGGACCGCAAAAAATCTCAGGGCCGGGCGTCCCGCCGCGAGGGAATCGACGGCCCAGGCCGGCTGCGCCGATGCCTGGACCGAAGTATTACCAGCGCCCGGGCCTGGTCAGCGGCGTCACTTCGCGCTGGCGGTCCCAGGCCCGCAACTCGTCGCGGATATGGGCGATGCGTTGGCGGCCGAGGGCATTGCGCGACTCGTCGAGCACTACGCCGTCGAGCAGTTCGGCCATGCGCTGTGCCGTCGGCAACATGGTCTCCCATGCGTCCAGCGCGGGCGTGGGTGCCGGGAGGGTGAGGAAGAACGCGATGGCCGGGGTTTCCATGGCCTGGATGTTGGCCATGTCGAAGCTGCCCGGCTTCATGATGTTGGCGACGCTGAAGACCGGTCCGCGCTCGGGATGGTTGTCGATGAGGCGATGGAACACGCCCATGTGGCCATAGGACAGCCCCGCCTTTTCCGCGGCGACCACGATGTCCGGGCCATGCAGCTTCGCGCCGGCGCGCGCCGCGAGGTACAGCGTCACGATCTTTTCGAAGCTCTCATCCGAACGTTTGCCGAGGTCGCTGCTCGCCTGGCCCGGGCCGGTGCCCGCGGCGTCGGCTGCCAGCTCCAGCTCAGCCTGCGTGGCGCGTTCGTCGTAGTTGTCCACGACCTCGCCATTGCCGGCGGCGCTGTTGAGCGTCGGTTCCGCGCGCGGCGCGAACTGATCGGCGATGCTGGGGCGCGGGACCCGCTTGCCCTGTTCCTGCTTGCGCGGCCTGCCGAAGAAGACGATGGCGCCAATCAGGATCAGTCCGGCGATGGCGATCGCGATGCGCAGCAGGGTCGTGTCGGACATCGTGCGTGGTCTCCGTTTTTTATCGCGATTTACGCGGCGCCGGCCAGGCGCGTGGCTTCGGCCAGGTCCACGGACACCAGGCGGCTGACACCCGGCTCGCGCATGGTCACGCCCGAGAGCTGTTGCGCGGCTTCCATCGTCGCCTTGTTGTGCGTGACGAACAGGAACTGTACCGCTTCGCTCATCTCGCTGACCATGGCGGTGAAGCGGCCGACATTGGCTTCGTCGAGCGGCGCGTCCACTTCGTCCAGCAGGCAGAACGGCGCCGGATTGAGGCGGAAGATCGCGAACACCAGCGCGACTGCGGTCATCGCCTTCTCGCCGCCGGACAGCAGCGAGATGTTCGACACGCGCTTGCCCGGCGGACGCGCCATGATCGCCACGCCGGTGTCGAGCAGGTCCTCGCCCGTGAGTTCCAGATAGGCATGGCCGCCGCCGAACAGGCGCGGATACAGCTCCTGCACGCCGGAATTGACGCGGTCGAAGGTGTCCTTGAAGCGGCCGCGGGTCTCGCGGTCGATCTTGCGGATGGCCTCTTCCAGCGTTTCCAGCGCCATGGTGAGGTCGGCGTCCTGGGCGTCGAGGTATTCCTTGCGCTGGGCCTGCTCCGCGTGTTCCGCGATAGCGGCCAGGTTGACCGGTTCCAGGCGGCGCAGCTTGCCGTCGAGGTCGGTGACGACCTTCTCCCACGCCGACGGATCGGCATGGTCGGGCAGCGTGTTGACCACGTCCTCGATCACGAAGCCGGCCTCGACGATCGCCGCACTCAGCGTTTCGGCCTTCAATACCAGCGCCTGCTGTTCGAGGCGGCGCTGGCCGATGGCTTCGCGTTGCGAGATCGCCTGCTCGTCGCGGGCATGGCGGGTCTGCTCGAACTGGCGCAGTTCGTTGTCGATGCCGTCGAGCGTGGTGCGCGCGGCAGCGAGGTTCTGTTCGACGATGACGCGCTGCTCCAGCGCGACCTGGCGCTGCTGGTCCAGCTGGTGCACGGGCTCGTCGCCTTCGGCGAGCTGCTCCGCGAGTTCGCCCAGGCGTGAATCAAGCTGACCGCGCTGGCCGCCCATGCGGTCGAGGCCCTGCATCAGGCCGGCGATCTGGGCGCGCTGGGTTTCCACCGACAGCAGCAGCGCCTGCGCGGCATCGCGCGACTCGCGAGCCATGTTGCGGGCCTGCTCGCGCGCCTCGGACAGCGCACGGCGTTCGGCGTCGAGCGCAATGCGCACGTCTTCCAGTTCGGCCATGCGCATGACCGCCTCTTCCTGGCGCGCACGGGCCTCACCGGCCTGCTCGCGCGAACCGCTCAGGGAGCTGGCGAGCTGGGCGAGTTCGGCATCGATCTTTTCGATGCGGCCGCGGGCGTTGTCGAGGCGGCCCTGCTGGCTCTGCAGCTGGCCGGCCAGTTCGGACACGCTGCGGTGCGCCATGTACAGCGCGCGCTGGGCGTCTTCGCGATGCTGTTCGGCGGCAAGCAGGCGATCGCGCCAGGCGGTGATGCCACGCTCGAGCTCGTGCTCGCGGTGCTGCAGTTCTTCGATCTGCGCGCGCAGTGTCTGGATCTCGCGCTCGCGCAGCAGCGCGCCCTGCTTGGCGGCGCCGGAGCGCAACACGCGCACCCAGCCGGCGCCGAGGCGCTCGCCATTGCGGGTGATGACGGACTCGCCGTCGCCGAGCTGCGGCAGCAGCGCACGCGCCTCGCCCAGGGTTTCGGCGGTGTGCAGCTTGGCGAGGATGCGGCGGATCGCGATCGGGCCCTGCACCTTCGACGCCAGCGACGTCGGGGCGAACGTGACGGACTCGTTGTGCGGATCGACCAGCGAGAGGCGGCCTTCGCCGAGATCGCCGATCGCGTCGACCAGCGCCTCGGGGGCTTCGACCAGTACGCCTTCGATCAGCTGGCCGAGCGCGCCTTCGACGGCGTTTTCCCAACCCGGCTCGACGACCAGCTTCTCGCCGACGCGAGCCGCGTTGTCGAGGCCACGCTGGCGCAGCCATTCGGTCGCGGCGCCCTGCTCCTGGCCCAGCGCGGCGTGCTGCAGCGTTTCCAGCGAGGACAGGCGTCCACGCGAGGTCTGCGCCTGCTTGCGGACCTCGGCGAGCTCGGTCTGCGCGGCGCGCTGCTGGTCCTGCAGTTCCGTCAGGCTGTGCTTGCGGGTCTCCAGCTCGGTCGTGAGGCTGTCGAGCGATTCCTTCTGGGTGTCGTGCTGCTCCTGGATACCGGCGAAGGCTTCCGCCAGCGCGGTCAGGTCGAGGCCGGCACGCTCGGTCGTCAGCGATTCGCGACGGCGATCGGCGTCGAGCGACTGGCGGTCGAGGTGTTCGATGCGGGTGCGTTCGACGTCGGCGGCGCGGGCGGCTTCGGACTGCGCACGGGTATGCGTATCCCAGCGCTGCTGCCACTCATTGAGCCGGGTTTCGGCGTCGCGCAGCGCATCCTGGCGGGCGATGTCTTCCTCGCGCAGCTGTTCCAGGCGCGGCTCGGCTTCCTCGATGGCGTTGCTCAGCACGTCGAGCTTCGACTGGTCGTTGCCGATGTGCGAGGCGATCTCGGCCAGCTGCGTCATCGCCTCGTCGCGGGCGCGCTGCAGGCGCGTGGACATCTCGCGCTGGTGCTGGATCTGCTGTTCGATGCGCGCCAGTGCACCGCCGACTTCGTAGCTGGCGCCCTGGGCCTTGTTGAGGTTCTCCGCGGCTTCCTCGCGGCGCACGCGGCCGGTTTCGATCTCGCGCTCGGCTTCGCGCTGCTCGGCGATCAACTGCTGCAGGCGGGTTTCCTGCTGGCCCAGCTTCTCGCGCTGGGTCTGCAGTTTCTGGTCGAGGACGCGGTGCTCCAGCGCCTTCCACTCGGCGTCCTTCACCTTGCGCTCGGCCTGGATCGCCTGGTACTGCTCGGCCTGGCGCGCCTGGCGCTTGAGGTGTTCGAGCTGCTTGCCGACCTCCTCGCGCAGGTCGTTGAGGCGGTCGAGGTTCTCGCGGGTGTGGCGGATGCGGGTCTCGGTTTCCTTGCGGCGCTCCTTGTACTTGGAGATGCCGGCAGCTTCCTCGAGATAGACGCGCAACTCCTCGGGCTTGGCCTCGATGACCTGGCTGATCATGCCCTGCTCGATGATCGAGTAACTGCGCGGGCCCAGGCCGGTGCCGAGGAACAGGTCGGTGATGTCGCGGCGGCGGCACTTGGCGCCATTGAGGTAGTACTGGCTCTGGCCATCGCGGCTGACCACGCGCTTGACCGAGATTTCGTTGAACGCGGCGAACTCACCGGTGATCGTGTGATCGGAGTTGTCGAAGATCAGCTCGACCTGCGCCTGCGATACCGGCTTGCGCGCCGAGGAACCGGCGAAGATCACGTCGGTCAGCGAGTCGCCGCGCAGTCGGCTGGCCGAGCTCTCGCCCATCACCCAGCGCACGGCATCGATGATGTTGGACTTGCCGCAACCGTTCGGACCAACGACGCCGGTCATGTTGGTCGGCAGGTGCAGAGTGGTCGGATCGACGAACGACTTGAAGCCGGAGAGCTTGATGGTGGAAAGACGCATGTGGCGCGGGTGCCCCGGGCGAGGCCATTGCCGGCTTCGCCACTTGATTCTGAAACAGGTTAAATAGTTCGCCTAAGCCATTGATTCACTTAGACGGCGTCCGACTTACAAGCCGGAGTTGTGGGCGAGTATAACGGGCCGGTTTGCGCGTGACAGGGGCCTGCGCACGGAACCGCGGAAGTCGTCCCGCATATCTAAGGTGTGTCCGCTTCCTGCGGCGTACGCGCCCGGATGGCGAGGGCATGGATGTCGGTCGCCATCAACTCCCCCACGGCGGCATAAACGGCACGATGGCGGGCAATGGGGGACATGCCGACGAAGGCGCCGCTGACCACGTCGACGCGGAAGTGGCCGCGGCCGTCGCGCGCTCCGGCGTGGCCGGCATGCTTGTGGCTCTCGTCCTCGATCTCGAGCCGCACCGGGGCCAGGGCGGATTCGATGGCGGTACGGATCGCATCGACCCGCTGTTCGCGTGCAGGCATCAGGGCAGGACCCGCTTGAACGGGCGCACGTCGACGCGCGTGTAAACGCCGGCTTCGATGTACGGATCGGCGTCGGCCCAGGCACGGGCGTCTTCCAGGGAGCCGAATTCGGCCACGACCAGACTGCCGCTGAAGCCGGCCGGGCCCGGGTCTTCGGCATCGATGGCGGGACAGGGACCGGCCAGCATCAGGCGACCCTCGTCGCGAAGCGCAGTCAGCCGGGCAAGATGCGCCGGACGCGCCGCGACACGCCTGGAGAGGACATCCGGGCCATCGTGGCCTTCGATCACGTACCACATGTGTTCATTCTTCCTGTGCGCGGGGTCGAGGAATTGTAGCCGCGCATGAAATCGCAGCCCACGCGGCGGTGGAAGTCGCTGGACACGCCCTGCCCGGCCCCGTACCCTTGACGGCAACTACCTGAGGCCGGAAGCAGCGGCCGTCGCGACTGGGGCCCCACACCGTCGCCACACGCACATCGAAGTGCATCGCTGCGCCTTCCCGCCCCACGCCCGCAATCCACTTCACCTCCATCGCCCCGCCATGCGGGTGCGCAGGCTGAAGTCCATTCGGGCAACTTGGGACCAGCTTTCGACTTTTGCAGTCCGTAGCACCTTGCGGTCGTGCCGTGCAGACCGGGCCTTGCCCCCTGCCAGCACCGCCGATGCCAGCCAATGCCAGGGCCCGGAGGGGCCGGCTTCGAATGACCGATGACGTAAACAGCGGCGATGTAACCGGCGATGGCAGCGTGCCTGCCGCGCCGGAAAACAACCACAACGGCAACAACCGGCCGCAGCAGCAGGAAATGCCGCTGGCGATGGTGCTTGGCCAGCCGGTGCTGCAGATCCCGCAGGACCTCTACATCCCGCCGGACGCGCTCGAGGTCATCCTCGAAGCCTTCGAGGGCCCGCTGGACCTGCTGCTGTACCTGATCCGCCGGCAGAACCTGGACATCCTCGACATTCCGGTGGCGGAGATCACCCGCCAGTACGTCGAGTACATCCAGTCGATGCACGAGATGCGCTTCGAGC
The DNA here is from genome assembly GCF_054779795.1 of Lysobacter rhizosphaerae. NCBI lineage: Bacteria > Pseudomonadati > Pseudomonadota > Gammaproteobacteria > Lysobacterales > Lysobacteraceae > Lysobacter > Lysobacter rhizosphaerae. The sequence goes on from NZ_BAAGXO010000002.1 coordinate 98,426, forward strand.
TGGCGGCCGAATACCTGGTCATGGCCGCGATGCTGGCCGAGATCAAGTCGCGCATGCTGCTGCCGCGCGCGCCGACCGAGGAAGGCCTGGAGGACGACCCGCGCGCCGAACTGGTGCGTCGCCTGCAGGAGTACGAACGCTTCAAGAAGGCCGCCGAAGATATCGATGCCCTGCCCCGCCAGGACCGCGATACCACCCCGGCTACCGCCTTCGTCCCGGATCGCGCCTCGGTGAAGCTGCCGCCGCCGGTCGAGATGAAGGAGATGCTGCTGGCCCTGCACGACGTGCTCAAGCGCGCCGAGCTGTTCACCCAGCACGCGATCAAGCGCGATGCGCTGAGCGTCCGCCAGCGCATGGCGGACCTGCTGGAGGCGTTGAAGGACGGCGCCTTCCATCGCTTCGAATCGCTGTTCACCGCCGAGGAAGGCAAGCTCGGCGTGGTGGTGACCTTCCTCGGCCTGCTCACGCTGGCCAAGGAGCAATTGCTGGAAATCGTCCAGGAAGGCCCGTTGCAGCCGATCTACGTCAAGTCGCTGGCCCTGATGAAGGAAGGCGAGGAGATCGAGTTGAGCAGCGAATTCGACACACCGGCCGCGAACGACGATTCGCGCTGACGCCACGAACGACACCCATCCCAACCGCCCGCACCCGCGGGAAGCTGCTTAAGGCCAGAGCCCCCGAGCATCCATGGATCAGAATTTCATCACCCGCATAGTCGAAGCCGCCCTACTCGCGGCCAACCAGCCGCTGACGCTGGCACAGCTGCATTCGCTGTTTCCCGAGGAGCAGCCCGCGCCCAACGACAGCGTCGAGACTGCGCTGGAAACCCTGCGCGATGCCTGCGAAGAACGCGGCGTGGAACTGGTCGAACTCGCTTCCGGTTTCCGCTACCAGGTCAAGGCCGACGTGCACGCCTGGGTGTCGCGCCTGTGGACCGACCGCAAGACCAAGTACACCCGAGCCACGCTCGAGACCCTCGCCCTGATCGCCTACCGCCAGCCGATTACCCGCGGCGAGATCGAACAGGTCCGCGGCGTGGCCGTCAGCAGCAACATCATCCAGGCGCTGGAAGAGCGCGAATGGATCCGCGTCGTCGGCCACCGCGACGTGCCGGGCAAGCCGGCGCTGTTCGGCACCACCAGGGCCTTCCTCGACTACTTCGGCCTCAAGCGCCTGGACGAACTGCCGCCGCTGTCGGAGCTCAAGGACATCGGCGAGCTGGAACCGCAACTGCAGTTCGACAACGTGATGGACCCGACGCCGATCGAAGCCGGCGGCATCGGGCACGAAACCGGCGTTGAAGCCGACGCTGCCAACGCCGACGACCTCGATGCCGACGAGCGCGAAGACGACGACATCGAAGGCCTCGGCGAGGCCGACGAACACAACGAACACGCCAGCGATGGCGATCCCGAAGCCGCGCCGGGAATGCGCGCGGCGGACGAGAACGAATTCCTGGAGGAAGAAACCTTCCAGGACAACGCCGTCGAGACGACGACCGTTCCAATGACCGATGACGACGCCGAAACCTCCCTCGCGGAGCAGGCATCGTCGGAGCAAGAGAAAAATGACTGAAGAAAAGAGCCGCAAGCTCACCCTCAAGCGCCCCGGCGCAGAGAACGCCGACGCCCCCAAGCTCGAGGAGCGCCTGCACAAGGTCCTCGCGCAGGCCGGCCTCGGCTCGCGCCGCGCGCTGGAACAGCGCATCGCCGACGGACTGGTCAAGATCAATGGCGAAACCGCCACGGTCGGCCAGAGCGTCACCGGCGGCGACAAGATCGAGATCGACGGCAAGGTCTTTGTCGCGACCGCGCTGACCGAACCCGCCCGCGTGCTGATGTACAACAAGCCCGAAGGCGAAGTGACCACGCGCGAAGACCCCGAAGGGCGTCCGACCGTGTTCGAGTCGCTGCCGATGCTCAAGGGCGCGCGCTGGATCGCGATCGGCCGCCTCGACATCAACACCACCGGCCTGCTGCTGCTCACCACCGATGGTGAACTCGCCAATGCGCTGATGCATCCCTCGTTCGAAGTCGACCGCGAATACGTCTGCCGCGTGCGCGCACCGGAAGGCCAGGACGTGGTGCCGGACAACCTCGTCGACCGCCTCGCCCGTGGCGTCGCGCTGGAAGACGGCCCGGCCAAGTTCGACGAGATCGAACGCGTCGGCGGCAGCAACATGCCTCAGGAAAGCCGGCACGACTGGTTCCGCGTCGTGGTGAAGGAAGGCCGCAACCGCGAAGTGCGCCGCCTGTGGGAATCGCAGGGCTGCCAGGTCAGCCGCCTCAAGCGCGTGCGCTACGGCAAGGTCGCGCTGCCGCGCGAACTGCTGCGCGGCCAGTCGCAGGAACTCGCCTCCGAGAAGGTCGAAGCACTGCGCAGTGAACTCGGCCTCGAGAGCGATACGCCTTCTGCCCTGACGCTGCAGCCGGTGATCGGCCAGCGCAAGGCGACCAAGTCGACCATCGACCTCACCGGCCGCGCCCGCTCGCAGGGTTACGTCAGCGGCCACAACACCGCCGACGAAGGCCGCGAACTGCGCCGCTTCGACCATGTGCGCGAAGACCGCCGCGGTGGCCGCGGTGGCAAGAAGCCGCACGGCGGCCTGACCGTCAGCGGCGAAATGGCGGCGAAGCAATCGCAGAAGCCGTTCAAGCAGCGCAAGGAAAAGGGTCCGCGTCCGTTGCCGGAAGGCAATCCCGCCGCGTTCCGTACCTGGTACGTGCCCGAAGGCGTCGAGACCGGCCCGACCGGGCATCGCAATCCGGAAAACCGTGGCCCCCAGAAGCCTTACGGCAAGCGTCCTGGTGGCGGTGGCGGTGGTGGCGGTTACGGCGATCGCGGACCGCGTCGCGAAGGTGGCTTTGGCGGCGGTCAGGGTGAAAGCCGTGGCCCGCGTCGCGAAGGCGGCTTCGGCGGCCAGGGCCAGGGCGAAGGTGGACGCGGCGGCTACGGCGGCGAACGCGGTCCGCGTGGCCCGGGTGGCGAGCGTGGTCCGCGTGGCCCCGGTGGCGGTGGTGGCCAGGGACAGGGTCGCGCGCCCAAGCCCTACGGCCATCCCGGCAATGCACCGCACTTCCCGTCCGACCATGCAGGCACGGGCGGCTTCAATCCGTACGGCGACAAGCCGCGCGGCCCGCGTCCGGGCGGACGCCCGGGTGGTCCGCGTCCTGCGGGAGGCGGTCCGCGTCCTGCAGGCGGTCGCCCTGCCGGTCCCGGCGGAAATCGCCCGGGTGGCAATCGTGGCCCCGGCGGCCCGCGTCCGGCCGGCCCCCGTCCTGGTGGTCCGCGCGGTGGTGGACGTCCCGGCGGCGGCCGCCACTCCGGCGGTTGATCGAGCCATTCGCGACAGGAACAAAAGGCGCTTCGGCGCCTTTTGTTTTTGTGGTTTCCCGCAGGCGATTCATTAAACCCGCGCTCACAGCCGCTTCTCACGCCGGGTGCTATGTGCAACCCGGCACAACGCGGAGAACTGCCATGCGCACTCCAGCGAAATTCGCGGCCCTCATTACAGGCATTCTCATCGTGTTGTATGCGTCGAGCGTGCGAAGCGGTGCACTGGTCGAGATCCCGTTCGGGCTCGGCAACTTCCAGATGCCCTGCTGATCGACTCAGCGGCTTCCTGATCAGCAAGGGAAGGTCAACCAACTGCAAATCGAGCCATGACATGGGCCCGCTAGGTGAACGCGGCCTGTCCTGTACAGCCGCCTTCGCTCTGTCGTGCATGCAATGGGCGTACACGACAGGTGCGGATTCGCACTGACAGCCCAGCGCTCAATGGCCCTCTCGAATGCAGACCTCCTCGTCATGACGTTCCTCGACTCCGTCGAGCAGGGACAGGGGATTCCCGACGGCTGTGATTCCGCATCGCTGGTCGAACAGGAACTCATCCGCGCAGAGGCCGCCGGTTGGTCACTGACCCTGAAAGGGGTCGTACGCCTCAGGAATCTGAGGTCGGTGGTTTACCTCCCCCTTGGGAAGCGTTAGACGCGTATCTGGCGGTTGCGGCCGCGCACTTGCCAGAGCTCCCACGCGCTGGTCTTGCAGTGAGTGCGCCCGTCCCCCGCTTCGCCCTCGCTTCACACACCACCCGTATCCGCCTCACCTGCATCGATGATCCTGCCCCCGGCTCAGGCATGGGACGACGGGATGGCAGCGGGCACCGATACGTACGACTTCGACGTGACCGTCGTGGGCGCCAGCTTCGCCGGTTCGGCATGCGCGCTGGCAGCCGCGCAACGCGGATTGCGCGTGTGCGTGCTGGAACGCAAGCGCGACCCCGGCGACAAACTGCGCACCACCGGCATCATCGTGAAGGAAGCCGCCGAGCAGACCCTTCTCAACCAGGTGCCCGCGCACCTCACGCGACGCGTCGAACAGGTTCGCCTGTATGCACCCAGCCTCAAACAGGTCGCCCTGGCGGCGCCGGGCTACTACTTCCTCACGACCGATACGCCAGGCGTGATGCGCTGGTTGGCGGAGCAACTGCGCGCGAACGGCGTCGACCTGCGGCTGGGCACGTCGTTCACCGAGTGCACCCGTGCCGATGACGGTTGGCAGGTCGAAGGCCTGGGACGTACGCGCTACCTGGTGGGTGCCGACGGCGCGCGTTCGCGCGTTGCCGAACGCTGCGGGCTCGGCGAAGTACGGCAGTTCCTCTACGGCATCGAATACGAATTTCCCGGCGCGCGCCTGGCGAATGCCGATGCCCTGCACTGCTTCATCAGCAAGCGCTACGCACCGGGTTACATCGGCTGGATCGCGCAGAGCCCCACCGGTGTGCAGGCAGGATTGGCGCTTCGCCACGACCCCGGCCACGCGCGCATTCCCGACATCGACGGTTTCCTGCTGCGGGTCGGCGCCGCCGGTGGACTTCCGCGCCACCTCAAGCCTGGCCACACGCGCGCCGGACTGGTTCCGTGCAGTGGCCCTGTCGCTTCGATGACGGGCGATGGCGTGATCCTGACCGGCGATGCCGCCGGCATCGTGTCACCGGTCACGGCGGGCGGGATTCATTCGGCCTGGGAACATGGCTGGGCCGTCGGTCGCGCGATTGCCGCGCGCCTGCGCGACGATGGCCCGCCGCCCGAATGCGTCGCCGTCGAATCCGCCCCCCGCTTCCGCGCCAAGCGTGCCCTGCGTTGGGCCTACGATCGCCTGCAGTTCGACTGGCCCTTCGACCTGCTGCTCCATTCCCCGCCCCTGCGCTGGGCCGCGGAACAGGTGTATTTCCACAAACGCCGCTGCTAGACCGCGCATCGGCGTCGAGCGCCGGAAGCGCTTGCGAAAGCGGCTACGAATCGTCGCGTCGCGACAGCAGCTTGTCGATCAGATCGATCGGCAGCGGGAAGACGATGGTGGAACTCTTCTCGCCGGCGATTTCGGTGAGCGTCTGCAGGTAACGCAACTGGATCGCACGCGGATCACCGCCGAGCAGGCGCGCGGCTTCGACAAGCGCTGCCGCGGCCTGCTTCTCGCCTTCGGCGTGGATCACCTTGGCGCGACGCAGGCGCTCGGCCTCGGCCTGGCGTGCGATCGCACGCACCATGATCTCGTTGAGGTCGACCCGCTTGATCTCGACGTTGGCGACCTTGATGCCCCAGGCATCGGTCTGCGAATCGAGGATGTTGCGGATGTCGTCGTTGAGCTTCTCGCGCTCGGCCAGCATCTCGTCCAGGTCATGCTGCCCCAGCACCGAGCGCAGCGTGGTCTGCGCGAGCTGGCTGGTGGCTTCGTAGAAGTGTTCGACGTTGATGATCGCCTTCTGCGGATCGATCACGCGGAAGTACACGACGGCATTGACCTGCACCGAGACGTTGTCGCGCGAGATCACATCCTGGGGCGGCACATCCATGACGATGGTGCGCAGGTCGACACGCACCATCTGCTGCACGATCGGGATCAGCAGGATCAGGCCCGGCCCCTTCACCTTGAAGAAGCGGCCCAACTGGAACACCACGCCGCGTTCGTACTCGCGCAGGATCTTGACCGCACTGAAGAGGATGGCGGCGAACAATACGATCGCGGGCAGGTAGAGGATGATGTTCATGGCGCGCTCCGTCAGGGTCATGGGTCGAGCGGGACGACTTCAAGCACCAGGCCATCCATCGCCTGGACACGCACGGATTGCCCGCGCCGAACCGGCGACAGCGACACGGCCTGCCAGACTTCACCCCGTATCCGTACCTGGCCGCGTCCCTGGAAATCACCGGTGGCGATGGCGAGATGCCCCACCAGTTCCTGCATGCCCGTAACCACGGGCAGCCTGCGCGCCCGCGCCGCAAGCCAGATCAGGGCCATGAATCCGAGCGCGCTGGCAAAGGCGATGCCGAAGATCAATTGCCCCGGCACTCCGAATCCCGGCACGTCGGTGTCGAACAGGATCAGCGATCCTGCGACCAGCGCCACCAGGCCGCCGATACCAAGCGAACCGAAGCTGGGCATGGCGAATTCCGCCGCCATCAGGGCCACGCCCAATACGATCAGCGCCACGCCCGCGTAGTTCACCGGCAAGACCTGCAGTGCGTACAACGCCAGCAACAAACAGATCGCGCCGGTCACGCCCGGAAACAGGGCTCCCGGCGTGTAGGCCTCGATCACGAGCGCATACAGTCCGACCAATAGGAGCAGGTATGCGACTGTGGGCTCGGTCAATACACCCAGCAACCGGGCACGCCAGTCGGGACGTAACGCCGTGACGGCAACGCCTTCCAGTTTCAGCAAAGTCCGACGTTGCCCCAGCCTCACCTCGCGGCCATTGGCCTGGCGCAACAGCGATGGCAGGTCGGGCGCGATCAGCTCGATGACATGTTGCGACAGCGCCTGGCTCGCGGTGAGCGTGGCGGCATCGCGTACCGCGGCCTCGGCAAACTCGACATTGCGTCCGCGCAGTTCGGCCAGGGCGCGGAGATAGGCGACGGAATCGTTGACGACCTTGCGCTCCATGGCGGTTTCGCCATCCCTTTGCGGTTTGCGCGGTCCTTCCTGTTCCGTGTCCGGCGTCGCGTCGGCGTCCCGGGCCTTGTCGCGATCTCCATCGGATTGACCATCTCCGGGGGCAGGTGTCGATGGCGCACCCGCACCGCCGATCGACACCGGGGTCGCCGCCCCCACCGACGTGGCGGGCGCCATGGCGGCCAGGTGGCAGGCATAGAGGATGTAAGTGCCGGCGCTGGCGGCCCGCGAACCCTCCGGCGCCACCCAGCCGATCACCGGCACATCCGAGGCCAGGATGGCTTGGTTGATGTCGCGGGTGGCCGCGTCGAGACCGCCGGGCGTGTCGATCCGCAATACCACCGCGCGTGCCTGGGTGTCGGCAGCCCGCTTGAGACCGCGCTGCACGTAGTCGCTGGTGGCCGGACCGATCCCGCCCTTGATGTCGAGCAGGAATACCGAACCCGCCGGGACGTGTTCTGCGAAGAGCGGCGCCCCCCACAACCCGAAGATCAACAGCAGTGCGTAGCCAAGCGATCTCATGGCAAGCCTGCGGCCGCCTCGATGCCTTATCTGATACCAGCCGCTGTTAAGGACGCGCACAAGCGCGCAGCCGTCTGGCTGCGCGCTGCCATCTCGCACCGTGCCCCACGTGCGTCCGGCCACGCCGGCGCACGCGAGAGTTCAATCAGGTCCCGGACTCGGTCTGCGGCTGCTCGGGTTGCGGCGCCTGCTCCGGCGTCGGCTGCATCGGCTGCTGCATCCCTCCCATGCCCGCATAGTCGACCACCAGGGACACCCGGCGGTTGTCGCGTCCCGCGTCGCCGGTGGCGCCCGGCCGCACCTGGCGGTTCGTGGCTTCGCCATAGCTGACCGCTCGCACCTGGCCGCCGAGTCCGCCGGTGTTCGCCAGGTAGTCGCGTACGGTTTCGGCGCGACGCTGGCCCAGGCGCTGGTTGAAGGCGGCCGAACCTGCCGGGTCCGCGAACCCTTCCACCGTCACCACGGCATCGCTGTGGTTGTTCTTGATCGCACGGGCGAAGTCATCGAGCAGCGGCTTGTCTTCTTCGCTCAGGGTCGCGTCACCCGTGGCGAAATGCGCTCCAGTCTCCACGCGGATCCGGCCCTGCATCTCGGTCACCAGCACATCGTGCTTGCGCGACAGCTCCTCGATCTGCGACTGCAGGCGCTGGTCGCTGGCCCGCAAGTCGGCAATGGTGCTGTCGAACTCGTCGCGCTTGATGTAGCTGGCGCAACCGGAGAGTGCGATCGTCGCGACGGCGATGGCGAGTGCGGTTGTACGAAGGGATCTGCGGGGCATGGTCGTTCTCCTTTCCGGGGGGCCCGCGTCCGCTTCCAGCGGGCCGCGATGCCAGGCGACCAGTCGGGGAGCAAGCGCCAGTGCGATTCAGGATGGCGAGGCGTATCAATCCCACAGCACTTGTGAAGGATCCGTACCGGACTTGCTAAAGAGCCCTAACAAATCCAGACCTGCGCGAGACGCGCCACAGGGCTTCCGCACAGCTTCGCGCCGCCTCACCCGTCGGGTTGAGGCCGGGCCAATGCTGCAATCGCTTCGGGGCACGATTTCGGGCAGCGGCTTCTTACCGTGGCGTAGTTCTGGATGGCTACTCAGCCGCGACTGCCGACGGATACAGCGCACTTTGCCGGGTGCTATTCACACCGTTAGTTTGATTTTCTAATGAGCGTCATGGATCAGGAGTTTGGCAACCGCGTAGCAGTTGGCCTAGACGACCTCAAGTTCATTCAGCCAGATTCGCGCGAGCACCGCGGCGGGCAAGCGCGAGAAAAGAGACCGCTAACAACCCGAAGCGGACAGATGCGAGTTTGGCCCAAACAGCCCACCCGCCGGGCTGCCTTATGGGCGGAGCATTCTCATTGCGCGCGATGCAGTAGTGATGCCGGGAGAGACGGAGACTGATGGATTCAAGCGCAACTCTCCCTAGTTGCCACATCTTCACAATCCATCTACGTATTCCAACGTAAGCTGAATACGGGCCAGACTCCGACGCGGCATCACAGGCGGAACGGATGGCCGCCGCTATATTCCCGATACCGCAGACTAAGGAGATTGGAATGTTTCTGACCAAGAAAAATCTGTCGATGGCGCGTACGCTCGGCGTGGCGATCGTCGCCGCCGTAGGCCTTGGCGGCTGCGCCACCTATAAAGAGGAGTTTGCAACGATCAACTCGCGCCTCGATTCACTCGACGCGAAGGTCCAGACCGCAGCCCAGAGCGCCGAATCCGCCAATCAGTCCGCGCAACAGGCCAATCAGTCCGCGCAACAGGCCAACCAGCGGCTGGATCAATTGGAAGGCCGCGTCCAGCAGCTCGAAACGTCGCCGCGCCGCAAGCCGCGCGGTTAGTCGCTCTCAATCTTTTACGAACGGTTTAAACTCGAGACCGGTGGCGTTTTCTGGCCACCGGTCTTTTTTCTTTCCCCAGTCTTCGTTCCAAGGAACTGTCCCATCAATACGTACATACACCCTGCGATCCGGGCCGCCTGTGGCGCGCTGGCGCTCGCGCTGGCGTTCGCGAGCTTCAAGGCCAGCGCGGAGGAAACCGCCGTGCAACCGGTGGCCGCCGTCGACCAGCTTCCGCCAGGCCAAGAAGTGTCCGAGACGGTGATTGAGCTCGCGGGCTGGGTTGTCGCAACCAGGGACAGCCAAGGCTATCCGTTCGCGATCATCGACAAGGCCGCTGCACAGGTCTTGGTGTTCGGCGGTGACGGCCGGCTTCGCGGCGCCGCGCCTGGGCTCTTTGGCTCGGCGATCGGCGATCATTCGGCCCCCGGCATCGCCGGTCTCGCGCTTCGCGAAATTCCAGGCCGGGATCGCACGACGCCTGCGGGTCGCTTTGTGGGCGGTTTCGGCCCATCAACCGACGCTGGGCGCGTGCTGTGGGTGGACTACGATTCCGCGATCTCCATGCACCCCACGGCTACTGGCATCCCGGCCGAGAGACGCGCCGAACGCCTTGCATCGCCTTCGCCGGACGACAACCGAATCACTCATGGCTGCATCAACGTTCCGCCCGAATTTTACGAGCAGATCATCCGTCCGACGTTCGAGAGGGGCGGGGTGTTCTACATCTTGCCGGACACGGCGTCGCTAGCGGAGACCTTTCCGGAGTTCGCGCAAAGTCGCGCGACTGCGCAACACAGCGACGGTGGAAGCGCACGGCCCGCCCCCAAGTGAAGGGCGCGTCGGCGTGCTGCCTTTGATGTGCGAGGCACTGCAGCGGCTGGCGCTGCTTGCTACGACTTCATGAGGTACTAGAGGTACGGAGCGGCGAGCCAGTAGATCCCGAGGATGACCACCAGCCACATCAGCAGCTTCAGCAAAAACCCGGCGACCTTGAACGCGAGATAGAGGCCGATCACCACGAGTGCGATGCCCAACCAGTTCATGCCACGCCTCCCGTGCAGATGGATGGTTCCAAGTTATCGTCCCTGTCGTCGCGCCGGCATCAAGATGCAGCCGCTTCCTCGAATACGAGGCTGCAGCAGGTCGTTGCTCCTTCCGCCTTCTGCAGCTCGGTCACGTCCACCGTCACCACCTCGAATCCCGCGTCACGGATCCGCTGTGCCGTCCGCGGGAAACAGGCCGGCATTACCGCGACGTCGCCGATGCGCAGGATATTGGCCGCGTGCTCCTCGGCCGGGTCGACTTCGATGATGGCGAAGCCCGGAAACGACGCGGCATCGATCCAGGCCGGCTGCAGCAGCAGGGTGTCATCGCGAAGCGCGGTCACCGCGGATTTCAGGTGCAGGCAACCGTGGATGGGCACGGACTGGACGTGGTAGCCGAATTCCTCGATGGCGGCCTGCAGCTGCGCGCTGCCTTCCGCATTGCTGCGCCCTGACTGGCCGACGTAGAGCGTGCGGCCGACGCGCAGCACGTCGCCCCCGTCGAGCGTGCCCGGCGCCTCGATGGCCCGCAGCGGGCGATAGCGACGCAGCAATTCCGCCACGCTCGCGCCTTCGCCGCGCCGCGACTCGGCGCCGGGACGCGTCATCACCGCGACTTCGTCGAGGACGATCGCCACGTCCTCCACGAACACCGCGTCGGGCATCGACGGCTCGGCTTCCAGCACCAGCACCCGGCACCCCAAGGCGGATAGCGCCCGTTGATAGGCGCGGTGCTGCGCATCGGCACGGGCGACATCGATCGGCGTGCGTGCAACGTGGGTGAGCTGGCAATCGCCGAGGCTGGGACTGACTTCGCGGGTGATGGCAATGCGCATGGGTGTCCTGATGCATGGGCGGCCCCTGTTTTAGCACTTCAAGTGCACTAGCGCCCGATGCGACCTGGGTCCACGACGGGCACGCCCACTCTTCCCGCGCGCGGCGGCGCGTTTGCATCGCCCCGCAGGCGCAGGTCTTCCGCGGCGCCGCATAATGTGCGGCCTTTCCGAGCACGCCTGCCATGTCACGCGCACCGTTCACCACTTCCGGCCTGGTCGTCATCGGCGGCGGCCCCGCTGGCTTGATGGCCGCCGAGGTCGCGCGCGCCGCGGGCGTGGAAGTCGATGTCTTTGAAGGCAAAGGCTCGGTCGGCCGCAAGTTCCTCATCGCCGGCAAGGGCGGCTTGAACCTGACGCATGGGGAAGCGCGGCCTGGTTTCGATGCGCGTTATGGCGAACGGCAAAGCGACGTCGCGCACTGGCTCGACGATTTCGATGCCGACGCATTGCGCGAATGGGCGCGCGGATTCGGCATCGACTCGTACATCGGCACGTCCGGCCGGGTGTTCCCTATGGATCGCAAGGCCGCACCCCTGCTGCGCGGCTGGGTGAAACGCCTGCGCGACCAGGGCGTGCGCTTCCACGTACAGCACCGCTGGCGGGGCTGGAGCGAAACCGGAGCGTTACGGTTCGCCACGCCCGAAGGCGAACTGGATGTCGTCGCGCCCGCGACCGTGCTGGCCCTGGGCGGCGGCAGTTGGCCCGAACTCGGCTCGGATGGCGCGTGGGCGCCATGGCTGCAGCAACGCGGCGTCGACATCGCCCCATTGCAACCGTCCAATTGCGGCTTCGACATCGGCTGGAGCGAGCACATCGCGCAACGTCATGCCGGTGCGCCACTCAAACCGGTGATCGCGCACTGGCACGGCCTTGATGGCCACGCGCACAGCCTGCAAGGCGAATGCGTCGTCACGACGACCGGCATCGAAGGCAGCCTGATCTATGCCCTGTCGGCCACGTTGCGCGACACCATCGCGCGCGACGGAACAGCGACGCTGCATCTCGACCTGGCTCCCGGCCGCGACCTGGAGCGCCTGCGGCGCGACCTGGCGAAACCACGTTCCGGGCGCAGCTTCAGCGAACACCTGCGACGTCAGGCCGGCATGACCGGGGTGAAGGCTGCGCTCGTACGCGAGGTCCTGTTGAAGCCGCAACTCGAAGACGCCGACGCCATTGCCACTGCCATCAAGCGACTCCCGTTGACGCTGCGGCAGCCGCGGCCGATTGCGGAAGCGATCAGCAGCGCCGGTGGCGTGCGGCTGGAAGCGCTTGATGAAGCGCTGATGGTGAAAGGCATCCCGGGACTGTTCTGCGCCGGCGAAATGCTCGACTGGGAGGCGCCGACCGGCGGTTACCTGCTCACGGCCTGCTTCGCCAGCGGCCTGCGCGCGGGTCGCGGCGCGGTGGCGTGGCTGCGACGCTGACTACGGTTTGCGCCCGGATACGACGGGCACATGCCAGACCGCGTAGTGCGGCGGCGTTTCAATCGAAGCAATGATCGTGTCGAAATCGGCGGCGACATCCGCCGTGCTGCGCCCTGATGCTCCCGCCAGCACCTCCGTATAACCGTCGCGCCACGCGCGCATGATCCCGGCGAACGTTTCGCGATCCACCCGCAGCGTATCGACGGTGACGAAATCCAGCGCGATGTCCCTGTAACCGGCCTGCGCGAGCAACGCTGGCGAATGCCGGCCGATGTGTCCATCGCAGCCGATGCTCCTGAGGTAGGCGATCGCGTTCTGGTTCCAGAACACGTCGGGATCGAACTGCACGCCGTCGCGCTCGACCACGGGCATGTGCAGCATCCCGTAATCCTCCGACAGCAGGTGCAGCCAGCCACCCAGCTTGAGCACGCGGGTGATCTCGGCCAGCACCAGGGGGAAATCCGGCACCGCCTGCGACATGTGCCGGCACACGACGAGGTCGAAACTGGCGTCGTCATGGTGCAAGGCGAATGCGTCGCCCTGCTCGTAGCGGATGCGTTCGGCGAAGGCCGCGCTGTCGCGCCGCGCCAGCAGGAGATTGCTCTCCAGGATATCGATGCCGACCAGGGTCGCCTGCGGATAGCGGTCGGCCAGTCGCCGTGTGATCTCGCCGGTGCCGCATCCCAGGTCCAGCACCCGGATCGGACCGGCCAGGGCATAGCGATCGAACAGCACGTGTTCCTGCGGCCAGATGGCCTCGGCCTGGTGCGCAAGGTTGCGCGCCATCGACTCGTCGCCCATCTGTTCGGCCTGGGGATTGCGATCGTGGCTCATGGCGGCGCTTCGTCGAGGCCCTGCTCCCGCGACAGGGCCGGCATCGGTGCCCGCAACCAGCTCGACGCCAGCGCCAGCCAGGACACGATCATCGCGATCACCGCTTTCTGCACGAGCCCACGGAGGTGGTCTACCAGGAAGGCATACCACAGCAACGAAATGAAGCACACGACGGCAAGCGTGAATGCGAGGGCAAAGCGCTGTCGCCAGGCTTCGTCCACGCGGAACCACCAGGCCTGCAGCAGCATGGCCGTGGTGACGCAGAGGAATGAGATCGCCGCGGAAAGATTGTGGACGAACGACTCCAGCGCATGGGGGCCAAAGCGCGAGCCGGACTCGGCCAGCGCCGTGACGACCAGCGCGACACCACCGACCACGAACAGGAGCAAGGGAATCGAACTGCGCGCCGCCGCGGCGAGCGTGCGTTGGTAGCCCAGCCCCAACAGCCCCAGCGCGGCGCTCAGTGCGAAATACGCCGTCTTGACGACCCACCCGTATTCGCCGCGCAGGTACGAACTGAGTGGCGCACGCATCCAGTTGAGGTCATCGCGCACGAACTGGGCGAGGATGCACACGGTTGCGAATACCACCACGCCGGACAGCGCCAGAGTACCCAGGCGGGGCCCGTGAAGATCCGAATGCGAAAGTTTCATGGCCGGTCCCTACGCCGGAAACTGCGCCCATGCTATCGCGGCACGACGGCCGGCGGAACGCGATTTTTTCGCAACGTGATTATGCGTTTGAATCGGCCAGCGGCTTCAGCTCCGCATCCAGTGCCACGCGATCATCGAAGACGAAGCAGCGGCCGTCGTAGCCGTAGCCGCCGACGCGCTCGAAATACCCCAGGATCCCGCCCTCCAGCTGCAGCACGTTCGCCATTCCCTCCGCGTGCATCCACAGAGCGGCCTTCTCGCAGCGGATGCCGCCCGTGCAGAAACTGACCACGACGGCGTCGGCCAGCGCGCTGCGATGCGGGGTCAGCGCCTCCGGCAGGTCGGTGAAGTTGTCGATGGGCAGGGTCAGCGCGCCGCTGAAAGTGCCGTAGCCGATTTCCTCGCGGTTGCGCGTGTCGAGCAGGACGAGGCGACGACCGCTGTCGTCCTCGCCCTTTTCGATCCATCGCGCCAGGTCTTCCGGCGCCACGGCCGGGGCGCGCCCTTCGAGCGGCGAGGCATTGTCGCGGCGGAACGCGATGATTTCCTGCTTCAGCTTCACCTTCAGCCGTGCGAATGGCTGGGTGCGGCTGCGGCTCTCCTTGACGACGATGCCGGTGAAGCGCGGATCGCTGCGCAACGCGTCCAGGAAGACATGGATGGCCGATTCCGCACCGGCGAGGAAGATGTTGATGCCCTCCTCCGCCACCAGCACGGTCCCGCGCAGGTCGCCGGCTTCGGCTAGCCCACGCACCTGCGCGGCGACGGCCGCGGGATCGTCGATGTGAACGAAATGGTAGGCGGCGATATTCAGGATCACCGGCGCATTTTACGGCCCGCCGGACTGCAGGTGCGACCGCGTTCGGCGCAGGCCAGCCCACGAACGTTTCAGGCCCGGGCGCAGCTCGCCGCGCGCTCGAGCAGGAGGCTGCGTTCGCGCTCGTTACGGGTCATTCCCGCGGCCCGTTCGAATTCGCTGCGCGCTTCCTCCATGCGCCCGAGCTTGAACAACAGGTCGCCCCGCACGCTCGGCAGCAGGTGGTAACGCGCCAGCCTCGGCTCGTCGGCGAGGGCATCGACCAGTTCCAGCCCCGCGGCCGGACCGAACAGCATGCCCAGTGCGACCGCCCGGTTGAGTTCAACGATCGGCGAGCCGGTCAGGCGCGCCAGCTCGCCGTAAAGGCCTGCGATGCGTGCCCAGTCCGTGTCTTCGGGCCGCAGCGCCCGCGCGTGGCAGGCGGCGATGGCGGCCTGCAGCGTGTACAGGCCGCGCGCGCCGAGTCTTTCCGCCCGTTCCAGCGCGGCGAGCCCGCGGCCGGTCAGCAGCCGGTCCCAGCGCGCGCGGTCCTGCTCCAGAAGGAGGATCGGTTCGCCCGCCGGCCCGATCCGCGCCCTGTTGCGCGAGGCCTGGATTTCCATCAACGCGACCAGCCCGTGCACTTCCGCCTGTTGCGGGAGCAGCTCCGCAAGCACGCGACCGAGCCGCAATGCGTCCTCGCACAGCGAGGGGCGCAGCCAGTGCTCGCCCGCGGTCGCCGAATAGCCTTCGTTGAAGATGAGATAGACGACCGCCAGGACGGCCGACAGGCGCTCGACCAGCTCCTCGCCGCGCGGCACTTCATAGGGCACGTCCGCTTCGGCCAGCGTCCGCTTGGCGCGAACGATGCGCTGGGCGATGGTCGGTTCGGGCACGAGGAAGGCGCGCGCGATCTCGTCCGTGGCAAGGCCACCGAGCAGGCGCAGGGTCAGCGCGACGCGTGCTTCCTGCGAAAGCACCGGATGGCAGGCCGTGAACACCAGCCGCAGCATGTCGTCGCCGATCGGGTCATCGAGTGCGTCGAGGATGTCCTCCTCGTGCAGCTGCTGGTGCAGTTCGATCTCATGGCCCAGCTCTTCGTGCTTGCGGTGCTGCAGCTGGTGGCGGCGCAGGCGGTCGATGGCGCGGTGCTTCGCCGTCGTCATGAGCCACGCGCCGGGATTGTCGGGCACGCCGCTCCGCGGCCACTGTTCCAGCGCCGTCACCAGCGCGTCCTGGGCCAGTTCCTCGGCGAGGCCGACGTCATGCAGCATGCGCGCGAGCGTGGCGACCAGCTTCGCCGATTCCATGCGCCAGACGGCGTCGATGGTCCGGCGAACCTGCTGTCGTGTGTTGTCGGGAGTGTCTGCCATGGGCCGCGATCACATCATCGCGGCGATGACGACGCAAGCGGCCGGGTGTGCATTTGTTGTCGCAAAGACGATGGCCTGCACGCGGATGCGCGGCGCCTGTGCGGGCGCCGCAACACTGCGCACGACGCCCTACGACTGCAATGCGCCATTGATCATCCACGGCACCCCGAAGCGGTCCGTGAGCATGCCGAAGCGCTTGGCCCAGAAGGTTTCCTGCATCGGCATCACCACGATGCCACCCTGCGACAGCTCGTCGAAAATGCGGTCCGCTTCGTTCGCGGTGTCCACGCTCAGCGCGATCGAACAGCCCTTCACGCCATCGTAGGGATGGTCCGGATGGTTGTCCGACGCCATCAGCACCTGGTCTCCGGCCTGGAGGCGCACGTGCATGATCTTGTCGCGCTGCGAGGCGGGCATGTCCTCGCAGCCGGGCGTGTCGCCGAACCGCTGCAGCAACGCCAGCTCGGCTCGCAGGCAACGCGCATAAAAGGTGAAGGCCTCTTCGCAGTTGCCGTTGAAGATCAGGTAGGCATTGATCTGCATGGCCGCCCTCCTCACTGCCGCGCCAGCTGTTCGCGCAGGCGGGTTTCCTGCTCGACCAGTTCCGGCGTCATCGCGTCACCGAAATCCTCGGCTTCGAACAAGGGACGGATCTCGATGGTGGATTCGCCTTCATGCGGATTCGGACAACGCTTGACCCACTCGATCGCCTCTTCCATCGAACTCACCTGCCAGATCCAGAAGCCTGCCACCAGTTCCTTGGTTTCGCTGAACGGGCCGTCGACCACGGTGCGACGGGCGCCGGAAAAATCGACCCGCTTGCCGCGCAACGAGGGATGCAGGCCTTCACCGGCCAGCATCACGCCGGCCTTGACCAGCTCCTCGTTGAACCTGCCCATGTCGGACAGCAGCTTCTCGCCTGGCATGACGCCGGCTTCGGATTCCTTGGTGGCTTTGACGATGACCAGGACTCGCATGTTCTTCTCCTCATTCAGGGGGTGGGAGAGCGCCGGACCATTGGGCCGCGCTACCTGCGCTCTTGCAAGGTAGACGGGCGGAGCCGCCCGGATTCGACATGCGGGGCAAAAAAATTCCGCATGACGCGCGCGCCATGCCGCAAAGCGCACCAGTCGCATCGCCCTGATTACTCCGGCCTTAACCCGCAATGGTCGTTCGTCTAACGCGCGGGCCGTTAGTCTCCGGCTGTCCGTGATCATCCTGCTGACGCGGATCGAAGCGGGGCAACTCGCCATCGCAATCCAACAGGAGCAGCCGATGCCCACCCAATCGAACCAGACCCGCAACCACAGCGGAGGCCGCGGCTTCGCCGGCATGGATCAGGAACAGCAACGCAGGATCGCGCAGAAGGGAGGAGAAGCCGTAAGTCGCGACCGCCAGCACATGTCCGAAATCGGACGCAAGGGCGGTGAAGCCTCGGGCAATCGCCACGGAGGCACGCGCGAACGCCGGGGCGAAACCTGATCGCCGACGACTGAACAGCCGGTCACAACAAAGGCGCCTGCGGGCGCCTTTGGACTACCTGGGATCCGGCAGCGTGCACACCGCGCCGGTCTGGTTCATGGAGGAACTGTCATGCGTTCCAGGCGCACCCCGCAGGGGGTGCACCTGGACGCTGCCGGGCTCAGACGCGGCTGTCGCGACGCGGCGCGTTGCCGCGACCGGTGCCGCGGGATTGCTTCGGTCCTGCATGGGCATGGCGCTGTGCCGGCTTGCCGTGCGGGCGATGGCCGCGCTGCGGACGCTGGCTGCCACTACCATGCTTGGGCAGCGGTGCGTTCATCTGGATCGGGCGGCTCGGAGCGAAGCCGTCCACCGTGACCAGTTCGATCGAGGCCTTCAGCATGTTCTGGACCTGGCGCAGCAGGCCGCCTTCTTCGGGCGCGACCAGCGACAGCGCTTCACCGCTGGCGCCGTTGCGACCGGTACGACCGATGCGGTGCACGTAGTCCTCGGCCACCATCGGCAGGTCGTAGTTGATGACCAGCGGCAGGTTGGGGATGTCGAGGCCGCGCGCGGCGACATCGGTCGCCACCAGCACGCGGGCCTTGCCGGTCTTGAACTGGATCAGCGCCTTGGTGCGCTGCGCCTGGCTCTTGTTGCCGTGGATCGCGACGGTCTTCAGGCCCGCCGTTTCAAGCTGTTCGGCCAGGCGGTTGCAGCCATGCTTGGTCTTGCCGAAGACCAGCACCTGTTCGGTGTGGCGCGTGGCCAGGATCTGGGTCAGCAGGTCGCGCTTGCGCGAGGCATCGACCGGATGCGCACGATGGGTGATGGTTTCGGCGATGGTGTTCTGTGCCGCGATCTGGACCTGGCGCGGATCGCGCATGAATTCCAGGGCCAGTGCCTTGATCTGCGCTTCGAACGTCGCGGAGAACAGCAGCGTCTGGCGCTGCGGCGGCACCTTGCCCAGCACTCGCTTGATCGCCGGCAGGAAGCCCATGTCGAGCATGCGGTCGGCTTCGTCCAGCACCAGCACTTCGACGTTGTCCAGGCGCGCGGTGCCGCGATCCAGATGGTCGATCAGGCGGCCCGGGCAGGCCACGAGCACGTCGACGCCGCGGCGCAGGTTGTCGACCTGCGGCTGCATGCCGGCACCGCCGTAGATCGCGGTGATGTTCAGGCGCAGGTGCTTGGCGTAGCCGCGCAGGCTGTCGGTCACCTGCATCGCCAGCTCACGGGTGGGCGTGAGGATCAGCGCGCGCGGCTTGCGCGGGCCGTTCGGCGGCGTGGTCTTGGACAGGCGGTTCAGCAGCGGCAGGCCGAACGCGGCGGTCTTGCCGGTACCGGTCTGGGCGCCGCCGAGGACGTCGTGGCCGGCGAGCGCGAGCGGGATCGCCTCGGACTGGATCGGGGTCGGCGTGGTGTAGTTGTTTTCCGACAGCGCGCGCAGCAACGCGGGCGCAAGCCCGAGCGATTCAAAGGTCATGTTGTAGCTCCGTAAGGAACGCAACCGGCTGGGCCGGTGGCGTACTCGAAGCTTTCCTTGAAACCGCGCTGCGAGTGTTCTGATTGAACGGCTCCGGAAGCTCCGGGCCGTGTCTGCGCGACGAAAGGCGTACGGGAATATGCCGCAATGGACCGGCGGAGCCGGAAGCGGCGGGCTTACCTAGGAAAACGGATCAGCCGTGCGCGAAACGGGGCGAACTCTACGCGAATACGGTTGTACAAGCCACAACCCTGTGTCCGCTCACGTTCAGAAATGCACGCTGGTCCGCAAGCCACCTCTCAGGGCCAGCTCTGAGGGCCAGCTATTTCAGGGCAAGTTCCAGCCTTACGACATCATCCTTGGCCACCGGCGACAGATTGCCGGCGACGAAGACCCGCGACGGATCGAGCGCTCCGCCAGCCAGCAGCGCGTCCTGAACGGCGGTTGCGCGCGCCTGGGCCAGCACCTTGCCAGCGGACGGGTCGGCCTTGAAGCGCGGGCGCAGTTGCCCTTCCAGCCATGCGACCTGGGCCTGCCGGCGCGAGGCCTTGCGCTCGCGGCGGGTCATCTCCTTCGCGGGTGCGACGGTAGAAGCCACGGGTTTTGCGGTCTCGTCGGCTTCGGCAAGCAGGGCCGGAGCGGCGACGTCCTCTGGAGCCGGCACTTCAGGCGACCCGGGAGCCTCCGTCGCCAACGGTTCATCGGCGGCGGCGATGTGACTGCCCGCCGACTGCTCCGCAGCCAAGGGTTCGCCGGATGCGGGCGCATCGGCGGCCAAGGATTCGTTGGACGCAGGCGCATCGGCGGCCGCATCCGCGGACGTCGTCGTGGGCTCAGCCACTGGCGCTGTCGCATCGTCGGCTGTCGCATGGTCGGCGGCCGCGGCAACCGGCCCGGCCGCTTCGGGCACCGCATCCGGCGCCCCTTCCGTGGCATCGGGCAACTCGGGGCGATGCCCGAATTCCTGCCGGTACAGGTCTTTCAGCACATCGATCTTGTTCTCGTCGTCGAGGTCGGCGTAGGCCTTCGCCGAGCCGCGCTTGCCCTCGCGCATCTTTGCGATCGCGGCCTGGAAGCGCTGGTCGTCCAGCGCAGCCACGTCGGCCTCCGGCACTGCACCGGCTGGAATGTCGATATTGAGGTCGGGCCGGTCCGACAAGCTCCTGGCCAGTTCCGGCAGTGCGGAGCGGGCCTTGTCGGACAACTCCGCCGAGCCCGGCGTGAAGTCCACGTACTGTGCCTCTTCGGCCCCCTTGAACAGGGAACCGAGGAACTTGAAGGGCGCCGTGGCGACCTTGACGATGATGTTCTTGATGATCTGCCAGATGATCGGTCCGATCCGGAACTTCGGATCATCGAGACTTCCGGTCACCGGAAGCTTCAGGTCGATTACGCCGTTGCTGTCCTTGAGCAGCGACGTCGCCAGGCGGATCGGGAGGCTGACCTTCTGCTTGCTGTCGGTGCCCTGGCCCCACACGAGCTGGTCGATCACGACGTGGTGGTCGGCGACCAGGCGGCGATGGTCGATCTTGTATTCGAGTTCGGTGGTCAGCTTGCCCTTGGCGATCGCGTAGCCGGCGTACTTGCCCGAATACGGATTGAAGACCGGCAGCTCGATGTTGCGGAACGCCATGGCGACGTCGGTGCGCTCGTCATAAGCCAGCAGCACCGCGTGTCCCTTGATCGTGACTGGCGAATACCTGTTGATCACGTGACCGGAGAGATCGATGTCGCTGACCGTATGCGGCTGCGTCGAAATCCTGCGGATGCTGCCGCGCAGCGCGTCGATGCGGGCATGGAAGTTGGGCAGGATCGAGTAGTCGGCGAAGCCCAGCACGCCCGCGTCGAACACCACCTCGCCGACCTTGAGCGGCGGCAGCTTCGACGCCGGGGCTGCGCCGGCGGCGGGTTGGTTCGCCGGCGTCGGCTCGGCGAGGGTCGAGGCGAGGTTGAGCTTGCCGTTGGGCGCGATCACCACCCGCGCAACCGGCTTCCGCAGCAGGATCCGCCGGACCTCGATCTTGTCGGGCGCGGCGGCGTAGGCGATCTCGTTGAGTTCGACGCGGTCCCACGACAGGAACTCGCGTCCGCTCGGCACTTCGACGAGGTCGAATCGATCGATGCTGGCATCGCCGTCGTAGCTGAGTTCCGGGCCCGGCGCCGGGCGCAGGCCTACCCTGCCCTTGGCGCTGACTTCGCCCGAGCGCAGCTTCAGGGTCGGGTATTTCGGCAGATAGGCGAATACGTCCTGCATTGGTAGTTTGGATATCTCCAGTTGCACGTCCGCCACGCGTGGATCCAGCGCGACGGTGCCGCTCAACCGCAATGGCGCGCGGCCATTGACCGTTGCGGTCAGCGTGACCGGCATCGGCTTGGCGAAGTCGAGACTGAAGTTGTCGACGGTCGCGGCCATCGGCTCCAGCGCGAACTTCGCGGCCGGCTGCACCGTGCGGTCTTCGAGCGCGACCTTGCCCCGTTCCAGCCCGATGCGGGCCACGCGCACGGTCCATTCCGGCCCCGCGGCTGCCGGCTCCGCCTCCGCCTGCGGCGGCACGAACAGGCTGCGGATGTTGAGGTAGCCGTCAGGCTGCAGCCAGACCTGTGCCTGCAGGCCCTGCACGCGCAGCGCGCCGACCGTGAGCTCGTGCCGTTGCAGGGACATGCGGGTGGTCTCGAGCGTCGCCTCCGGCACCTGGATCCAGTCCTCGCCGACACCGCGGGCGCGCAGGCGCAGCCCCTTCGAGGTGATCGTCGGCAATACGGCCTCGAGCTGCATGCCCTCCTTGCCCTTGACCGCAAAGGTGTAAGTGCCAGCCAGGTCGAAGCTGCCGCCGGTCAGGAGCATCGGCAGTTCTTCGCTGAGGAACTCATGGACGGTGCCGGCCTTCAGGCCCTTGACCGCGAAACGCCCCTTCGACGCGAGCGGCGTCAGCCCCAGGTCGCCCTGCCAGGCCAGGCCCTCGCCGTCCTCGGTGCGCGTGTCGAGGCGAAGGTCGCCCCCTTCCTCGGTGGTCTGGAAACCACGCAAGTGGAACGTGATCGGCGCCAGCGTCTTGGTCGGTTCCAACTTCCGGCTGCGATCGGCGAAATCGACTTTGCCATCGCGGATGGTGAGGTCCTCGATCCGCACGCTCGGGATCGGCTCGTTCGGATCGGATTTAGGCAGCAGGTCGGCCAGGTTCAACGAACCATCGGGGCGAATAATGGTGCGCGCATAGGGTTGGTCGAATGCGACCTCGCGCAGCTTGTGCATGCTGCTGAAGAACGACGACGCCTGGTAGTTGGCAAAGAAGCGCTTGAAACCGACCAGCGGGCGCCCTTTCTCCAGGATCGCGGCATCGCGAAGTTCGAGTTCGAAAGTGAAGGGATTGAACCTGACTTCCCCGAGCTTCAGGTCCTTATGCAGTTCCTCGCGCACGTACTTGTCGGCCTGCGAATGGATCAATCGCGGCACGACCCAGAACCCGAACGCGGCATACAGGCCGACCAGCAGCACCGCCAACAGCGGCACGAGGATGACAGGCGCCAACAACGCCTTGCGCGCTGATGCCCAAGCGGACATGGGTCCTCCTGACGCCGGTTCCACGCAGCTTATCGCGGGAAGACAGCGCCACCGTAACGCGCGCGTTAAGCGGAGTACCGATCGATCGAGTGCGAGCGTGCGGGTGTGGCGTGGTTCGTGCAGGGGATCGGGTGCCACGCCGCACGGTCGATGGCCGGTGCCGCCACGACGGGCGCGATCACGCCTTGCGCAGGAAGCAGGTCTTCAGCACCAGGCCCTTGATCTTGTCCGAGTTGCCTTCGATGTGTTCGGCGTCGTCCTCGACCAGGCGGATGTTCTTGATCACCGTTCCCTGCTTCAGCGGGATGGACGAGCCTTTCACCTTCAGGTCCTTGATCACGACCACGGTGTCGCCATTGGCAAGCGGGTTGCCATTGCTGTCGCGCACTGCCGTCCCGCCCTCCCCGGCGGCATCGGTCGCCATCGGCCACTCGAAGCCGCAATCGGCGCAGACGAAGTTGCTCCCGTCGACATAGGTGTTCTCGAGGGTGCATTGCGGGCAAGCGGGAGCGGCTGGCATGGAATCTCGATCCGGATGTGCTGGTATGGCAAGCCGCTATTTTACGGCGTCACGCCGCCGGACCGCTCAATCGTCCGGCGAGCCATACCGCAGCCAGCGCTCGGCTTCGCGGTGGTCGCTGAAGATGCGCACGTTGATGCCCATGCCCTGCCCGAAGATTTCGGCGTATTCGATGGCAGGCAGGAACTCCGGCGTCGGTTCGATCACGGCGACGCGATCGAAGTTCGGGGCTTCCTCGTGGAACACCAGGGCCAGTTCGGCAAGCTCGGCCTGGCTCGCTGGCTTCCCTTTCTTGCGGTCGGTCACCAGGAGCTTGCGGAGGCCTCGCTCCTTGGCTTCAGCGACGATGTCCCGCCAGTAGGCGATGCGAACCGCCTGGGCGTCGATTCCACCACTTACTTCGACCTGCAGATGGTCGCCGTGTTCGACGAGGCGCAGCGCGTAATCCGGGGAGAGGCGTTCCTTGGCCATGACCCGCATGCTCAGGCATCGCTGCGTGGTCTGCCAGTGTCTGTCCCAAGGCAGTGAAGCCACGACTGCCAAGCCCGGTCCGGTCTTGACCGGCGCATGACCCGGGGTATGCCTGCGAAAGCGCACCGTAGAATGGAGGTCGCTTCCATCCGGGACCTCCATGTCCGCCGCAGGCACGTCCATAGAAGGCGCCACCGTCGACGTCCTCATCATCGGTGGCGGTGCCGCCGGCCTGATGTGCGCCATCAGCGCGGGGCAGCTCGGCAAGCGGGTACTGGTGATCGAGCACGCCAACCGCGTCGGCAAGAAGATCCTCATGTCGGGTGGCGGGCGCTGCAACTTCACCAACACCGGTGCCTCCCCCGCGAATTACCTGTCCGCGAACCCGCACTTCTGCAAATCCGCCCTCGCCCGCTACACGCCGGCGCACTTCATTGAGCTAGTGGAGCGCCATCGCATCGCCTACCACGAGAAGGAACTGGGCCAGCTCTTCTGCGACGAGTCGTCCAAGCTGATCGTGAAGATGCTGCTGGACGAATGCGCGGCCGTGGGCGCGCGCGTCGAGACTTCGTGCAGCATCGAACGCGTGGTGCACGGCGACAGCGGGCTCTTCCATCTGCATACCTCGCGCGGCGTATTCACCGCCCCCTCCCTGGTGGTCGCCAGCGGCGGCCTGTCCATCCCGAGCATGGGCGCCAGCGGATTCGGTTATGAGCTGGCGCGCCAGTTCGGCCACCCCGTATTGCCCACGCGCGCGGGCCTGGTGCCGCTGACACTGAGCGGCAAGCACCAGGAACGCCTGCAGGACCTCAGCGGCGTCGCCTTCCCGGTGGAAGCGCACTGCAACCGCAAGGCCTTCCACAACTACCTGCTCATCACCCACCGCGGCATCAGTGGTCCGGCAATCCTGCAGATTTCATCGTTCTGGCAACCCGGCGACGACCTGCGCCTGGACCTCCTGCCGGGCCTGGATGCGCTGGAGACGCTGCAACGCCTGCGCCATGAGCGCCCCGCGGCCGAACTCAAGACCGTCCTCGGCGACCTGCTGCCCAAGCGCTTCGCGCAGCGCTTGTGCGAGCACTGGCTGCCCAACCGGCCAATGAAACAATTCAACGAGCCGCAACTGCGCGAAGCCGCCGCGTTGCTCGCATCCTTCCCGCTGGTCGCCAGCGGCACCGAAGGCTATCGCACGGCGGAAGTGACCCTCGGCGGCGTCGACACCGACGGCGTGTCGTCGGCCACGATGATGTCGAAGCACGTGCCCGGCCTGTATTTCATCGGCGAGGTCGTCGACGTAACCGGCTGGCTGGGTGGCTACAACTTCCAATGGGCATGGGCGTCCGGGCACGCGGCGGGAGTGGCGGCGTGAGCCTTGGGCTGGCCGAAGAATCGACCGGCCTCGGCTTGGGCCTTCACCGGCCGCTGGCCGTCACCTATCGGAATTTCTACGTTTCAGTAAGCCGGTCACCACTACAGCCAACACGATGGCTCCTGCGTAGATGAAGTAGCTAATGCGGCCTTGGATAATTCCCAACGCAAGCGAAGCAACGAATCCGAGCGCAGCGACAACCAAGAAGAATTTGGCCATCTCTTCAACTTCCTGGCGCCGACTGATCAGTTTCAGCCGGGCTCAGCAAGCCATATCGGATCATGGCTCGTATATAGGAAAAGTCTGAAAATTCGCCGCAGTTTAAGTTGCGCCATCACGAACACGACATCGTGCTGTCGACAAGACGATTTCCGAGCGCCTGGAGTGCCAGAGCAGGCGGAGATCCCCCGCAGCCTCAGCGCTTTTCCGTCACCGCGCGCCGCAGGTTGATGCGTGCCTGCGCATCGAGGCGCTCGTGGAACCAGTCGCTGAGGAAGATGCGCGGTTTCGCCAGCAGCGCCTTGAGGAAGCGGCGCCGGTTGAGCTTGAACAGCCATGCCGGCACCTGGCCGCGATATTCCGTGGTGATGCCACGGTCGTAGGCGGCGAACGCGGCCTCGTCGGCCGCGAGGATGGCCATGTCGCAATCGAGGAACAGCGCCGCGTCACGATCGACATCCTCCGGAGCCAGGGCACCATGGCGCGCGGTGAGGTTGATCAGCTCGGCCACGCGTGCGGCATCGATGCCTTGACCGGGCAGCCAGCGCGCGATGTGCTCACTGGCCAGTGCGGCCGAACGTGCCTCGTTGTCCTTGCGTCCGGCTTCGTAGATGGCGTCGTGATACAGCACCGCCAGGCGGACTTCCGCGGGCTGGTTCCAGCCGGGCCCGTTGGCGACGCCGTCGTAATGGCGCAGCACGTGCTCGACATGCGTGAAGTTGTGGTACGCACGCGGCGGCGTGGCATAGGCGGCCTGCAACGCCGCCAGCTGTTCCTCGGGAATCAGTACGTCGTCCTGCATTGCCGCGGCATCGTCCGGGTCGATGCCATCAGGATAGTGGAGGTCAGTGGCCGGGGCGCTGGTAGGTGCCGATCAGTTCGGCCTGCCCCACCACATGGCCTTCCATCGCCTTGAGCAATTGCGCCTTGTCCGGCTGGTGCAGGTCGGGCAGCTCGACGTCGAGGGCATACAGCTTGTGGAAGTAGCGATGCCGGCCCTTGGGCGGGCACGGCCCGCCATAGCCGGTGCGATCCCAGTCGTTGCGGCCTTCGCGTGTTCCCGCCGGCAGTTGCCCGGATTTCAGTCCTTCCGGCAGTCCCTGCGATGCGAGCGGCAGGTTGTAGAGCACCCAATGCACCCAGGTGCGTTGCGGTGCAGCCGGATCGGGTGCGTCGGGGTCATCCACGATCAACGCGAGACTGCGGGTACCCGCAGGCACATCTGCCCACTGCAGCGCGGGCGAGATGTCCCCGCCATCGCAGGTATGGCGCGCGGGCATGGCGGCATTGTCGGCAAAGCCGGGTGAGGCCAGTTTCATCGACATGGGGTTCGTCCTCGTTTCGCTGCAGGCCGAAGTCGCGGCGACCAGGGCCAGGGCTATGCCGAGCAAAAAGCGGGAGGCGTTGGCTGCAAGGGCGCTTGTTGCGGGCCGGGATCGCATACCGGCGGATTCTAGGCCGGCCGGTCGAAAGGACGCGCGAAGCCGGGAATTCGTGAAAAATCCGCCCAGCGCGGTTCCTCCGTATCATGGCGCATGACCGACCATGCCATCGAATTCGCCGATCTGCCGCTCAATCCCGCCCTGTTCCAGGGCCTGGACGCCCTCGGCCACGTGCAGATGACCCCGATCCAGGCGCAGAGCCTGCCTGCCCTGATCGAGGGCCGCGACCTGATCGCGCAGGCTCCCACGGGCAGCGGCAAGACCGCGGCCTTCGGGCTGGCGTTGCTGCATCACCTCGACCCGGCCCAGATCCGCGTGCAGGCACTGGTGCTGTGCCCCACGCGCGAACTCGCCGACCAGGTCAGCAAGCACATCCGCAAGCTGGCCACGGGCATCCCCAACGTCAAGCTGTCCACGCTGACCGGTGGCCTCGCACTGGCGCCGCAGCTGGCGTCGCTCGCCCAGCACGAACCGCACATTGTCGTCGGCACACCCGGCCGCGTGCAGGAACTGCTGCGCAAGCGCGCGCTCGACCTGCGCGGCGTGCGCATGCTGGTGCTGGATGAGGCCGACCGCATGCTCGACATGGGCTTCGAGGAGCCCATCCGCGAGATCGTCGGCAAGACGCCGGGCAACCGGCAGACGCTGCTGTTCTCGGCGACGTATCCGGACTCCATCCGCGCCATCGCCGGCAACGTCATGCGCGATCCGCTGGAAGTCACGGTCGAAGGCGCGCAGCAGCAGGCGACGATCGACCAGCGCTTCTTCGATGTCGATCCGGCGCAGAAGCCCGCGGCGCTCGCCGGCCTGCTGATGGAATACAACCCGGAATCGACCGTGGTGTTCTGCAACATGCGCAAGGACACGGAGGAAGTCGTTTCCTCCCTCGCCCACCTGGGCTACACCGCGCTGGCGTTGCACGGCGACATGGAACAGCGCGACCGCGATGAAGTGCTGGTCCGCTTCGCCAACCGCAGCTGCAACGTGCTGGTGGCGAGCGACGTCGCCGCGCGCGGGCTCGACATCCACGATCTCGGCGCGGTCATCAACTACGACGTACCCAACGATGCCGACACCTATGTCCACCGCATCGGCCGCACCGGCCGCGCGGGACGCAGCGGTGTCGCGCTGACCCTGTGCACGCCACGCGAACTGCCGCGCTCCACGGCGCTGGCGCAGCAGCTGGGCGTGGCGATCCGCTGGGAGCGCCCCACGCTCGCCGCACTGCGTCCCCGTTCCGCGCCCCCCGCCGCGACCGTCACTTTGTGCATCGACGCCGGCCGCACCGACAAGTTGCGACCGGGCGACATCGTCGGCGCCATCACCGGTGACGCCGGCCTGCCGGTCGAGGCCATCGGCAAGATCGACGTCTTCGCCACGCGCAGCTATGTCGCGATCCAGCGCAACCAGGCCGACAAGGCGTTGACGCGGCTGCAGGCCGGCAAGATCAAGGGCCGCAAGTTCCGCGTGCGCAGGATCTAGCGCGCCGCAAGGGCCTCGCGCACGTTCGCGAACACGCGGGCGAGGTCGCGACGCGCCGTCGGCGACAGCGCCATCGCATCATCCGCGGCAGCGGGCACGGTGCCGGCCGTCCACGCAAGCGCGACGCGATTGCTCTGCCGCGGCTCCTCGATCACCAGCACGTTCCCGGGACCGAAGGCGCGTTGCAGCCTGTCGACGTGCAGCGCCGGATCCTCGCAGTAGAGATTGATGGCCATGGCGCCACCCTCGACGAGCGACGCGCGGCAGTGGTCGTAGAACGCCTGCGTGGAAAGCCCGCCGGGGATACCGGTTTCGTCGTAGCCATCCACCAGCAGCAGGTCATAGGCGGCGTGGCGTCCGGCCAGGAAATGCGCACCATCGTCGAGCACCACGCGAAAGCGCGTGTCGTCGGCGGGGACGTGGAAGCGCCGGCGCAGCGCCAGCACATGCGGATTGTTCTCGACGACCTCGATGTGGGCGTCGTGCAGGTGCCGGTAGCAGTACTTCGCCTGCGATCCGCCCCCCAGCCCCACCATGCCGATGCTGCGCGGCCGGGGCACCAGTACGAGGGCGCCGAGCATGGTGCGTGTGTAATCGATCATCAGGCGGTCGGGGTCGCGCGTGACCATCTGGCTTTGCGACACCCCATGCGCGAACTGCAACTCGATGGTGTCGCCGCGACGACGGATGGACGGCTTGCGCAGATGCGGAGGCACGTCCACGCGCGACGCGCCGAACAATGCCGCCAACCACGCACGCCAGCCTGTCTGCGTCGATGCCATCGGGTGGAGATCAGCTGAGTAGATCAGCGGAGCTGGCTGTCCTTGCTGCCGCGACGGTTGTAGCCGCTGAAACCGGCCTGTTCCTGGTCGCGCGCTTCCTGGCAGTCCACGCACAGGCGCACGCCGGGAATGGCCTTGCGGCGCGCTTCGGGAATCTCCGCGTCGCACTCCTCGCAGCGCATCAGCCCAGGGCCCTGCGGCAACTGGCTGCGGACACGCTGGATCGCGTCCTTGATGGTGGCATCGATCTGGTCCTGCACCGCGCCATCGCCTGCCCAGCCAGTTGCCATGGAAGTTCTCCCGAAATCACCGGTTTCGTGGCAAGGATAGCGGGTCGGGCTGAATCGTCGCGAACATCGCGTCTATTGGCCGCCTGCGCCGTACCAGCGCCGCACATTGGCGGGCAGCCACGGCTCCAGCGCGATGTCGAATGCGGTGTAGGCATCCAATACGTCCCGTGCGACCTGTTGTGCCCAGGCAGGGCCCGCGCGAAGTTCCAGTTCATCCACGCCCAGCAGCGCCTCGGACCACGAGTACAGCAGCTCGCAGCGCCTCGCCAACTCGCGTCGCAACCAGTCGCGCGCCGGCGCATGCACGTCGTAGCCCTGCGCTGCGAGGCGCTGCACTGCGGTCCCGAGAAAGGCGCCTGCCCCCCGATACCACTCGCCGTGCCCCCCTGCATCGCGCATGACCGTCAACGGAACCGGCGCATTGAACTCCGCGAGCTCGTGCTTCAACTCCAGTTCGAGCGCACGCGCATCGCGCACCCGATCCGTCTCGACCAGCGCCATGCGGTCCGGATCGAAGAACTCGAACCAGCGCGGATGCAGCGATTGCAGGCGTTGCAACGGATCGCGTGAAAAGCCGAGTTTCAGCAGATCCTCGTACGCGCAGGGGAACACGTACAGGAAGCAGCGGCCCCGGCTGAGGGTGCCCAGGGAAGGCGGGATCACGAGGGTCTATGGGCATCGCCGGAGCCTAATCGAGGCGCCCGCGGCTGGTTGACCCGGTCATAACATCCGCGGCGATACCTTCCCCCCGCCGGAGAAAACGCGACGGACCGAGGACCGAAGCAGTGGTTTCCGGCACGGAAGGCCCAGCCAGCGAGACCAAACCTCTCGTTCGCCGCTGGGCCTTCTTGTTTCCGACGATCCCACCAAACACCGTCGTAGACTGGCGCCATCCAGCCACGTGGAGTCCCGAATGCCGGCCGCCCTGCACGTCCAATCCGGCGCGCTGGTCGTCCATCGCCTGCTGGATGTCGCCAACGAAATCGACCTGGCGCGCGCCGAGGCGTTGTGGCTGTCGCATGCAGGGCGCGAAAGCCGCCGCACGCGCCTGGCCACCGCCGCTCCGGATGAGCTCACCTTCGGCGTTCCGCCGGCACTGCTGGCAATGCCGCCCGTGGATATCGAGCTGGCGGGCGTACCCACGCGGGCGGAGGCAACGGCGCGGATCTACGACTTCGGCGCGATCGTCATCGCCCTGCGGATACCGGTGGAGGGACTCGCCTGGGAAGCGTTCGGCCACCAGCTCAACGCGCTCGATCGCATCGCCGCCGCCGACACGTCGATCTGGCGCGACGCATTGCGCAGCGTATTGGACGTCATCGGCCCGGCGCTGCATCGCCCGGCAACGCAGCACCTGGAAGAGGACTACCTGTTCGCCATCGTCCATGCTTTCGCGCAGCCGATGACCGGCACGCAGGTCCGCGAACAGGCGAATCTCGCCGCCCTGTTGTCGGGTGAAACACGGCCACTGTCCGCACAGGAAGCCGCGGCGATCACCGAGCAGGCGTATTCCTATTTCGAGGATGACCTGGTCGTCCTCACCTGGGACCGCGCCTTCCTCTACGAACCCAGCCGGGGCTCGGATGTCGTCGACATCATCGAGGTGGCCAATGCCCAGCTGCTGGAGATGCGCTACTACGACGAACTGCTCGATGACGAGCTGGCCACCATGTACGGACTGGTCGGGAGCGCGCGCGGCGGATTGTCGCTGCTCGCTTCACGCCGTGCCGCCCGGCTGGCCCGGAAGTTGTATGGACTGGTGGCGGAAGTCACCGAGCTCACCGAGCGGGTCGAGAACTCGCTGCAGGTCACCGAGGACGTCTACCTGGCCCGCATCTATGGCGCGGCACTGGAGCTGTTCCGCGTGCCGCGCCTGAGCGCCGCCGTCGATCGCAAGCTGGAGATCATCCGCGGCACCTACACGGCGCTCTACGATGAAGCCTCGAGCCGCCGCGCCGAACTGCTGGAACTGGCCATCGTGCTGCTGATCGTGTTCGAGATCGTGCTGGCCCTCGCCCGCCCCTGAGCGGAAGCGACCGCCGGCTGCCGCCAAGAAAGCCCAGTCCGCCGAGCCGCCCGTGAACACTGTTCACGCCGCGCCAGGACTACACTCCATCCAGGCCATCTTTGCTGCCGACGCGCGCGGAGGGTCGCCATGTACGCCCTGCTCCTTGCGGTTGCGCTGACCCTCCCGGCGCCCGTCGGCGACATGCCCGCCGCGCCCACGACTCCCCCGACGCCCACGACGATCCCCGTCCCCGTCCCCGCCGCGCCGGAAGCCGTAATGGCCCTGCCGCCGCAGTTGCGCCAACGCCTGCACGACGAAGTACTGGCCAAGCCCTCTGCCCCGCAGGAGCGACTCGATCGCCTGGCGCATTTCATGCTGGACGCGGACGGACTGGGCATCAACTACGAGGAAGGCGCGACCTATTCGGTCGAGCAGACTTACGCGGCACGCACGGCGAACTGCCTGTCCTTCACCATGCTGTTCGTGGTGCTGGCACGCGAAGCAGGCCTCGACGTGCAGCCGCAGGAAATCGCCGAAACGATTTCCTGGCGGCAGGAAGCCGGCATGATCTACCGCAACAACCACGTCAACGCGAGCGTCCGGGCCAATGGGCGCAACTTCACCGTGGATACGGCCGGGGACAAACTGATCGCGAGGGATCGCCCCGTACCCATCGACGACCGGCGTCTGCTGGCGCATTACTACAACAACCTGGCAATGCAGCAGCTGGCGCTCGGGACTCCGGCCAACGGCCTGGCCCTGATGCAGCGCGCGCTGGACGCCGATCCTTCCTACGCAGCCTTGTGGAGCAATGCCGGCGTCCTGCGCCTGCATGACGGCGACGTGGCGGGCGCCGAGCGCGCCTACCAGAAAGCGCTGGAACTCAACCCCGAGGAAGACAGTGCGCTGTTCAACATGGTCAGCCTTGCCCACCGCGTTGGCGATGCGCAGCGCGAAGCCGAATTCCGCCGCCGGCTGGCGAAGGTGCAGCAGAAGG
Source organism: Lysobacter rhizosphaerae (assembly GCF_054779795.1). NCBI lineage: Bacteria > Pseudomonadati > Pseudomonadota > Gammaproteobacteria > Lysobacterales > Lysobacteraceae > Lysobacter > Lysobacter rhizosphaerae. The sequence goes on from NZ_BAAGXO010000002.1 coordinate 130,795, forward strand.
ACCCGCTGCATCACTTCCTGCAGGCAATGGATTTCGAGCGCAGCGGCGACTATGCGCAGGCGATCGCGCACTACCGGCGGGCGATCCGGCTGCACGCCGGTGAACACCGCTTCTATTCCGCGCTGGCGCGGGTCTACCTGAAGGCGGGCAATCCGCGCCGTGCCGGCAAGGCCCTGCTACGGGCGCAGGCACTCAGCGACGGCGCGACGCGCGCCGCCTATCGCGCGCAGCTGCAGGAACTGCAAAGGGCGTCGAACTGAATGTACTCAGCCGCGTTGCCGCGCCATGCGCAGGCTGCGCATCACGCCCGCGATGATCACGCCGGCAAACAGGGGCAGAGGTTCGAAATGACCGGTCGCGGCGGCGGTAATCGCGGCACACACGGCGGCCAGGACAAGGATGAGGAGGAGATCGAGGCGAGGCACTGGACTTCCGGCTGTTACGGGGGGATGGATCGCAGGAACCGGCCGGCGATCGTTCACCGGCGCAACCCATGTCGGGGGCCCCACTTTCAGCCCAGAGTCTATGTGTGATCGCTATGTGAAGCCTGAATGTCGGCCGCGTTCATCTACATGACGCGGCACGCGATCGACGAACTGTGACCCATTCCCTGTGCCCGCGACGCGCGCGGAAATATCCGTCCTGTTTTCCGCAGCTTAGCCAGCTGGCTTCGCGCAATTGACCATCCAGGCCTTGCCGTAGCGGTCGGTGAGCATGCCGAACCGCTGCGCCCAGAACGTTTCCTGCAGCGGCATCTGTATGTTGCCGCCCTCGACCAGGGCGGCGTAGATGCGTTCCGCCTCGGCCGGCGTATCGACGGCGATGTTGACGCAGCCGCGGTTCGGCGCGTGCTGCGGCGGTCCATCGGCGCCCATCAGCACCGCATGGCCGCTCTCGAGTTGCGAGTGCATCACCCGCGCATGGGTGGCCGGCGGCATTTCGTCCGCCATCGGCGACTCGCCGTAAGTCATGCGCATGGTGACCTGGCCATTGAAGACACGGGCGTAGAAATCGAATGCCTCGCGGCATTGTCCGTCGAAATCGAGGTAAGGGATGAATTGCATGGCGTCGCTCCCGCGATGATGGATCCGCACATCATGGATCTGCACATCCTGGTCAGGCCGCCCCGAAGTCGGGCTCTTCCAGTTGTCGCACTTCGCAATCCAGCTCCCACTCGTCGCCATGGATCAGCAGGAAACGCTGCGTCAGCGCGACGGCCTCTTGCATCGACCCGGCCTTGAGCAACGCAAAGCCCCCAACTACCTCCTTGGCTTCCGTGAACGGCCCGTCGACCACGCTGGTCTTGCCGCCCTTGAGCTTCACGATCGCCCCCTCGGACGTGGGCCGCAGTCCGGCGGTATCGAGCAGTACGCCCGACCGTGTCATTTCCTCGATCAGGCGCCCCATGTCCGCCATCAGCTGCTCGCTGGGCTGCTGGCCGTTGTTCTCGTTGATCCGGATCATCGAAAGAAAACGCATCGTGGTACTCCTTGCTGTGGTCATTGGCGACGACCGGCCGAAAGCCGGCTCTCGGAAGGACGACGAACGGGGAGCCACCGGATCGACATGCCCCGCGGACCTCCTGCAGGACCGGAAGCGGCCGCGCCCTATCTGCCGCGCAACGACCGGAACACCCGCAGGATGGCCTCGGCGCTGCGCGCCGCGTCGTCTTCGGTCGTCGCCCAGTTCGACACCGAGATGCGCATGGCCGCCAGGTCGTGCCAGGTCGTGCCGCTGAGCCAGCAGGTGCCTTCGTCCTGCACGCCAGTCACGACGGCGCGGGTCAGGTCATCGTCCTCGCCGAAGCGCACCAGCACCTGGTTCAGCACCACGTCGTTGAGGACGCGCACGCCCTCCTCCGCGGCCAGCACGGCGGCCATCTGCCGCGCCCGCGCGCAGCAGCCGTCGACCAGCGATTCCACCCCGTCACAGCCGAGCGTGCGCAGGGTCGCGTACACCGGCACCCCGCGCGCCCGGCGCGAGAATTCCGGCACCCAGTCGACGGCATCGCGTTCGAGTCCGCCGGTCTGGATCAAGTATGCGGCGACGGAGGTCATCGCGGTGCGATGGTCCTCGGCATTGCGCACGATCGCGACGCCGCAGTCGTACGGCACGTTCAACCACTTGTGCGCATCGGTGGCCCAGGAGTCGGCGAGCTCGATGCCATCGGCCAACGCACGCAGCGACTGGCTGGCGCGTGCCCACAGGCCGAACGCGCCGTCGACGTGCAACCAGGCATCGCGAGCCCGGACGATCCCGGCGATCTCGCGCAATGGATCGAAGGCGCCGGTATTCACGTTGCCCGCCTGCGCGCAGACGATCACCGGGCCTTCCAGCGTCGCCAGCTTTTCCCGCAATGCGTCCGGCAACATGCGGCCCTGCGCGTCGGCTTCCACCCGGTGCAGGGCCCGCGTGCCAATGCCGAGGTAGCGCAGCGCCACGTCGATGGTGATGTGGGACTCGGCCGACGTCACCACATGGATGCGCGGCGCGCCGTACAACCCGTCGGCTTCCACGTCCCAACCCGCCCTGCGCAGCACGCCGTGGCGCGCGGCCGCAAGGCAGGTGAAGTTCGCCATCTGGCAGCCGGTAACGAAACCGACACCGGAGTCGCGCGGCAGGTCGAACAGTTCCCGCAGCCATTGCGCGGCGACTTCCTCCGCCGCCGCGGCCAGCGGCGAAATGACATGGATGCCCGCGTTCTGGTCCCAGGTCGACACCAGCCAGTCCGCCGCCAGCGCGACCGGATAGGCGCCACCGATCACGAAGCCGAAGTAACGCGGCGACGCGCACGCGGATGTTCCCTGCGCCGCCTGCGATGCAAGCAGGTCGAGCACCGCGCGTCCGTCCTCGCCCTGTCGCGGCAGCGGGGCACGCAAGGCCGCCATCATTTCGTCGCGGCCATGGCGCGCACCGACGTGCCGATGCGGCAGGTCCAGCAGGTAGGCGGAAGCGAGCGCGTGCGCCTTGTCGAGGCACTGCGCGAACTCAGTGGTGTCGAAGCGGGCCATGTCGTGCTCCGTGCAAGCGATGAAGGATCGCCTGGCGTGCGCGCCGCGGATCGGCACGCCTGGCATTCGGTGCTGCGGCGATCATCGAACCAGCGCGGGACGGCTAGCCGTGCGCGCGGAGCGTGCGGTCGAACAGCGCCATCGTGCGGCGCCACGCCTCTTTGGCCGCAGCCTCGTCGTAACGCGGCGTGGTGTCGTTGTTGAAGCCGTGCTGCGTATCGGCGGGCTGGTATAGCGTGTACTTCACCCCCGCCGCCTTCAGCGCGGCTTCGTACGCCGGCCAGGCCGTGTTGATGCGCTCGTCGTTCGCGGCCAGCACCACCAGCATTTCGGCCTTGATGTTTGGCACATCCTCCAGCGCGGGTGGGCTGCCGTAGAACGGCGCCGCGGCGATGAGATGGGGCAGCCGTGTCGCGAGGAAGTTGACCATGCCGCCGCCGTAGCAGAAGCCGACCGCGCCCATGCGACCGCTGCCGCCTTCCACGTGCGCCAGCAGGTCGGCGGCCGCAAGGAAGTCCTCGCGGGTCTTGGCCTGGTCGAGCTTGGCGAACTCGGCGCGCGCCTTGTCCTCGTCGCCGGGATAGCCACCCAGCGGAAACAGCGCGTCCGGCGCGAAGGCGATGAAGCCGTCCAATGCCAGCCGGCGCGCGATGTCCTCGATGTGCGGATTGAGCCCGCGGTTCTCGTGCACCACCAGCACCTGCGGCAGCGGTCCCTTCGCATTCGCCGGTTTCACCAGGTAGCCGCGGGCCTTGCCATAGCCCTTGGGCGAGGGAAACTCGACGAACTTCGCGGACAGCCGCTTGTCATCCGGCTTCACCTGCTGCGCCGACGCGAACTGCGGAGTCAAAGCCGCCAGCAGGCCGGCCGCCGTCGTGGCGCCGACGGCAAAGCGCGCCGCGCCGGTGAGGAATCCGCGCCGGTCGATGATGCCGTGCACGTACTGGTCGAACAGTTGCAGCACTTCCGGATCGAAGTCGCTGGCCCGCTGGCGTGGAGGTGTCGGCATGAGGTGCTCCGTTGGTGGACGGTGATCCGCGAAAAGCTACCCGGTGGGATGTTAGTGCGATGCGCATTGCCGCCGCGAGCAGAGGACACCAGCGAGTCGTTGCGGTCGCGCCGGGCCGCATCATGCCGGGAGGATGAAGCGACATTCAATCCGCGGCTCCAACCCTTCGACCCAGGCCCTTCGACCAGGACCGTTTGACGCAGTGCCAACCCCCGGTCTGCTTTCATCGCGCCCGTGCACCCGCGCACGTCGGCTAGAGTCCCCATGAAAAAGTTCCTTGCCATCTATACCGGCTCGGCCGCGTCCATGGACACTTGGAAATCGATGGACGCAGGCCAGCGCGCCACGAAAGAGCGTGCCGGGATGGAAGCCTGGAAAAAGTGGGCCACCGACAACGGTTCGTCCATCGTCGACCAGGGCGCGCCGCTGGGGAAAACCAGGCGGGCAGCGCCCGGCGGCATTTCCGAAACCCGCAACAACATGACGGCCTACACGGTCGTGCAGGCCGAATCGCACGAAGCGGCGGCACGGCTCTTCGAGAACCATCCGCACTTCACGATCTTCCCTGGCGACGGCATCGAGATCATGGAGTGCCTGCCGTTGCCGGAGATGTGAGGTTCACGACTCGGGAAACCCGGCCCGTCGCAGTGCCTCGGCGAGATGGTCGATGTCGGCCTGGCGCTTGAACGGAAGCTTCGCGAAGTAGCGTTGGATCGAGAAATCGGGTTGCGCGGCCATGCAATCGGCGACATCGCGCCGCGCCGCCTGCATGTCCCCGAGCAGCGCATCGTTCGCAGCCCGCGGGGCCAGGTGCCGGTAATGGCGGTCGGTCACATGGTTGAACATTTCAGCCGCTTCCCGGTAGCGGTGCGTCAGCAGCAGGGCCATGCCGTATTCGCGCCAGTACCACGGCGGGTCGAAGTAAGGATCGATCTGCCGCGCCCGCTCGAACCAGGCCAGCGCCTGTCCTGCCTCGCCGAGGTAGTTGAGCATCATCCCCATGTCGGCGACGTTCCACTGATTGCTCGGATTGAGCTCTACCGCGCGCCGGATGTGCTGCGCGCACAGGTCGAAGTCGCCGCGCAGCTGGCAGACCTGGGCCAGGATCGAATGGCAGGTGCTCTCGTCTGGATCGAGCTCGACTCCGCGCATGGCCAGGGCCAGGGCTTCGTCCAGTGCGGCGTCTTCGCCGACCGGATCGTCGTACCACTGCCCATAACGCATGGCCGCCAGCAATGCGTGCGCAAAACCATAGTCGGGGTCGAGCGCGATCGCCTGTTCGAACAGCCTGGTCGCGTTCGCGCGTCCCTCCGGTTCGGCCCACGGCAGCGCATTGCCGCGCAGCACGCATTCGTACGCGGCGAGGCTCGAAGGCGGCTTGCGGCGTGCGCGTTCCGCATCGCGGGCCTGCACGCGTCCAACCAGCGTAGCCACGATCGTGCCGACGACCTCGTCTTGGACGTCGAAGATCTCCGACAGCGCGCGATCGAACTTCTCCGCCCAGATGTGGTTGCCGGACTCGGCATCGATCAGCTGCGCGGTGATGCGCACGCGCTCACCCATGCGCCGCACGCTGCCTTCCACGATGAAGCGGACATCGAGCTCGCGCGCCACTTGCTGCACGTCGACGGCCACGCCGCGATGGCGGAACGACGCCGCGCGCGAGCGCACCGCCAGCATGTGCCAGCGCGACAGCTCGGTGATGATGTCCTCGGCTAGGCCGTCGCTGAGGAACGCCTGCCCGGGATCGTCGCTCAGGTTGGCAAACGGCAGTACCGCGACCGGCACGGCGGCCACGCCCTTGGTCGCGCGCGAGAGGCTCGCGACCGGCGCGACTGCAACGCTGGCAACCGGCCCGGTGCGCATGGCGTCGTCGACACGGGTGACCGGAGCGATGAAGCGATAGCCCAGCGCATGCACGGTCTGCACGTAACGCGGGTGCTCGCTGTCGTCGCCGAGCGCACGCCGCACCAGTGCAATCGAGCGGTTCAGCACGCCGGGGGTGACATGGCGATGGCCCCACACCGCATCGAGCAGGACGTCGTGACTGAGCAGCTCGCCGCCGTGCTCGAGCAGTTCGGTGAGTACGCAAAAGGCCTTGGGCTCGAGCGCGATCGGTTGTCCGTCGCGGTACAGCTCGTGCCGTACGGTACTCAGGCGGAAGCGGTCGAAGTCATAGCTCTGCGAACCATTCACCGGCGAAGCATCCAGGTCCTGTGTTCAGTATGGCCAGCCAGCGCGTCGTGCGTGCGCGGGCCATTGCCAGCGTAGCCAGTGACTTGTAAGGGGATGTCGGTCGCCCCGCTTCCCCCTCTCGGGTGGCCGGCTGCCAAAGCCCGCTGCCGGACAAACAGTTATGCGAGCGTTAACGCCGGTGGCAAGTCGCTGGTCCGGCACGCCAGCAGGCCGCACACGCGGTTGCCAGCGGGCCGGATCGGGCGTGTGCTTCGCTAATTGCCTCCACGTGCCTACACTGGTGCATCGCCCCCAAGGAGCTGCCCCCATGGCCAAGCCCAATTATTCGTTCGAAAAGCGCCAGCGCGAGATTGCCAAGAAGAAGAAGCAGGACGAGAAGCAGGCCAAGAAGCAGGCGGCCAAGGACGCTGCGACTCCTTCCGAGTCCGACGCGCGTCCGGAAACCCCCTCTGCCCGCGGGTGACCCAAACCGCACAAGTCTGGGCCGCACAAGTCTGGGTGGATGCCGACGCCTGCCCGGGCGTGATTAAGGAAATCCTGTTCCGCGCGGCCGAACGCGCCGGGGTGCAGGTCACCCTCGTCGCCAACCAGTGGTTGCGCACCCCACCCTCGCGCTTCATCCGCGCCCTGCAAGTACCGGGCGGATTCGATGTAGCGGACAGCGCCATCGTCGAACGCGTGCAATCCGGGGACCTCGTGGTCACCCAGGACATCCCCCTGGCCGCCCTGGTGGTCGAAAAGGGCGCGATCGCCATCAACCCTCGGGGCGAGCGCTACACGCCCGACAACATGGCTGAACGCCTCTCGATGCGTAATTTCATGGAAGAACTGCGCGGCAGCGGCGTCCAGACCGGCGGCCCGGCCGCTTTCCACGCCCGCGACCGCCAGGCCTTCGCCAACCAGCTGGATACCTGGCTGGCCCAGCGATCGCGCAGTTAGGTTTCACAACCCCCCGGCTGCACTCGTGTAGGCTTGGACGGCAAGCCGCTCCATTCGCTGCGTCCCGTCCGACCCAGGTCGACCGCTTCGCTCCCCCCTCACGCGTCATCACCCTCCTGCAGGGTGACGCCCCAATGGGAGCGCCATTGCCAGGTTATTCCACCCGCAAGCTCACACTGACCATAGGCGGCCATGATTGGCGCCTGCGCGTACTCAGCGATCTGCAGCAGTTCGGCGATCCCGACGGACATGGCGAACGAATGGGTATTTCCGGCGCGCAATGGAGCCTGTTCGGGCAGGTATGGCCGGCCGGATTGCTGCTGGCCCAGGCGATGCAACGTTTTGAACTCGATGGCGAACGCATCCTGGAACTGGGCTGCGGCATCGGCCTGGCCAGCCTGGTCCTGCAAAGGCGTGGCGCCGACATCGTCGCCAGCGACATCCATCCGCTGGCCGAACCCTTTCTAGCCTACAACGCAGCGCTCAACGAGCTGCCGGCGGTGCACTACCGGCAGATGAGCTGGGATACGCCGCTGCCAACGCTCGGTCTGTTCGACGTCATCATCGCCAGCGACGTGCTCTACGAGCAGGGACACGCGGCGCTGATCACCGATGTCATTGCCCGCCATGCGCACCCGGACGCGCAGGTGCTCGTGACCGACCCGGGGCGTGGCAACAGCGCCCGTTTCACGCGGCTGATGCAGGAACAGGCGTATTCGCTGGACGAGTCGCGTTGTCCCATGTCCGACGACGACCCGCCGCCGCATCGTGGTCGCCTGCTGCACTATCGCCGCGGGACCCCACGGATGGCGCTGGCATGACCGTCGCAGCGCTGCTGCCGCAAGCCGCATCGGCCCATGTCGCCAAGGCCGAATGTTCGAGTTGCGATGCGGTCTGTTGTCGCCTGACCGTCGTATTGCAGCCGGAGGACCGGGTGGCCGGACACCTCACCACGCATACCGAGGCCGGCCTGCATGTGATGGCACGCGATGAGGAGGGCTGGTGCGTCGCCCTCGACAGCAAGCGCATGTGTTGTTCGATCTATGAAAGCCGCCCCGCCATCTGCCGCAGGTTCCGCATGGGCGGCCCCTATTGCCTCGATATCCGCGCCGACTACGCCGATCGGCGCGCGCGCGGCATTCCACTCGTTCTTTACTAACGGAGACTCCGATGGCTCGCACACCCCCCCCTGCTGACAGGACCTTCCGGAAAAAGGAACCGGATTCCAGGATGCTCACCAGCGAGCGCATCGCCGACGACCTCCAGGCGTTCGAGAAATCCGGCGGCGCCATCGAAGTGCTCGGCATCACCCAGGTGCTCAAGAAACTGGGCGGGACTGAAACCGTTTCCGACGCCCCCATAGCCGCGCCCGTACGCCCCGGCGCCGGCAGTCGCAAGTCGCGATAGCGACGGCAGCAACCACACGCACCGCCTGCATCAGGAAAAAACCGCCCGCATGAAGCACCAGATCGCGATATTCAGATTCACCCTTGGCCATGGCCAGAGCATCGGCCCGACCCAGCTGCAGGCCCTGTGGGCAAGCGCCTGCCAGACACCCCACGTCAGCGTGGGGCGCACGCACGGCGCGCGGGGAAGCGACAAGCCGACCTATTCCCTGTACGCCTCGCAGCAGCTGGAAGACCTCCCGTACGTCGAGCAGCGCCTTCGCCACTTGCTCGACCAGTGCAAGCTGCGCGCATCGCTGATCTCATTGCACACGCGGTGAGCGCAGGTAGCCGCCCCTGGAAACCGCGGCCTAGCCCCGTTCACGCCTTCCAGATCCGTGCAATCCGGGCCGTTGTCCGCCCCTGAACCTGAACCGAGCAGCACACAACATTTGCTTTATCGCGCTCAGACCACTACCGTGCCCGGGCTGAGTTCGCCAAGGGTCACCCTGAATCGTGGCCCGATGCTGTAGATCCTGGTTCCACTACATCGTTGCACCCCGCTTCTCCTTGCAACCAGCTTTCCGCCGCACCAGCGGCATTCCATCCGTTCCAAGGAGTTACAACGATGTCCAACCGTGAAACCGGTACTGTCAAGTGGTTCAACGATGCCAAGGGCTTTGGCTTCATCAGCCGTGAAAACGGCGAAGATGTGTTCGTGCATTTCCGCGCGATCCAGTCCCAGGGCTTCAAGAGCCTGCAGGAAGGCCAGAAGGTCTCCTTCGTAGTTGCCAAGGGCCAGAAGGGCCTGCAGGCCGACGAAGTCCAGGCACTCTGAGTACCTGCAACGCCTCCGGGCGTTGGTAAGAACACGAAAGCCCGGCTAACGCCGGGCTTTCTTTTTGCGCGCCGGTTTTTTGCGAACCACTCTTGAGCGCGTAGCGGCCGGTCAACTGCCGGTGGGCACGATGCTCGCGGTCTCGACCATCAGCACGACGGTCTTCTCCGGTGCACGCGGGCGATGCCGCAGGCCCTTGGTGACGACGAACCCCTGCCCCGGCCCGAGTTCCACCGTGCGGTCCTCGAGATCGATCAGGAAACGCCCGCTCACCACGAAGAAGAACTCGTCTTCGGTCTCATGGTGGTGCCAGTGGTACTCACCTTGCAGCACACCCAGCCGCACCACGGACTCGTTCACCGCACACAGCGTCTGGTTGTACCAGGGATGGGTATTGGCCCCTACCAGGGCCGGGACATCGATCACCTCCCCGGCCGGATACAGGATGTTGAGGCGGGTGTCGTAGGGGGATGCGTCGTCAGCGTCGGTCATGACATCACTCGCACGGGAAAATGACGACATTACGCCGGGAAGCCCGCCACGTTAATTCTCCGCCGCGCCGACTTCCGTTTTTGTCACCGACGCAATGCGATCCCTCTGCCGGGACCAGGCGGTTTTCGCGAATCGCTTCAGTGCTTCGCGGTCGGACGGAGCGAATGGCGAGTCGCTGCCGCAATGCTCGAGCAGCAACCGCAGGTCCTGCATTACCCCCAGTTGCTCGGCGAGGCTCTTGTCGAACAGCGACGCCGCCCACTCCAGGCCCGCCCCGACACAGGCGCGGTGTTGCTGCGAAAGTCGGCGCATGCGGCGCCGCCAGCGATGCCAGTCCTCCATGCTTCCGTCATCGCAGACCTTTCCACGGGCCGAATCGATGCGCTGCGAGGACCGCGCCAGGGCCTCTGCCAGCTGCGCCGGTGAGATCCCGTCCCAGGGCAACCCCGTCAGCGCCGCACACAGCGTCGCCAGCAACGCACGGGTCCGCGCGAGTTCCTCAGCCAGCTCGGGGCGTCGCGCCATGGCGGCACGACCGGCCTTGCCCTTGCGAAGCGCGCGCCGCAGCACACGCAGGGTGGGCTCGTCACGTGCCTTGGCGGCGAGCCGGCCCAGGACTTCCACCAGGGCCTGCGCATCGCGCAGCTCCGACAGACTGCGATTGACCCGGCGCAATTCCCGTTCAAGCAGGATCGCGCCAGGCCCCAGCACCGGATCCCCCAGCGCCAACGCCGCGCGTGCGCGGCGTATGCCCTTGCGCGCGCGATGGACGCCAGCGTGCAAGTGGTGACCTGCACTCGCATCGAGCCCGGCCGCGGCGGCCTCGAGCTCGGCGCTCACGTACTCGCGCAGGGCGCTGCCCAGATCCGCCGCGGACATGGGGGGCGTGGCCTCCGGCCCTCGGGATCGAACATGCATGGCCGTTCCGCCCGGCATCACAAGGTCCGCAGGAAAGCACGCGTGCGCCGCAGGGCGTCGACCGACTCGGGGTGCGAGAGGTCGAACTGGTATTCGTGCGGCAACGGCGGCGCCAGGCCGGCCGGGTAGAACAACGTTTCCGTGCGCACGCCGTTTTGCTCCAGCGCTTCGGCCAACGCCAGCGATTGGGGCGCCAACGGATCGCCGTTGCCGACGCTCACGAACGTGGGAGGAAACAGGGCGGTGACGTGCGGTACCACGGAGAATTCCTCCATCGTCGCCAGCGGGGGCTTCTGCGCACCGAAGTACGACCATATGACCGTGCGCAGGAACCAGGACGACGATGACTTGCGCGCCATCAGCCGCGCATCGTGCGGACCACAGAACAATACGGCGCCATGCAACTGCGCGCGCGTGATCGCGGGGGACACACCCATTTCCTGTGCGTAGTCCGGCGACGACACCAGCGCCGCCAGCTGCCCGGCGAGCTGGGCGCCCGCGGAATCCCCACCCAGCACGAAGTGGTCCGGATCGAGCCCGAGGCGTTTGGCGTTGTCGACCAGGAACGCCAGCGCGTGGTTGAGCTGAAGCACGGGCGTTGGATAGTGCGCCTCCGGTGCCAACGAATAATCCACGGCGACGACTGCGTAGCCGTCGCCGGCGAGGATGCGTGCGTAGTTGGCGACCTCCTCGCGGCTGCCGGCCACGAAGCCCCCGCCATGGATCCAGACGATCACCGGCAACTGCTTGTCTTTGGAGGCGGCCGGACGGTGGATGTCGAGGAGGGCGTCGGGGTCGCCCGGGTCGTACCGGAGCGCCGCCTGGGTGCGGATTCCCGCCGGCACCGATGCCTGCAGTGCCCGGTTGGTGGCGGCACCATCGCGCTCGAACAGCCAGCGGATCGCCAGGGCCGACGGCCACGGACTGACGATGCCCGCGAGCATGAGCACAAGCACGACGGCCGCGAGCGCGCCGATCGCCGTCGACAGGCCTCGGAGCAGGCGACGCCCAAGCGATTGCGACCCGACCATGATGGCCTCGAGGCGGTTGGAGCAGTGATGCTACGCCGAGGCAAGGGCGCGAGGGAGTAGCCTATCCAGGCAGCGGCACTCGCGTCGGGCAGCACCCGCGAGCCACCTGCCCCGGATTTCAGCACCACAGGGCACCCAGTGATCAACAACGACGTATTGCGCAGCATCCGCTACATGCTCGACCTCAGCGACATCAGGGTCGTGGAGATCATCAAACTGGCGGACGCCGCCTTCCCCATCGCGAAGGAAGACGTGCAGGCCTTCCTGAAGAAGGACGACGACGAGGCCTACGTCGAGTGCAGCGACCGGGTCCTCGCCCATTTCCTCGATGGACTGGTCTTCTACTGCCGCGGCAAGGACGAGAGCCTGCCGCCACGACCGGTGGAAAAACGTGTCACCAACAACGTGGTGCTGAAGAAGCTCCGTGTCGCCTTCGAGCTCAAGGACGTCGACATGCACCAGGCTTTCGCGGACGCCGGCTTCCCGGTTTCCAAGCCGGAACTGACCGCCCTTTTCCGGCAACCCGACCACAAGAATTTCCGCCTGTGCGGCGACCAGATGCTGCGCAATTTCCTCAAGGGATTGACGCTGCGCGCGCGGGGTGCGGGCCGCACGTGACGCCCCGGGCCGCCCTCGATACCGCACGGGAACTGCGCACGTGGCTGCGCTCGTACCGGTCGGTGTTCGTGCTGACGGGTGCCGGCGTCAGCACCAACTCCGGCATTCCCGACTACCGCGGGGCCGACGGACACTGGAAGCGCAGCGCGCCGATCACCTACCAGGCCTTCGTGCAGGATCCGGCGATGCGGGCGCGCTATTGGGCGCGCAGCTTCGTGGGTTGGCCCGTGGTCGCGCGGGCCCGGCCCAACCGCGCGCATGCCGCGCTGGCCACGCTCGAAGCGCAGGGCAAGATCACCACGCTGGTCACGCAGAACGTCGACGGCCTGCACGCGCGCGCCGGCCAGCAGGCGGTGATCGACCTGCACGGCCGCATCGACCAGGTCGTCTGCCTCGAATGCGCAACGCGCCTGCCGCGGGCCTCGGTGCAGGCATTGCTCGCGGACGCACATCCCGACTGGGCCACGATCACCGCCAGCGCCGCTCCCGATGGCGACGCCGACCTGGAACACCTCGACTTCAGCCAATTCCAGCCCCCGCCCTGCCCGAACTGCGGCGGCCTGTTGAAACCGGACGTCGTGTTCTTCGGCGAGAACGTGCCGCGCGCCCGCGTGGCGGCCGCCGCCGACGCGTTGCAGCGGGCCGACGCCATGCTGGTCGTCGGCTCGTCGCTCATGGTGTATTCGGGCTACCGCTTCGCACGCCTGGCCCATGAAACCGGCCTGCCACTGGCCATCCTTACCCGCGGCGTCACCCGCGCGGACGACCTGGCCTCGCTCAAGCTCCACGCGGACTGCGAAGCCACGCTTGCAGGCGCGGTCGACGCCTGCATGGCCTAGCCTCCGACGCGACGCGCATCACCGTTAACCCCGCGTGCCTTATCGTATGCGGCACCTACCAGGAGCGACCAACATGAACCACCTGCTCAAGCTTGCCGCCGTCGGCATGATCGGCACCATCGCGTTCGCGGCACCGGCACTGGCCGCATTGAAGCCGGGCACCCAGGCCCCCGATTTCAGCGCACCGGCCTACCTGGCCGGCAAGCCGTTCACTTTCAAGCTCGCCGAGGCACTGAAGAAGGGCCCGGTCGTGGTGTATTTCTTCCCCGCCGCGCATACCCCCGGCTGCAACATCGAGGCGCACCTGTTCTCGCAGGCCATCGACCAGTTCAAGGCCGAAGGCGCCACGGTCATCGGCGTCACCGCCGGCAACGTCGACCAGCTTGCCGACTTTTCCAAGGAAACCGAGCACTGTGGCGGCAAGTTCCCGGTAGCCGCCGACCCTGAGGCGAAGATCGCCAAGCAGTACGACGCGATCCTTTCGCAGAAGCCCGAGTGGTCCAACCGGACCTCGTACGTGATCACGAAGTCGGGATCGATCGCTTCCGCGTATTCGGAGCTCAGTCCCAACAAGCACGTGCAGGAAACGCTCGACGCGCTGAAGGCGCTCAAGAAATAAGCGATCCGCGTCGCGGCACTCGTACTCGATAGCAAAGGGCAGGTTCAGCGCATGAACCTGCCCTGTTTTTTGATCACTTGAACATCAGTTCCCGCACCATCATGTCGCCCATGATGTTGCGCATCACGGTGCGCTTGCCCGAGGCTTCGTCGGCCTGCTTGAAGTTCATCTTCGTGACCTTCTCGGAAATCGGGTCCATCTTCGCGTCGAGGCCATCGAACGTAGCCATGTTCGGATAGGTCACCACCAGGTACAGATCGGGCTCGTTCGGGTTGTGCGCCTGTGCGCCATAGACGTGGTACTCGGTCACGAGGCCCGCCTTCTTCGACTCGTCCATCACGCGGCGCCAGTTGTCGTTGAGATACGCCATGTAGTTCTCGAACTGCCCGTCCACGATCTTGACCGAAGTGACGATCGTGACGGGTCCGTCCTTGTATGGCCGCTCCTGTGCCAGTGCCGGCACGGCGAACAGCACCAGCAACATGCACACCATCAACCCATACAGACGCTTCATGACGCAGCTCCTCGGCAGGATTGCCGCGCGGCCACCCGCGCAGCGTGACCGGAGCGGAATTCATCCGATCGCAGCGGGAAGAACGCCGGGGCCCCCGGCGTACGGACACCGTTTCAGGCACTCCTACCCGTTCAGGTGGCACCCAAGTGCATGGAAGCGGTTTCCGCCGGATGCACATCCGGTCGGCGCCACCAGGCAACGTGGAATGCCAGACCGGAGGAAAGGGACTGATCCACAAAACGCGTTTCTCATCCTGCTCTAACGCCATGGATTCCATCCTCAAAGGTCAGCCACCAACGGAGCCTTGTCATGGCCGTCAAGCCAATCCCTTCCGGCTACCACAGCATCACGCCATCGGCCATCGTGGATGATGCGAAGAAAGCCATGGAGTTCTACACAAAGGCATTCGATGCCAAAGAAACCTATCGTCTTCCCATGGGCGACAAGATCGGCCACGCGGAAATGCAGATCGGCGATTCCCGTTTCATGCTCTCGGATGAATTCAAGGAGTGGGATGCCCTCAGCCCGAAATCGCGGGGCGGCAACACCGGCGGATTCATGATCTATGTGGCCGACGTGGACGCAGCGATCGACCGGGCCGTAAAGGCCGGGGCGAAACTCGTGCAGCCCGCCGAGGACCAGTTCTGGGGCGACCGCATGGGCACCGTGCTCGACCCGTTTGGCCACAGGTGGATGCTGGGCACCCACAAGGAAGACGTAAGCGCCGATGAAATGAAGCGTCGCGGCGAGGAATGGGTCAAGAACATGCAGGAGAAGACCAAGCACTGAGTCGCTGACCCGTGGACGCATCCACCAGCGATGCGCGCTTCAGCGGCTCCATCGCCGAGCTCTACGAACGGCTGCTGGTGCCGATGATCTTCCAGCCCTTCGCGGATGACCTGGTTGCCAGGATCGCCGCACTGCCGGGCACACGCGTGCTCGAGCTCGCTGCAGGCACCGGCGTGGTGACGCGCGGACTCGCCTCGCACCTGCCGGCGGACGTCGCGATCGTCGCCACCGATCTCAACGCGCCCATGCTCGAGCTCGCCGCCCGGATGGGCACCGCGCGCCCCGTGACCTGGCAGCAGGCCGATGCGATGCAACTGCCGTTCGAGGACAGCAGCGTCGATACCGTTGCCTGCCAGTTCGGCGTGATGTTCTTTCCCGACAAGGCCAAGGCCTTCGCCGAAGCGCGCCGGGTCCTGCGCCCGGGTGGCACGCTGGTCTTCAATATCTGGGATCGCCTGGACGCGAACACGTTCCCGGACATCGTGACGCGCACGCTGGCGATGGTGTTCCCCGACGACCCGCCCAGGTTCCTGGCGCGAATTCCGCACGGATACCCCGACCCGGATGTCGTCGCGCGCGACCTGGCGGCCGCGGGCTTCAAGTCGCCGCCGCGCATCGCCACCGTCGCCGCGCGCAGCCGGGCGGATGCACCGCGACTCGCCGCCATCGCGTTCTGCATGGGCACGCCGTTGCGCAACGAGATCGAGATGCGCGGTGAAGGACAACTGGAGGCCGCGGTCGACGCGAGCGCGGAAGCACTCGCCATGTGCACCAACGCCGGCGCCACCCGAGGCGCCATCGAGGGCAATCTGCAGGCCCACGTGGTGGCGGTCGCGCGCTGACCCCTACGCGAGCAGATGCCGGATCGCCGGCAGGTATTTCTCGGCGGAACCGGTGTTCACGACCACCACCCGCTCGTTCCGCCGCAGCAATCCACGATCCAGCAGTTGCGGCAGTGCCGCCAGGCAGGCGGCACCCTCGGGACTGATCCACCAGCGCGTGTGTTGCCATACGCGCGACAGCTCCGCCGCGATATCGGCTTCCTCCACCGCAACACAGGCACCACCGCTTGCACGCACGATCTGCAGGACACGGAAATGGCCAACGCCCGCCGGGACATTGAGTCCGAATGCGATCGTGCCGGGGCCGGTCTGCGCACTCGTATCGGCAAGGCCCACATCGAAGGCCCGCACCAGCGGTGCCATCGCGGCGCTCTGCACGCAGAGCATGCGCGGGCGCCGCGAGCCGATCAGGCCTAGCGCCTCCAACTCGTCCCATGCCTTCCACATGCCCAGCACACCGGTGCCGCCGCCCGTGGGATAGACCACTGCGTCCGGCAGCGACCAGCGTGTGTCGCCGGGCGCGGGCTCGGCCAGCTCCAGGCCCAGCGATTTCTTGCCCTCGATTCGCCAGCCGGGTTCCTGGAACGTGGCAACCGAGAACCAACCCTGCGGCAGGTACTTGTCCTTGATGAGCGCACCCGCTTCACGAATGGTCGGGCCGGCGAGTTCGAGCACGATCCGGCCGGGATGCAGGTGAGCCGCTGCGGCGACATTGCCCAGGATCGGTACGGGTGTGTCCGGCGGCATCGCCACCACGGCGGAGAGACCACCCGCGAGTGCGTAGCGCACCAGCGAATCGCCCGCATTGCCCTGTGTCGGCACGGCCAACCGCGATAGGCCGAGCCGGCGTGCCTGCGCCACCACCATGGCCATGCCACGGTCCTTGAAACTCTGGGTCGGATTCGCGCCATGCCCGGGATGCGCCCGCCCTTCCTCTTTCACTTTCAGCGTCAACCCGGCAGCCATCGCGACGGGATGGTCGATGTAGTCGAGGAGCGGCGTGCACCCTTCGCCCAGCGCCACGATGTGCGCGGCATCGACGGGATCCATGGCGTCGAGGGCCATCAGTGCGCCGAAGCGCCACATGTCGCGGCGCGCCGGGTGGTACCAGGCGGCATTCGGATGCGCGTGGGCGAGCCGTGCAAGGTCGAGCACCATCTCGACCAGGCGGCCATCGACGGGGTCGAGGTTCATGGGCACGTCGGCCGGATACATCTGCCCGGATGACACGCCGCGAAGGCCGCAGACAAATCCCATGCTCTTCCCCCTCGATCCCGCCATTCCAGCGGGCGCTTATCGATCATGGCATGCCCGCAGGGGGCATGACTTTCGACATAGACAAAAAGGTCTAGACAAATAGTTCTACATGTCCTAGGGTGGCGCCAGACCTGGAAACGGCAGTGACCCGATGCCCCGCAAGTCCGTCAAGACTCCCAAGCCCACCGCCGCCGAACTCGATCTGCTGCGGGTGATCTGGCGCCTGGGTCCTTCCACGGTGAAGGACGCGCACCAGGCGCAGCTCAAGGAACGTCCGGACCTGGCCTATGCCAATGTCCTGCGGCTGATGCAGGTAATGCATGCCAAGGGTCTCCTGCTACGGGACGAAAGCCAGCGCTCGCACGTCTACCGCACGGCGCATGCGCAGGACGCCCTGCGCACCAACCTGCTCAAGGACCTGATCCAGAAGGCCTTCGCCGGCTCGGGCAAGGAGCTCGTGCTCGCGGCACTGAGCGATCACGTCACCGCCCGGGAGCGCGAGGAAATCAAGCAGCTCCTGAAGGCGAATGCGGCCGGGGAGAACACCGATGACTGAGTGGCAGACATTGCTGGTACCCGCACTCGGCCATGCGTTGCTGCACTTCCTGTGGCAAGGCACGCTGATCGGGTTGACCACTGCGATCGCGTTGCTTCTGCTGCGCGATGCCCGCCCGCAACTGCGCTACGCAGTCGCCTGCCTGGCCCTGCTCGCCTGCGCGCTGGTGCCGATGCTGGGCGTACTGCTCGAACTGCGCGCTGCTTCGCCGGTTGCAGCGCCTGGCATGGTGGCCATCGCGGCAACGTCCGTGACGATGGCGACGCAACAGGTGTTCACCGCTCATGCCTGGCCCGCGGATTTCGATCGTGCGTTGCCATGGATCGTCGCCGCATGGGCAGCAGGGGCCGGCTCGCTGTCGCTGCGCATGACGCTCGGCGTGATCTGGATCCGGCGCCTGCGCAACACACCGCAGGGCGAGATGCATGCCGCATGGCAGGCACGCCTGGACGCCCTCGCCTCGCGCTTCGGTCTGCACGGCGTCGCCCTGCGCGTGGTCGATGCACTCGACTCGCCGGCTTCCGCGGGCTGGTGGCGGCCGGTGGTCCTCTTGCCTGCCGCCCTGCTCACGCGCATGCCGGTCGACCTGATCGAGGCGCTGCTGGCCCATGAACTCGCCCATATCCGCCGCCACGACTACCTGGTGAACCTGATGCAGGGCGCGGTCGAAGCGCTGCTGTTCTACCACCCCGTCACCTGGTGGCTGTCGCGCCGGATCCGCATCGAGCGCGAACTCATCGCCGACCAGCTGGCGGCGCAGGCGACCGGCGAACCGCGCCGTCTCGCCCTCGCGCTGTCCGAGTTGTCCGAGCTCCGCCACACCCATTGCCCCTCGCTCCATCTCGCGCAAGCCGCCCACGGAGGCCATCTCATGTCGCGCATCGAACACCTCGTCCGTCCCGGCCGCCGCAGCACCGCCGGCAGGCTCGCCTTCCCGGTGCTCGGCGTCGCCGCCGCGTGCATCGCTTTCTATGCCCATGCGCAAATCGGCGATGCCCAACGCGTCGAAGCCGCCAAGGTCGAAGTTGCGGTGCCGGTATCCCAGGCCGCACCTGTCTCGCAAGCCGCACCTGTCTCGCAAGCCACGCCCGCCTCACAACCCACCGAGGTCACCCAGGTCGCGCAGGCGACGCCTGCCTCCGCACCGACAACGCGCCTCCACGTGGGCAGCAAGCCCCGGGAAGCCTATGCACTGGTACCCAAGGACGGCGACAGCATCACCATGTCCGGTTCCATCGAGGACCTGCCCGCCATCAAGCGCGCTCAACGCAGCCTCAATGCCGACTTCATCTGGTTCCGCCACGACAAGCAATCGTATGTGGTGTCGGACCCGGGCATCGTCGCGCGCGCCAACGACGCATGGCGCGACAGCCAAAAGCTGGGCGCGCAGATGGAGGCGCTTGGCAACGAGATGGAAGGACACGGAGCGAAGATGGAGCAGCTCGGTGCCCAGATGGAAAAACTGTCCGAAGGCAACGGGAAGAACCCCGCGATGGAAGCCGCGGCAAAGCAAATGGAATTGCTGGCTGCGCAGGCAGAGACGCTGGCTGCAAAGCAATCGCGACTGGCGGCGTCCATGCACGACGGCACCGACGCCCAACGCGAACAGGCCGAACGCCAGATGGAGACGCTGTCACAGCAACAGGATGCGCTGTCCCGGCAGATGGACCAGCAATCCGAAGTGATGGATGCCGAATCCGCGCGCATGGAAGCCCGGATGCAGCCGATGGAGGCGCTGGGCCGCCAGATGGAGGAAGCCGGCAAGCCGATGGAAGCGCTCGGCAAGCGCATGGACGCCCTGGGCAAGCAGCAGGAAAAGCTCATCGACCAGGCGGAGCGTGAAATGGACAAGCTGCTGACAGAAGCCATGAACAAAGGGCTGGCCAAACCGGCACCGGTCAACCAGTGATCGGCCAGCAGTGATTGGCATGCCAGCCTGCCGCCTACATGGGCGGCAGGCCGGCGCAGCGCTGACTCAACGCAGGTTGAGCAGGTCAGTCGAACTTCGCGCCGTGGGCAAGGGGCCCGGCGTGGCGATCAGAGTTTGAGCAGGCGCTCGATCGCAGCATCCAGCGTCGCTTCATTCTTGGCGAAGCACAGTCGCGCGATGCGCTGCCCTGCCGGCGCAGCTTCGTAGAACGGCGACAACGGAATCGCAGCCACGCCCTTCTCGATGGTGAGCCAGCGGCAGAAGGCCACGTCGTCGAGATCGCTCACGGCCGAGTAGTCGACGAGCTGGAAGTAGCCACCGGGTACGGCGAGCGGCTTGAGCTTCGTCGTCAGCAGCTGCTCGCGGAAACGGTCGCGCTTGGCCTGGTAGAACGCGCCGAGCCCTTCGTAGTGCGCCGGTTCGGCTTCGATCATTTCCGCGAACGCCCACTGCGCAGGAGCGAAGGTGCAGAAGGTGTTGTACTGGTGCACCTTGCGGAATTCCGCCGACAGCGCGGGCGGTGCGATGCAGTAGCCGAGCTTCCAGCCGGTGCAGTGGTAGGTCTTGCCGAAGCTGGAAACCACGAAGGCGCGTTCGCGCAGTTCCGGATAGCGCAGCACCGACTCGTGGCGCGCACCGTCGAAGATGATGTGCTCGTACACCTCGTCGGACAGCAGGTAGATGTGGGTGCCGCTGATCAACGCCGTGAGCTGGGCGATGTCGTCGGCACTGAACATCGCGCCGGACGGGTTATGCGGGGTGTTGATCATCAGCATGCGCGTCTTCGGGCTGACTGCGGCGCGGATGCGGTCCCAGTCGGGGGCGAAGGTCTGCGGATCCAGGGGGACGTGGATGGCGGTGGCGCCTGCGAGGTCGATGGCCGGTTCGTAGCAGTCGTAGCAGGGGTCGAGGACGATGACCTCATCGCCGGGGCGCACGATCGCGAGGACGGCGTCGAAGATGGCCTCGGAAGCGCCGGAGGTCACGGTGATCTCGGCGTCGGCATCGGGGCGGTAGCCGTAGCAGCGCTCGGTCTTGGCGGCGATGGCCTGGCGCAGCGCGGGGATGCCGGTCATCGGGGCGTACTGGTTCTTGCCTTCGCGCATCGCACGGTCGAGCGCTTCGATCAGGCGCTCGGGCACGTTGAAGTCCGGGAAGCCCTGGCCGAGGTTGACCGCGCCGTGCTCGACGGCGAGCTGCGACATCACGGTGAAGATGGTGGTGCCGACCTTGGGCAGCTTGGTTTCCGGGGTCATTGCGCGGGACGTGCGATTGGGGAAAGTCCGAAGTGTAAGGAATGGCACTGCTGCGGACTAATGACAAACCCGCTAGTGTTGGCGATGGGCCGCTGTCGATGGATACACCTGTCATGAAGGATGGGGAGACTGGGGTCATGCGCGAGCTGCAGATCGTCAATGCCGCTGAACTGGCGGCGGCCTACGCCCGGGCCGAGTACGCCGTCGCGCTCGACGGCGATGCCCTGCTCCTGCGCGTGGGCAGGCCGGCGCAGGACCTGGAAGCGTATTGGCCGGCACGGCAATACGGCTTCATCACCGCGTGGAATCCGGCATCGGTGCCGCATTCGGATGCCGCCAACGAAGCGGCCAATGCCGCGCTCCTGGCCCGGCTCGATGCCATCGGCGTGCCGCGCCACCCGGCGCATGCCTATGACAAGGACGGCCACTGGTGCGAAGCCGGGTGGCTGGTCGGAGATGTCGACGAGGCGGTGCTCGATCGGGTTGGACGCGAATTCGGCCAGGCGGGCGTGCTGGCCTGGGCCTTCGGCGAGCCGGTGCGGCTGCGGATGCTGATGCCCCGGCCTGCCCAGCCCGTGCCGGAACCCTGCATCGACTGGGCCGGGGCCTGAACCTCCGGGTGACCGGGCGGCGACCCGGGCCGATCGCATAAAATCGCGTCTTCGCGGCCCGCTGCCGCTGCCTGCCCGGTTGCGGCCCTGGACAACGCCCTGGACAACACCCCGCCAAAGACCGCCCCGCCACTGCTGGAGGCGCGCGGCCTGCGTTTTTCGCGCAATGACGAACCGGTGTTCGGGCCGCTGGACCTGGCGGTCGAAGCGAACGAGGCCCTGCTCGTGCAGGGCGACAACGGCGCGGGCAAGACCACATTGCTGCGGGTGCTGGCCGGATTGCTGCGGCTGGACGAGGGCGAGATCCTGATCGAAGGCCGCAGCGCGGACGCTTACCAGCGCTCGCATGCCATCGCCTATCTCGGCCACCTGCCGGCCCTGAAGGCCGACCTGAGCTCGCTGGAAAACCTCGATTTCCTCTGCGGGCTGCACGGTCGGCGGGCGCAGCTGTTGCCGGAGCAGGCCATGGCGATGGTCGGGCTGGCCGGTTACGAGGATGCACTCGCGCGGCAGCTGTCGGCGGGGCAGAAGAAGCGCTTGTCGCTGGCGCGGCTGTGGCTGTCGCCGGCGCCGCTGTGGCTGCTGGACGAGCCGTACGCCAACCTCGACCTCGATGGCATCGAACTGGTCAACCGCATGGTGCAGGCGCACCTGCAGGACGGCGGCGCCACGCTGGTGACGACGCACGGCGCCTATGCCGCGCCGCCGGTACGGACGCGGATGCTGGTGATGAGGAAGCCGGCATGACGCTCGCGATTTCATCCGGCGCGCTTTCACCCGGCGCGATCTCCCCCGGCCTGAAAGCCTCGGCGCGCGCGCTGTTCCTGCGCGACCTGCGCCTGCTGTGGCGACGGCGCGGCGATGCGCTGCAGCCGGCGCTGTTCGCCTTGCTCGTGGTGACGCTGTTCGCGCTGGCGCTGGGCAACGACCGGGCGACGCTGGCGAAGTCGGCCGGTGCGGTGCTGTGGCTGGCCTCGTTGCTGGCCGGCCTGCTGGCGCTCGACACGCTGTTCCGCGGCGATGCCGAGGACGGCTCGCTCGAACAATGGATGCTGGCGCCGGTGCCGCTGGCCTGGCTGGTACTGGTGCGGACGTTCATGCACTGGGCGACGACGGCGCTGCCGCTGCTGGTCGCGGCGCCGCTGCTGGCGGAGCTGCTGCACCTGCCGCACTCGCAGCTGAACGTGCTGCTGGCCTCGCTGGCGCTGGGCACGCCGCTGCTGAGCCTGCTCGGCGCCGTGGTCGCCGCGCTGACGGTCGGAATGCGGCGCTCCGGTATACTTGTAGCCCTGCTGGCGCTGCCGCTTTATGTGCCGGTGCTGGTGTTCGGAGCGGGCAGCGTCGTCCAGGCGGCGCAGGGACTGGACGTCACCGGAGCGCTGTTGATGCTGGGGGCCGGGCTGGTCCTGGCGCTGGTGTTGGCCCCGCTGGCCGCCGCCGCCGCGATCCGGATCGCCTTGAACTGATGTCCTTGACCGCGATCCAACCGACCGCCCAACCCACCTTCCCGGCCCTGTTCGGGAAGGACGTGAACGCATGAATCGGAACGCCAATTTAATCGTCCGCTGGTTCCACCAACTCGGTTCACCGCCCTACTTCGACCGCTTCGCCGCGCGCTGGGCGCCGTGGGGTTATGGGTTGGGCCTGCTGCTCATGGCAGTCGGCGTGTACTGGGGCCTGTTCCACGTGCCTGCCGATTACCAGCAGGGCGACAGCTTCCGCATCCTCTACATCCACGTGCCGAGCGCATGGATGAGCATGGCGGTGTACGCGCTGATGGCCGTGTACGCGGTGATCGCCCAGGTGTGGCGGATCAAGCTGTGCGAGATCCTCGCCATGGCATGCGCGCCGATCGGCGCCGCCTTCACCCTCATCACCCTGCTCACCGGTTCGATCTGGGGCAAGCCGATGTGGGGCACGTGGTGGGACTGGGACCCGCGCCTGACCACCGAATTGATCCTGCTCTTCATGTACCTGGGCGTGATCGGCCTCTACAACGCCATCGATGACCGCCGCGCCGCCGCGCGCGCCGCCGGTTTCCTCGCCATCGTTGGCGTGGCGCTGCTGCCGGTGATCCGCTATTCGGTGGTGTGGTGGAACTCGCTGCACCAGGGACAGACCATCAGCCTGCTGGGCAAGTCGACGATGGACGCCAGCATGATTCCGCCGCTGGTCATCATGATCATCGGCACCAAGCTGTGGTTCATCGGCGCCCTGCTCGCCCGTGCCCGCGCCGACAACCTGCGCCGCGAATCCGGCAAGGCGTGGGTCGCGCAACTGGCGGAGCCGCGCGCATGACTACCGCTGGCATGACATACGTCAATTACCTGATCGCCGCCTATGCGGTATTCGTGATCGTGCTGGGCTGGGACTACGTCGCCACGCGCCTGCAGATCCGCCGCCAGCTTCGCAACGCCCGCCTGCGCGCTTCGCGCGAAGCCGCACGCACTTCACGCAACGAATTGAGCCGATGAACCCGATCCGCCGCAACCGCCTGATCTGGATCGCCGCACTGGTCGCCGCCGCCGGCATCGCCGCCGCGATGATCACCTACGCGATCCAGCGCAATATCACCTATCTCTTCACCCCCAGCGAAGTGCTGCGCGGCGAGACTGGCGCACATGCGCGCTTCCGCCTCGGCGGCATGGTCTCCGCGAATTCGTTCCAGCGCGCGCAAGGCTCGCTCGAGGCGCACTTCCGTGTGACCGACGGCGACGCGGAAATGCCCGTGGTCTATACCGGCATCCTCCCCGACCTGTTCCGCGAGAAGCAGGCGGTGATCGCCACCGGGCGCATGGAAGGCAACCACTTCGTCGCCGAACAGGTGCTCGCCAAGCACGACGAGACCTACATGCCGAAGGAAGTCGCCGACAAGATGGGCATGGCGCACAAGAAGCACGACGTCGAGATCCAAGCTGCGGCGCCCGCGGCGGAGACCAGGTAAGCCGTGCTGCCTGAGCTTGGCCAGATCGCCCTCATCCTCGCGCTGCTGGTTGCAGCGCTGCAGGCCATCCTTCCGCTGATCGGCGCGCAGCGCGGCATTCCCGCGTGGATGGCGATCGCCCGGCCGGCCGCATTCGCACAGTTCGCGCTGGTCGCGCTCGCGTTCGGCGTGCTGACGTACGGATTCGTCAGCCAGGACTTCTCGATCAAGTACGTCGCGATCAACAGCAACTCGCTGTTGCCGATGGTGTATCGCTACACCGCGGTCTGGGGCTCGCACGAAGGTTCGCTGCTGCTCTGGGCGCTGATCCTGTCGATCTGGACGGCGGCGGTCGCGCGGTTCTCGCAGCGGTTGCCGGCCGAAGTCATCGCCCGCGTGCTCGGCGTGATGGGCGCGGTGGCATTCGGCTTCCTCGCCTTCCTGATCTTCACCAGCAACCCGTTCGAGCGCCTGCTGCCGGCGGTCGCCGAAGGCCGCGACCTGAATCCGCTGCTGCAGGATCCGGGGATGATCATCCATCCGCCGATGCTGTACCTGGGTTACGTCGGATTCTCGGTGCCGTTCGCGTTCGCGATTGCCGCACTGCTCGACGGACGCATCGATGCCCGCTGGCTGCGCTGGACGCGGCCCTGGACCAACGTCGCATGGGCGTTCCTGACCCTTGGCATCGCGCTGGGTTCGTGGTGGGCCTATTACGAACTGGGCTGGGGCGGCTGGTGGTTCTGGGATCCGGTCGAGAATGCGTCCTTCATGCCCTGGCTCGCGGGCGCGGCCTTGCTGCATTCGCAGGCGGTGACCGAGAAACGCGGGAGCTTCCGCGGCTGGACGCTGCTGCTGGCCATCGCGACGTTCTCGCTGTCGCTGCTGGGCACGTTCCTCGTGCGCTCGGGGGTGCTGACCTCGGTGCATGCATTTGCGTCCGACCCCGCGCGCGGACTGTTCATCCTGGTCTTCCTGGGCATCGTGATCGGCGGATCGCTGGTGCTGTACGCGTTGCGGGCGCCATCGGACGACAGCGGCGCGCCCTTCAACGTGGCATCGCGTGAAACCCTGCTCCTGGCCAACAACCTGCTGCTGTCGACGGCCTGCGCGATGGTGTTGCTGGGCACGCTGTATCCGCTGCTCGCCGATGCCCTGGACCTCGGCAAGATTTCGGTGGGCCCGCCCTACTTCGCGCTGATGTTCATGGTGCTGATGGCGCCGCTGATCCTGCTGTTGCCGTTCGGCCCGGTCACGCGCTGGCAGCGCGAGCAGGTGTCGAAGCCGCTGGCGATGCTGTTGCCGTGGGGCGTGCTGGCGCTCCTCGTCGGCGTCGCCGCCTACTTCCTGACGCCGCAGTCGTCGTGGAAAGTGCTGGCGGGCGTGCTCGCGGCCGTGTGGATCGTCGTCGGCACCCTGCGCTTCGTGTGGACGCGCTTCGCGCAGGCCGGCAGGCAGTTCACCGCTGAAATGCTCGGCATGACGCTGGCGCACTTCGGCATCGCCATCTTCCTGGTTGGCGCCCTGCTGACCGAAGGCCTGAGCCAGCAGCGCGAAGTCGCCGTGGCCCAGGGCCAGAGCGTCGAACTCGGCCGCTACGCCTTCCGCTTCGACGGCGCGGAGCGCTACCAGGGACCGAACTACGTCGGCGATCGTGGCACCGTCACGGTATTCCATGACGACGCGCCCGTGACGGTCCTGCATCCGGAAAAGCGCGCGTACACCAGCGGCGGCCAGGTGATGACCGAAGCCGCGATCGATCCGGGCTTCAGACGCGACCTGTACGTCGCGATGGGCGAACCACTCGGCGGCGGCACCTGGGCCTTGCGCGTGCACGTAAAGCCGTTCGTGCGCTGGATCTGGGGCGGTGCGCTGCTGATGATGCTGGGCGGACTGGTGACGGCGACCGATCGCCGCTTCGCCAGGACCGAAACACGCCGGGTGGCAGCCGGTGAAGCCCTGGAGACAACCGCGTGAGCGAACCCAAGCCGATCGTGCGCCGGCCTTTGATGCGCTGGGCACCGTTGCTGGTCGTGGGCCTACTGGGCCTGCTGCTCGCCGCTGGCGTGTGGATGAGCCGCAACCCGAACCGTGAGGCGCTGCCCTCGCCGCTGATCGGCAAGACCGCGCCCACGTTCGAACTGCCGGTCCTGCACGAAGCCGGTCGTCTCTTCGGCACGCGGGACCTGCAGGGCGCGCCCTACCTCCTCAACGTCTGGGGCAGCTGGTGTCCGTCGTGCCGCGAGGAACACCCGGTGCTGACGCGCTTCGCTGAAACCAAGCGCGTGCGCGTGGTCGGGTTCAACTGGAACGACGAGCACGCCGACGCGCTGCGCTGGCTGGAACAATTCGGCAATCCGTACTGGATCGTCGTCACCGATCGCGACAGCAAGGCCGCGATCGACTGGGGCATCTCTGGCGCACCGGAAACCTTCCTCGTCGATGGCAAGGGCGTCGTGCGCTGGAAGTCCACCGGGCCGCTGACCGACGAGGTCATTGCCGATGAAGTGCTGCCCAAGCTCGCCGAGATCGAGCGCGGCCAATGAAATCCCACGGACTCCAACGCGTACGAATTGCGCTGCTTGCGGCCGCATCCATCCTGATGCTGTGTGCGTCGCTGGCCGTTGCGCAGCCGGGCAAGCCGGAAGCGCCGCTGGCGTTCACCAGCAGCGCGGAGGAAGCGCGCTTCCATCGCCTCGCCACCGAGCTGCGCTGCGTGATGTGCCAGAACCAGTCGCTGGCGGACTCCAACGCACAGATCGCCCGCGACCTGCGCCGGGAAGTACTGGACCTGATGCGGCAGGGCAAGTCGGATCGCGAGATCAAGGATTTCCTGGTCGCCCGTTACGGCGAATTCGTGCTGTATCGCCCGCAGGTCGAGTCCACGACCTGGCTGCTGTGGTTCGGGCCCGCACTGGTGCTGCTGGCAGGCGGGTTCATCGTTGCCTCCGTCGTGCGCAGGCGCGCAGGCACGGCGACTTCCGTCGCCGACGACGAACAGGAGTGGTGAGGTGACGCTTTTCGTTTTTGCCGCGGCGGTGATCGTCGTGTCCGTGCTTGGCCTGGTCCTGTTCCCCCTGTGGCGCGTCAGCCGTGGCGTTGCGATGGGCATGATCACGTCGATCGGCATGGTCGCCGCCCTGCTCTACCTGCTGGTCGGCACGCCACGCGCGCTCGATCCCGCGCAGCGGCACGCACCGGAAACGCTGGCCGATGCGATCGGCCAGCTCGAGACCGAACTGCAGCGCAACCCCAACCAGCCCGAAGGCTGGCGCCTCCTCGCCCGGTCACAGGCCGCGCAGGGCCGCATGGCACAGGCGCGTGATGCCTATGCGACCGCGGTGAAACTCGCACCCAATGAACCCGACCTGCTCGCCGAAGCAGCGGAAGCGCGCGCCCTGGCCAACGAGGGCCGCCGCTTCGACGCCGACGCCGTCGCCCTGCTCCGCCATGCGCTGGAAATCCAGCCCATGCACCAGCGGGCGCGCTGGTTCCTCGGCATCGCCCAGCGCCAGGCCAAGCAACCCGCGGAAGCGGCGAAGACATGGGAGCCGTTGCTCGACATCGTCGACGCGACCACCGCAGGCAGCCTGCTCGAGCAGATCAACGCGGCCCGCACCGAAGCCGGACTGGCGCCGTTGTCCGCGCCTGCTGTCGAGAAAGCACCCGTGTTGTTGCGCGTCACCGTCGAACTGGCCCCCGAGCTGCAGAAGCAGTTGGGCGCGAACGACGCCTTGTTCGTCATCGCGCGCCAGGCCGGCGGCCCGCCGATGCCGGTCGCGGTCAAGCGCGTGCCGGCTAGCGGCTTCCCGCTCACGGTGGAACTCGGCGACGGCGACAGCCCGATGCCGACGATGAAGCTGTCGCAGATCGGCGCGGTCGAGATCCTCGCCCGCGTGTCGCGCCAGGGGACTGCCAATCGCGCGGCTGGCGATTTCGAATCCGCCGCGCAGGCGGCCAAGGCCCAGGCCGGCGCGGTTTATACGCTGCACGTCGACCGCGTCGTCCAGTAGTTGTGCTTCCCCTTCTCCCCGCATCGCGGGGAGAAGAAGAAGCAGGACGATGGTTCTCCTCTCTCCCCGCATCGCGGGGAGAGGGTGCCCGAAGGGCGTGTGAGGGGCGCGAGCGCAGCGAGCTGCTTTTGCTTTTGTCGTTGCTTATCGAAGACAAGCAACTCGCTGCGCTCGCTCCCCCTCTTCTGCCCCTTCGGGGCAGCTTCTCCCCGCAAGCGGGGAGAAGAAGCAGGCGACGGCTCCCCCTCTCCCCGCATCGCGGGGAGAAGGAGCTCTCCTCTCTCCCCGCATCGCGGGGAGAGGGCGCCCGAAGGGCGGGTGAGGGGGAGCGAGCGCAGCGAGCTGCTTTTGCCCTTGCCTCTCCCAAATCGCAGGCGGCCCGCAGCGTTCCACGCATGTCGCCATAGATCGCTTGCAATTACATAGCGCGCTATCTAAATTGCACACCCATGGCCACCCCGTCCTCCCTCGACAGCAAAGCCGCCCGCGCCCTGAAGCTGGACAACCAGCTGTGCTTCGCGCTGTATTCGACCTCGCTGGCGATGACCAAGATCTATCGCAAGCTGTTGGCAAAGCTGGACCTGACCTATCCGCAGTACCTGGTGATGCTGGTGCTGTGGGAGAACGACGAGATCACCGTGTCCGCCATCGGCGAGCGCCTGTTCCTGGACTCGGCGACCCTGACGCCCCTGCTCAAGCGCCTGGAAGCCAATGGCCTGGTGATGCGCGAACGTTCCGCGCAGGACGAGCGCCAGGTCGTGATCCGCCTCACCCGCGCCGGCAAGACCCTGCAGGCCAAGGCCGCGCAGGTGCCCGAAGGCATCTACTGCTCCGCCGGGCTCTCGAAGGAGCAACTGGTGACGCTCAAGGCGGAACTCGAAGGCCTGCGCGCCAACCTCCACACCGACGCAGAATCGTAGCGGCTGTCCCCGCGGCACTCGCACAGTTTCAACGCACCCCAATCAAGTAGCGCGCTATTTAATAGCACGAACGTCAAACCCCCGCCCCACCCCACCCCACAAGGAACCGCAACCATGGCCCTCGACAAAGTCCTCTACACCGCCACCTCCACCGCCACCGGCGGCCGCGACGGCCGCGCCGTCTCCTCCGACAAGGTGCTGGACATCCAGCTCTCCACCCCGCGCGAACTCGGCGGCGCCGGCGGTCCCGGCACCAATCCCGAGCAGCTGTTCGCCGCCGGCTATTCGGCCTGCTTCATCGGCGCACTGAAGGTCGTCGCCGCGCGCGAAAAGGTCGCCCTGCCCGCCGACACCGCGATCACCGGCAATGTCAGCATCGGCCCCGTCGGCCAGGCCTTCGGCATCCAGGCCGAGCTGCAGATCTCGGTTCCGGGCGTGCCGCGCGAAACCGTGGAAGACCTGGTCGCCAAGGCCCATCAGGTCTGCCCGTACTCCAACGCGACCCGCGGCAACATCGACGTCACCCTGACCATCGTGTGATTTGCGCCCGCGCATGGCATGGACACGCGCTGTGTTCCATGCCACGCGCGCCAGCATTGCGGCCGCCGTGCGGGAATCGCGGCGGCCGTTGTTAAACTTCGGCCCCATGACCGAATTCATTCCCGTAGGCACCCGCTACTTCGACCTGCCCTCGCCCTTCGCAATGAAACGCGGCGGCGAATTGCGCGATGCACGCGTCGCCTTTGAAACCTGGGGAGAACTCAATGCGGCGCGCGACAACGCGATCCTGATCGTCACCGGCCTGTCGCCCGACGCGCACGCGGCGGCGAACGAAGCGAACCCGGAAGCCGGCTGGTGGGAGCCGATGGTGGGACCGGGTAAACCTATCGACAGCGATCGCTGGTTCGTGATCTGCGTGAATTCGCTGGGCAGCTGCAAGGGATCCACCGGCCCGGCTTCGATCAATCCGGCTACCGGCGACACCTACCGCCTCGATTTTCCCGACCTTGCGGTCGAAGACGGCGCCAATGCCGCAGCGCACGTGGTGCGCGCGCTCGGGATCGAGCGCCTGGCCTGCGTCATCGGCAATTCGATGGGGGGAATGACCGCCCTCGCCCTGCTGCTGCTGCACCCGGGTATGGCGCGCTCGCACATCAACATCTCCGGCGCGGCGCGCGCACTGCCCTTCTCGATCGCGATCCGCTCGCTCCAGCGCGAGGCCATCCGCCTCGACCCGGAGTGGAACCACGGCAACTACACCGACGCGCACTACCCGGAATCCGGCATGCGCATGGCGCGCAAGCTCGGCGTCATCACCTACCGTTCCGCGCTGGAATGGGACGGCCGCTTCGGCCGCGTGCGCCTGGAATCCGATCGGCCCGACGAAGAGCCCTTCGGCCTCGAGTTCCAGGTGGAGAGCTACCTCGAAGGCCATGCCCGCCGCTTCGTGCGCCGGTACGACCCCAACTGCTACCTCTATCTCAGCCGCTCGATGGACTGGTTCGACCTCGGCGAATACGCCGGCGGCGACGCCATGGCCGGACTGGCGAAGATCCGCGTCGAGAAGGCGCTCGCGATCGGCGTGCACACCGACATCCTGTTTCCGCTGCAGCAGCAGCAGGAAGTCGCCGACGGCCTGCGCGCGGGCGGCGCCGACGCGGATTTCCTGCCGCTGGAATCGCCGCAGGGCCATGATGCCTTCCTGGTCGACATCGACCGCTTCGGCCCGGCGGTCGGCGGATTTCTCGCCGGGCTTTGAACCTTGGGCCGCCCCCCAACTGGCGGGGCCTCCAGACGGAATCGCACGCCAGAATCTGGACGCAGGCCCGCGCCCGCCAGCGGCCGGACCGCTAGAATGGGTTATATGGACATAACGCAAGCTCATCAGCCCGACCCGCTGCCCGACTTCGACTTCCGGGGCCACGACAAGCTGGTCGCTGCCATCGATGCCGCCGTCGCCGCTGGCGACGAGCACGCCGTCACCGCCGCGCTGCGCAATGTGCTGTGCCGCATGATCCGCGACCGCGACGTCGAACTGCCCTCCTGCGTGCACGACCCGATCGAAGACCACTACGCGCGCCGCGAGCTGTATCGCAGCCCGCAGCATGGCTACAGCGTCGTCGCCATGACCTGGGGTCCGGGCCAGGGCACGCCGGTCCACGACCATTCTGGACTGTGGTGCGTCGAAGGCGTCTGGGACGGCGAGCTGGAGATCGTCCAGTACGAACTGCTCGAGCGCGATGGCGACCGCTTCCATTTCCGCGCCGCCGGCGGCATGCACGCCGGCCCCGGCAGCGCCGGCAGCCTGATTCCGCCGCACGAATACCACACCATCCGCAACGCCAGCGACAGCAACGTCGCCATCTCGCTGCATATCTACAAGGCGCCGATGGAGTGCTGCTCGATGTTCGTGCCGCGCGAGGGCGAGTGGTTCGTCCGGTTCGACAAGACCATGTGCACCGACGCGACCACCTGATTGCCATGATGCCGGGCTTGCCCGGCATCGTTTTATCAGCCCGCAACCGATTTCCAACAACTGCTCCGCCAACAACTGCGCCGGGTACCCCGGCATACCGGGGACACGGATGCTTACCGACCTGCTGCTCGCCTCGCTGCACCACCTGCTGTTCTTCGCGCTGATCGCCATGCTGGTGAGCGAATCCGCCCTGCTGCGCGGAACCGTTGACGCCCCCGCGCTGCAACGCCTCGCGCGCCTCGACGCCGGCTACGGCATGGTCGCCGGCCTCCTGCTGGCCGTGGGCCTGCTGCGCGTCTTCTATGGCATCAAGGGCGCCGACTTCTACCTGCACAACCCGTGGTTCCACGCCAAGCTGGGTTGCTTCGTACTGGCCGGCCTGCTGTCGATCCTGCCCACGATCCGCTTCGCCCGCTGGCGCAAGGCCCTGCACGCGGATCCGCAATTCGTACCGGCGGCCCCTGAAGTCGCCTCGATGGCGCGGATCGTCCGCTTCGAGCTGGCCCTGGTCGCCGCGATCCTGGTTTTCGCCGCGATGATGGCGCGCTACGGCGGTTTCTGAATCCGGCCCGCCGAGTTCCGAGGCCAGCCGCCCTCGGCTATACTGCGCGACCGCGCCGGAATGGCGGAATCGGTAGACGCAGCGGACTCAAAATCCGCCGCCCTTAAAAGCGTGTGGGTTCGAGTCCCACTTCCGGCACCAGTAAAATCAATGCTTTAGCCTTCACCCTTGACGGCAAATTTGGCCACCGGGACACTCACGGGACAGCAACTCCCAAGAGTCCAGCCCACCCATGGCGACCATCGAGCCGCGCGCTCTCAAGGACGGAAGCAAGCGTTACCGCGTTCGCGTACGCCTGCATGGCGAATTGCCCCGCACGAGAACTTTTAAGCGCCTTACCGACGCCAAGGCTTGGGCTGCCAGGGTCGAAGCGGACCTCGGCCACGGGACGTATGTGCCCCTGACGCAAGATCGACGGCGCACGCTCGCCGATCTCATCCAGAAATACCGTAGCGAGCACCTGCCGACCCGCAATTTGCGGGACGAAGATAACCAGCGTGCCCTGCTCCTGTGGTGGGAAACCAACTACGGATACCTGTCGCTCGACCGACTCAAGCCCGAGGTAATCGCCGAGGCGCGCAGGGCACTCCAGGCGCGAAAGAGCCGAGACGGCCAACCGCTTAGCGGCGCAACCGTGAATCGCTACTTGGCGGCTCTGAGTGCCGCCTGTAAGTGGGCGTGGAAGGAATTGCGGTGGTTGCCGACCAACCCTGTGCTCGACGTGTCAAAGATGCCGGAATCGACGGGGATCGTAAGGTTTCTTTCCGACGACGAGCGAAAGGCGTTGCTCGCGGCGTGCCGCGAATCTGGCGATGCAAACATCCGGGTTGCTGTGATGCTCGCGCTTGCCACTGGTGCCCGCTATTCGAACATCCGGAATCTAACGTGGGCGGACGTGGACCGCACGCAATGGCGATTGCGATTTCTGGAAACGAAGAATGGCCACCCGCGATATGTCCCGGTGGTCGGCCCTGCGCAGCAGGCTTTGCAGGAACAGTTTGACGCGGATCCTACAAAAGACGGCTGGGTATTCAAGGCCAGCCGTAGCGACGGTCCGGCCGATCTCGACAAGGCGTGGCGGAAAGTCCGCGACGCCGCGAAGCTTGCCGATTTTCGCTTTCACGATTTGCGACACACGACGGCCAGCTACCTCACCATGAACGGCGCGAGCCTCGCGGAGGTGGCTGAGGCGCTCGGCCATCGAACGCTTGTGATGGCGAAGCGTTACAGCCATCAGACAGGTGAGCACGTGCGGACGACGCTCGAGCGGGTTGCGAGCGCGCTTACCAGTTGATCACGCCCACTGCGGTTTCCTATGCCTCGGCTGAACGAACCACGGACCTCCGAGATGGCGAAGCGCGAAGCGAGTTCCAAAGGCTTTGAATTCCAAGTGCCGCCCGCCGAGTACGCGGACTTGATTAGAAAGCAACGCGAGCGAGGCGAGCAGATCGCCGCTAAATTGCTAGCAGGTGAAGGCGCCACTCTATCGCGACTCGACCAGCAAATTGCCGGCGAAGCCTTGCTGCGTTGGGCACGCGGGTTAAGCGAAGTGCAGCCGCGAACCCGCGGCCAAGCGCCAGCGTTCGATCATGCCAGCGCGACCTTTGAGTACGCGATGGCCAGGGCGCGCGGGGATAAGACCGTAACTATCGCTTCTCTTGCTGCGAAATACGACGTAACCGACGAGGCTATGCAGCGCGCCATCAAGGCGAACCTGCCCGCCGTTAAAGAGTTCGTTGCGTTCGCACGAATCAATTCGATCGATTAGCTTCATGGTGCCGCGCGAACGCCATCTCTAATGTTCTTCCTCCCCGGCCAATATCGGCCAATGAGGAGAAAGATCGTGGTTCACAATTTGAAATCCGTCTCTCAACTTGCTGAAGAGACGCCGTTCACCGAGGCGCAGATTCGTTGGTGGGTGTTCAATGAACGGATGAATGGACTCGCGGATTGCGGCGCAATTGTGCGCATCGGGCGACGTGTTTACATCGATACGGACGGCCTGAATCGATGGGTCGAGAAGCAAAACCCTGCCGAAATCCACGTCGGGGAGCGCGCATAAATGACTGGAAACCCCACCCAGCCTGCAACCGCGCAAGATGTGATCAAAGCCGTTTACAACCCGCTGCCCTCGCTCCTGCGTAGCCTCTCGAAGGACGTTCGTTGGCTCGGGTTGGTCGCCGACCCGGAGCGCCTGCAAGACGCTTTGCGCAACGCCCACGAAGTTTCCGTGACCCTTAGGCGATTGGACACCGTGCTCCGCCGGGAGTCGATGTATGACTAGCCCCGCACGAAAGTCCGCTGGCAACCCGCGCTACACCCTGCTGGATCGATGGTTTTTGCTTGCGAAGGCATGCTGCGATTCCGACCTTTCCCGTGGCGATGTCGCGGTGCTGTGTGTACTGCTGAACCACGTCGATCCGATGGGACAAGCGTATCCGGGGCCGTCCCGGATTGCCGCGCACGCCAACCTTGATCGGCGGACGGTAAAGCGTTGCGTTACTCGATTGGAGCGTCACGGCTACCTTGAAGTCGAGCGCCCTGGACAGCGAACGCGCAACTCGTACTGGCCGGTGTTCGTGTCGGGAGGCGTGCAACCCAAGGCCGACGTCGCACGCAGGTCGCTTCTTGATGACGCGCTCATCCCGTTCTGAGGGCAACGACGTTCCGATTTAGGGGCGCGGACGCCCCCCGAACTTCCTTACTAACCTGTTTAGAAAACACGCCTAATAAATACCGTGGTCTGTGTAGCATCAGCCGTGCGTCAGCATTCCCGCTGACGCTCTGGCCTGGCATGCAGCAGCAATCGTTGACTGGAGTTTGCAACGATCGACGATGGTTGGCGAGGAAGCCGCAAACGCCACATAACTATGTAGCGGCGTGACATGGCGTGACATGGCGTGACATGGCGTGACATGGCGTGACATGGCGTGACATGGCGTGACATGGCGATCACGCGTCATCGTGCCCGATGACGAAACGGTGACGCAACGGTGACGCGTCATCGTTCCCGGTGACGCGCGGTGACGCTGGCGGTGACGCGGTGACGCTGGCGGTGACGCGGTGACGCTGGCGGTGACGCGGTGACACCTGGAACACGGTCAACAACGCTAACTGTTGACCGCTTTGTTGGGCCGCCGCCAGCGGCCTCGCTTCAACCAGAGTGGCGCACGCGGCAAACAGGTCCACGCGGGACGCGGCGTGCCACTGCGCGACCATGTAAAGGCCGCGCCTTACGCTGCCTTACGCTGCCTTACGCTGCCTTACGTAAGCCTTACGAGCCTGACATGCCTTACCCCGCTTAGGGTCCAGCGTCATCCGGGCCATAGTTGCCTCGGATGACGTAGACCGACCCGCGAAGCGGCTTCGGCTTGAAAGAATTGTTAGCCGCCCAGCTAGTGACTATGCGCACCGGACTCGACGACGAGTGCGTAAGGAACGGCCGCCCCTTGTGTGCGAATCATCTGCCCAGAAACCATGACAGAAGACGCCTGCCGGCGGGCTAGCTCAGTGAAAAAGGCTCCGGCAGGCGACAGCTTGCCCTTTGACACGTCGGAGCTGTCGCTTGGGTCGAGTTTCAGAAGGAGGCTCTTGTCCGGACACGCCTCGCTCCGGAGCGTGCTGGAGTGTTGGTGCATCTGCGCTTGACCCGCGAGGGTTAGGCGTTTGCCAACGTAACGGTCGGGGTTGGCAATCGCTGCGCACAGGGGGTCGGATGCGCCGGATGGCGTGCAACCCGAGATTCCCAAGCTGACTATCAGGAGCAGCAGATATCTCATGGGCGGCTAACGCCTGAATTAAGCCGACCCGCGAAGCGGCTTCGGCTTGAATGAATTGTTAGGCACGCCCCTCAGAAAATGGGCTCGCCGCATTTAGGGCAAAACGCCTCTTCGGTCTGGAACCCGCATCCCCCACAGCGCCGAAGAGATGGCACTGTTGATGTAGGCGCCCAGCGACCATTAGCCCAAATATGATCTTGGCCATCCAATTTGCGGTAAAACGAAGTGTCAGGAAACCTAATCGCGGCATAGCTTACCTCGACGCTCAGGTGGCGCTCGGCCTCATCAAGCGAAGGGAGACTAGGTGACGAATAGAAGCGAGCAATTGGCTGCATGTCCAAGCCGGTAGCAGTCGGATCGCTACAGTAGGCGGCAGCGGTTACCGTTGCAGTGCCATTGTTCCATTTCGTGATATAGCACCAGACAGTGGTGTAATCAAAAAGACGCGTATCGCCGTTGTAGCGACGTGCCCAAGCGCGCAGCTTGCCTGATAGGTCAATCCCAAATAGACGACGAATGTACATAGCACCTAACGCCTGAATTAAGCCGAGCCGCGAAGTGGCTTCGGCTTGAATGAATTGTTAGGCGTCACGCCCGGTGTCTTGGGCCGCGTAGCCTGGAAAGATCATAGCCGCCTCAGCCGAAGTCACCCGCCGTGCGTCGTGGAGCGTCTCCTGCCAGAGCGAACCGCACAAATTGCAACGCCTTAGAAAGACCGGCCCGGCAGCGATAACGGCCAACTGCTCAAATCGCTCGAAGGGCGCGTGATAGCCAACTTGGCAGTCAAGGCAAAGACCAGTGCCGCTCATCTCTTCCTCTCGGCAAATGACGTTGTATCGGGCGGAGCCTAACGCCTGAATTAAGCCGAGCCGCGAAGCGGCTTCGGCTCGAATGAATTGTTAGGCAGTAGCCAGCTCACCGCGCCCACTCCTGCTCCACGTTGGCCAGAATCTCACAATCGCAGTAGCCGCCATACTGGCCGAGCCAAGGAACAATTGTGGCCTCAGGCAAGCCATTGGCTTGCAGGAAGTGCCGCGTGAGCTTGAGTGAGTGGTCACAGCCAGCCGACAGTGCGCTATCCAAGTAATCAAACAGCCCGGCAAGCTGATCCTGTGAGATGGGCATTGAGGCAATCGCCTCAGCACGCTGTTGTTGGGCAATCTCACGAACTATGGCCTTGCGGCGCTCTTGTTCGGCTTTCGAGGTCATTGACTCTGCTGCCTAACGCCTGAATTAAGCCGAGCCGCGAAGCGGCTTCGGCTTGAATGAATTGTTAGGCCGCAGCCGAGTGTCAGGCATCTGGAGCCTCACTTATAGCTCGCTTGATGTACCGCTCAGCGTCATCTAGCTCGCTAAGAGCGCGGCGAATTTGATGCTGCCCATCATCGTTTGCATTGTCCCTGGCTCGTCTCAATGCGGACGTCGCATCCTCGATTGCTCGAAGGGCACTGCGTAGCTTTGCTTTTGCGGACATTGCGACTTGCTCCTTATGCGGCCTAACGCCTGAATTAAGCCGAGCCGCGAAGCGGCTTCGGCTTGAATGAATTGTTAGGCGTCAATTTCACTTGTACTCCACTTGCGAGGCGTGAAAAAGGTGAACGCCATCAATCAAGCCAAATCGAATCGCGCCAGGCTTGCCGTCAATTCTAACGACGCTAAGTCCGCCGATGTCCGCATATCGTTCCCCTTTGAACGGAATCTTGATCTTTCCATAGATCCGCATGAAGTCCGACGATGCTTTCGTGGGGCTGCCTGAGTTCAGAGGAAAGCTTAGTGTGGCGACAAGACCATCTATGGCTGTGGGCGCCTCCTCTTGAATCGCCTTAAAGAACGCAGCTCCGCTGTCCGTTTGAAGCTCGGAATTTGGCACGGTGGGTTTGAAGTGATAGAAATAGTTGATCCCACGCTCTGTCCCGTCTTGCGCATGCACGACGAGGTGGCGCGTGTGATTCCGTCCGAATCAACGCTGAGAAGTATTGCGTGTTCTTTGATGAGATTGGTTGCGGCCTTTTCCTCAACTATCTGCTCAATCGATCCGAACTCTTGCACCGTAGAGTCGCTGTTGATGCTGTTTGCAATGGACTCAGACTGCCGGGTCATTGCGCGACTATTGAGGAGCGCGCCGCCCAGCAAAAATTGCCCCAGGCTTCCGCCTTTTGTTTGATACACAAAAATATTGCTTGTGCCGACTCGGGCGGTATGGTCGCTCAAAGAATCTAAAGCATAAATTTCAGGTTTGGCAGATGTTTGTGCCTCGACCTGAAGTGACGATGACGCTAGTAGGGCAAGCACGATGATGGAACGCATTAAGTCTCCTAATTGACGCCTAACGCCTAAATTAAGCCGAGCCGCGAAGCGGCTTCGGCTTGAATGAACTGTTAGCGCCCAGCGAGCTTGAGCGCCTTGAGATGCCTGATACGGTTTGACTTGATCAGCTTGTACTCGGGTCGGAAACCCTCAGCTGACTCCCAGCGGGTGAGCATGTCATCAAAGTCATCCACGCTCTTACCACCGAGGAAATCTTTAAGGGGTTGCACCTCAAAGTCTATGCCCTCGCTGGAGCAGTCCGGGCAGAAGGGATACGCCTTTGGGACAGCGTCGGGCGGGAACAGGTCCGCGCACAACGGGCAAACCGTCTCAACGTCAAAAGGATCCTCTACGGGCTTAGGCTCGGGCGGCGCGTAAGTGCGCATGAACTCTTGGAATGAGCCCGTGGGTTGGCTTTTTTGTCTCTTCTTGAATGGCCACATGGGCGCTAACGCCTGAATTAAGCCGAGCCGCGAAGCGGCCTCGGCTTGAATAAATTGTTAGGCCGCAAGCAAGCGGAAGGCAAAAAACAAAAATGCGG
The DNA here is from genome assembly GCF_054779795.1 of Lysobacter rhizosphaerae. Taxonomy (NCBI): domain Bacteria; kingdom Pseudomonadati; phylum Pseudomonadota; class Gammaproteobacteria; order Lysobacterales; family Lysobacteraceae; genus Lysobacter; species Lysobacter rhizosphaerae. Next base: position 169,966 of record NZ_BAAGXO010000002.1, read on the forward strand.
CCGCCCAAACGAACCACAACGTGACACAGACCCAGAAATCCGTCGGCAAAGTAACTCGGGCAATGGATTTGCGGCTATGCGGCGATGGGAATGTTGTCGTCCCATTGCGAATATCCCTTACCCCGATTGCAACAAAGGCGATTGCAAGCCCGAAGAAGACGATCGCAGCAACTAATGTGTCTTTTGGCATGGACTGGTCTGCGAACCAACCTAAATTAAGCCGAGCCGCGGAGCGGCTTCGGCCTGAATGAATTGTTGGGCAACAGCCCGATTAGTAGATCCTGATGCCAGATGCTCTCAGTCTTTCCATGATGTCATTCTTTGAGGCTTTCATTAGGTCGCCAGATTCAATTTCCGCTTTGGTTCCGTTTGTGTAGGTGGCAATCCAGATTTCTCTGTGCCGTGTCCTGCCGCGGAAATCGTGGCTGACGCTGTCCGTTATCTCAATAGAAGAGACGTTCTTAAGCGCCAGGGTCTCAGTCTCGGGCCAAAACCAAAATCCCTTCATCCGACGTAGTTCGGTGTCTGTGAGAACGACCCGATCATGTGCCATTGTCGGGACAAGTAGGACAAGGAAAATTGCCGATATGCCAATGCCAATGTGGGGGCGATAATCGACAATGCCGCGGCGATCATTTCTGCGTTTGAACCAATAGGCTACTGCGCCAATCAGAAGTGATCCGATGGTCACCAGTACAAGCGTGGATATAGATATTGAGTAGGTCATGTACTTTCTCTGTTGCCTAACGCCTGAATTAAGCCGAGCCGCGAAGCGGCTTCGGCTCGAATGAATTGTTAGATTGCATTTAGCCGAAGCCCCCATAGCATTTTGTACGCGGTCTCTGGATCTACTTGGGCGTGATAATTGAAGTAGAGGCGAAGTACGCCATCTCTACTGTCCAAATCATTGATGCCATGCAACAAGAAAAACATGCGCGGTTCAGCCCATTGTTGAGCAACTATCGCCACTGGTATGTTGGAAGTTACCGACCAACTCGCTTGACCGCTTGTGATAGTTGGCAAGTATCCAGATTTGGCGATGCCCCCAATTATTTGCTCCAACGGCGTGCCGTCAGGAACGGAAATCAAGTCTGAATTCGGCGCGCTGATGTCGTCGCCTGCTGCCACGCTTCCACGAGAGACGTAAACTTTCATATGCAATCCAACTACCGATTAGACGGACCGCGAGGTCCGGTTATACATCTGTGGCAGCGCGATGACCGACCCCGCGCAACCCTTGATCAGGCGGCAGATTAGCGACGCGACATCCGGCTAACAAGCTGGCGTATAGCCGGCAAGCGGGGATGTGCCAGGCGTCCGCTTTTGGGTCGAAAGCGGTCACTCGCGCGGTAGGGGGGGGGGGAGTAAAAGTGCCCGATGTTTCGACGGCGACCGCGCGTCCCCGTGAATTTTGCGGGGCCGCGAATTGAACACCGGTGGGTCAAAACAAACACGACGCCGATTCATTCGCCCTTGATCTTCAAGCCGCACGCAGTAGCCTGGCAGTGCCCAAGACGCGTGCTCCACGAGCAACGGCGAAACCGCAGCGGCCCTCCTTTCGGTGTTGATCGAACAATGGACGCTTCGCCTTTGGCGAGCGTTCACTTTGCTTCCGTTTTGCTTTCATGCCGCTCGAATAGCAGCCTCTGATCGATCAACTCCCCAAAGCGGCCCTTTTCATCCGGCGAAAAGCCATTCCTCACCGCGAAGTCTCCGATCTGGTTGCCGGAAATTGCGCCGCGCATTTCGGGGTGTCTTGTAGTGAACCACCCCATGAAGACATTGGCGGACGACAGATACTCCTTTGCAACAGTTCCGTAGAGGAGCACCGCGTCAAGGAGCACCAGTACGTTATCTTCTTCATCAAACTCAAGTGTTCCGTCAGGGTCATTGTCGGCGTGCTTAAAAAAATTACGAGGAGCGTTCAGCGCGGTGATCCAATCCTTCCTGCGCTCTGGCCGAATGTCAGGATGATCATGAAGGATGCTCAGGCGATCCGCGCCCTCCACCCTGGCGATATCCCTGAGGATCCCTTGCGCAGCTGCAGCCACGGTATGAACGCCCAAGGCATCTCGCTCCTCGAAAAAGAGTCTGATAGCCAGATCGAGATGACGCTTAGCTGCGTCAAGCTTGGTGACAATTTCCATGTGCTAGCTTTTGCCAGTGAGCCGAACTAGGTGCTTCATAAATGACGACGTTATCTCAAGGACAAACTCGATCTCCTCCTCAATAACTGCGTCGTCATGCTTGACATAGCTGTTGTTGTACTTGGTGTAGTAGTCCAGAAGCTTCACGAACATATTGGCAAGCTCAGGCGAACCACCTTTGCTCTTAATGTGCTGCCCCACGTGAGGAACTTGGTTTTCCAGCGACTTGAAATTGCTGAAAATGTCGCGCAGCAGCTTCTCTAGTGAAAGACGCAGGTCATCGAGAAGATTTCTATGAAAGGCGCCATGATCATATTTTTCCAAAGCCTGCGAATAGAGTGACAATGAATCCGGATGCCCAGCTAGCCAATGCTTTGTTTCCTCGACCAGGGTTTCATTCACCTCGGACGGTGTGTCTTTCGGGTCGAGATGGCTGTACTTCGTAATTAGCTTGACCTTTAGCGCGACCCTCTCCGATGAAGGAGTGAGCGAGAACGAAGAATGGTCACAAAGCTCCTTGATGATTCGATACTGCTGAGATGGCGAGAAGGCCATCAGGTTCTCGTAGAGAGCCGTCCGCTTGTTCGACGCATCATATGGATAGGTCGGATGCGGCAAGTCAACGTCGTACTCCACCGCATAGGCGGCAGTGGCCTGAACAATAGTGGAGCCGCTAATTCCCCTATTTGTATCCGCGAGGATGCCGCACGCATACTGGATGAATGACGCAGGTATTCCTTCGCGAATCGCTTGCATAAGTAAATTGGCGCCTGAGTTAAGTCGAGCCGCGGACTTGAGTGAGTTCTTAGAGGACAGGTGCTGACACCGGGAAATCAAAGTCCACGAACTTCGCGCTCGGATAGCGCGCTTTTGCCAGAGACCGGAACTTGCCTTTCAACCCGATGATGGATTCATTTGTTTTATCAACATGAAAGACCACATCGTCAGTCAAGCGTTTGAGCTTGCTGCACAATGGCTGCCCGAGCGCCCCCATTAGTTCATCGCCGCTGTAAGAACCACCATCCAGAAATCCAGCAGCATTTAGCTTTGGATCTACCTCAGTAAGAAGAAGCTCAGAGCGTGCATTAATGGCGCGAAGAGTTTCGATGAAACGCCGCTCTTCTACCGATAGTTCGAATAACAGCTGTTGTTCGTGCGGACCATCCAAAAAATCTAGCGACTTGAAATCGAAACGAAACGTGTCGAGCTCATGGGGAAGAGTTGCACGAATGGAAAAATGACGCCCGCGAGACTCGCGATGCGGATCAATCTGCTCTATCTGAATCAGCTTCAGTGTGTTCGCCTGCTGCATCATCGTCAGTAGTGCGCGGTTCGCTGCCACAATGTTTGTGCGACGAACATCCCGGGCTTTATCTACAGACTGCAACTTGAAGGCAGCCCACGCACCGCCAAAGGACGCAATTAAAGTGGCTATGGGGTTAATCAAATCAATCACGAGGCACACTCCATTCCCACACATCTGAAGAGGCTGGCTAGACTCGAAAGTCCGGCAGAACAAACTTGGCCGCGATATCACCGTAGCCCCAAATAAGCGTGCCAACGACGAACAAAGTGACTTCAACTAACAAGATGCGCTTGCTCGCCTTGCTTGCGGCATCACGAACTTCTTCACGCATTTCGGATTCAAATCGCTTGACTGCCAAATCGACATCGATTTGATCCAACCCCTGGTGCCGCCCCTTTTTAATGAGGCCGCCCCGGGCGATCTGGAGTTGCTCATCAACGAAGGAGTTAGCCTTTCTAATCCGCTCTCTCAGATCAAGCGAGGCAAATGCGATGGCGACGACAGTAACGAGGGAGCCAGATCGCGCGAAGTGTTCCCAGTTCCTAAACCAGATCGAGCACGCAATGCCGAAGCAGGCGGCAAAGAGGCTCAATGAAATGGCTCGCTTTTCGAGTTTCCCCATGTGACAGACGCCCTAGATAGACGAGCCGCAAAGCGGCTCCGGTTTCGATGATTTGCTAGGGCGCAACGGGATGCGGTCGCACTCTGAAACGGAGGCTTGCAGCTTAGAAAGTGCGCTGACGGATATGCCGTGCAAGTTATTCTTGACTGGCCCACGGTTTTTGACCCCTTGCCAGGCAATTGCGCCGGGGCCATTGAAAACCTCAGTGAACGTGCCGTCAGAGCAGACTTTTATGCCCAAGTAGTAGTTAGGAATATGGTCAGCTGGGAAAGTGAGTTGATCTTTCATGGTCGCTTTAATCTGGACAAGGCGACCATCAGGACACTCAGCATCATGATGCTTCCGGAGATCCTCGAAGAGTTTGAGGTCATATGCCTCTTCGACGAGGATCTCGCCGATGTCTCCAACTAAGCGACCATCAAGCGTGAACCTCTTGTGCGGATAGGCATTGCATAGCCGCTCAATGATCTGAAGCATTTGCTGCACTGCGTCTGGAATACTGATCGCTGTCATTGCGCCCTAGCGCCTGAATTAAGCCAAGCCGCAAAGCGGCTTCGTCTTGATCGAAGTATTAGCAGCCACCAGCGCCTTGAGCTTGGTGACGGCAATCATGTGCTTGTTATCTCGCCCAGAGAATCGCGACAATTCTTTAATCGGCGCATACGGGCCGTAATAGATTTCTTCCCACGATCCGTCATGACGGATACCAAGGACAAGTAACAAGTCAGCCTGCCCTCGAAACCCGATTTGACTTGATGCAAAGTTTGTCTTGATTTGCACGGATTGCCCGTCAACGGTTCGTGCATCGAAATCTCCAGAGCCGGGCGGTGCCTTTTGGAGGTTGTAGTGATCCGTGGCAAGAAGCTCGCCGAAGTCTCCAAGAAGGTTGCCCAAACCCGCCCATGAATACTCTGGGGCGAGAGCACGCAACGCCTTTTGCGACGCAAATATGCTCGCCAGAATCGCCTGCGCCGCAAGAATTCGGTCGCGTGTGAATTTGTCAGATGCGTCAGACATCGGCTAATTCCAAAGCCAATCCAAAAAGCGGCGCGTGATCATTACCAGCGGTGTGGTCACGCCAGGCCGCTTAGCATGATTGTTAGAAGCCAAAAGGCCGCTCCGGCTGCGGTGAGGAGCTTTGCCGCAAAGCAGGCGGTCGCTAGTTTCCTGAGAATATGCCCCTCTTCCCAACCTGCCTCGTCGACGTCGTCCGAATCCAACGTATGTTTCAACGCAAAATGGGATTCGATAAGACTGAAAAGGTATTGCAAGAAATCCAAGACAAGGCTGACGACGCAGATGATCGCGACCCACAGCAAAGGCTTCTCATAGCAGGCGAATTTCGCAGTTAACGTTGCTTGCGTACCGCCGAGCAGGAGCCAAACTATGGCGAGCACGCCTAGCGCGATGGTCTTGCTTTGGGTTGAAAGAGCCGCACTCGCCGCCGACCGTTCGGCGCTGATCTCTTTGATAATTTCTGAGCGTTCGTCGGTCATGGTTAGCGACGAAGCGGAGGAATACGCGTGCGCTTCTTGGCGGCAGCCTTCCGCACCACCTTCTTGACGGCAACCTTCGGAACAGCCTTCCGCACGGCCTTCTTGACGGCGACCTTCCGCACGGCCTTCTTGGCGGCGACCTTCCGCACGGCCTTCTTGGCGGCGACCTTCCGCACGGCCTTCTTGGCGGCGACCTTCCGCACGGCCTTCTTGGCGCCGGCCTTCCGCACAGCATTCTTTGTGGCGCGCTTCATTGCCATACGTTCCCCTCGTAGCGGCGGAAGCGGCTAGCCGCTTCGTCGTTGGCCTGCGAATCCCCTGGACGCCCACATTGCGCAAGCGCCGGTGCTCAGCCTAACGCGGTCTCGTTTGCGGGACAAATTTGGGACAACGCGCCCAATAATTGACTACCGCTGCCAACCCAAAGCAACTCGCAAGTCATTGATGTCAATAGGGGTCAGCAACTATCGGTAACTATGTGACCCGACTCAAAATCCGCCGCCCTTAAAAGCGTGTGGGTTCGAGTCCCACTTCCGGCACCACAGTACGGTTTCAAGGGGTACCACGAACCCCGGACGATCGAAAAAACCCCACGCTTAGTGGGGTTTTTTGTACCTTGTGAGTCCGCGCGCGCCGTTCGGGCGCACCTCCAGGCGGTACCCACTTCCACTTCCTTGTAAGCGGCGGTTCACTTAGACAGTGACGTTAACGTCTACGTCGATGTTGCCTTTAGTGCCCTTCGAATAGGGGCAGATCTCGTGGGCCCTGTGCGCGAGCGCCTCTGCCACTTCGCGGGCCTCCCCCGGCACGATGACGTTGAATCGTGCCCGGAGGAAGTAGTCGCTACCCGTCTGGACCATATCCACCTCGATCTCAATGGCCAGATCGGACGGGAGCTTCAACTTCATTTCCTGGGCAGCCACTCCGATCGCGCCGTAGTAGCACGCCGACCATGCGCCTGCGAACAACTGCTCCGCTGTCGGATGCGGCAGGGCGGCCGCGAATACCTGCTCCTGGTTCGTGCCGGAGCCGGACGCCGATGTCTTGATGTCCAAACGGCCATGGGCGGCGCGCGCCTCGCCTGTGCGAGGGCTGGCAGCAGTATGGGTCTTGCCGGTAAACAAGATGGTTTCAGTCTTGGACATGGGGGAGTCCCTCCTTCGCTTTGGATTGGATGATCGAACCGGCTGATGATTTCTTTCGGCCCAGAATCTGCATTGGTTCAGATGGCATCCGACTCTCGGAGTACTTGCACCTGCCGCGATACGTGATGTGTGCGCCAAGTGCCTTGCTCGGATCCGGCTCCGCTTCGATCTTGTCGTATAGCCACTGCCACCATTCACCAATATTGGGATTGCGGTTGGCGAGACGCTCCGCCTCAACCCATCCGCCGAGCTTGCGCCATGAGCCCCTGACCCAACCGCCCACCATCCGATCCAGCATGTGAAGGTCGACAACATTCTCGTAGACCAGACAGCCCCACATTTCGCAAGCGCTGTCCACCGCGAGAGCCGCCGCGAGCAATTTCGGATCGTTGCGAATCATTTCGGGAGAAACGTTGTCCGGCAGCATCAGGATAGTCGCCATGGCTTGACGCACTTCTTGCGTCTGGACCGTCCGAACGACGTCGACGGCGGCATGGTCACGGCGTGTGCGCGCGCCGTGCTGAAGCTGCACCATGGCAAAGACAACTCCGACCACCACAGCGACGGTGGTCACTATGTTCAAAGCGGAGCCCAGATCGAATCCGTTGACAGTCATGTGCCGAGACCTACAGGGTTTTGACCCAGCCAATACCGGGGCGAGGGCCGCTCGCGCCTCCATGCGTTGGAGCAATCCTGGTTCACTGCATCCGCAACGTCCTGAACCCCGCGCGGACTTCCTGTGAGTACAGCTCAGGCTGCTCCCAAGCCGGAAAGTGGCCGCCCTTCGGGAGCCTGTTGTAATGCACGAGCCTGGGATAGGCCTTCTCGGACCAACTCTTCGGCGCTTCATAAAGCTCATCGGGAAACACGCTGACGGCCACGGGGATGGTGACCCCCTTGACGGAAAAGTACGGGGTCTTGTTTTCCCAATAGAGGCGGGCGCTGGAAATGGCCGTGTTGGTCAACCAGGACAGCGTGATGTTGTCGAGGAAGTCATCGGGCGTCTCCCCTTCCGGTTGTCCGTCGATCGAGCGCGCGAGCATCTCGTAACGCTTGGGGTAAAGGTCGAGCATGAAGGCCGCCAGGCCCACGGGGGAATCTGCAAAGCCGGTAAGCGTCTGTGGCCGGTCGCCCATCAACAGCGCATATCCAATGTGCTTGTAGGCGAAGGCAATCTGGTCGCACGCGCGCTGCTCCTCATCGGTCAGGCCAGCAGGGAGCGGGTCGCCACGCGATAGCGCCTTGTCGATCTCTGGCGGAACCACGCCGGCCATGTTGGTGTGGACGCCTACCAGGCCCGGCGGAGTCTTCAACGCCATCTGTTCGACGATGATCGCCCCCCAGTCGCCGCCAGATGCGCCGTACCTCGTGTACCCGAGGCGCTGCATCAGTTCTATGTATGCGGCGGCGATGCGGACAGGGTTCCAGCCGGTCGTAGTCGGCTTCCCGGAAAAGGCATAGCCAGGCATCGACGGAATCACCAGATGAAACGCGTCGGAGGCCGCACCGCCGTGCGCGGTAGGATCAGTGAGTGGTCCGATGATCTTCATTCGTTCGATGATCGATCCGGGCCAACCATGCGCCACGAGGAGCGGCAAGGCATTTTCATGTTTTGAGTGAACATGCAGAAAATGAAAGTCCAGGCCATCGATGCTGGTCATGAAGTTTGGAACTGCGTTCAACCTGGCCTCGGTCTTCCGCCAGTCGTACTGCGTCACCCAATGGCGTGCGAGCTTCTGGATCGTCGCCAGTTGCACCCCTTGCGTGGAATCGTTGACGGTCTCCCGATCTGGCCAGCGCGTAGCTTCAATGCGCCTGCGCAGATCTGCCAGATCGGCATCAGACGCCTTGAACTGAAATGGGTGGATCGCGGTGGCACCAGCAGCGCTCGCTTTTTCGATGACTTTATTCACGAGATCTGTACTCCCTGGAGAGGGCCGTCCTTGGAGCTCGCCGGATAGGCGGATCAGTGCGTAAGCGACGACGCCAGGCCCAGCGCCCCGGCAAGGTTTACCAGCTCCGCTAGCGAATGCGCCTGCATCTTGCGCATGGCCCGTCCGCGGTGGGCCTTCACAGTGATCTCGCTGATGCCGAGATCGGCAGCCACTTGCTTATTTAATAGGCCCGATATTACGCCGCGCATCACGTCGCGCTCCCTCGGCGTCAACGACATATATCTGGCCTCGAGCGCGAGGCGCTGTCGCGCACGCTCGAGCGTCGACTCACTAAAGGCAATCGCATCGCGAATCGCAGCCAGCACGGCGTGCTCGGACAACGGTTTCACGAAGAACTCAAAGGCTCCCGCTTTCATGGCGCGCACGCTCGTTGGCACGTCGCCGTGGCTGGCGATAAGAATGACAGGAAGCGATGCGCAGTCTGTCGCTAAACGTGCCTGCAGGGCCATTCCATCCAGATCGGGAACTTCTACGTCGAGAATCGCACAACCCGGAACGCAAGGGTGCGTGTGCGCAAGAAATGCATGCGTAGCGGCGAATGCTTCCACTTTGCACTGGAAGCGCCGCAGCATCCTCGAAAGCGAAGCGCGTATCGACGCATCGCCGTCGATAACATACACGATCGGTTCGACAGCAGCATGCATTATCACGTCTGGTTCGTCCGGCGAACCGATGCGCTGCTCGCGCCTGATCGCAATCGTCGTATCGGGATCGTCACGCCTTCGGCGACGGGTTTCGCGCAAATAGCATGCGAGCATTAGGCGACCATCGGTTCGGATAGCGCGGACCGCGAGCTGAAGCGAAGCCAGTGCACCATCGGCACGAAGGGCACAAACGTCGGCGTAGCCACCCTGCCTCACGACGTCGCGCAACCACGCCATGCCATCACCGCGCACCGAAGGACGCAGTAGCTCGATGAAGTTCTGGCCTTCGACATCCGCGCAGGCATGACCGAGCAATCTCGCGGCCACTACGTTCACTGTCGCGACGCGGCCTGACTCGTCTATCGCAAGAATACCATCTGGCGCAACGTCCACTAAGGCAGCCGAAATACCGCCCTGCGCGAGCATATGCATATCTCGCGTGAGATGAGCGGAATCCACCTGCATGTCGAATCTCGAGATCTAAACCGCGTCGAGAGAGTGCGCCACATCCACAGCGATTGCACGTGATTTTTTCATGCCAAATGGCACCAGGTGCACAGTAAATACCTTCGTCCAATAGACATCCCGGGCGCACTGTAGTTTGTTGCGAAAGATCATGAACACGGCCGCCTCGCTAATATCTATCGTGCTCGGTCTCGCGATTGCGTGTTTCGGCACGTCGTGCGAAGGCAGCGGCCAACGGCCGTTTGCATCGCCGCCAAAGGAGCTCCCTCTCGTGGAAAGCACCATGCCATCGCTGGACGGCGCCACCGGCTGGATCAACTCCGAACCGCTCGATGCGAACACGTTGCGCGGCAAGGTCGTAGTTGTCGATTTCTGGACATATACATGCATAAACTGGATGCGAACCGCACCCTATCTGCGTAGTTGGTCAGAGAAGTACAAGGACGCTGGTCTCGTCGTGATCGGCGTACATTCGCCGGAATTTGCGTTCGAACAGGACCCCGAGCGTGTGCGGCGGTTCACGGTCGCGATGGACCTGGGCTTCCCGGTCGCTATCGACAGCCAGCATGCGATCTGGCGCGCGTTCCACAACCAGTATTGGCCAGCGCTCTATCTTGTGGATGAACAGGGACGAATCCGCCACCAGCAGTTTGGCGAGGGGGATTACGACAAGGCAGAGGCCGCGATCCAGGCGCTGCTGAAGGAAGCAGGTGCACGCAATGTAGACGCAGCCATCGCGCCGATAATCGGGGAAGGGCCCGAAGCGGCCGCAGACTGGCCGAACCTCAAGTCGCCAGAGACCTATACCGGCTATACGCGCACTGAGCGGTTCGCCTCGCCAGGGGGCATCGTGCAGTCGGAGCGGCACGTCTATAGCGTGCCGTCGCGACTATTCGACAACCAATGGGCGCTCGATGGCGACTGGACGATCAAGGAGGAGAAGGCGCGCTCAAACGCGGGCAGGACGCGCGTGCTCTATCGCTTCCATGCGCGCGATCTGCACCTGGTGATGGGGTCGTCGATGGACGCCCCCGTGCGCATCCGCGTGCACATCGACGGCAAGCCGCCGGGTTCGTCACACGGCTCGGACATCGATGCCGACGGTGCCGGCATCGTGTCCGAGTACAGGATGTATCAACTAATTCGCCAACAAGTACCAGTCAAAGACCGCGAGATGGAAATACTGTTCCTTGACCGTGGCGTCGAGCTCTTCGCGTTCACCTTCGGCTGAGCCTCATGCGCGCAGCGATTGGAATGCCTTACGCAATTCTTCTGTGAGTATCTGCGGCTGCTCCCAAGCGGCAAAATGTCCGCCCTTTGCGACATGATTGTAATAGAGCAGCTTCGGATAGGCTTTCTCACTCCAGCTTCGTGGCGCCGGATACAACTCGTCTGGAAACACACTCACGGCGGTCGGCACCTTGGAACCCTTGATATCAAAGAATGGCTCCTTGAATTCCCAGTACAAGCGACCACCGGAGACGAATGTGTTTGTCAACCACGCAATCGTGACGTTGTCGAGCACATCGTCCTTCGTCAGACCCTCGCTCTTGCCTGCAAAAACGCGCGAAATCAGTCGATAGCTGCGCTGGTCGTGATCGAGGAAGTACGCCGCAAGACCGATGGGCGAATCCGCCTGTCCGTACAGCGTCTGCGGCCGCAGACCCATCTGGTAGCCGTAAGCAACGCCCTTTGAATAGACGAAACGCAGCCGGTCAAACGCCTCCTGCTCATCCGGCGACAAACCGGCGGGCGGCGGTGCGCCGGTCGCAAGCGCCTTCGAGATATCTGGTGGCACTACGCTGGGCAGATTGACGTGGATGCCGAGCAATCCCGGCGGTTCCTCCGCGCCCATGTACTCGGTGACAAACGAGCCCCAGTCGCCGCCTTGTGCGACGTATTTGTCGTAGCCCAACCGCTGCATCAGCGTAATCCAGGCTTTCGCCATATGCTTTGGTCCCCAACCGGTTGTGCTCGGCCGCTCCGAGAACCCGTAGCCGGGCATCGATGGAATCACAACATGGAAGGCGTCGGCGGCCGTTCCGCCATGCGCCGTTGGATCTGTCAGCGGCCCGATGAGCTTCAGTTGCTCGATGATTGAACCAGGCCAGCCATGCGTGATGATGATCGGCAGTGCGTTCTCGTGCTTGGAACGCACGTGGATGAAGTGGATGTCGAGCCCGTCGATGTTAGTGATGAATTGCGGCAGGGCCTCAAGGCGTGCTTCGACCTTGCGCCAGTCATAGGTGTCGCCCCAGTACTTTGCAAGCGCCTGCATTGTTGCCAGTTGCACGCCCTGCGAGTCGTCGTCGACCGTTTCCTTCTCTGGCCAACGCGTCGCCTTGATCCGCCGCTTCATGTCGGCGAGGTCGGTATCCGACGCCTTGTAATGGAATGGGCGAATGCCGGTGGGGGCACCGGCACTAGTAGTTTCTGCATGTTGAGCCATGGCTGCTGTCCTTTCCGGGAAGAAGAGCGCGCCGAACGGCGCGGCGGCGAGCGACGCCGCCGCCGTGCCGCACAGCCTGCGCCGGACCGGTGATACGGGAGGGATGTCCTTCGACATACAGGCTCCTTTGGCGGATGCCGAGTCTTAGGTGGATCCCATCGCTCTATCACGCTGCGGCGATTGGACCCAGCTCCTTGGCGTAGTTGCCAAGTCACCGGCAGATCACACCAAAGCGGCCGCGCAGCGGCTATTGCACGTTGGTATCGATACCAAGGTATTGGGTGCCCCCGGCTATTCGCTGCAGGTGGCAGGCAGGTGATCGCTACCGGCTAGGGCCGTGGCCGGGAAAGCTCGGAACAACCTGCGATCAGGCGGCAAAGAACGGCGAGTCCGCCAGCTTGGCGTCGCGTGCTCGTTCGCTCGTTTTCATGGTTGCATTCAACCTGATCTGATCGAGCTATTATGACGCGCATGCGATTAGGTCGCAAGCGTTCTTATACCTGATTGCTGAATGGTTAATAGGATGAACGCCATCTCAACTTGTTCAGACGAACAAGGCTTGACGCGCCCTGCTCGCTGCGTAATATGCGCGCCTCGCATGCGATGTGAGCGCGTGCGATAAGCGATTCAATCGCCGTCGGCAATCTGCCGCCCCCCCTGCAACAAAGGTCCGCCTCGACTGGACCATGCCACCGTCACCGGAACGGCAGCGCCTGACCCAGAGGCCCCCATGACGTCCACGTGTCTGGCCCGGCCAGGACGTCAGCGAGCAGACCGCTCATCGCACGAGCTCTGCCCAACTCCACGGCCGCGCACGGAAGCATCGACGTCGCCGAACGTCGCCACTGACTGAGTTGCTAGCACCGGTCGGTCGAAGAATCCCTTCGACCGACCGCCGGTAGCGATTCCGTCGCTGCTGTCTTTCAATCAACAAGAGCTTCAACTATGACGAAACGTACTCCCAGCCAAGCCATCCGACCGTTCCATGTCAGCATTCCCGAAGCGGATCTGATCGAACTACGCGACCGCATCAACGCCGCAAAGTGGCCGGAACGCGAAACCGTTCCCGATGCATCGCAGGGTGTGCAACTGGCCACCATGCAGAAGCTCGCCGATTACTGGGCGAACGACTACGACTGGCGCAAGATCGAAGCACGGTTGAACCAGTACCCGCACTTCATCACCGAAATCGATGGGCTGGACATCCACTTCATCCATGTGCGCTCAAAGCACGCGAACGCAATGCCGGTGATCATCACCCACGGCTGGCCGGGCTCGGTCGTCGAGCAGATCAAGATCATCGACCCGCTGGTTGATCCCACTTCACATGGTGGCAGCGCTTCCGACGCGTTCGACGTCGTCATTCCGTCGATCCCGGGCTTCGGCTTTTCTGGCAAGCCGACGAAGACAGGCTGGGATCCCGTGCGCATCGGCCACGCTTGGGCCGAGCTGATGAACCGACTGGGCTATGACAAGTACGTCGCGCAGGGCGGCGACTGGGGCGCGATCATCACCGAGATGCTGGCCGGCGGTCGCGACGGCACCCCCGAGGCGCCGCCGCCGGGGCTGCTTGGCATCCACACCAGTATGCCCGGCGTGGTCCCGGCCGATATCGCCAGCGCGCTTCAGACCGGCGCCCCGGCTCCGGAGCACTTGGCGGCTGATGAAAAGCTCGCCTATGAGCGTCTGGACTTCGTCTACAAGAAGGGCATCGGCTATGCCTACCAGATGGGCCTGCGTCCGCAGACGCTCTATGCGTTGGCAGACTCCCCAGTCGGATTGGCGGCCTATCTGCTCGACCACGATGCACGCAGCTATGAGTTGATCGCGCGCGTGTTCGACGGTCGGACTGAGGGCCTTTCGCGCGACGACGTTCTAGACAACATCACGCTGTTCTGGCTGACCAACACGGCGATTTCGGCGGCACGCCTCTACTGGGAAAACAAGGGCACTTTCTTCAACGTGAAGAACGTCTCGGTCCCGACCGCAGTCAGCGTGTTCCCGGACGAGCTGTATCCGACCCCGCGGAGCTGGGCGGAGCGCGCCTTCCCGAACCTGATCCACTTCAACCAGGTGGACAAGGGTGGCCACTTTGCGGCGTGGGAGCAGCCGAAGCTGCTCACCGATGAAGTCCGCGCGGCCTTCAAGTCCCTGCGCTAAGTAGTTGGCAAAACGGAGTGGCCGGCTCATTGGGCCGGCCACCTCCCCCGCACCAAACAGATACTCAGGAGAATGATCATGACGACACAAACCCAAACCGCTGTTCTGGCCGGCGGCTGCTTCTTGGGTATGCAAGACCTCCTGCGGCGCATTCCGGGCGTTGTATCCACGCGCGTGGGCTACACGGGCGGCGACGTTCCCAACGCGACCTACTGGAACCATGGCTCTCACGCCGAAGCAATCGAAATAGTGTTCGACCCGGATCAGATCAGCTATCGGCGAGTCCTGGAGTGCTTCTTCCAGATCCACGACCCAACCAAGCGGAATCGTCAGGGTAACGACGTGGGTTCCAGTTATAGATCGGCCATTTTCTATCTGGGCGACGCCCAGAAGGGCATCGCGGAAGACACCGTCGCGGACGTCGATGCGTCCGGCCTGTGGCCCGGCAAGGTCGTCACCGAGATTGCTGCCGCGGGCCCATTCTGGGAGGCCGAGCCGCAGCATCAGAACTATCTGGAACGCTATCCAGGCGGATACACATGCCACTTCATTCGGCCGGACTGGACGTTGCCACGACGCAAGTGACAGGGCTTCAGACAGCCCGGCGCTGACACGCCCTGGCAGCCGCCTGGCGCATCCCTTTATGTCCCCTGACGACATCGCTTGACCCACGCCATAGATGGGCTCGGGTCAACACTCATTGGCTCCCCGACCAAACATCTTCGGCCCGCCCCTGCCCGCTCTTGACGCTGTCGCTCCCCTCGGCCGCGCTTGGGCAGGGGTGGGCCACCTCGGGCACAGGCCCAAACAAACCCATCCCAACGCGCCCCCGAATCGCAGTGCTTCAACTATTCCACTACGACGTCGCCTTCATTGCCTGGGCAACGCAGTGGCTCCCTTCCGTTTCTACAGGACCATGAAATGATCAAGCCCACCATCAGTGTTCTTGCCGCATGTCTGCTCGCAGCCGCGTGCACCAGTGGCGCCCAGGACGACCCCTTGGAGCCGACCCAGGGCATCGCGCTCGAATCCGACACGGCCCCGGAGTTCACGGGGATCAACCACTGGATCAACAGCAGCCCCCTCACAATGGCGAAGCTGCGCGGCAAAGTCGTGCTGGTCGAGTTTTGGACCTATGACTGCATCAACTGCATCCATGTGCTTCCGCATGTGAAGCAATTGCACGAACGCTATAAGGACAAGGGCCTGGTCGTAGTCGGGGTGCACACGCCCGAGTATGGGCACGAGCGCATTCTGGGCAACCTTGAAAATGCAGTGAAGCGCTTCGACATCACTTACCCAGTGGCGCAGGACAACGAGTACGGGACCTGGAATGCGTTCGCAAATCGCTACTGGCCGGCGCTGTACCTGATCGACGGCAACGGCCGAATCGTTTATCGCCACTACGGCGAGGGCGCCTATGACGCTACCGAAGCGCGCATTAAGCATTTGCTGGCCGCGCTATGATCACGCCGCCCATTCGAAACTAGGTAGCCACCCGTTAGGCGTGCGAGGCGACAGGCGTGGGTGGGAACTGGTCCCGCGTAAGCAAGTGCCTAGGCATGCGCAGAATGCAACCTCAAGATCCGCTATCGGCCAGAAGCGGACGTTCGCCTAGGCAGCCGATAAAACTCAGGTCAACGCCTTCTTCCAGACCGAAAGCTTGACCAGTCTGCCCAGCAATCTCCGTTCGAACTGGCGAGGATGAGCGCCGACCTTTGCCGGCCAGCCTTCACTCGCCACTTATGGAGCTGCCTGTCATGCCTATGATCGACATCTACGCTTCGCCCGGCATCTTTGCCGATCCCGCGCGCCTGGCTCGCGAAGCCGCCAGTGAACTCATGGCGGCGGAGCGGTTGCCCGACCTCCCGATATTTCGGGCGAACACCGCCGCCTTTGTGCACGAGGTGCTTTTCGTCGCAGACGTCAACGGAGATGGCGCCTGCGTCCGCGTGCAAGTTCTGACGCCCCACGGCGCGCTTGATCGCGACAAGCAGAGGGATGCGGTCGCTCGCCTGACGACACTTGTAGCTGCTTCCAGCGCTGTTCCTCAAGACCGCGTGTGGGTGCTGCTGACAGAAGCGGCAGAGGGCGGCTGGGGCATCGCGGGCCGCGCCCTGGGTGCGGAAGACATAGCTGCAGTTTCGCAGCAGACATAGACACTGGCGTGTGTCGATTCAGACCGCATACGCACTTCGCGCTCGCAGGTTATCTCGTCCATCAGTGCGGCTCCGTCGAGGGAGAAGGATATCCCCAAGGTGACGCGAAAGCGGCACCGTATGCCTTTAGCCCAGCTTTACAGCCAGCCATTTCGGCGTCCCCGGGTCACTGAGGGCCACCCAGCCATTGTCATGGAGCCGTAGATGGTGCCGCTGCTGTGTTGGCGAAAACGCGCGCAGTCGGCGAGGTCCGCCACCGGCTGGGCGCGCAGCCGCCGGGGGCCGCCAGCGGGCCGCGCGTGTGGGGGGCAACAAGCGGGCTTTGGCGCGTTGTTCGATCCCCGACCGGTTGAGGATACCTGTGGGGGTATAAAAATTAGCTCCTCGCCGAAATTGCTTTATTTCAAGGTAGATTGACCTTTTTTGATGCCCACTTCCGGCACCAAAAAAAGCCCGCGAGCGATCGCGGGCTTTTTTGTGCATGCGCTACCGCACTGTATTCGCATCGGATGCACCCATACCGGAGCCGCCCTGAGTCGCTGAACGGGGTGCGATGTCTCCCTTCCAACCTAAGCGGACATCGCGTGCGCTAGACACAAGTTCGCTAATCGACCTTCGAGTCGTTGGCAGACCATTGAGAGAATGAGCGATGAATGTGGCTATAGGCTTGGTAAATCCGTTGCCTAGCTGGAAGACGAATCACATCATGGCCTTCCATCTTCTTCAGCCAGTTCCGTTCGCCCCAGTTGCACCAGACAAGGACTTGACGCGTTTCTCTCAGGTAACGCCGCAGCAGATCGGCACGGACATAAAAGAGGCTATGCCGATCTCCCTTCCATGCGTTCCCTGACTCTCGATAGAGGGTCCCGGGCTTACCCATCGAATCATAGAAATCAATCTCACGGTTCTTGCTGGCAAGGCCAAGGCGCTGAATCAAACTGGGCGATGGAAAATCAAACCCCGAGAAATCATTCTGGGACGAATGATACGACTCCCAACCAAACTGAATGGTCGGGAGTTCTATGCGGACACCTGGAATGTGCCGCATCTTGGGGATCGGGCCGAGCAGCTCGACCAATAAACTAGCTGTCGCCCTTCCTTCGCTCGAAATAAACTCAGCGTGGGCCGTAGTGGTCGACGTTGTCTCGGGGCGCACACGCACGTACTTATCGAAAGTCTCCCTGACTTGACGACGGTATCGGCCATTTCGTTGATACAAATGCCGAGCAAAGTTCCGCCTGCGCCCGGCTTCTCCTGCGTAGAGATAGTATTCAGTGGCGGCTTCCGGGATGGTGCTGTTCCCGGGGTACTCTATGGCAAGGAACTTCTTTCTGAACTTCTGTACATCCTTGCGCGAGATAAAAATCCCGCGCAAGAAGGCAAAAAGTTCTCGATCATGACTCTCGTCGACGCCGTTGACATACCCCTCGACAAGCACCCACTCACCCGAATGTCCGTTGATCTCAGGCACCACTAGCAATTGGCTCCATTTCGGAGTGAAACCACCCTCAACCCAAGCTTCGGTAGTAGCACTTGGATCGCCAAACAAATCCGGGAGAGGTGGCGCCCAGCTGGGCGGGCGCTTCGGAAAACTTGGGTCAACTCCGCAATCTGATGTCCGCTCTCCAAGGCGCCAATCCGGCAGCTTCTTCACAGCCTCGCGCTCGCCCCACATTTCGAAATAGGCAATCCACGAATATTTTTTTCCATACCGATCCACTTTCTTATCGTCGCGTGCATTCCAGGATGCATTGCCGATTTCGCTGTCGATATTTTTGAACCGTCCCTCTCGATAACCAAGATCGAACATACGTCGTTCGATCTTGGCTCTAGTCCGGATATAGTCTGGATTCTTGTCGTCGTAATTTGCCCTATTCGGAATCAGTCGTCCGATTGTGTAGTTTCCGAAATCCATATGGATAGCATGGCCAATGGCCTGTTTCACAGCAGAATCAGGTGTGCCATTACTCAAAAATATCAAAGGCGCATTCGGAAATGGGGGCGAAAGATTTAGGCTGGCGGATTTTGGTAGCGTGACGCAATTCGCACGTTGGGCCATGTGGATGATGCCAAGCGCATAGTCTCGTGTCAGGGCGTGGCAGGTCGCGTAGCGGGCATTTGGTCCGAACATCTTTCGGTAAATAGTTTTTGCGAAAACTCCAAGCAGAGGTCTAAAAGTCGCTGCCGCATGCGAGTCAACCAAGGAAAGAGTTACCCCGTACGCCGCTGCCAACATGCGTTCTGGAACATATGGATCGTTGAATCCAAGGCTCGTCACAACGTGCGTGAAAAGCGCCTCAGGAAATGTCTCTCCGATCAGAACAAGCGCCTTTGTCGCTAGATCGCGGTCGCTCCGATTGACAGTTGTCAGAACCAACGAGAGCAGCACGACGAGCTCCGTCGCAGAGCGACGTGTCATATTCGCGGCATTGAGGTTCCCCGCCCAAGTCAGTAGCCGATGAATAGTGGGGGACGCGTGCCTCCGTCGAAGGAACTCGGACCATTGAAGGTCACGGTCCGGCATTGATTGACGTGCCAGGTAGTCGTATAGACGCTTGGCGTGGTACGGGTGCATTGGCTTGGTCGAGACGGCAGCCAGTGCGTCGACCATCCGCTCCCACGCCCTTGAACTGGCGTTCAAATACTGATTTACGATGGCCCGAGTCCCTTCGGTAAACGCTGCAGGGTCGCGCCAGAACATCCCTTCGATGAAGGGATCGAAGTAGGCATTCAGGTCCTGAGCCTGCTTTGGCAGCACAAAATAGAGTTCGCGCTGCTTGCGCGGAAGTCGCTTTCCAACCCGCTCCGGAAATTCGGTTATCAACGCCTGCGCCCAACCAGGCTCAGCATACGCCCGCTGGTAGCGACTGGAGATTCGGAATATCCGTGCAAGTGGCGACATCGCCGTGAAACTGCGCTTGATTGCAGCCACCGAAGAGACATCGAGATGCGCTTTCAGCAAATGACGTGCAACTAGGTGATCGCTGAATCGTTGGTAGGGAAGCCGATAGACAACCCGGGACCTGAATCCTGAGCTCGATGAGTACCAAACAACATCCTCGTCGATGAGACCATTTGTTCGCAGAGACTCAAGGAGCTGTTTTCGTTGTGAAGGCCTCAATGCCGGGTAGTTGGCAGCGATGATGCGATCGGCCTCCGATGGACGCACATAGCCGCGCAGGCTTGCGGCCATGCACGGCGCAAAGCCAGCGAGCCTCCTGTCAGAAATTTGATCGTTCCCCTTGAGCAGTCGCCAGCACCCCATGGCCTTTAGACCGAATTCGAGCTCAATTGGCTTGCCAATGCCATTTACGAATGACTCGAGGATATAGGTCATTCCCTTTTGCCCCGAGGCGACACCGGCAAATCCCTGCGCCAGCTTTTTACCTGTAAGGTTTTGGAGCGATTGGCAAATCAGCTTCAGCGTGAGTGGTCGAGAGAACTCCCTGTCCAACAGCGGCACTTCGGGCAGCGGCAGGCTGTAGTACTGGAAGAAAGCTGCCTGCGCGTCGAATTCCTGATCATCGAATCCGAGGTGCCTGACCTTGTGAAATTTCTCAAGGTCACTCTGAGCTATGGCAATAGACTCAAATGGCGTTCGGCAGGTGACGATTAGGCCAATGTTCGGACGCTCAGTGATCAGCGCTTGAAGACTGGTAAGCGCCTCTCGCCATTCACGACGGCGACCTTCGTTTACGCCGTCCAGAATGACGACCGCTCGTTCTTCGGTTTCCCTCGCGAGCGCCTCAATACGATTGAATAATTCAGCTGCTGTGTGCCCTGGCTCAATGCGGGCGCAGATTTCTGCAGCAACCCTCCCTTGGAAGTTTTTCGCCAGAACAAGAATTGTTGGCTGGCCACGACTGATTCGGTCTTGCGCAACATCGCACATTAGATGTGTCTTACCCGTCCCCCACTCACCGTTTACTAGGAGCAGCGGGTCGGAAAGGACTTTGAATGCTGAGCTCTGGATGTACTCCTTCTCATCACGCAGAACTGCCAGGCATCGACCGATGGCCTGCATGTTGCCGCGGACAGTGTTATGTGCAGAGGAGTAGCCACTTTCTCCGTCGGGTGGCAGCTTGGCTTCCTCAGTACGCCAATGGTCCAAATCAGCCAATAGTTCAGATTCAATGCTAGAGATCCGGCTGAACCATTCTTCTCCTGCCGCTGCGTCGCGTGCACGGAGGCGGCTCATCATCGGCGACAGGAATGCGCCGGCATCGTCCGTCAGTGCCTGAATTGCGTCGACGTGCTGGCTGCAATGCTTGGCGCGGCCCCAACCCTCGGAGAAAGCATCCAATACCGACTTGAATCTGGACCGAGCGCTCGTGCCGCAGGCGACATTTTCGATCGCGGTGAAAAGAGATTCGATACGGAGATTGGGTGCTTGAGGATCGATCCCAGGCGTGTATCTCTGTCCGGCCTGCCGGATCTGGTCATTGCTAAGGCGGTTCAGTGCTGAAGAGAGCGATTCATGAGCTGGCGGCATAACCAAACTATAGGGCATGACGGCGTCGTGCGAGCCACTAAGGGTCGGGCGGACGGGGACAATTGGTACGCAATTGGCTCGGCCACCAAACTCCGCGAACAATATCGTCCAGCTCGCCAGCCAGACGCTGAAAACAATCAGCCAACGCAGGCCGTGACAGCAGCACCTCCTCGCCGCCGGCGGTAGTGCTCAGCTCAGTCAACCGTGCGAGCAGCAGCAAGTGATCGCGGGCTTGTTGCAACGCCCAGTATTTCTCTTCGGGCAACTGATATGCCATGCACGCGGTGGCATTGGTGCGCGGTGCCTTTCCCATCGGAGTTACTCCGGGCAACCCTAAGAGCTTGCGCCACGAGTGTGGCGCAAGGGTGTCGGGAGGGTAAGAAACCGTGCATAGCCGGCGGGCAGTTTTCCCCTTGCGGGTGTTGTATGGCTGCCGCCCTCCCGACGCAGAGGCACTGCGTTGGGTTGCGCCCCAAGGATACCTTGGGGCACAAAAAACCCACCGATTTGTCGGAGGTGGGTACCGCTATGCTTGGAGTTCTTACGCTCCGGGGCCGAGTCTGCTGACGGGGATATAGCGCGTCAATAGGAAAAGTCTGATTTTTCTGACTTACAGCGCAGCCAGCCCACCTGTTCGAAATCCAACAACGTCAGGTCGACATTCAATGCTCGATATCAGGGTCATCGGGATGCGCTGGACCACTGTCGTAGCAAGCGCGGCGGGTAACTAGGCGAGCAGCAACTGCCAATACCCCACGTCGATCCAGCGGTCCTGCTTGAAGCCGACCTGCTTGAAGTGCGCGACCTTTTCGAACCCTAGCCGCTCATGCAGCGCGATGCTGGCTTCGTTCGGCAGCGCGATGCCGCCCCTGCCGCCTTTGCGAGGCGGCGGCAGGGCTGCCGACCTGTGCCGGCTTCAGGCAACCGCCAGTTCCACTTCCACGTGGCCTCGCGTCATGCGCGAGTACGGGCAGGTCTGGTGCGCGGCTTCCACGAGCTCGCGCTTCAGCGCCTCGTCCAGGCCCGGCAGGTTGACGTTCAACTTCACGGCCAGTTGGTATTCGCCGGCCGCGGTCTTGCCCAGGGTCACTTCCGTATCGATGGATGCGTCCTTGGGCATCGCGACATTGCGCGCGGTGGCGGCGAGCTGAATGGCACCGATGAAGCAGGCTGAATAGCCGATGCCGAACAATTGCTCAGGGTTGGTACCAGGCTGGCCAGAGCCGGGCCTGCTGAGCGTGACGTCGAGCTCGCCATCGCTGGATCGGCCAAGGCCGTTGCGGCCCCCAGTGACGTGGGTGTGTGCGGTGTAGATGAAGGTTTCGAGTGAAGTTTTCATGATCGTGACTCCGATGCGGGATCGAGTGGGTTGGTGGGCAAACCCACCGCGCCATCCATCAAGGTCAGCGATCGCGACTGTAGCGCGCATCGACTGTCCTCGTAAAAAGGGGGGCGCGCCCCGTGAAATACCGGGGCGCGGATGACCACAGACAGTGGCTTATTTCGGGATCGCAGCGAACAGGCCGGTCGGCATCTTCTTGCCGTTGGCGGCGTAGGTACGCTTCAGGTAGTCGTAGGCTTCCTTCTCCGAGATCTTGCGATCGCCATTGGCGTCGAACTGCGTGAACAGGGTTTCATGGTTCGGCGCAGCGACTTCGAACTCGGCGCGATCGATGAAGTTGTCGCGGTTCTTGTCGTTCTTGGCGAACGAGGCGTCGCCACACTTGCCTTCACCACACTTGCCTTCGGCAGTCTTCTTCGTGGCGGCCGGCTTGGCGGCATTCTTGGCGACGGTGGTGCCCTTGCCTGCGGTGTCGCTGGCGGACAGCATGTAACCCTGCGACAGCGGCTGCATGGCGAACGCGGAACTGCTGAGAACCAGGCCGGCGAGAGCGACGCCAAGGGCGCCAATGGTGGTGTTACGGGTGTTGGTACGGGACATTGCTTTTACTCCAGTGGGGGGGATTGCAGTGCACGGCGCCGCCGTGCGGGGTTCACGCCGCGGATGCGGCGCAAATTCGGGGTGGAAAGTAGGGGCGCGGGATGGTCAGGCCGACGCGAGCAGACCAGCGACACGGGTACGGCGCCGCGACCAGGCCATCAGGACGATGCCTACGACGGCCAGCACGCCACCTGCCCACGGCAACAACGGCGAGATGGTCAGGCCAATGGCGAACAGCACCAGGCCCCAGGCCGTGTTGTCAGCGGTGGCGGAAGCGACCTGCGTACGGCGTGCGCCGATCAGTTGGTCGAGGCTGAAACGGCCGCCGCCATTGAGCATCAGCGGCAGCAGCATCACGAGGTAGATCAGTGGCAGCTTGTAGTTGCCGTAGCCTTCGTTGCTGATGGCGTAGCCCTGCCACAGCTCGGACAGGCTCGACCAGTCGGACGGCCAGTGCACCGCATAGATCGCCACAACGGTCACCACCCACAGAGCAGCGGCGGCGTAGCGCGTGCCCAGGCCCACCAGCAGCGCGATGCTGCCGACGAGCTCCATCCAGGTGGCCAGCGTCCAGTTGATGTTGGGCCCAAGCAGCGAGAACGGCAGCGGAAACTTGTCGCCCAAGTCGGCGAACCAGTTCTCACCGTGCAGCTTTTCGCGGCCGGCTTCGAAGAACTCCCAGGCCAACAGGAGACGCAGCCCGAGCGGGGCCAACCAGTGACCCACGCCATCGACGCGGGACATCAGACGTGGAGTCGGTTTATTGATGGTGGTGGACATTTCGTTGCCTTGGTGGATCGTGTGTGATGTGGTTTGCGTATCGCTGGCATGTCGCGCAACGCGGGTCCTGTCTGGAAACGTGGTCGCCGACGGAAGCGCTTCATCGCCTTCGACAAGGCGTCAGCTTGCGAGGCCCGCTGCACGCGAGAGGAGGTTCACGTAGCCCTGGATGTCCTGCGAACCGCTGAACAACAGCTGCCCGTCCATCAGGTAACTGGGCACACTATTCACGCCGAGTGACTTGATTTGCGCGTCGAACGTGCGGATCTCGTCCTGTGCCGACAGCGACCGGCGCAGGGCACCCGGCTGCATCCCCGCCTCTTCGGCGATGCGCTCAAGTACTGCGTTCTCGCCGATGTCCTTGCCCTGGGTGAAGTAGGCAGTGAACAGCGCATCGATAACCTCATCCTGCAGGACCGCACCGCCTTCGGCATAGGCCAGCCGTGCGAGGGCGTGAGCCGCCACCGTGTTGGGCGTGCGCGTCTGGATCTGGTAATTGAACTCCGCGCCAAAACGACGGCCCGCCTCGATGGCGCGTGCATCCATGGCCAGCGAGTTCTCCCAGCCGAAGCGCATCGTGCGGAACTGCTTGCGGTCCATGCCTTCCGCCGGGATGGTCGGATTGAGCTGGTACGGGAGCCATTCGATCTCGACGTCCACGCCCTGCGCGGCGAGTTGATCCAGCGCCAGATCAAGGCTGCGCTTTCCGATGTAGCACCACGGGCAGATCACATCGGCGACCACTTGCAGGCGCAGCGAGGTACGGTTGGATGACTTGGTGTCGTTCATGATGTTCAAAGTGTTGTCCTTCATTGGTTGCAGATGATGGGTTGCGGATGCCATGCGAGCTCTGGTGCGTCGCGATGGAACCCAGGTGATTCGTTGAGAACATTGTGTGTGCCCGCGTGCTGGCACTGAATCCCCGTCGTTCGGCAGCTACTCTTCCGCGGAATGCAATGAAAGTTCTGTCCAGTTCATTGCATTGCATCGCGACGCGGCGTCGTGCCGACGCTCATCGGCCGCGACCTTCCGGGCGGGCTGCTTGCTCGTGATTCGTGTTGTTCGCATATGCCAGACGTCGCGTGGCTGCGCGGCGTCGCCGGCGATGCCGGCGATGCCTGGCGTTCTGAGACGGTGAACGAATCGATGACGAGCCGATCAAGGCAGTGGACCCGGGGCGGGGTACGCCCCGGGAACACACCTGACCAGCGCTTAGTGACCGGCGCTCTGGCCGCCGTCGACGTGCAGGATCTCGCCGGTGACGAAGCCAGCGGAGTCGAGATAGAGCACGGCATTGACGATGTCACTGATCTCCCCCATGCGGGCCACCGGGTGCAGTGCGGCCAGGAAACCGTGGGTCTCCGGCGGGTGCATCGGCGTCTTGATGACGCCCGGCGACACCGCGTTCGCGCGGATGCCGCGCTTGGCGTACTCGATGGCCAGCGACTTCGTCGCGGCGTTGAGGCCACCCTTGGTCAGCGAAGCCAGCACCGACGGCACGCCGTCGACGGGATGGTCGACCAGGCTGGTGGTGATGCTGACGACGTGGCCGCTGCCCTGCTTTTCCATCTCCGCCACGGCGGCCTGGGTGATGTTGAAGAAGCCGGTGAGGTTGACGCCGATGTTGGCCGCGTAGTCTTCGGCGGTGAAAGCGGTGAAAGGCTTGGCAGTGAAGACGCCGGCGTTGTTCACCAGGGTGTCGATGCGGCCGAACTTGGCCACGCCTTCG